>DASXBW010000105.1:0-111128 GCA_036491495.1 Casimicrobiaceae bacterium
CGCGGTGATCGGAATTTCTTCGCCGGTCTTGGGATTGCGCCCGGGGCGCTGCGGTTTCTCTCGGAGCTGGAAGTTGCCGAAGCCGGACAACTTGACGCTGTCACCGGATTCCAGAGCGATGCGAATTTCCTCGAAAAACCGTTCGACCATATCCTTGGCTTCACGCTTGTTGAGGCCGAGCTGCTCGAATAGCAGGTCGGCGAGTTCGGCTTTGGTGAGCGTCATGGGAGTCCCTACTGGCGTAACTACTTTACTTGCTTACTTAATGCCGAGTTGCGTGCTCAGTTTCGTACTCAGTTACGTACTGAGGCGTCGAATCGCTCTCTGAGGACGCGCAGCAAATCTGCGATCGTCGCGTCGATTTCGGCGTCCGTCAAAGTACGTGCAGTATCTTGCATAAGCACAAGAATTGCAAGGCTTTTTTTGCCCCGCTCTATCCCTGGCCCACGGTAGACGTCGAACAGCGCCACACGTTCGACTTGGCCTGGGCTCGCCCGCCTCAGGGCGTCCAGGACTGCCTCGGCGGGGATAGTTTCGGCGACCACGATCGCGATGTCGCGTCGTACCGCCGGCAGCCGCGAGACCGTCCTGGCCGAAGGAAGGGCGTGTTCGGTCAGCGGCTCCTGGTCGAGCTCGAAGACGACCGGTGGCGCGCCGGCCAGATCGAATTCTCGCAGTAGCCGGGGATGCAATTCACCGATCCAGCCTGCTTCCTTGTCACCCACGAAGACGCGGGCCGACCGGCCGGGATGCAAGGCCGGATGAGCAGCTGCTTCGCTGCGAACGGTCAGCGGCCAGACGAGCGCTTCGAGGTCGCCTTTGACATCGAAAAAATCGACATTTCGCTTGGGCGCACCCCATTGCTCCGGAAGTGCGGGCCCGAACGCCAGGCCGCCGATGCGCAGTGGCTGCGAGTAGCGCTCTTTGTCGCGAAAAAAACAGCGGCCGGTTTCGAAGACGCGGACCCGGTCCTGCTTGCGATTGAGGTTGGTGCGCAGCGTTTCGATCAAGCCGCCGAGGAGCGTCGTGCGCATCACGTCGAACTGGCTCGCGATCGGATTCAGGACTTTGATCGCGTTGCCATCCGGTCGCAACGCCAGCTCCGATGCCGAGCTCACGAAGGCGAAGGTGATGACTTCCTGATAATCGCGGTCGACCAGTCGCTGACGCATGGTCGATACCGACCGCGTCGCCTCGCGCTCGGGCAACATGGCCTGCGTATGTCTGACCGCCGACGCTGGAATGTTGTCGTAGCCATAAAGCCGTGCCGCTTCTTCGATGAAGTCTTCTTCGATTGCGAGATCGAAGCGAAAAGACGGCGGTGTGACCAGGAAGTCCGTGCCTTCCTGGGTAGGCTTAAGGCCGAGAACGCTGAAGATATCGGCGAGAACCGCGTTGGAAATTTCGATGCCTAGAATTTGCGCCACGCGTCGTGGGCGCACCCGAACCGGATCGCGTCGCGGCATCGGGCCGCGCACATCGACCATCGGACCCGCTTCTCCGCCGCAAAGCTCAAGGATCAATTGTGTCGCGCGATCGACGGCACGGTCGGCGTTGGCAAAGTCGACGCCACGCTCGAACCGGAACCCGGCGTCGGTGGCAAAACCAAGGCGCCGCGCCTTGCCCTGGATCACCGCCGGACTCCAGAATGCGCCCTCGAGAAAGATACTCGTCGTCTTGTCGCTGATGCCGCTGTGCTCACCACCCATGATGCCCGCGAGCCCCAGCGCCTTTTTCTCATCGGCGACCAGGAGGAGATCGGGATCCAGCGCAAGCTGCTGGCCATTCAAAAGCGTCAGCGTTTCGCCGGTCCTCGCGAAGCGCACGATCAGATCGCCTTCGAGGAGGCTGTCGTCGTAGGCATGCAGCGGCTGCCCGAGCTTCAGCATCACGTAGTTGGTGACGTCGACCACGGCGGAGATCGACCGGATGCCGCTGCGCTCGAGGCGCTGCTTCATCCACATGGGCGTGGGTGCGGTCGCGTCGATGCCGCTGATCACACGACCGCAAAAGCGGGAGCATGCTTGCGGGTCCTCGACTCGAACGCCGCGCGCTGACTTGGAGGTTGCGACGATCGTGGGCGGCGGCGAATAACGCAGCGGCGACGCGGTGATCGCGGCAACTTCGCGCGCGAGCCCGAGCACCGACAGACAATCGGCACGGTTGGGCGTGAGCTTGAATGTGAAGACCACATCGTCGAGATCGAGTGCTTGGCGCACATCGGTGCCGACTGGAATGTGCGAATCGAGTACCAGAAGACCCGCGCTGTCGTCGGAGATGCCAAGCTCACTCGCCGAACAGAGCATTCCCTGCGATTCCACGCCGCGCATCGTAGTCTTGCGAATGTCCACCCCTACGGGAAGAGTGGCGCCCACCAGAGCGCACGGAACGACTATGCCTACTGCAACATTCGGCGCGCCGCAGACGATCGACAGAGGGTCGCCCGAGCCCGCGTCGACGCGGCACACGGTGAGCCGATCGGCGTTTGGATGGCGTTCGACCGACAGCACGCGCGCGGCCACCACGCCGCTGAACGCCGGTGCGGCCTTCGTGAGCTCTTCGACTTCCAGGCCGGCCATGGTCAGCGCGTGGGCGAGCGAGTCGCTGTCGATCGGAGGATCGACCAAGGTGCGCAGCCAGTGTTCGGAGAACTTCATCTCGACAATACCTTGCGCTTACGCGAACTGGCGAAGGAATCTCAGGTCGTTTTCATAGAACAGGCGCAGATCGTTGACGCCGTAGCGCGGCATCGCGAGTCGGTCCGGCCCCATGCCGAAGGCGAAGCCCTGATAAAGCTCGGGATCGATTCCAACCGCGCGCAGCACATTGGGATGAACCTGTCCCGCGCCGGAGATCTCGAGCCAGCCTTCACCGAAGGCGACATCGATTTCCGCCGACGGCTCGGTGAAGGGAAAGAAAGACGGCCGGAAGCGAACCTTGAGATCGTCGCGCTCGAAGAATCGTCGAAGAAACTCGGTAAACACGCCTTTGAGATCGGCGAAGGTGACGTCCTTGTCGATCCAGAGCCCCTCGACCTGATGGAACATCGGTGAATGTGTCGCATCGCTGTCTACGCGGTAGACCCGTCCCGGGGCGATGATCTTGATCGGCGGCGCGTGCGTTTCCATGTATCGCACCTGAACCGGCGAAGTATGCGTGCGCAGCACCATGCCGCCTTCGACGTAGAACGTGTCGTGCATCGAGCGGGCAGGGTGGTCTTCCGGCGTGTTCAGTGCGGTGAAATTGTGGAAGTCGTCCTCGATTTCCTGTCCCTCGGCAACGGTGAAGCCGAGCGAGTGGAACAGCGCCTCGATGCGGTCGATGGTGCGGGTAATCGGGTGAAGCCCGCCGACTCCGGCGCCGCGTCCCGGGAGCGAGACATCGAGCGATTCAGCGGCGAGCTGGTGGGAGAGCTTTGCTTCGGCGAGCGCGTCACGACGGCGGCCGAGCGCCGCTTCGAGCTCGGATTTGGCCTGATTGATCCGCGCTCCGGCAGCCGGGCGGTCCGCAGCCGAGAGTTTCCCCAAGGCCTTCAGCGACTCCGTCAATTGGCCGCTCTTGCCTAGAAATTTCGCTTTGCAGTTTTCGAGCGCCGCCGGATCGTTGCACGCTTCGAATTCGGCAAGGGCGGACGCGACGATTTGCTCGAGCTTGTCCATGGCCGAAGAAGGAAATGAGGATAAATGGGGACAAAAAAAGGGAGGCGCTTATCGCCCCCCTCTTTCATGTCCCGCTTTCAGGCCAGAGAGGCTTTGGCTTGCTCCGCGATCTTTCCGAAAGCCGCTCGGTCGTGAACGGCCAGATCGGCTAGCACCTTTCGGTCTATGTCGATCGATGCTTTTTTCAGGCCGTTCATGAATACGCTGTAGCTCATTCCCAATTCGCGCACCGCAGCGTTGATGCGCGCAATCCACAACGCGCGGAATTCACGCTTTTTCTGACGCCGGTCGCGATATTGGTATTGCCCCGCCTTCATCACCGCTTCTTTGGCGATGCGATAGACGTTGCTGCGGCGGCCGCGATAACCCTTGGATTTAGCCAGAACCTTCTTATGCCGCGCTTTGGCGGTGACTCCACGCTTTACTCTGGGCATGGTCGGTCTCCGTTACGCGTACGGCAACATGGCTCTGACCGAGTCCGCGTTGGTGCTGTGGACGCGTGTGGAGCCGCGAAGCTGGCGCTTGCTCTTGGTCGACTTCTTGGTAAGGATGTGGCGCTTGAACGCCTGCGAGCGCTTGATGCTGCCGTTTGCGCGCACGCGGAAGCGCTTCTTGGCGCCGCTCTTGGTCTTCATTTTCGGCATGACAAAGTCCCTTTCACTTTCCTATTTGCTGCCCACAGCGGTGCTCTCCGGGGGAGAGGCTTTTTGGCTTTCGCTCTTACCGGCCTCGGGCTTATTCGGGTGATGCTTCGTTACCGTTACTTTTTTCGGGGCCAACAGCATCACCATTTGCCGCCCCTCGAGCCGCGGAAACTGCTCCACGACACTATGCGGCTCCAGGTCGCCGCGGATACGCTCCAGCAACCGGATGCCGAATTCCTGATGCGCCATTTCCCGCCCGCGAAAGCGCAGCGTGACCTTGGCCTTGTCGCCCTCGCCTAGGAATCGGATCAGATTCCGCAGCTTGATCTTGTAATCGCCTTCGTCAGTGCCGGGCCGGAATTTGACTTCCTTGACCTGGATCTGCTTGAGCTTGAGCCTTGCCTCGTGCTGGCGCTTGGCCTCGCGATATTTGAACTTGCCGAAATCCATGATCCGGCAGACCGGCGGCTCGGCCAGGGGTGCAATCTCCACCAAATCGAGTTCCGCGGCTTCAGCCTGCGCGATCGCATCCGCGATCGCCACAATGCCAAGTTGTTCACCTTCCACGCCTACCAAGCGAATTTCGGGAGCATTGATCTCACCGTTGATCCGCTGCGCTCTATCTTGGGCTATAGGTATTCTCCGTAAAGACAAAAGTTCGGCCGTGCCGCCCACCGCCCATCGCTACATCCGCCGTCTTAAGGGCGAGACGCCGCCTCAGTTTCGAGGCGATCGATGAAGGAATCCAGAGGCATCGCCCCCAGATCCTCGCCGGCGCGGGTCCGCACGGCCACCTGTTGAGCCTGCAACTCCTTGTCGCCCAGGATCACCTGATACGGCAGCTTTTGCAGGCTATGTTCTCGAATTTTATAGTTAATTTTCTCATTACGCAAATCGGTCTGGGCCCTGAAGCCGGCGCTCCTGAGGCGCTCCGCAACCGCCCGAGCGTAGTCTGCCTGGCGGTCGGTAATGGTGAGGACGACCACCTGATGCGGCGAGAGCCATAGCGGCAGCGCGCCGGCGTAGTGCTCGATCAGGATGGCGATGAAACGTTCGAGCGAGCCGACGATGGCCCGGTGCAGCATTACCGGCACTTTGCGGGTGTTGTCCTCGGCCACGTATTCGGCCGAGAGCAGGGCCGGCATGGAGTAGTCGACCTGCATGGTGCCGCATTGCCACGAGCGCCCGAGCGAGTCCTTGAGGTGGTACTCGATCTTCGGACCGTAGAAGGCGCCTTCGCCGGGCAGCTCGACCCATTCCACCGCGCAGGCCTTGAGCGCCTCGCGCAGCGCATTCTCGGCGCGATCCCAGACTTCGTCCGATCCCAGACGTTTATCCGGACGCAGCGCGAGCTTGATCACGATGTCGTCGAAGCCGAAGTCCTTGTAGACGTTGAGCGCGAGACGGTTGAACGCCGTGCATTCCGACTGGATCTGCTCCTCGCTGCAGAAAATGTGGCCGTCGTCCTGGGTGAACGCACGCACGCGCATGACGCCGTGCAGTGCTCCGGAGGGCTCGTTGCGGTGACAGGAGCCGAACTCGCCATAGCGCAGCGGCAGATCGCGGTAGCTCCTCATATCGGAGTTGAACACCATGACATGGCCCGGACAGTTCATGGGCTTGATCGCGAACTCGCGCTTCTCCGATTCGGTGAAGAACATGTTCTCTTTGTAATTCTCCCAGTGGCCAGATTTCTCCCAGAGCGATCGATCGAGGATCATCGGGCACTTGATTTCCTGATAGCCGTTGTCCTGATACACCCTGCGCATGGCCTGCTCGACCTGTTGCCAGATCGTCCATCCCTTCGGATGCCAGAACACCATGCCGGGGGCTTCGTCCTGCAGGTGGAATAGGTCGAGCGCGCGGCCGAGCTTGCGGTGGTCGCGCTTTTCCGCCTCTTCGAGACGGTGCAGGTACAGCTCGAGATCGTCCTTTTTCGCCCACGCGGTGCCGTAGATCCGCTGCAGCATTTCGTTGCGCGAATCGCCGCGCCAATACGCGCCCGCCAGCTTGGTGAGCTTGAACACCTTGAGCTTGCCGGTCGACGGCACGTGCGGGCCGCGGCAAAGGTCGGTGAACTTGCCCTCGCTGTAGAGCGAGATATCTTCATTGGACGGAATCGAGGCGATGATCTCGGCCTTGTAATGCTCGCCCAGGGACTCGAAAAGCTTGACCGCCTCATCGCGCGGCATGAGCTTTCGGGTCACCGGCTCGTCCTTTTTCGCGAGCTCGGCCATGCGCTCTTCGATCGCCGCGAGGTCTTCCGGCGTGAACGGCCGCTTGTAGGAAAAATCGTAGTAGAAGCCGTCTTCGATCACCGGGCCGATGGTCACCTGCGCGTCAGGAAAGAGCTCCTTGACCGCGTAGGCGAGAAGGTGCGCGGTAGAGTGGCGCAGCACTTCGAGCCCATCCGGATCCTTGTCGGTGACGATGGCGAGGCTTGCGTCGCGGTCGATCACGAAGGACGTATCGACCAGCTCGCCGTCGATGCGACCGGCGAGGGCGGCCTTGGCAAGTCCCGGCCCGATCGCGGAGGCGACCTCGGCCACGGTGACCGGCGCATCGAAATGCTTGACGGCGCCGTCGGGTAGTCGGACATCAGGCATGGTGCGTGTTCCCTTTGGGAATCGTGCGAATCCGATTGCAAAAAAAAGTGCGGACGAGCCGCACTTTTTCCGCATCTTTCACGGGACAGCCGCGTGCGAACTCGAGGATCGTCAGTCGGTCTCCAAACGCGTTCGCGGTGTCATAACCATGTCTTTCCTTAACGACATTGAGCGTTCGCAAGCTTCAGTAAAAAGGTGGTAGGCGCGATTGGACTCGAACCAACGACCCCCACCATGTCAAGGTGGTGCTCTAACCAGCTGAGCTACGCGCCTAAAAATGAGAATTATACCGGACTTGGGCTGGGCGCGAGCGAGGACGAATTGCGCCTGCGTTGCCTATGGGCGGCCAACAGCAACGGCAGGCTGCCCCGGGTGCTTGCCACCAAAAACCGACGGTTGACCCGCACGGCCGAAATCTCAATACTCAGGTTCGCGTGGCTTGCAATGCCTATTGGTCGTCCGACATATGTTAAGACCGGCAAGCCCGGTCGAAACTACGCGCTCTACCTGAGCGCGACATCTCCCCGCGTAACCCCCAAAGTCCGGGCCTTCTTGAAGGAGGCAGCATGAAACAAATTGCGGTGTTTCTCCTTTGCTCGCTAGCTCTGGTTGCTTGCATTACCCTGCCGCCGCCCTCGCTGGGCACGGAATCCGACGTGCCCGCCACCGGCGCGCAAGAAGCGCTCACGGGCTTCGACGGCCAGACGAACGGTGCGGTCGATCAGGCGACATTCATCGACGATCAGACCGTGTTCGACGACGTCGAGAACATCGCCGACGGACTTGGGCCCTTGTACAACGCGCAGTCGTGCCGCGAATGCCACCAGAACCCGCTCTCCGGCGGCGGCAGCCAAGTTGCCGAGCTCCGCGCCGGCTTGCGTGACGCGCAGGGCCGATTTCAAACCCCGCGCGTGCCGATCGCGCGCGGCAAGGTGGTCATCGAAGGACGGACGCTGATCAACGACCGCGCCATCTGCCCGAGCGGCGCGTTCCCGGACGAGGAGATCCAGGAGCACGTGCCGGACAACGCCAACATCCGCACCTTCCGGATATCGGTCAACCTGCTCGGCGACGGACTGGTAGAGGCCGCGTCGGACGAGTTCCTGCGCGAGCTCGCGCGGCGCCAGTGTCGGGACACGCACGGCAGCATCTGCGGGCGCGCATTCGACGTGCCAGTGCTCGAAGCACCCGGGGTCAACCGCATCGGTCGCTTCGGCTGGAAGGGACAGCAGGCGAGCCTGCTGTCGTTCGCTGGAGACGCGTACCTGAACGAGATGGGCATCACGAATCGCCTGCTGCCCGACGAGGTCACGACGATCTGCGACACGGTCGCTGATCCCGAGGATAAGCCCGAAAGCGCAGCCGCTGCCCGACGGGCCAAAGCCCGCGCCACTGCGGGCGTGGTGCGCGCCCCCGCCGTCCGGGAATTCGCCGACATCGACCGCTTCGCGCGCTTCGTGCGCGCAACCAAGGCGCCGGCGCGCGACGCGATCCTCGCAAACACTAACGCGGCGCGCAAAGGTTCGGGGCTGTTCGACAGCGTCGGCTGCGCGACGTGCCACGTGCGTAACCTGGTAACGGCTCCCGCGGGCACTACGCTCAACGGCGGCACCTACACCGTGCCGGCCGCGCTCGGGAACCGGCTGTTCCATCCGTTCAGCGACTTCCTGCTGCACGACGTCGGCACCGGCGACGGGATCGAGATTGCCGTCGTAGAGCACTTCGGCAAGCGCTTCGCGCACATGCAGGAATACATGTCGCCGACGGCCAACCGAATCCGCACGGCGCCGCTCTGGGGCCTCCGGCTACGAAGCCGGCTGATGCACGATGGCGAATCGCCGACGCTTCGGGATGCGATCGAGCGCCACCGGGGTGAGGCGAGCGACGCGCTCCGGCGGTTCTCGTGGCTGGGCGAGGACGATCAGGAGGCGCTCCTCACGTTCCTGCGCTCGCTTTAGTGGGGGGCGAGAGCGCCTTGATGTCACACAAGTTCGGCGCTCAACCGTGAAACACACGCAGCAGCCCAACCATGATCGGCTGGTGAATCATGTACACGAGCAGACTGTGCCGTCCGAGCCAGGTCAGCCATTTTGGTGAGGCGCGCGACATCTGACGCAGGTCACGCAGGTGACGCTCCAGCAGCCACCAACCGATACTGATTCCGACCAGCACCACACCGAACCAGGGCAGGAGTGGCACGTAATCTTCGGTCGCGGGTCTGTGAGTCATCAGTCCGACCCAATTGAGCCACGGCAGATCGAACAGCGGCAGGCCAATCGCAACGCCGCCGACGATCACGACGATACCGACGACCAACGCCGCACGTGGAAATCGCACCAACGGCCAGCCGAGTATGGACGAGACCACGATGCAGTGGAGGATGCCGAAGGTGATGAAGGTTTTCGGAAAAGTGACATAACTGCCGAGCGTGACCAGCATCGCGCATGTACCGACAAGCGCAATGCGGCGCCAGAACTGCCTCGGGGAAATACCTGCACGCGAGGCCAGAACAAGACTGACGCCGACCAGAAGGAGGAAGCTGCCGACGATAAGGTCGCGAAAGCTGAGCCAGAAACCGTCATGATTGAAGTCGGCGCTGATGATACGAAACCAGTTGAGATCGAACGCCGCGTGGTAGACGATCATCATGCAAATCGCCGTACCGCGCAGCGCGTCGATGGCGCGGATTCGCGTCAACGGCTCACCAGCGGTGCTGGCGATGGTCGCGGCGGCCGCAGCGGGCTTGGTCGCGGTTTTGGCGGCGACATGACGATCAGCTTTGCCGCCCGCGAGGCCGCCCGCTTTGCTGCCTCCGGACCGACCACGGTTGCGTTGTCGGCGGCTCATCGTCCGGACCCCTGCCAGGCGACGCGAAAACCACCGGTATCGTCGGCCGATCCCAACATCGACAATGCGCCGGTGATCGCTCGCGAACGCTCCGCATCGATTCCTGCCCGAGGCTTCAGTCGGGCATCCACGCGCGCAGCGCCCGCGGCAGAAAGGGTCAGCGTGCCGGTGATTTCGATATCGCCCGCCACGTTGGCCAGCGCGCCCTTGATCTCGCCACCGTTGGCGACAGCGTCGAGGCGAACGTCGCCGAGCGCGATGCGGACGTCAGGCCGCGGGCCGGGCAGGCTTGCGCCTTGCCAGCGGGCGATGAACCCGCCCTCGAACAATCCCCGGCGCATCGCGAAAGCATCCGCACGGAGATCCACGGTGCCGCCGGCGGCGGTGACGGCGGCGGGCGCATCGGCAGCGCGCAACAACGCCTCCGCCGAAAATGCGATGGCAAACCGGCGCAGCGCGAAATCATCGGAGCCGAGCTCGAACGTCGCCTGCGACGATTCCATTGCATCGCGGGCCAGTGTTCCGCTCAAACGAGAGCGCAGAAGCGGTAGTGCGTCGATGTGCCACCGCACGGGGACCCGCGCGGTGTACGGCAAGAGGATCAACCCGCCGGAGCCGTTCCAGATCGTCCCCGTGGCATCGGCAACTCGCATCCGTCCGTTGGTGAGCGAGTCGAGCTGCCGATCGACCAGCGTCGCCGGCGCTTCTACCGCGATGGCCGCCACCAGCAGGCAGGCGGCAGCCGCGACCACGAGCAACGACCGCATGCTCAGCGCGCAGACGAGAACGTCATTTCCGCGCGCACCTGACCCGGCTCGACCCGCGCTGCAGCGGTGAGGTCCACCGCATTCAACCGGGCGTCGTGTTGCAGCGTTTCGAGCAAGCTAGTCAGAGCGGCGAACGACACCGCGTCGAGCGTCACCCGCAGGCGCTGGTCGTCGCCGCGGTCGATGGCGGTGGCTTTGAGACCTTGCCGCGCCAGCGCCGACTCGACATCGGAGCGCGCATCGCGCGGCGATGGATCGACGGTGCTTCGCGCAAGCGCGGCAATCTCGTCGGCCTGGCGACGCGCCGTAGCAAGCGCTGCGCGCTGTTCGATGAGGCGCCGCTCGAGCTGCTCGGTGTCACGCGTCAACGGTTGCCAGATGAGCACCCACGCCAACAGGACGAGCGCGATGCCGCCGGCCGCGAGCAAGGCAGTACGCTCCGCCGGAGATCGGAGCTGCCACCACTGCCGCCATTGAATCAGGCGTGTCTCGGTCGCGGGTCGCATCGTCGTGGCCATCAGTCGAGTCCGATCCGCAGCCGTGCGCCGTTAGCCGTCGGCACCGCGATGGCGACCAATCCCAGCTGCTGCAATTCGCGCTGCAGGCGTGTCGTCTGCGACGGGTCGAGCTTTTGCAGCTCGAAGACGACATGCCCATCGGCGTAATGCAGCGAGCGTACGGCGCCGGCGGGAATCACCGAAATTGCCGGCGCGGCGCGCGCCAACAGCGGAAGCAGATCATTGCCGGCGGCAAGGCCCGCGTGATGGCGAAGCTCACCATGGCGACGCGCGATGGCCGAGGCGGGCGTGACTCCGACCGCGTTGGTGGCCGCTGTGTCTCCCACTGCAACCTGCGCCACCGCCGAAATCTCCCGGTCCACCGCGCGCAGCTGCCACTGCAGCGAAAGCCACTCGCCTACACCTGCGAGCACCTGAATCGCCAACGCGGCGCCGACGATCCACAACGCCGGCCGAAACAGGCGCGTGACGTCCATCCGGGGCGCCGCGCTCGCGGTGTCGAATGCGCCCACCTGAAGGTCGATCGCGGAGTCGAACGCCGCTGGCTCGGCACCGGACCAATGCCACGCACTGCCGGCGGTGAATTCGACGCCGGTTTGGGTCCGCACTCGCTCGAGCAAGCCTTGGTCGACGGCCGCGATGTCGACTCGAACGAGGCGTGGCCGACGGCCGCTGCCGGCGAGCGCAAGCGCGAGCTCCTCCGGCAGACCTGCCGAATGCGATGGTCCAACCGAGATGCTCGACCCGCTGTCGGTCCGCACAAAGCCGGCGCGCTCGAGTGACTCCGCACACCAGCACCAGCCTCCAGCGGGCGGCCGCGCAAGGTCGCTTTCCAGCAAGATACGCTGCCAGCGGATGACGCAACGCTTCGACGTCGCTTGAAAGGCGCGCATCCAGGTCGCGCCGACGATGGCAACCCGCAGCGAGCCGTCAGCCGATTGCCGTCCCGGCGCGACGTGGCTGTCCTCGGGTGCGCCGGCGAGCTGCTCCTCGAGCGCGAAGCTGGCCGCGGATTGCACACGCTGTGGCGGAAGCGGCGGCAGCTTGACGGTCACCAGCCGCCCGTGTGCCGCGGCGATCACCGCCTCCCGGCTGTCGGCGGACGGCCAGCCCGCAAGCGGCGCGCGGCCGCGGCGAAGCACGCGATTCGCATCGTCGAAGAGCGCCCACTCCATCTCACGCGCCGGATCGGGCGGGACATCAAGATAGACGCGCAGTGTGGTCATGGCTGGATGGACAATTCGGGCGGCCGGAAGGGCCCAATACGAGCGGACGATAGGCTCAAAAGCAACGGTAATTGTACGCGACCCTTGACTGCGCTCTTGCCGCTCATTTGCCGCTCACTTGCCACTTATTCCACGATCTGCCATACGACCACCGGCCATTCGCCCGGCGTCGATGAGCGCTTGAGCAACGCGCGGGCGCGCGCCAGAGTGTCGCCCTGTTGCGCCTCGATCGAAACCTCGAACCAGTCGCTTCGCACGTCCAGCGATGTCTCGTCGGTCACCAGGTCGGGACGCGGCAGGCGTGTCTTGAAGTCGGCGACGCTCGTGAACGGCGTTTTTGCGCGTGACGCAACAAGCAAGGCAGCCGCCGCCGGGTCGAGGCCGCCAACCGTCGCGGCGAGCACTTCCGCAGGCGCCGTGTTGACGTTGACCGCGGTCGGCGGGTCGAGGGCCGTGACAAAGAGCCGCGCCCGGGCCATCGACGCAGGGCCGACGTCGCGCACGAGGAGCAGCTCGCCGATCCGACGAACCGGTGCGTTGGCGGCGAGAGTCGGAATCGGTTGTGCGAGATACCACGCATCCTCGGCGCCGCCAGGATCGCTGGCCTTATCGTCGGCATCGACCCAGTCGGTGACAGCGTTGACTAGATTGGGCGGCAGCGCGAGCGCGGCGAACAGGCGCTGCAGAGCCGCGCGTGTCGATGTGGCCGCCGCCGTCGAGGTGGTCGACAGATTGTTGATATTGATGCGGCTTTGGGCGTCGACGATGTAGCCGCCGATCGAGCCGTTTTCAATGGGCATTGCCGGCAGCCTCAGCGCCCACGGCTGGCCCAGGTGAACCACGCTGCCTGCGGGTGCGTTATCGAACAAGATCTGCCGCGTCCATTGCACACCGGCCATTGCCAGTGCCTGCGCCTGGACCTGATCGCGGCGATGTTGATGCTCTCCGATCCAGCGTTGCTGTTGCCAAAGCAGCGTCGCAGCAATGGTGGCGGCGAGCGCTGCGAGCAGCATCGCCATGACCACCGCGGCGCCATGCGATCTCGATCTGCGGGAAGCGTCGGCAAGCCGGATCATTGGCGCAGCGCCAGCCAGCGCTCGATGGTTTCGCCGGAAGAAAGCGTTAGCTGCACGCGAACCGCGCGCGGCAAATCGGCATCGCCGGCGATGGGCCAGCGATCGACCCAGGCGTTGTCGCGCGCCAGATACGTCAGCCTGAAATGCACGACGTCGGCCAGCAACGCGTAGCTCGTCGCTTGTGCGTTTGGGGGACGGTCATAGCTCGGCCAATACAGCACTTCGACCGCGCCGTTATTCAAGCGATAGCCAAGTCTCTGGCCCGCACTTCCCGGCTCTATATTGAATTCCGGACCGGCTCGCGAAAACGCGAGCGCACTGTCGCCGCCGTCGCCGCCGGAATCGGTGACCAAGCCGATCCACGGTGCCTCGCGCACGGCGCCCGACCGTGCCGGGCGCGGAACGGCCTGACGCATGTCGCCTTCGAGTCGCGCGAAGAACAGGTCCAGCGTTCGCCATCGCGTGGCCTCTGCTGCGAGGCGTGTCTCGGCTTCGGAAAGCGCAGCGAGCGCGCGGTAGCCGAGCAGCGCAATCACCGCCACGATCCCTATCGCAATCAACACCTCGAGCAAGGTGAATCCGCGCTGCCGGGTGCGGAACGGTGTCATCGCCGGGATTGGGCAACGTACCCCACGAGATGCGCGAGGACATAATCCGGAGTGGACGGGTCCGCCACGTTGATCTCGATTTTTCTGAACGCGGGATTGGGCGTGCCGGACACCGTTTCGCGCCACGAAAACGCCGCGCCGGCTTGCGCGTCGGTGCCGCTGCGCTCGCCAACAGCGGGCGCGGGCTGCTCGAGCTGCGCCGCGGCGAGCCGGTTCTGGGCCACCCAAAGGGCGAGGGTGCGCGCCTTCAGCGCGGTGGCGCTGTCGGCGCTTTGAGCGACGCTGCGAAAACCAGCCGCCAGCGCCACAGCCAGGATCGCCAGTGCGACCAAGACCTCGACCAGCGTGAATCCCCGGCGGCGTCCTAGTGCGCTGTCCCGCAAGTTCACTCGATAGTTCGCGGCGAAATCGGGCGCCATGCTGCGTTGCTCGGCCTCATCGTACCGCAGGGTACGCTATCGGCCTCGCGCCTTGCCTGACGCCCGATTTCATCCGCTCCTTTATCTTCGGAACTTACGTGACAGCACACTAGCGCAGCGATGGCGTCGATACCGTGACCCGATTGATCGGATCGGAAAAAAGCAGGATGTGCCATTCCGCCGCGGCAAGCTCGATGACAAACGGCTCGTTCCGGCCGCTCGCGCGCAGCGGCACGATGGCATCGGCCGCGACCGCTTGCGCGGCGTACGCGCGCACCGCTGCTGCGAACGAAGTCGGCAGCGCACGTGCCGCCAGCACGTCGTCGCCGGAAAGAGCGCTCCACTCGTCGCCGTCATTCGGGCCGCGCCGCCAGAAGCGATAGCTGCTGCCGGCGGCCGACACACCGAGGGTTTCGTTGTGCCATTGCGCGAGCAGCGCGGCGTGCTCGATCGCCGCGCCAAGGCGCCGCCCCTCGCGTTCGAGCTCTGCCCGCGGATCGTTGTCGAAGCGCGCGTAGACCAGCGCCGCGGCGAGCCCGATCACGATCAGCACCACCAGAACTTCCGCCAGGGTGAAACCAGTCACCTGACTGGGCGCGAGCGGGCGCCTGACGCTCATGTTGCGCGCAGGCCTCGAGCGCGTAGCGGCTAGAGGTCCCACGAGCCGACGTCGGCATCGACGCCGGTGCCGCCGGGTGCTCCGTCGGCGCCGAAACTGAACACGTCGATTTCACCGCGCAACCCGGGGTTTAGATACTGATACGGATTGCCCCACGGATCCTTGGGCAGCCGCTCGAGGTACCCGTTCGGTTTCCAGTTCGGCGGCAGCGGCACCGATGAGGGCCTGGTCACCAATGCTGCAAGCCCCTGCTCGCTGGTGGGATAGCGCCCGTTATCGAGCCGATAGAGTTTGAGCGCCTGCAAAATCGCCGCGACATCGTTCTTGGCGGCGATCACTCTGGCTTCGTCTGGCCTCTCCAGCACGCGTGGCACGACCAGCGCCGCGAGTATCCCAAGGATGACGATGACGACCAGGATCTCGACCAGCGTGAACCCCCGCGCGTGAAGTCGTTGCTTTAATCGAAAGCTGCGATTCGGCAAGAAACGCTGTGGTGGGAAGAACTTCAAGCTCATGCAGCCATTATAATCGCTCGGGTGTACTCGCTTGCGCCGGATCCGTCGCAGCGAATTTTTCCTCCTCGGGTGCTGCTCCCATGCGTCGCTTGGTGTGGTGTCTTGTGTTGCTGCTCATCGCTGCCGCGGCTGCCTATGGCTGGATCGTCGCCGCGCCGCTGGCGCTTCCGCAGACCGCCTACGCGTTCACGGTCAAGCCGGGAGCGACCCTGCGCTCGGTGGCCCGTGAGCTTGCCGCATCGGGCGTGCTTCCCGCCGACTGGATTCTGGTCGGCTGGGCGCGAATCACTGGCCGCGACCGGACCATCAAGGCCGGAAATTACGAGCTTAGCGCGGGCACGACGCTCGCTCGCCTTCTCGACAAGCTGACGCAAGGCGATGTCACCCAAACGGCGTTTACCATCGTCGAGGGATGGACCTTTCGCGACCTCCGATCGGCGCTGAAAAAGCACCCGGGGATCATGCCCGCCGTCAGCGATCTGCCCGAGGCCGAGTTGATGCAAAAAATCGGCGCCGCCGAAAGCGTGCCTGAGGGCGTGTTCTTTCCCGACACCTATTATTTCGCGACCGGATCGACCGACGCGTCGCTCCTCGTTCGCGCTTATCGGACGATGCAGCAGCGCCTGGCCGCCGCGTGGGCAGCACGTGCTCCCGAATTACCGCTGTCGACGCCCTACGAGGCGCTGACGCTCGCATCGATCGTGGAGAAGGAGACGGGTCGGCCGGCAGACCGTCCACTCATCGCTTCCGTTTTCATCAACCGCTTGCGCCAGGGCATGCGCCTGCAGACCGATCCCACGGTCATCTTCGGCATGGGCGAGCAATTTGCCGGCAATCTGAAGCGGCGCGATCTCGACGCCGACCACGCCTTCAACACCTATACGCGGGACGGATTGCCGCCGACGCCCATCGCGTTGCCGAGCCAGGCCTCGATCGACGTGGTCCTTCACCCGCCGGAGTCGCCGTTTCTTTATTTCGTCTCCCGCGGCGACGGGTCGAGCGAATTCTCGACCAACCTCGCGGACCATAATCGCGCCGTGGCAAAATATCAGCGCAATGGCCGCTGATGCGCCTTAGAGATTCGGTGCCGGCACCGCACGTCATTCCTTCACTTTCCGACTGCCCTCGATGCCCGCAGCGCTCCGTGGCCGCCTGATCACCCTTGAAGGGATCGACGGCGCCGGCAAGAGCACCCATTTGCCATGGCTCGCGGAGCTTCTGGCACAACCCGGTAGGCAGGTATGGGTAACCCGCGAGCCTGGCGGGACATCGCTGGGCGAGCGGCTTCGCGAGCTTCTGCTGCGCGAGCCCATGGCCCATGTCACCGAAGCCTTGCTGATGTTTGCGGCGCGTCGCGAGCATTGCGAGCGCGAGATCTGGCCCCGGCTCGCGCAGGGCACCTGGGTATTGTGCGACCGCTTCACCGATGCGACGTACGCCTATCAAGGCGGCGGTCATGGCGTTGCGGCGACGCTGATCGCGGACATGGAGCGCGTGGCGCTCGATGATTTTCGGCCGGATCAGACCATTGTTTTCGATGTTCCAGTCGGGGTCGGTCGCGAGCGGCTCGCGGATGGGCGTTCCCTGGACAAGTTCGAGCGCCAGCAAGCGGAATTTTTCGAGCGCGTGCGCGCAACCTATCTCGCCCGCGCCACCGCCGATCCGCAGCGTTGCCGCGTCGTCGACAGCACGCAGCCGTTGGCGAAGGTTCGCCAGCAACTCGCGGCGATATTCGCGCTGCCATGAGCGAGCTCGCTTCTCACAGCGCAACATGGCAGCCGTTACCGTCGTGGCAGACGGCGATCGCTTCGTCCGCGCTCGCCCATCGTCAGCGCTGGCCGCACGCGCTGCTGATCACCGGGCGCCGGGGATTGGGCAAACGTTTGCTAGCGCTACATTTCGCGCGGGCCTTGCTTTGCGAGTCGCCGCGGGACAACGGGGAAGCCTGCGGCGTGTGCCCGAGCTGCGGCTATGTCGCTCAGGGCACGCATCCCGACTTGCAGCTCATCGAGCCGGTGACCTACGACGAGGAAGGGAACCGCACCCCAACGGACGTGATCAACGTCGAGCGCGTGCGCGAATTGATCGAATTCAGCCAATTGTCGCCGCATCGGCAACGCGCCAAGGTGGGATTGATCGCGCCCGCGGAAGCCATGAATGCGGCCGCCGCGAATGCGTTGCTCAAAACGCTCGAGGAGCCGCCCGCCGGAACATTTCTGTTGCTGGTCAGTCATCAGCCGGCGCGCTTGCCGCCGACTATCGTCAGTCGTTGCCGGCGGCTTCCCGCACCGGAACCCGACCGCGCCGCCGCCGCGGCCTGGCTGGCGCAGCACAGCACTGCCGGTGCCGACCCCGAGCTGGTGCTCGCCCAAGCCGGTGGTGCGCCGCTGTTCGCGCTCGCGCTTGCAGCCGCTGATATTCAACGCGAGCGCGATCATCTGCTGCTGCAGCTGGCTCAGCCGGAGCGTCTTTCACCGCTCGCGTTCGGCGCGCGCCTCGACAGCGCGCCGAAGGACGAACGCAAGACTCAGCTCGCCAACGCGGTCTATTGGCTCCTGACCTGGACCGCGGACCTTGCATCGGTGGCGGCGGGAGCAGCACCCTCGTTCAACCCCGATCACCGGGACGCCTTGGCGCGGCTCGCCGGGCGGGTGGCACGGGTGCCCCTGTTCCGCTATTATCAAGAGCTGCTCAGTCAGCGTGGGCTGCTTTCCCATCCGTTGCAGCCGCGATGGGTCGCCGAGGCGTTGTTGATCGAATACCGCAAGCTGTTCGCCAAAGGTCAAGTGAATTAGCATGGCAACCGATCGCTCCAACGGGGGTTCCGGCCCGGCCACGGTCTCTCGACCGGGCGTGCTTTCGCTCAACATCCGGGAAAAGGCCGCGCTGTACGCCGCATACATGCCTTTCCTCAAGGGCGGCGGCATCTTCATTCCCACCAATCGCGTCTACCAGCTCGGCGAGGAAGTATTCATGCTGCTGTCGCTGATGGACGATCCGCAGCGAATCGCGGTTCAGGGCAAGGTGGTGTGGGTGACGCCCGAGGGCGTTCAGGGCAATCGCACGCAGGGCATCGGCGTCCAGTTCACGCCGGACGATACCGGCGCCGCGGCGCGGGCTACCATCGAAAAGATCCTCGCGGAAACGCTGGCATCGAATCGCCCGACGCACACGATGTAGCGTTGAGCCGCGCGAAGAGACGCGCGGCGTTTCGATCACCAACGCCATGGCGCGCTGTCAGCGGTGCGCGCTGCACCGGGCGCTGCATGACAAGCGGTCGATGATCGCTTCCTGACTTCCGATTTTGCGCCGTGTTCGTCGACTCCCACTGTCACATCAATTTTCCCGAGCTCGCGGGCAAGCTTCCCGACGTGCTCGAGTCAATGGCCAAGAACCGCGTGACGCACGCACTTTGCATCGGCGTCAACCTGCCGGAGCTGCCCGCCGTGCTTCAGCTGGCGGCGGATCATCCGAACATCTACGCGAGCGTCGGCGTTCATCCGGACTATGAGGACACGCCCGAGCCGTCGATCGAAACGCTGACGGAGCTCTCCCGGCGCGCCAAGGTGGTGGCGATCGGCGAGACCGGACTGGATTACTTTCGAGTCTCCGGCGACCTGGAGTGGCAGCGTGCCCGCTTTCGAACTCACATTCGGGCAGCGCGCGAATGCGGCATGCCGCTGGTGATCCATACCCGCTCAGCCGCTGCCGATACGCTCGCGATCATGCGTGAGGAAAGGGCAGCCGAGGCGGGAGGGGTCATGCACTGTTTCACGGAGAGCTGGGAGGTCGCGCAAGGCGCCCTCGACCTCGGCTTTCATATTTCCTTTTCCGGCATTGTCACTTTCAAGAATGCACAGGAGATCAAGGATGTCGCGCGCCGCGTACCGCTCGACCGGATGCTGATCGAGACCGACTCGCCGTACCTGGCGCCGGTGCCTTTTCGCGGCAAGCTCAACGAGCCCGCGTACGTCCGTTATGTCGCCGAAGAGATCGCCCGCCTTCGCGACTTGCCATTGGAAGAGGTCGCCGCAGTGACCTCGGGCAACTTCTTTCGCTTGTTCGGGGTCCCGGATCATGCTCATTGACGGACCGCGGCGACGCGGGTGCCGCACGTTGCTTGCGGCGCTCGCAACACTGATCTCTTGTGCCGCGCCCATGGCGCTCCACCCCCAGGGTCTTTTCACCCAGTTCAATATGGCGGTGGCAGCCGATCACACCGATGAAGTCGCGGCGCTGCTGGCGCGCGGTATGGATCCGAACACGGTCGACCTGAACGGAGATCCTGGCTTGGTGGTCGCGGCGCGCCTGGGATACGAGGCGACCCTCGACGTGCTCTTGCGGGGCGGCGCCAAGGTCAATGCCAGGAATCGCTTTGGCGACAGCGCGATCATGGTCGCGGCGATCGGAGGACAGCTGGCGATCGTGAAGAAGCTGGTTGCTCGCGGCGCGGCGATCAATGCCGACGGGTGGACGCCACTCATCTACGCGGCGACCGGTGGCCGCGACGATATCGTGCGCTATCTGCTCGACGCGGGGGCCAAGGTAGATGCCGAAGGACCGAACGGGATCACGGCGTTGATGATGGCCGTTCGCGGCGGACACGCCAACACGGTGTCTCTGCTGCTTGCCAAAGGGGCGAGCGTCAACCACCGGAGCGAGAACGGCGCCTCACCATTGGCGTGGGCGCAACGCGGTGGGTTCGAGAGTATCGAAAAGGAACTGCGCCAGCGCGGCGCTCGGGAGTAGGTCGTTGCCGCCGCATCGTTGCCGCGAAGCAACGGCGCAGACCGCTCAGGGCAGAAGCTGCTCGGGTGACATTGTGGTCGCTGCGACGGCGCCGGGGCTCGACGTCGGAGAGTCGATCGACGCCGTTTCGGCATGAGCGCTTGGTATCAGAGGGGGGAGCGCGCCGACCAGGCGACGGGCACCGTCGAAATGCTTTTGCCAATAGCCCTTGGAAAGCGTAACGATCTCGACCTCTCCGCCTTGCCGCGGCGCATGAATAAAACGATCCTCGCCGAGGTAAATGCCGACATGGGAAAACTGCAATCGGCGGGTATTGAAAAAAACCAGATCACCCGGCAATAGCTCGACCACCGGGATTTTTTCCCCGAGGCGCGAGATTTCCTGCGAGGTGCGCGGCAACATCACGCCGGTCACTTGCTGGAATACGTAGCGCACCAATCCGCTGCAGTCGAGTCCCCGCTCCGGAGTCGTGCCGCCGAATCTGTAATCGACGCCGATCAGGCCCAGCGCGTAAATTGCCAGGTCCTGCGCGCCGTGCCAGACGGTCGCAGGAACCGCAGAGACTTGCGGTGCGGGTGCGCGTGTTGGGGCCGATTCCGCCCCCGCAAAAGGCGCGAACAGGATCGCGCAAGCAAGGCTCGGTGCCAGCATGCGAGCCCGGTCGGAGTGCCTCCCCTTGGAAGGTATTCGGCCGATCATTTGGCCATTCTAGCTATTTTTCAAGCGCTTGCAATCCTCGAGTTCATTTTGGCTGCACTTTGGCGCGCGCGGCAGCTCGCCGCAAACGGCGCTCCTTGGGGTCGGCGATCAGCGCTCGATAGACTTCGACCCGGTCGCCGTCGGCAAGCACTGCCTTGCGATCGGACAGCTTGCCGAAGATCCCGACCCGGGCGCGAGCCACGTCGACCGCTGGATGGCGCTCCGCCAGACCCGAACCTTCGAGCGCGTCGCCGAGCGTGGCGCCGGCCGGCAGTCGCACCGCGATCTCCGTTGCGCGATCCGGCAACGCGAGAACGACCGTAACCTCGATGTCGGGGTCGTCCCCAATCATGATCGCTGCTTGTCCACGTTGTCGGCTCGCTTGACGAAGGCATCGATGAAGGTGGTCGCGATGTGGTCGAACACCGGTCCGACCAGCCGTTCCAGAACGGGCCCAGCGAACTCGTAGCGCAGATCGAACACGACCTTGCAGGCTGCCGGCGCGAGTGACTGGAAATGCCAGGTGCCGTCGAGTTGACGAAACGGCCCGTCGCGCAATTCGATGACGATGAGTTGGGGCCGCTCGTTACGGTTGGCGGTCGTGAAGTGTGCCCGCACGCCGTGATAGTTGATATCAATCCTCACGAGAGACGCGATCGGCGTTCGCTCGAGAATGGTGGTGCCGCCGCACCACGGCAAGAACGCGGGGTAATCCTCGACCCGCTCGACCAGGTCGAACATCTGCTGCGCGCCGTGCTCGACGAGCACCGATTTGCTGACGCTGGCCATTGTTACAATAGAGCGGCAGTCGAATAGGTCGGGAACGGGTGGGACAGCGAGTGAGAGAGCGGGCGCCTTAGTTGGCAACTGAGTTGGCAACCGAATGGGCAACCGCGTTGGCATGTCATGAGCATTGTCGAAAATAAAAAAGCGTATCACGACTACTTCGTCGAGGAGAAATTCGAGGCGGGGGTAGCGCTCGAGGGTTGGGAAGTGAAGGCAATCCGAGCCGGACGAGCTCAATTGAAGGAAGCATACGTAGTCGTGAAAAGCGGCGAGATCGTGCTTCTCGGCGCCCACATCACGCCGCTGGCGACCGCATCGACCCACATCAAGCCCGATCCGACGCGCACGCGCAAGCTGTTGATGCATCGACTGGAGATCAACCGGCTGATCGGTAAGGTTCAGCGCGCGGGCTACACGCTGACTCCGCTGAATCTGCATTTCAGCAAGGGACGCATCAAGCTGGAGATCGGCCTCGCGCGTGGGAAGAAACAATACGACAAGCGGGAGACCGAAAAGCTGCGCGACTGGACGCGCGAAAAGCAGCGTCTGCTGCGTAACCGGCCGGGCGCGCATCGCGCCTCGCGCTCTGGGTGAGCCGGGCAGGTTCCGTTCCGGTCGTCATTCGCGCCGCTGCGGCCGCGGACCTGCCGGCGATTACGGAGCTCTACGCGCATCATGTTCTCACCGGGACCGCGTCGTTCGAGGTCGCACCACCCACGGTCGGCGAAATGCGCCGCCGCCACCGCGACGTTGTCTCGCACGGATTGCCTTATTTCGTCGCGTCGCTCTCGGACAACGGTGCTGATATCGCCGGCTACGCCTATGCCACCGTGTACCGCTCCCGAGTCGCCTACCGGCACACCGTCGAGGATTCGGTGTACGTCGCTCCCGGCTGCGTGCGGCGTGGTGCGGGCCGCGCATTGCTCGCCGCGGTGATTGCCGCCTGCGAGACGCTCGGCTACCGGCAGATGGTCGCGGTGATCGGCGGCTCCGACAATGCAGCGTCGATTTCTCTGCACGCGGCGCTGGGCTTCCGGCACGCCGGGCTATTGCCGGCGGTCGGGAACAAGTTCGATCGCTGGATCGACACCGTGTTGATGCAGCGCGCCCTCGGTCCCGGCGCGTCGACGCCTGCGCCATGACGCAGCATTCGCCGATGGCTCCATCCGAGCTTTCATCAGGCCTCGACCGCAATACGGCGAACTACGTTCCGCTGTCGCCCATCCAGTTCCTCGAGCGCAGCGCGCTCGTCTATCCCGGCAAGGTGGCGGTGCGACACGGCGAGCGCGCGATCACCTATCTCGAGTTCGAGTCGCGATGTCGGCGATTCGCTTCGGCGCTGGCGCAACGCGGCATAGCCCGTGGCGATACCGTGGCGGTGATTGCGCCAAACGTCCCGGCGCTGCTCGAGGCCCACTACGCGGTGCCCGCGCTTGGCGCGGTGCTCAATGCGCTTAACTACCGGCTCGACGCACGAGGAATCGCGTTCTGTCTCGAGCACGGTCAGGCCAGGGCTTTGATCACCGATTCCGAGTTTGCACCCGCGGTCGGCGAAGCGCTGCGCACGTTAGGGCGCGACCTCATGGTGATCGATATCGACGATCCGCTCGCCGCGGACCCCCGTACGCGTCTTGGCAAGGTGACATACGAGGAGCTGCTGGCCGAGGGCGACCCCTCATATGCGTGGCCCGGTCCGCAGGATGAGTGGGATTCGATGTGCCTGCTCTATACCTCAGGGACCACCGGTGACCCGAAGGGCGTCGTCTACCATCATCGCGGCGCATATCTCAACGCGCTCGGCAACGCGCTGGCGTTCGGGCTCCGGCCTGACAGCGTGTATCTTTGGACGCTGCCGATGTTCCATTGCAGCGGCTGGACCTACACCTGGGCAGTGACCGCGGTCGGCGGCATGCATATCTGCCTGCGCCGAGTCGATCCCGCGTCGATCTTTCAGGCGATACGCGATCACCACGTGACGCACCTGTGCGCGGCGCCAATCGTGCTCAATTTGCTGGTGCATGCGCCCGCGCATGCGCGCCTGGCGCTGGACCGCGTCGTCGAAGTCGCCACCGGCGGCGCGGCGCCTCCTTCGGCGGTCATCGAGGCCATGGAGCGCATGGGGTTCAGGGTCACGCACCTGTATGGGCTCACCGAATCCTATGGTCCGGCGACACTATGTGCCTGGCAGGAAGCATGGTCCGGGATGTCGCTGACCGAGCGCGCCCGGATGATGTCCCGCCAGGGGGTGCCGATGCCGACCATGGCGCGGGTGATGGTGGCCGATTCCGACACCCACGTCCCGGTCGCGCGAGATGGCGGATCGATGGGTGAGGTCATGCTGCGCGGCAATACGCTGATGAAGGGTTATCTGCGTAACGAGAAAGCGACCGCGGCGGCGTTTCGCGGCGGGTGGTATCACACCGGCGATCTCGGCGTCTGGCACGCCGACGGCTACGTGGAGATCAAGGACCGCTCGAAGGACGTCATCATTTCGGGCGGCGAGAACATCAGCTCGCTGGAAGTCGAAGAATGCCTGTATCGTCATCCGCAGGTCATGGAGGCTGCGGTTGTGGCGCGGCCGGACGCGAAGTGGGGCGAGACGCCGTGCGCTTTTGTGACGCTCAAGCCGGACGCGGCGGTGACGACCGCAGACGACATCACCGCTTGGTGCCGCGAACATCTGGCGCACTTCAAGGTTCCGCGCAGCGTGGTATTCGGACCATTGCCGAAGACCTCGACGGGAAAGATTCAGAAATTCCTGCTGCGAGAAAAAGCCAAGGCGCTGTGAGCGGTAAACAATCGCGCATCGCAGCGTCAGAAGTGCACGAAGACGGTGCTCCGGCGCTTCCTGATTGACGAGCGCGACAACTGCCGGCGGTAGCACGCGTCAGGTGTCGTTCCGAAAAACTTTAGCCAGAGGCCTGGAGCAGGTCCCGCGCAGCCGCCACGCCGCTTCGCGTCGCCGCCTCCAGCGTTGCCGGGAACTCCGGATCGGTGTAATCGCCGGCAAGCCAAAGGCGCGGCGCGATCTTTCCTGGTGCCGGACGCGCCAGCGCTGCGACACATGCGTATGTCGCGCGACGCTCGGCGATGACCTGCATCCAGGTCGGCATCGGAAGCGACGGTTGCAGGCGGTGCAACTGCGCGTCGATGGATCGCGCGAGCGCATTGTGGTCGATCCGCATGCTCGGCAGATCGGTACTGATCACCACTGCGGCGAGCCCCCTGGGGCCGCCGAGCTGGCCGCGATCAAAAACCCATTGTCCGGGTGCCCCGTCCAGCTTCTGCATCGGGTGCGCAAGCTGCAGAGGTGTCGAATACTGGAGGTAAGCGGTGACGATCGGCTCATAAGCGAAAGCCGCCACCTGATTCAATGCCATGGTCGCCCTCGGATCGCCTTCGCCGTTGAACAATAAGTGCGTGAGCTGATGCGGACCCACCGCCAGCACCGCCGCGTCGAACTGCTCTTCGCCGTATCCGATCCTGAGGGTCACGCCATCGGCCCGTGCCGCGAGGCCGTTGACCATCGTGCTCTTGCGGATCTCACCGCCGCGGTCGGCGACATAGGCTGCCGCCGGATCGGGAAACAGGCTCGACAGATCGACGCGCGGCAGCAGCAGGTCCGAGTCGCGCGCTTCGGCGCCAAAGGCGGCGGCAAGAACATTGAGAAAGACGGTGGCGGACGCCACGGTGATGGGTGTGTTCAATGCCGCGAGACAAAGCGGCTCCCAAAGAGCGCGAATGACCGCTGCCGGTTGCCCGTCGAGCAACGAGCCGACCGTGAGCGCGGAATCACAATGGAAATGCTCGCGCCGAAGGCCGCGCACGAAAGCGATCGTGGCCCGCCGATCGGCCCACGACCAGCCCCGCGCAAGGAGCAGCGCAACGGCAAGATGCAGCGGGGCGGGCAGGGCGGGCGTCGACAGCCGGAACACACCGGGCTCATCCAGACACAGCCGGCGCCGATCCAGCAATTCCTGCTCGGCACCGGCTCCATGTACGGTGCGTATCAGCGCCAGTGTTTGCACATACGCGCCCAACAGGATGTGCTGGCCATTGTCGACAGTGACACTGTAGGCTTCGACGCGACGCGCGCGTCCGCCGAGGGTGCGCGCGGATTCGAACACGGTGACTGCACACCCCGCCGTGGCGAGCGTCACCGCTGCGGCGAAACCAGCGTAGCCGCCGCCGATGACGGCGACCCGGTCGGCGATCATGTCAGGCAAGACGCTAATAATTCCACGATGTCTTCCACGCGAGCCAGGCCTTGCGCAGCGGAGTGAGCGAGAAGCGGCGATCGAGAACGTGAAAACCATCGCGCTCGATCTCGTCGAGCAGCGCGCGATAGATCGCAGCCATGATCAGGCCGGGACGTTGCGACCGGCGATCGATCGCAGGCAGCGCGGCGAAAGCCTTGTCGTAGAATTCGCGAGCGCGCTGCACCTGAAACGCCATCAGCGGCTTGAACCCCGGACCGGCGCGATGCTGCAACAGCTCGGCGCTGGTAACCCCGAATCGCTCCATTTCGTCCTGCGGCAGATAGATGCGGCCGCGACGCGCGTCCTCGCCGACATCGCGAATGATGTTGGTGAGCTGAAAGGCGATTCCAAGATCGCGTGCGTAGGCGCGCGTGGAGAGGTTGGAATAGCCGAAGATTTGCGCCGACATCAGTCCCACCACGCCGGCGACACGATAGCAATAGCGCTCGAGCAGACCGAAGTCCGGATATCGGTCCAGATCGAGATCCATGCCCATGCCGTCGATCACCGCGAGTAAGTGCTCCTGCGGCAGCTCGAACGTTTTGACGACCGGCTTCAGCGCCTGCGCGACCGGGTGCTGCGGCACGCCGCCATAGATCGCCGCGACTTCGGTTCGCCACCACTCGAGCTTGATTCGTGCTACCGCGGCATCGATGGTTTCGTCCACCGCGTCGTCGACCTCGCGGCAAAACGCATAGAGCGCAATAATCGCTCGCCGTCGATCGGGTGGTAAGAAACGAAAGCTGTGATAGAAGCTCGAGCCGCTGGCAGCGGCCTTTTGTTCGCAATAGGCGTCGGGGCTCACGTCAGGTCAACGAAACAATGCAGAGGCGGACATTGCCGCCCAATCGCGGCGCGAAAGCACCGGCCGGTGGCGAAAGACGTCGCCATCGACCGCGTCGATCGACCGCAGAATGCGTAATCCACCTGCGACGACCATCCTGAGCTCGAGTTTGAGCCGCAGTGGCAACGCCTCCGCCAGCACCCGGCCGGATTCCAACATCGCGCGCGTGCGCTGCACTTCGAATGCGATCAAGGCGCGCCACTGCTCGTCGCTGCGCCCGTGGGCAATCTGTTCTTCGGCGACGTCGTAGCGAATCATGTCGTCTTTCGGCAGGTAGATGCGACCTTTGTTCCAATCGATTGCCACGTCCTGCCAGAAGTTTGCGAGCTGCAAGCCGCTGCATATGGCGTCGGCTTGACGCTGCCGCTCACTGTCGTCGATGCGATAAAGGTGCAACAGCAGCCGTCCGATCGGATTGGCGGAACGTGAGCAGTAGTCGAGCAACTCCGCGAAATTGGCGTAACGTGTTTTCAGCACGTCCTGTCGGAACGCGGAGAGCAGATCCCGAAAGAGAGCCAGCGGAAGACCGTGCTCGCGCACCGCGTCGCTCAGCGACGCGAAAGGAGGCTCTTGCGGCCGATCTCCTCTGGCGATGCGATCGAGCATTGCGTCGTAGTGGTCGAGTTGCGAGAGACGCTCTGCCGCTAGCGCATCGCCCTCGTCGGCAATATCGTCTGCGGCGCGGGCGAAATGATAGATCGCGACGATGGCCGGCCGCAGCGCGGCCGGCGCGAGCCACGACGCGACGGGAAAGTTTTCGTAATGAGCGACCGGCACGGAAGTGTCCACTTATCGGAGCTAGTGTACTAAGTCGGACGGTCGGTAGATAAAGAAGCGGCTAAAAACATTCGTCAGGCAAGCCGCGAGGCCGGAATCGTACCCTTTGGTACGGTGTGGCCGGGTAGCGCGAGCATCGCTGCTGCGCGGGCCGATGCGACCGCGAACTATCGAGCAAATGTCTGATTCAGTACGCTGGATAGAGAGCAGTCACGTAGCGGGCAAAAGTCGTTTCCGCTATACTGACCCGTTTCGCGAAATCGGCTGCGAAAGTGGCGGAATTGGTAGACGCACCGGCCTTAGGAGCCGGAGCCGAAAGGCGTGAGAGTTCGAGTCTCTCCTTTCGCACCACCGGAGTTCTGGCAAGGAATCATCGGGTATGCAAATGACACTGGAGACTCTGGGTCAGCTCGAGCGACGGCTGCATGTCGCCGTGCCGATCGAGCAGATCGAGGGCGAGGTCCAGAAGCGGCTGGCACGACTGGCGAAGACGGTCAAGATCGCCGGCTTCCGTCCGGGCAAGGTCCCGTTAAAGATGGTCGCTCAGCAGTACGGACCGCAGGTGCGCTCCGATGTGATTTCCGACACCGTGCAATCGAGTCTCAACGACGCGATTCGCGCGCAGAACCTGCGCGTCGCGGGCTATCCGCGTATCGAGCCGAAGCAGCCGGCGGCCGAAGATCAGTTCGAATTCTCCGCCGTGTTCGAGGTTTATCCGGAGATCACCCTCGGCGATCTGTCTGGCATCAAGATCATGCGGCCGGTTGCCGACATTACCCCCATCGATGTCGAGCACACCCTCGACGTCCTGCGCAAACAAAATGTGCGCTACGAGCTGGTCGAACGTGCCGCACAAAACGAAGATCGCGTCATGGTCGATTTCAGCGGCAGGATCGACGGCGTCGAGTTTCCCGGGGGCCAGGCCAAAGACTTTGCGATCACGCTAGGCGAGGGGCGCATGCTGCCGGAGTTCGACACCGCGCTGACCGGCATGGGCGCGGGCGAAACGAAGACTTTCAAGCTCGTCTTCCCGCCGGACTACCACGGCCGCGAAGTGGCCGGCAGGATGGCGGAGTTCTCGTTGACGGTGCACTCGGTTGCACAGCCGATTCTCCCGCCAATCGATGCCGAATTCGCCCGCAAGTTCGGTATCGCCAGCGGCAGCGTCGACGAGCTCCGCTCCGAGGTTGCCGCCAATCTGAAACTCGAGCTGAAGCGAAAGATCGAAGCCGCCCTCAAGCAGCAGGTGATTCAGGCGCTCAGATCGACATCCCAGCTGGTGGTGCCGAAGTCACTGGTCGAGCTGGAAGCAGAAAACCTCCTTCGTCGCACCAGCGAGGAGATGAAGCAGCGCGGAGCCCGGGAATCCAACCTGCCGACATCGGCCGATATCTTTCGCCCGCAAGCCGAGGAGCGGGTTGCGTTCGGTCTGATCCTGAACGAGATCGTGCGCGTGAATCAGCTCCAGCCCAAGCCGGAGCAGGTGCGAGCGCTGGTCGTCGAAGCGGCGCAGACTTACGAGCAACCCGACGCGGTGATCCGCTGGCATTACGAGAAGCGCGAGCGGCTGAACGATTTCGAGACGGCTGCGGTCGAACACAACGTCGTTGAGTGGGCACTCGGGCGCGCACAGGTCGAGGACCAGCCGACCACCTTTTCCGATTTGATGGAGCCGGCGCCTGCGTCAGCCGGGGCAAACGAAGCGACGCAAATGACGAGTGATAAGGCTGAATCATGAACACAGACACATTCAATGAACCGCGGGGTCTGGGCTTGATCCCGATGGTTATCGAGCAAAGTGGACGAGGCGAGCGCGCCTACGACATCTATTCGCGTTTGCTCAAGGAGCGGGTGATTTTCCTGGTCGGACCCGTCGACGACAACACGGCCAACCTCGTTATCGCGCAGATGTTGTTCCTGGAGTCCGAGAATCCGGACAAGGACATCAACTTTTACATCAATTCCCCGGGCGGCTCGGTGCCGGCCGGGATGGCCATCTACGACACCATGCAATTCATCAAATGCGATGTGTCGACGCTCTGCGTAGGCATGGCGGCAAGCATGGGCGCGTTTCTGCTGGCGGCGGGTACCAAGGGAAAGCGTTTTGCGTTGCCCAATTCGACGGTACTGATCCACCAGCCCTCCGGAGGCTTTCAGGGGCAGGTTTCCGACATCGAGCGCCACGCGCAATACGCCATTGACATCAAGCGTCGCTTCATCGAGCTGATGGTCGGGATGACCGGCCGCACCCCCGCGCAGGTGGAGCTCGACCACGACCGTGACCGATTTCTGACATCGGAACAGGCTGTTTCGTACGGAATCGTGGACAAAGTCTTGCAGAGCCGGGCCTTAGCCGAGTAAAGTAGGCTAGAGGCAGAACGAGATAGCATCGACTAATCCGACCCCGAGGCAGGTGCATGGCCGAGAAAACGACCGGCGACAAGCTTCTTTACTGTTCCTTCTGCGGCAAAAGCCAGCACGAGGTGAGGAAGCTCATTGCCGGGCCATCGGTGTTCATCTGCGATGAATGCATCGAGCTGTGTAATGACATTATTCGGGAAGAAGGCGCCACCGCCGACGCCGCCCGCGCCGATAAGAACAAGCTTCCGACACCGCACGAAATTCGCCAGATTCTGGACCAATACGTCATTGGCCAGGAATTGGCCAAAAAGATACTGTCTGTTGCAGTCTACAACCATTACAAACGGTTAGAAACCAGTGTTAAAGAGGACGATGTCGAGCTGGCCAAGAGCAACATCCTGCTGATCGGGCCCACCGGCTCCGGTAAGACGCTGCTGGCCCAGACGCTCGCGCGCCTGCTCGACGTTCCCTTCGTGATCGCCGATGCCACCACCTTGACCGAGGCAGGCTATGTCGGCGAGGACGTCGAAAACATCATCCAGAAGCTCTTGCAGAAGTGCGATTACGACATCGACAAGGCTCAGCGCGGCATCGTCTACATCGATGAAATCGACAAGATTTCGCGCAAGAGCGACAACCCCTCGATCACCCGTGACGTATCCGGCGAGGGCGTGCAGCAGGCGCTGCTCAAGCTGATCGAGGGCACGATCGCGTCGGTGCCCCCGCAGGGCGGGCGCAAGCATCCGAACCAGGAGTTCGTCCAGGTCGACACCACCAACATCCTTTTCGTCTGCGGCGGAGCGTTTGATGGACTGGAGAAGATCATCCGCCAGCGCACCGCGAAAACGGGGATCGGCTTCGGCGCCGAGGTGTTGAGTCCCGACGACCGCAAGGACTTAAGCCGGCTGCTGCGCGAGACCGAGCCTGAGGATCTGATCAAGTTCGGCCTGATTCCGGAGTTCGTCGGCCGCCTGCCGGTCGTCGCGACGCTGGAAGAGCTCGACGACGCGGCGTTGATTCAGATTCTGGTCGAGCCCAAGAATGCGCTGATCAAGCAGTATCACAAGATGTTTCGCATGGAAGGCGTCGAGCTCGAGGTTCGGGAACCGGCGTTGCGCGCCATCGCCAGCAAGGCGCTCGCACGCAAGACCGGCGCCCGCGGGTTGCGCTCGATACTGGAACAGGTCTTGCTCGATGTTATGTACGACCTGCCGTCGCAGACCAATCTTTCGCGCGTCGTCGTCGACGAAGCGACCATTGCCAACGACGGCAAGCCATTGCTGATGTTCGCCGAGTCGCCCAAGGTCGCGGCGGCTCATTCGTAATCTGTCACGCGTCGGCGCGAGATTGGCGCGCCGAGACATACAGAAGTAGGGGTATATCCCGCGCGCTAGCCGCGTGGCCGGCGGCTTGAAGAGGCCGTTGGCCGACCCCACCTTCGCCTTACCCGCGTCCATCCTTGTGTGGTAAATGATGGTAAATGAGGGACTTTGAGGGATACTGAACCGCTATGGGCAACGATCTACCTACGCTAACCTCCGCGCTGACGCCTTTCCCGCTGCTGCCGTTGCGGGATGTCGTCGTGTTTCCACACATGGTGATTCCGCTGTTCGTCGGGCGTCCGAAGTCGATCAAGGCGCTCGACGTGGCCATGGAAACAGGAAAGCACATTCTGCTCGTCGCCCAGAAGTCTGCCGCCAAGGACGAGCCGTCTGCGGAAGATCTCTACGACATCGGCAGCGTCGCGACCGTGCTGCAAATGCTGAAGCTCCCCGACGGCACCGTGAAGGTGCTGGTCGAAGGCACCCAGCGCGCGCGAATCGTGAGCATCGATGACGTCGGCGAATACCTTTCCGCCGACGCGACGCTGCTCGCCGCATCGGAAAGCGGCGCGCACGAGATCGAAGCGATGCGTCGTGCCCTGCTCGGTCAGTTCGATCAATACGTCAAGCTGAACAAGAAAATCCCGCCTGAGATCCTGACTTCGATGTCAGGCATCGACGACGGCGGCCGCCTGGCCGATGCGATCGCCGCACACCTGCCGCTGAAGCTCGAGCAGAAGCAGGAGATCCTCGAGATGCAGGACGTCGGCAAGCGGCTCGAGCATTTGCTGGGCCTCCTCGAAGGCGAGGTCGACATCCTTCAGGTGGAGAAGCGGATCCGGGGGCGCGTCAAGCGGCAGATGGAAAAGAGCCAGCGCGAGTACTACCTGAACGAGCAGGTCAAGGCGATTCAGAAGGAGCTCGGCGAGGGCGACGACAACGCCGATCTCGATGAAATGGAAAAGAAGGTCAAGGCCGCCAAGATGTCGAAGGAGGCGGAAGCGAAGGCCATGACCGAGCTCAAGAAGCTGAAGATGATGTCACCCATGTCCGCCGAAGCGACGGTCGTGCGCAACTTCATCGACACGCTGCTCGGCCTCCCGTGGAAGAAGAAGAGCAAGATCAACAAGGATCTGTCGAACGCAGTCAAGGTACTCGACGCGGACCACTACGGGCTGGAGAAGGTCAAGGAACGCATCGTCGAGTATCTCGCGGTGCAGCAGCGCGTCGACAAGCTCAAGGCGCCGATCCTTTGCCTGGTCGGCGCGCCGGGCGTCGGCAAGACCTCGCTCGGACAGTCGATCGCGCGGGCGACCAACCGCAAGTTCGTGCGCATGTCATTGGGGGGCGTGCGCGACGAGGCCGAGATTCGCGGCCACCGTCGTACCTATATCGGCTCGATGCCCGGCAAGATCCTGCAGAACATGACCAAGATCGGGGTCCGGAATCCGCTGTTCCTGCTCGACGAAGTCGACAAGATGGGCATGGATTTTCGGGGCGATCCGTCCTCGGCGCTGCTGGAAGTGCTCGACCCGGAGCAGAACAACACCTTCGTCGATCATTACGTCGAGGTCGAATTCGATCTCTCGGACGTGATGTTCGTCGCTACCGCCAACACGCTCAATATCCCGGCGCCGCTGCTCGACCGGATGGAAGTCATTCGTCTTTCGGGGTACACCGAGGATGAGAAAGTCGCCATCGCGAAGCAGTATCTGGTTCCGAAGCAGATGAAGAACAACGGGCTCAAGACCAACGAGCTGCACATCGCCGACTCGGCGCTGCGCGACATCACGCGCTACTACACGCGCGAAGCGGGGGTCCGGGCGCTCGAACGCGACGTGTCCAAGATCTGCCGCAAGGTGGTCAAGGCGCTGCTGCTCAAGGCGAGCGAGGGCAAGACCCGTGCCGCCAAGAGCCCGGTCGAGGTCAACGCCAAGAATCTCGACAAATATCTCGGTGTGCGCCGCTACACCTATGGCATTGCTGAGAAGAAGAACCAGGTCGGACAGGTTACCGGACTCGCCTGGACCGAAGTCGGTGGCGATTTGTTGACCATCGAAGCGGTGGCGCTGCCGGGCAAGGGCAAGACCACCACCACGGGCAAGCTAGGCGACGTCATGAACGAGTCGATCGCGGCTGCGCTGTCGGTGGTACGCCATCGTTCCAAACAACTCGGTGTCGCGGCGGACTTCTACCAGAAGACCGACCTGCACATTCACCTGCCCGAGGGTGCCACGCCCAAGGACGGGCCGAGCGCCGGCACCGCCATCTGCACGGCGATCGTGTCGATACTGACCGGCATTCCGGTGCGCGCGGACGTCGCGATGACAGGCGAAATCACACTGCGCGGCGAAGTGCTCCCGATCGGCGGTCTCAAGGAAAAATTGCTCGCGGCAGGACGCGGTGGCATCAGGCAGGTGCTGATCCCCGAGGAGAACGTCAAGGACCTGGTCGAGATCGGCGACGAAATCAAGAACCGCCTCGAAATACATCCGGTGCGCTGGATCGAGCAGGTACTTCAGTACGCTCTCGAGCGGCAGCCTGCGCCGATCGAGGACGTTCCGGCAGAACCTGCCGCCGTGCCTGCGCCAGCGGTGGACGCGCCTGCCCTGGTCATCAAGCACTAGGCCGTTACGTCGGCGCCGCCAACGGCCGTTACGCATCGCCTGACATTTGGCAGCTATGGCGGCCTGCGGCTTCGCCAACCTGGTGCGCGCGACTGAGTGGAAGGACCCATGACTTGCGGCGATGACGATATCGCCGCTTTTGTTTTGCGTATACGACTTCTCACGTCGATCGCGGTGCCATCGGCAAAATGAAGCGCATGCGGCGCTTGACTGAGGTTTTCGCGATTGCTATAAAGTACCTCCGGAGATCGACTCCATCGCGCTTCTCACGCACGTGAGTGCCACGTCTCCATCCAGTATCCAAAGGGGCCATTCGTGAACAAATCGGAACTGATCGATGCTATTGCCAAGCACGCGGACATTTCAAAGGCTGCGGCGGGGCGCTCGCTCGATGCGACGGTGAACTCGATCAAGAGTTCGCTCAAGAAGGGCGACATCGTCACGCTGGTCGGTTTTGGTTCGTTCTACGTGGGCAAGCGCACGGCGCGACAGGGCCGCAATCCACGCACCGGTGCTGCGATCAAGATCAAGGCGGCCAAGGTCCCCAAGTTCCGGGCTGGCAAAGCTCTCAAGGATTCGGTAAACTAACCGGCTTTTCCGCGTGCAGGCTCGCTCATTGGGATTGGCAACAAACGCGCTGGAAAATGAGCAGGACTGCCGCGGGTGCAGCGGCTTTTCGCATTTTGGATAGGAAATCACGAGCCGACGGCGCCGACGGGGGTGCTTAGCTCAGTTGGTAGAGCGTCGCCCTTACAAGGCGAATGTCGGGAGTTCGAGCCTCTCAGCACCCACCAGCAGATCCGGGAGTGGTAGTTCAGTTGGTTAGAATACCGGCCTGTCACGCCGGGGGTCGCGGGTTCGAGTCCCGTCCACTCCGCCAACATTGATCCAAGGGCGAACGCGAGTTCGCCCTTTTTTACCGCGGAATGGAACATCATTTCGCGCCGGGCCCGGTTTCTTGGGCAGAATGGCCGAATGAACTCGGCGCTACAGGGTAACCGTCTCCGTTATGTATGATTTTATTTACCGCAAGAAGCGCATGGTCCAGATCATTCTGGCGCTCATCACGCTGCCGTTCGCATTCTTCGGCGTGGACTACTACTTTCGCGGTGGTGGTTCAGCCGCCGAAATCGCCCGCGTCGGGGGCGAGACGATCAGCCAGGCCGAATTCGCGAACGCGATCAGCGAACAGCAGGATCGAATGCGCCAGTCCGCCGGCAAGGACTACGATCCAACAGTGTTCAGCAACCCCGAGGTCCGCTATTCGATGCTCGAGCAGCTTATCGGGCAGCGAGTGCTGGAGCAGCAGGTCCGTCGCGGTAATCTGCGCGTTTCCGACGCGCAACTGGCGCAATTCATCGGCGAGCAGGCGCCGTTTCAGGAGGACGGAAAGTTTTCGCGCTCGAAATACGAACAGCTCCTCATCTCGCAAAATATGACTCCGCTGGCGTTCGAGGAGCGCTGGCGAAGGGAACTGACGCTTGCGCCGTTGCAGGAGCCTATCGCCAACGGCAACATCACGGCGATGAGCAACGTCGAGCGCTATCTGGCCCTGCTCGACCAGCAGCGGCAAGTGGCGGCCGCGACGGTTTCGGCCGACGCTTATCTCAAGGACGTCAAGATCGACGATGCCACGGTCAAGGCTTTCTACGATACCAATCAAGGCGTGTTCCAAGTGCCCGACGAGGTGAAGATTGAATACCTTGTGCTCACGCCGGAGTCGCTCATGGGGCAGATCACGGTTGACCCGGCGGAAGTGAAAAAGCAGTACGACGACAACATCAAGCAATACTCCAAGGCGGAGGAACGCCAGGCGAGCCATATTCTGGTCGCGGTCAAACCCGATGCGACCGAGGCGGACAAGGCCGCGGCCAAGCAAAAGGCCGAAGCGCTCGCGGCGAGTGCGCGCAAGACGCCGGCCAAGTTCGCCGAGCTTGCCAAGCAGAATTCACAAGACCCCGGTTCGGCCGGTCAAGGCGGCGACCTGGGCTCTTTTGCGCGCGACGGTTCGATGGTCAAGCCGTTCGAAGATGCAGTTTTTTCCGGTAAGCAGGGAGACATCGTCGGACCGGTACAGACCGATTTCGGATGGCACATCATCCGCATCACCGGTGTCAAGCCCGGCAAGACGCAGAGCCTCGACGAGGCGAAGGCTCAAATCGAGCAGGATCTCAAGCGGCAAAAGGCGACCAGGAAATTCGTCGAAGCCGCCGATCAGTTTCAAAATCTGGTGTACGAGCAGGCGGACTCGCTTCAGGCCGCGGCCAAAGGGCTCAACCTGGAAGTGAAGACGACCCCGATGCTCACCCGCACGCAAGTTCAGGAGCTGGCGCAGAACAGTCCCAAGTTCGTGCAGGCGGTATTCAGTGCCGAATCGCTGCAGGCGAAGCGCAACACCGAGGCGCTGGAGGTCGCGCCGAATACGCTAATGGCCGCCAGGGTCATCGACTACAAACCCGCTACGACGCGGCCGTTCGATGACGTGAAAGTCGAGATTCGCCGGCAGCTCGAGCGCAACGCGGCGAGCGAGCTCGCGCAAAAAACGGCAAAGGAAAAATTGGCGCTGCTGGAACAGGGCAAGGACGCCGGCCTGTCGTTCGGCAAGCCGGTAACCCTGACCCGAAATCAGGCGCAGCCTGGATTTCCGCCCGACGCCCTGATCAAGATTTTTCAGGCTGATGCGAGCAAGCTGCCGGCCTACGTTAGCGCTCCAGCCGAGCGCGGCTCGTTTTCGGTCTACAAGGTGATTCAGGTGGTGACACCGCCGGCGCCGGATCCAGGGCGGCTCAAGGCATTCAACAATCGTATCGGGGACCAGGTCGGGCACGAGTTGTTCAATGCCTACCTTGCCAGCCTGAAGAGCAAGGCCGACGTTAAGATCAATCAAGCCAATCTGGAAAAGAAATAGTCTCTAGCGGCGGCTGGACGTGCTGCGCCGCTGGTAGGTCGGTTGAAGCGGGACCTGGCTCGCTTACGTCGTGGGCAGCACCGGGCAGTTCAAGTCGCGCATTATCTTCTGATTGTCGGCGACGGCCCGTTCGCGATCCGCAGCCTCGTAGAAGACTTTCTCGCCTTTTTCGTTGTACCGGTACACGGCCAGGTCGTTGCGCAGCGTCTTGATCCTGCCGCGCGCCTGCACGCACTGATCGAGTTTCTTCTTGTTTTCCGACTCTTCCTTCGCTGCCTTGGCCGCCTCGTCCACGCGCTGCTGCTGGCGCTTCTTGATCTCCGCATCCTTGGTCGCCATGTCGCGCACTGCGTTCGGATCGGCGGGGGCCATACTGGCATTGAGCTTTTCGGGTTTCGCGCCCGGCGGCGGCTGGTCGCCGTAGACCACGCGCCCATTCTCGTCGATCCACTTGTAGAGAATCGCGTGCGAGGCGGTCGACGCCAAGGCGAGGAAAGCGCCAAATCCGACGGCAAAGACAAACGCGGTGCGCAGCTTCATTCGAGGGCTCGGTTAAGCAAGAATTATGACAAGGTAATGCTAATCCTTGGCCCCCGTCAACCCGCTGCCGCCAAGCGGTGCGTTTGCGTCGTTTACCGGTGTCCGCGACCCGCGTATAATCGGTTTTTGCGCATAGGAGAAATGGACGATGCGTGTCGTTCAAAAAGCCCTCACTTTTGACGACGTTCTGCTGCTCCCTGCCCATTCCACCGTCGTTCCCCGCGACGTCAGCCTCCAAACCCGCCTCACCTCAAGCATCGCGCTGAACATTCCGCTTCTTTCGGCGGCCATGGACACGGTCACCGAAGCACGCCTGGCCATCGCCATCGCCCAGGAGGGCGGCATGGGAATCGTGCACAAGAACATGGCCCCGAAAGTCCAGGCGGCCGAGGTGGCCAAGGTCAAGCGATTCGAGAGCGGCGTGGTCAAGGACCCGATTACGGTGCCGCCCACCATGTCCGTGCACGACGTGCTGGCATTGACCCGGCAGCACCGGATCTCGGGGTTGCCGGTTCTCGACGGGCGCAAGGTAGTCGGGATTGTGACCAATCGCGACCTGCGTTTCGAGACCAATCTCGATCAACCGGTGGCCAATATCATGACCAAAGGCGACAAGCTGGTCACCGTTGCCGAGGGCACCGATCTGGAGTACGCCAAGAGCCTGATGCATCGCCATCGGCTGGAACGCGTTCTTGTTGTGAACGACAAGTTCGAGCTGAAGGGTCTCATTACGGTCAAAGACATCCTGAAAGCCACCGAGCACCCGAATGCCTGCAAGGACGAGCTTGGGCAGTTGCGCGTCGGCGCGGCGCTCGGAACCGGCGCCGACACCGATGAACGCGCCGAAGCGCTGGTTGCTGCCGGTGCCGACGTTCTGGTCGTCGACACCTCACACGGCCATTCTCAGGGCGTGCTCGACCGCGTTCGCTGGGTCAAGCGAACTTTCCCCAAAGTGCAGGTCATCGGCGGCAACGTGGCGACCGCGAGCGGGGCGCGGGCGCTGGCCGATTGTGGCGCCGACGGGATCAAGGTCGGTATCGGTCCCGGATCGATCTGCACCACGCGCATCGTCGCCGGCGTCGGCGTACCGCAGATCTCCGCGATACTCGGCACGCTCGAAGGCGTCGGCGATCTCGGCATTCCGCTGATCGCCGACGGCGGTATTCGATATTCCGGAGACGTCGCGAAGGCGATTGCCGCGGGCGCGTCCAGCGTCATGCTGGGGAGTCTCTTCGCCGGCACCGAGGAATCCCCGGGAGACATCGAACTCTATCAGGGACGCTCGTACAAGAGCTACCGCGGCATGGGCTCGCTGGGCGCGATGCAGCTCGGCTCGAGCGACCGTTACTTTCAGGACTCCGAAGGCGAAGGAATCGCGGAGAAGCTGGTTCCCGAAGGCATCGAGGGACGCGTGCCCTACAAAGGGACCATGGTCGCGGTGGTGCATCAACTCCTTGGCGGCGTGCGGGCGGCGATGGGCTATTGCGGCTGCGCGAACATCGACGCATTGCGCACCCGCGCCGAGTTCGTGGAGATCACGACCGCGGGCATTCGCGAATCGCATGTGCATGACGTGCAGATCACCAAGGAAGCGCCGAATTATCGCGTCGAGTGACAGCGCGGTTGCATCAATCCGGCGCGCCGGACCGAACGAAGCCGCTGCGCGCGACGATCCGGCGACCATACCTCCGCGCTTGCTGATGAAGGCTTCCGGTGTCTAGCGCCAGCACCGCGCCACGCCGTCGCGCGGGGATGCCGTTCATCCTGGTGGTGGTCTTGATCGATGTCCTTGGCATAGGCATCGCGCTTCCGGTGCTGCCGATGCTGGTCGGCGAGTACACCGCCAGCCGCGAATTGCAGACTTACTGGTACGGCGCGCTCGTCGTCGTCTACGGCCTGATGCAATTCTTCTGCGCACCCTTGCTCGGTGCGCTATCGGACCGCTTCGGGCGCCGCCCGCTGCTGCTGTGGTCGCTCCTGGGCCTCGGATTGCATTTCCTTTTGCTTGCGCTCGCGCCGTCGCTGGCGGTGATGTTCGTTGCCCGGGTGGTCGGCGGTGCGGCCGGGGCAAGTTTTTCGGTCGCCAATGCGTACGCGTCGGATGTCTCGACGACCGAACAGCGAGCGAAGAGTTTCGGCCTGATCGGTGCGGCCTTTGGCATCGGCTTCATCTTCGGCCCCGTGATCGGCGGTTTACTTGGCAGCGTGAATCTGCACTTGCCGTTTTACGCCGCTGCCGGTCTGTCGCTGGTCAACGCCACCTACGGCTTTTTCATTCTGCCGGAATCGTTGCCATCCGATCGCCGCTCGCTGTTCTCGCTCGCCAGGGCCAATCCTTTCTCCGCGCTGCTGACACTTGCCCGGCACCGCGAGATCGGAAACCTGGTCATCGTGTTTGCGCTGGTGGTGCTGGCGCAGTTGATGTTGCAGACCACCTGGGTGCTCTTCACCCACTTCCGTTTCGGCTGGGGTACGCGCGAAAACGGTTTCGCGCTGTTCTGTGTCGGCTTGGTGGCGGCCGTCGTGCAAGGCGGGCTGCTGGGGACCTTGTTGCGCCGCTTCGGCAACGTTCGGCTAGCGCTGACCGGGCTGGCGACCGGAACCGTCGCTTATGTTCTGTACGGCCTCGCACAGCAGGGATGGATGATGTACGCGATCATTCTCGCCAACTTCCTGTCCTTTGCGGCGGGCCCCGCGCTGCAGGCGGTCGTCTCCAACGCCGTGGATCCGCGCGAGCAGGGCGTCACCATGGGAGCGCTCAACTCGATCAACAGCATCATGTTCGTCGTCGCGCCCCTGATCGGCACGCCGTTGCTGGCAGGCGTCAGCCATTTGCCGCCCGAGGACTGGCGCGTCGGCATCACGTTCTTTGTCAGCGCGCTGCTGCAGGGGATCGCATTCTGGCTCGCGCGCCGCCATTTCGCCGGCGCGGCCGTGGTCGGCGCGATTCAATGACGCCCATGCATTCATCCATCCTGATTCTCGATTTCGGCGCGCAATACACTCAGCTCATCGCCCGCCGCGTGCGCGAGCTGAACGTATATTGTGAAATCCATCCATTCGATGTGCCGGAGTCGTTCATCAGGAAGTTCGCACCGGCGGGGATCATTCTTTCGGGAGGCCCGAACAGCGTCATCGACGGCGAAGCGCCGCGGGCACCGGCAAGCGTATGGTCGGCGGGAGTCCCGGTGCTCGGCATCTGCTACGGGATGCAGACGATGGCGGCGCAACTGGGCGGTGCGGTCGAGAACGGGCTCACGCGTGAATTCGGATACGCGCAAATTCGCGCGCGCGGCCACGGTCGACTGCTCAAAGGTATCCAGGATCGCGCCGACGCCGACGGCCACGGTCTGCTCGATGTGTGGATGAGTCACGGCGACAAGGTCACCGCGCTACCGCCGGGTTTCACGCTGATGGCGAGCAATGAAGCAACGCCGATCGCCGCCATGATGGATGAATCCCGCCGCTACTACGCGGTGCAGTTTCACCCCGAGGTGACGCATACGCCTCAAGGCAAGGCGATCCTCAAGCGTTTTGTCCGCGATATCTGCGGCTGCGAGGGCGACTGGACGATGCCGGCCTATGCCGACGAGGCGGTGGCGAAAATACGCGACCGGGTCGGTACCGAGGAAGTCATTCTCGGGCTTTCGGGCGGGGTCGATTCGTCCGTCGCTGCGGCGCTCATCCACCGCGCCATTGGCGACCAGCTGACGTGCGTGTTCGTCGACACCGGCTTGCTGCGCCTCGACGAAGCGACGCAGGTCATGGATACCTTCGCGAAGCACCTCGGCGTCAAGGTGCTCATGGTCGATGCAAGCGAGGTCTTCCTGCGCGCGCTGGCCGGGATCACCGATCCGGAGGAGAAACGCAGGATCATCGGGCGCGAGTTCATTCACGTGTTTCAGGCGGAGGCGGCCAGGCTGCCGAACGCGAAGTGGCTGGCGCAGGGGACGATCTATCCCGACGTGATCGAATCCGCCGGCGGCAGCAAGACGGCGCATACCATCAAGTCGCACCACAATGTCGGCGGCTTGCCCGAGACGCTGCATCTGAAGCTGCTGGAGCCGTTGCGCGAGCTGTTCAAGGACGAGGTGCGCGAGCTCGGTCTCACGCTCGGCTTACCGCGCGATCTGGTGTTCAGGCATCCCTTTCCCGGACCGGGACTGGGCGTTCGCATCCTGGGCGAAGTCAGGCGCGAGTACGCGGAGCTTCTGCGTCGCGCCGACGCGATTTTCATCGACGAGCTGCGCAAGACGTCTTGCAACGCGACAGCACGAGGCGAAACCTCGGGTCCCCATGCCAACGAAGGCGCCGCCGGACCTAGCAACTGGTACGACGCGGTTGCGCAGGCGTTTGCGGTCTTTCTCCCGGTGCGCTCGGTCGGCGTGATGGGCGACGGCCGCACCTACGAGCACGTCGTCGCGTTGCGAGCAGTACAGACGACCGATTTCATGACCGCGCATTGGGCGCCGCTGCCGCACGAGCTGCTGGCCACGGTGTCGAGCCGCATCATCAACGAGGTGCGCGGCATCAATCGCGTCGTGTACGACATCTCCGGCAAGCCGCCGGCAACTATCGAATGGGAATAGGCGATGCGCCGCCAACTTTACTCGTCGGGAACCTCCTGGGAGCCGGTAGTCGGCTACTCGCGCGCGGTCAGGGTCGACGGCCGGATCTGGGTCTCGGGAACGACCTCGACCGGCAGCGACGGCGCCATCGTCGGCAAAGGCGACCCGTACGCACAAGCGAAACAGGCGATCGCCAATATCGAGCGAGCGCTTGCGGCGGCCGGTGCAGTGCTCGCCGACGTGGTCCGCACGCGCATCTTCGTGACCGACATCGCGCATTGGCGGGACATCGGCCGCGCGCATGGCGAAGCGTTCGCCAACATCCGGCCCGCAACGACCATGGTCGAGGTGGCCCGGCTGATCGATCCAGACTTGCTGGTGGAGATCGAGGCCGATGCCGTGATCATCGACCGCGTTGAGCGGCAGTGAAGTGGTGATGATTGCTTCGCGAAGCGACGTGGGTACGCCCGGAAATCCGGGTGAGGCCCTTCCGCCCGAACACTGGATGGAAGCGGCGCTTGCCCTGGCCCGCCAGGCTCAGGCGCGAGGAGAGGTGCCGGTCGGCGCGGTCGTGGTCAGGGACGGCGCGATCATCGGCCGCGGCGGCAACGCGCCGATCGCCGCCAACGATCCGACCGCGCACGCCGAGATCGCGGCGCTGCGCGAAGCGGCGCGAGCGCTCGGCAACTATCGCCTGCCCGAATGCGACCTGTACGTCACCATCGAGCCGTGTGCGATGTGTGCGGGAGCGATTCTGCACGCACGCATCCGGCGGCTGGTGTTCGGCGCTCGCGATCCGAAGACGGGAGCATGCGGCAGTGTCGTCGATCTGTTTGCCGAGCGGCGCCTCAACCACCACACGACGGTGACAGGCGATATTGCCAGCGAAGCGTGTGGGCGGCTGCTAAGCGATTTTTTTGTTGCGCGGCGGCTTTGACCAAGCCCTCCTACGGCATTGGTTTTTATGCGCCCGCCGGGTTCACGACCGATCCGTCGGCGATCGTACGCGCGGTATCACGGCTCGAAGCCGAAGGCCATCGAGTGGTCGTGGACCCGACGGTTGCTTCGCGCTGGCAGCGCTTTTCAGCGCCGGACGATGAGCGCCTCGCCGCGATCATGCGCATGGCCAATGATCCGAAAGTCGACATCGCGGTTGCCGTGCGCGGGGGCTACGGCTGGTCGCGGCTCCTCGACGGCATCGACTTCGGTGCCATTGCCGCAGCGCGGAAATGGTGGCTGGGCCACAGCGATTTCACCGCGTTCCAGTTGTCCGCCCTCGCGCATGAGGGCATGGTCAGCTTCGCCGGTCCGATGGCCGCGTACGATTTCGGCGCCCAAGCGCCGTCGGCGTTCACCTCCGACCATTGCTGGGGCCTGCTCGGCGCGGATCAATACACGGTGGACTGCACGCTCGACGGGCCCGGTCCTTTCGACGGCGAAGGCATTCTCTGGGGCGGGAACCTGGCCATGCTGTCGCATCTTGTTGGAACGACTCACTTCCCGCACATCGACGGCGGCATCTTGTTCATCGAAGATACCGGCGAGCATCCGTATCGCATCGAGCGCATGCTCTATCAGCTTCATTTCGCCGGCGCGCTGGAGCGACAACGCGTGGTCATTCTTGGCGACTTCAGCGGCATCGAGCTTGGCGCCAACGACAACGGTTACGACATCGATGCCATGATCGAGCACGCACGCTCGCGCTTCGGGGTGCCGGTATTCCGCGGACTGCCGTTCGGGCATTGCCGCGACAAATTGACCCTGCCGGTAGGCGGCCATTGCCGCCTGACCGTGCGCGATCGCGCCGCGCGCCTCGCGTTTTCTCGCTACAAGTAATACACCAGCGAGCCTCGCCGGGTTTCAGGCGCGTTGGTGCACCGGCACCTCGACCGTGAACGCATGCGCGGCCTCACCGATCATGTTTCCTGCCGCGTCAAAGCTGCGCTCGACGAAGTTGGCACTCCCGTCCCGCGCCAGCGTGAAGACGGTCGAGCAGCGCGTCCCGTAGTCGGGACTGACGATGAAGGCGCTTGACAACATGCGCTCGCGCTCTCGCGATAAGCCGGTCAACGGCAACGTGGCGTCGTCGGCCGGCCGGCGATCGGCGAGCAGCGCAAAGGCAGCCGCGGTATCCAGCGCTTGACCGTCGAGCGCAGCGGCCAGGCGCGCCTTGCTCCGGACGAGCTTGGGCCACGGCGTCTCGAGCAGGTGATTGGACAGTCCGTGAATGCCTGCGGGCAGAGCTATCGCCCCGCTGGCCCGGTTCGACACGTACGCCGCCGTGCTTCGATCGTCGGGCAACGATTCACGAGTCTCGGACTCCCCTTGAGGGGTCAGCTCCCCGACGAGAAGACTGAAGCCGTGGTATCGCGCGCCGTCGCAGGCGATGGCCGCGGCGCATGGCAGCGGCGGCGATGGGTCCAGCAGTGCAGCGGTTACCAACTTGCCACGCGAGGGTGCGTCCGGATCGCGGGGAATACCCTCGCGATAATTCGTGACCAACGCCCAGCGGCCGCTGCGAGTAACGCCGAACCAGGCGCCGCCGCCGATCAGATCCTGGCCCGCAAGGATGCCGCTCGTCCACCAATGGGCGGGTGCCGCTGGGCGGGCGTGAAATTCGTCCCGATTGGCGACGATCACGACGCGGTATTGGGGATGCGTATCGAGCGCGACGATGGCAAGGCACATGGCGGTGTTTGAAGGCGAAGCTCTGGCGTGATGGAGTCGGTAGCTTGCGAAATCGGCGCCCGCGCATCGCTCAATGTGCGCCGGCAGCTGTCGAGCGAAGTTCTGCCTCGGTAAACCAGCCGCGCAGTGCGTTGTCGTCGCTCATTTCACCATCGCCACGAATCGCTCGGTGCGCCGCGCTGAGCTCGGCACCACCCATGATGCAAAGCGCGTCTTTCCGAGCAAGTTGTTCAACGCTGCCTCGAAGGGCACCGGAGCGCCAACGTTCTCGTAGACTTCCATCCACAGGGCAGCGTCATTTTGCGCACACAAAAGCCGACCGCTGACCGCGAACTCTTTTTCCAGTGCGGCCATGACGCCTGCGACCGCGGAGCGTGCCTCTGCAGCGTGCGATGCCGCGATCCGATAGTAGATGTAGAAGTGAACCGGTGAAGCGCTCAAGCGATGCGGCCCCGGGGAGCCTCGGCCGCGCGTGTTGAGTTCAATGGCGCGCCCGATGATGCGCTCGATGGTGTGTCAGGCAGCGGATACGGCAGCGGCAGCAGTGCGATCGCAGGACCGTCCGGGGATCCGATTCGAACATCGCCGCTTCGCGCTGCCGCGATTTGCAATGTGGCAACAAGATCGCTGCCGCCACCAGGAGCCACCGCGGCGTTGAGCACCGTGCCGCAGGACTGATCGCCAAACGTGGTGCTGTAGAGCTTTTCGTCCGGGCCGGGAGGAGGGCCGTCGACATGGGCGAGAAATGTGCGCTCCTTCAGCCGGCCAAGATACTGGGTCCGGGCGACGATCTCCTGCCCGGTGTAGCATCCTTTGCGAAAGCTCACGCCAGAGAGCGCATCCCAGTTTGCCATCTGCGGCACCAGGCGGTCGGTCGTCGCCGGAGTAATGACGGGAACGCCGGCGCGAATGGTAAGCCACTGCCATACCGGAAAGCCGGCCGGACGCGCGGCGCTCGAAATGCGATCCCAGAACTGTTCAGCGAACGCCGGCTGCGTCACAACGATATAGCGGTCTCCCGGCACGGCGACGATCGAGCCCCCGTCGAGCGTACGAAGCTGAAACCGCGCCGGCGCATCGATCGAGGCGGCGCGCAGGGCAGCGGCCGCGGTCGGGCCGCCCACTCCGATGCGTACGCTTTCACCGCTGGTGTCTTCGATGGTCAGCTTGGACCGGAGAACGAACATCGTCAGACGCTTGAGCACCGCGGCGGTCATCGACACCGGCAGCAGCAACTCGAACGTCGTGGCCTCGGTTCGCAGAAGAATAAAGTTGACGAGCATGCGTCCCTTGGGTGAGCACCACGCGGAATACTGCGCCATGCCGGACGCAAGGTCGGTAACGTCGTTGGTCAATTGCCCCTGCAGGAATGCTGCCGCGTCGGGTCCGGCGACCCGCATCGCGGCGAGTGGGGTCAAATCGCACACCACTGCCGCATCGCGCGCGGTAGTGAGCTCTTCCTCAGGCGCGCAAAAGTGGGTGACGGCGTGACCGTCGAAGGTCGCACCACGGCGAACGAGAAATTCGGTCCAGGAAGCCATGGTTCAAGCATACGCCAACCTCGCCCTCGAACGAAGGCGATAGGCGCACGTCGGGCCGAATGGCGCACGGCGCAACGGGAAGGTCAAACCCTGGTGCACTGTGCCCTGTTTACGGGAGCGAAGGCACCTCACACTCTATGCGCCGGATCTGGCGGCTGGCGCCACTGTCGCCGCAAGACGCGAGCAACGGGAACCGCGTGGCGTTCGAGCTGCCGCAGGAGGTCGCTCTCTTCTGGTTGAAGTGGGGCGAGCAGAATGACGGCGAACGGTCCGCGCACAACCTCCGCTACCGCGACGCGCTGGTGACCTCCGGCCCCATCTTGTGCAACGACGTCGATCTCGGGCAGCCGCCTTCCGGCCAGGTTGCTGCCTGTGTGCCCTACGCCGATCGAGCCGAAGCGCGCTTCGTGCTTACGCCCGCGGAAGCCTGCGCGCGGTAAAGGGCGGGATAAGAGACCGTCGCTCCAAAATCAGCGAAAAGTGTGTTAAAATCGTACGTTAGCTTGGATTGCGGCACCAAAAATACGGGTGGCGCGATCCTGGAAATTCGCAGATCCGCCGATTCAGGGTGCCCCGCGACTAAAGCAACGCCGTCGCAGGGCCCGGTTGCGGATCGAGGCTCAACCCTGAAAGGAACGAGGGAATGTCGGTCACGATGCGTCAAATGCTGGAGGCTGGCGTCCATTTCGGACACCAGACACGATACTGGAATCCGAAGATGGCGGACTTCATCTTCGGACAGCGCAACAAGATTCACATCGTCAACCTCGAAAAGACGTTGGCGATGTATCAGGACGCGATGAAGTATGTGCGTCAACTCGCGTCCAACCGCGGCACCATCCTGTTCGTCGGTACCAAGCGCCAGGCGCGAGAGATTGTCGCCGAGGAAGCGCAGCGCGCCGGCATGCCCTTCGTCGATCATCGCTGGCTGGGGGGCATGCTGACCAATTTCAAGACGGTCAAGGTGTCGATCAAGCGGCTCAAGGACCTCGAGACGATGGCCCAGGACGGAACATTCGAGAAAATGAGCAAACGCGAGGCGTTGACGCTGCAGCGAGAGATGGAAAAGCTCACCCGGAGCCTGGGCGGCATCAAGGAAATGAACGCGCTGCCGGACGCGCTGTTCATCATCGACGTTGGTTATCAGAAGATCGCGGTGACCGAGGCGACCAAGCTTTCGATACCGATCGTCGGGGTGGTCGATACCAACCACTCGCCCGAAGGAATCGCCTACGTGATCCCCGGCAACGACGACTCGAGTCGCGCCATCAGGCTGTACGCGCGTGGCGTCGCCGACGCGATCCTCGAAGGCAAGAGCCAGGTCATTCAGGAAATCGTGCAGACCGAGGAATTCGTCGAGGTTTCGGGAGACGAGGCTGCAAAATTGCGTTAAGGACCGAAGCGAGTCCGGGCACCATATTTTTTTGTCTGCCGGCGTAACGGCGGCGTAGCGAACAATATGTGGAGCGAACAAGTAATGGCGGACGTTAACGCAAGCATGGTGATGGAACTGCGCGGCCGAACCGGGCTGGGCATGATGGAATGCAAAAAGGCGCTGACGGAAACCCATGGTGACCTGAGCAAGGCTGAGGAGCTGCTGCGCATCAAGAGCGGAGCCAAAGCGTCCAAGGCAGCGGACCGCATCGCGACCGAAGGTATCATCGGCGCCACTATCGCCGCCGATCGCAAGTCCGCGGCGATGGTCGAGCTCAATTGCGAGACCGATTTCGTTGCCCGCAATGCAGACTTCATCGACTTTGCGCGGAAGCTGGCGCAACTCGTCGTCCAAGCAAACCCGGCCGATGTCAGCGCGTTGACCGCGATGGCGCTCGGCGGAACGACTGTCGAGTCCGCGCGTCAGGCACTGGTTCAGAAGCTCGGCGAAAACATCGCCATCCGGAGACTGGTGCGGATCACGACACCGGAGCACCTTGCCCAGTACCTGCACGGCGGTGGACGCATTGGAGTGACGGTTGCCTATCAGGGCGCCGACGAGCAGACCGGCAAGGATCTTGCCATGCATGTTGCCGCATCCGCCGCGCCGGGGGCACTGCGTCCGTTGTGCGTATCGCGTGACCAGGTTCCGAAGGAGCTGATCGAAAAGGAGCGCGCGATTTTCAGCGCGCAGGCTGCCGAATCGGGCAAGCCTCCGGAAATCGTCGCCAAGATGGTCGAAGGCCGGATCAACAAGTTTCTGGCCGAAGTCACGCTCCTCGGCCAGCCGTTCGTGCGCGACCCCGAGCAGACGGTCGAAAAGTACCTGAAGTCCAAGGGGGCGACAGTCACGAGCTTCACGCTTTTCGTCGTCGGCGAGGGGCTCGAAAGAAAAAAAGATGACTTTGCCGCCGAAGTGGCGGCAATGGCGAAGGTCTGACCGCTCCCGCCTCATGAGCACGCCCATCATCGCGCCTCTGCCGAGCCCATTGAGCGTCCGCATCGAGCCTGCGTACCGGCGCGTGCTGCTCAAGCTATCGGGCGAAGCGCTGATGGGTGACGATGCGTACGGCATCAATCGCGAAGTCATCGATCGCATCGTCGCCGAAATCGGCGAAGTAGTCCGGCTCGGGGTGCAGATCGCCGTGGTCATTGGCGGCGGGAACATCTTCCGCGGCGTCGCGCCGGGCGCAGCGGGCATGGACCGCGCAACCGCTGACTACATGGGAATGCTGGCGACGCTCATGAACGCGCTGGCGCTGCAGGACGCGATGCGTCGGGCGGGTCTCGTGTCGCGGGTGCAGTCGGCACTTTCGATCGAACAGGTGGCCGAGCCGTATATCCGCGGCAAGGCGCTGCGCTATCTCGAAGAAAACAAGATCGTCATTTTTGCCGCCGGCACCGGCAATCCCTTTTTCACCACCGACACCGCCGCGGCGCTGCGCGGACGCGAGATGGGTGTCGACATCGTGCTCAAGGCAACCAAGGTCGATGGCGTCTATACCGCCGATCCGAAAAAGGATCCGTCGGCCAAGCGCTACCCCAGCCTCACCTTCGACGAGGCAATGGTCAAGAACCTTAAAGTGATGGACGCGACCGCACTCGCACTCTGCCGTGATCAGAACATGCTGCTCAAGGTCTTCAGCATCTTTGCACCGGGGGCACTGAAGCGGGTGGTCATGGGCGAGGACGAGGGCACGCTGGTGCATTGCTAGCCGGCGCTGCAAGTGCGAATGCTTTGGCACGCCGTACGTAGTCGATCCATTCTGTCCTACGTGCTCAGGAGCTGACATGATTGCAGACGTCAAGAAATCCGCCGAGCAGAAAATGCAGAAGTCGGTGGAAGCGCTGAAAGTCGATCTGGGGAAAGTCCGTACCGGCCGGGCGCACACCGGTCTGCTCGACCATCTCAAGGTCGACTATTACGGGTCGATGATGCCCATCAGTCAGGTCGCCAATGTGACGCTCGCCGACGCGCACACGATCGCGGTGCAGCCGTGGGAAAAAAAGATGGTGCAGGTGGTCGAGAAGGCGCTGCGCGACTCCGACCTGGGTATCAATCCGGCGACTTCAGGCGACGTGATCCGGGTTCCGATGCCGGCGTTGACCGAGGAGCGACGCAAGGAGCTGGTGAAGGTCGTGCACAAGGAAGCCGAGGCCACGCGTGTTGCCGTGCGCAATATCCGACGCGATGCGATCACCCACCTCAAAGAACTGCTCAAGGCGAAATCCGTTTCCGAAGACGACGAGCGCCGGGCGCAGGACGACATCCAGAAACTCACCGATCGCTACATCGGCGAAGTCGACAAGGCACTGCACGCCAAGGAAGCCGACCTGATGGCGGTCTGAGCGCTCGCTCGCCGCCGTCAGCTCATATTGGCATCGTGCAGCAACCGGGCGCATTGACCTTGTTCACCAGTTCCACGCACGTCGTGCCGGAGGCGCGCTCGATCCCGCGACACGTCGCGATCATCATGGACGGCAACGGCCGCTGGGCGAAGCAGCGTCTGCTGCCTCGCGTCGCAGGGCATCGCAAAGGAGTCGAAGCGGTGCGCGCGACGGTGCGTGCGTGCATAGAGCGCGGCGTGGAATATCTCACGCTGTTCGCGTTCTCCAGCGAAAACTGGCGCAGGCCTGCGGACGAAGTGTCGATTCTGATGCAACTCTTCGTACGTGCGCTGGAGCAGGAAGCCATCAAACTCCACGACAATGGGATTCGCTTCAAGGTCATCGGCGACACGTCGCGCTTCGAGCCGAAAATACGCGAGCTGATCGCGGGCGGCGAGAAGTTGACGGCGATGAATTCGAGATTGATGCTGACCATCGCCGCCAACTACGGCGGCCGCTGGGATATCGCACAGGCCGCGGGCAAACTGTTGGCGGCGCATCCGGAGGCCGCGCGGGGGTTCACACCCGAGGCACTCGACCCATATCTGTCGATGGCATATGCGCCGGAACCGGACCTATTCATCCGCACCGGCGGCGAGCAGCGAGTCTCCAATTTTCTCCTCTGGCAGCTTGCCTACTCCGAGTTCTATTTCACCGACCTCCTGTGGCCGGATTTCGACGCCAACGCGCTGGATGCGGCGATCTTGTCGTATCAACAGCGCGAGCGCCGGTTCGGCCGCACCAGCGAGCAGGTCGAGGCCGCCATGGATGAATCGCGATTCGGCTCGATGCGCCGTCGCGAATGAGAACGCGCATTCTCACTGCGCTGGTGCTCATTCCGGTAACGATAGCCGCGCTGTTCCTTTTGCCACCCCCCGAGTGGGCTGCCATAACGCTGGTGATTATGGCGCTGGCCAGCAGTGAATGGGCGGCCCTCACCGGCTACCGCAAACCGAGCGGGTTGCTGCTGGTCGCCGGAACAGTGCTGATCGGCGCTGGCATGCTCCTCACGCGATGGAGCGGCTTCGATGCGGATGGCGGATGGCCGGATGCGCTAGTCGTGTCGATCTGCGGCGGAGCGACCCTGTTCTGGGTCGTGGTCGCGCCCGCCTGGCTATATTTCGGCTGGCGCGTCGAATCGAAACTCGTGCTGACCCTGGTGGGGTGGCTGGCGCTGATCGCGACCTGGGTCTCGGTGGTGCAGCTGCAGGCTCGCTCGCCGGCCTTGCTGCTGGCGCTGATGGCGATCGTGTGGGTCGCGGATTCCGCGGCGTATTTCGCCGGACAGCGATTTGGAAAGCACAAACTTGCGCCCGCTATCAGCCCCGGCAAGACATGGGAAGGCGTATACGGGGCATTGATCGCGGTCGCGGTCTATGCGCTCGCGCTACTGCCCTTCGCGGAGGGCGCTGGATATTCGGCGGCGATCGTTCCCGCCAGCGTGATCGCCTGGGTCGCTCTGGTGCTGGCGCTCGCGGGCGTGTCCATCGTCGGCGATCTTTTCGAGTCGCAACTGAAGCGCATGCGCGGTGTCAAGGATAGCGGGAAACTTCTTCCCGGTCATGGCGGAGTGCTCGACCGGATCGATGCGTTGTTGGCAGCGCTTCCGCCGGCGGCGCTGATCGCTCACTACCTTATTCGCTGATGAGCTCGAGCGCCGTGCAAAAAAATGTTGCCATATTGGGTGCCACCGGCTCGATCGGAGCCTCGGCGCTCGACGTCATCGCGCGGCATCCGGACCGATACCGGGTCAGCGCGCTGACGGCCGGTCGGCAATGGAAAGCCCTGCTCGCTTTGGTCGAACGCTTTCGTCCACCGGTCGCCGCGATGCGGGATCCGGACGCAGCGCAACAGCTCGAGGGCGCACTGCGCGAGCGCGGTTTGCCCACACGCGTTCTTTGCGGAGCCGAAGGTTTGCGCGACGTCGCGGCGCTGCCGGAGGTCGATACGGTAATCGCCGCAATCGTCGGCGCCGCCGGACTCGAGTCCACCCTGGCCGCGGCGAAGACAGGCAAGCGCATCCTGCTCGCCAACAAGGAAACGCTGGTGCTTGCCGGCGAAGTGTTCATGTCCGCGGTTCGCGATTCCGGCGCAATCCTGCTGCCTATCGACAGTGAGCACAACGCGATTTTTCAGTGCCTGCCGCACGTTCGGACGCCATCGACGGCGGCGTGCGGGGTGCGGCGCATCCTGCTGACCGCGTCGGGCGGCCCGTTTCGCGTTACGCCTCTGACCGAGCTCGAAAGTGTCAGCCCCGAGCAGGCTTGTGCTCATCCCAAGTGGCGCATGGGACGCAAGATTTCGGTCGACTCGGCCACCATGATGAACAAGGGCCTCGAGGTCATCGAAGCACACTGGCTGTTCGGCGTCGCCCGGGAAGCGATCGAAGTGGTGATTCATCCCGAGAGCATCGTTCATTCTCTGGTCGAATACCTGGATGGATCGGTCCTCGCGCAACTGGGTAACCCGGACATGCGCACGCCGATCGCTCAGGCACTCGCATGGCCGGAACGCATCGACTCCGGCGTCGCGCCACTGGAGCTCGCCCGCATCGGCGCGCTCAACTTTTTCGCGCCCGATCTGGCCCGCTTCCCGTGCCTGGGCGTGGCCTATGAAGCGCTGGGCGCGGGAGGCACCGCCCCGGCGATCCTCAACGCCGCCAATGAAGTGGCGGTGGAGGCGTTCCTGCAGCGCAAAATCGGTTTCCTCGCCATCGCCCGTGCCTGCGAAGCGACCATGCGACGCGTTCCGGCAACCCCGCTGTCGTCGCTCGCCGACGCGCTTGATGCCGACCGCGAGGCGCGCGCGGTGGCGTGCGAATTGCTCAAACTCGAGCAGCCGCAACCTCTTCCAGCGTGATCGACATGATCCAGAAATTGCTCGCTTTCATTGTAACGCTTGGCGTTCTGGTCGTGTTTCACGAGCTTGGCCACTACCTCGTCGCACGTTTGGTGGGCGTCAAGGTGCTGCGCTTTTCGGTCGGCTTCGGTCGCATCGTCTGGTCCAGACGCTACGGGCCCGACGGCACCGAGTGGGCGCTATCGGCGATTCCCCTGGGCGGCTACGTCAAGATGGTCGATGAGCGCGAGGGCGACGTGCTCCCGGCCGACCTGCCGCGCGCCTTCAATCGACAGAACGTCTGGCGCCGGATCGCGATCGTCGCCGCGGGCCCGATTGCGAATCTGGCGCTCGCGGTGCTGCTCTTCGCGGGAATCTATGTCGTCGGTGTGCCCGCTCAACGTCCGCTGCTGGCGCCACCGCCAGCGACATCGCCTGCGGCACAAGCCGGTCTCGCGGGCGGCGACCTGGTCACGGCGCTCGATGGCGAAGCGATCGGCTCGTGGCAGGATCTGCGTTGGCGCTTGCTCAAGGCCTCGGGAAGCAGCAGCGTTCGTCTCGAGGTAACGCATGAAGACGGCTCGAAGGCAACACGGAGCCTGGCGCTCGCCGCGCTGAATGCCGGCGATTGGGAATCGAATTTCATGGCCACGCTTGGGCTGCGCGCCGATCTCGGTTCGCCGATCGTCAACGAGGCGCTGCCCGGAAAGCCGGCGGCAAACGCGGGCATTCGCCCCGGCGACGCGATCGTCGCCATCGACGGTACTGCGGTGCGCTCGCCGTCAGACGCGGCGGCGATTACCAACGCGCATCCCGGCGAGCGAGTCACCTTTACGCTGCGCCGCGACGGCGCCGAGTTCCAGAGCGATGTGACGCCGGAGCCGAGCGAGCAGAACGGCCGTCGCGTTGGCATCGCAGGCATGCGGCTTGGCGTCGATCCGGCCGCCGCCGAGCGCGTTGCCATCATCGTTCGTTACGGGATCGGCGAGGCGCTGGTGCAAGGCGCGGTCAAGACCTGGGATTTGTCGGTGTTCACGTTGAAAATGCTCGGCCGCATACTTACCGGCGACGCGTCGCTGAAGAACATCAGCGGTCCGCTGACCATGGCCGACTTTGCCGGGCAGTCGGCGCAGGCCGGTGCATTGACATTCATTGGATATCTCGCGCTGATCAGCATCAGTCTCGGCGTGCTCAATCTGCTGCCTGTGCCTTTACTCGATGGCGGTCACTTGATGTATTATCTGGCCGAGATTATCAAGGGCAGTCCTGTCTCCGACCGCGTCCTCGAGGTCGGCCAGCGCATCGGCATGGCCGTCCTGGCCATGCTGATGGCTCTAGCGCTTTTCAATGATATTTCCCGACTCTTCTGACCGCGGATCCTCGCGCGTGGCTGCTTCGCGGACACGCGCTCGGTTCATCAGACACCTGGCAGCCGCCGCGGCGCTCGCGCTTTCGTGGTCCACAGCTGTGCTTGCTTTCGATCCCTTCGTCGTCAAGGATATCCGTGTCGAGGGCGTGCAGCGCACCGACGCCGGAACCGTGTTCAGCTATCTTCCGATCAAGGTTGGCGATCGCATCGATGATGAAAAGGCGTCGGCAGCGGTCAAGACGCTGTACGCCACCGGTTTCTTTCGCGACGTGCGGCTCGAGGCGGAAGGCGAGGTGCTGGTGGTCATCGTGCAGGAGCGGCCGACGATCAGCCAGATCGACATCGTCGGCACCAAGGAATTCGACAAGGACACGCTGAAAAAGGCGCTCAAGGACATCGGGATCGCGGAGTCGCGCATCTTCGATCGCTCCGCGCTGGAACGCGCCGAGCAGGAATTCAAGCGGCAGTACATCAATCGCGGCTATTACGCGATGAAAGTCACCACGACCGCGACGCCTCAGGAGCGCAACCGCGTCGCGGTGAATTTCACGGTGGAAGAAGGCGATGTCGCCAAGATCGCCAACATCAATATCGTCGGCGCGCAGGCGTTTCCCGAAAAAACGCTGATTTCCGAGATGCAGCTCTCGACCCCCGGCTGGCTGACCTGGTACACCAAGAACGACCAGTATTCGAAGCAGAAGCTGCAGGCCGACCTGGAGACGCTGCGAAGCTACTACACTAACCGCGGCTATCTCGAGTTCTCCGTCGAATCGACGCAGGTGTCGATCACTCCAGACAAGGAGGACATCTACATTACCGTCAACATCGCCGAAGGCCCGAGGTACACTTTCTCGGACGTACGTCTGGCCGGCGAGCTGTTGCTGCCGGAAGCGGAATTGCTGCGATTGATCACGGTCAAGCCCGGAGAGGTCTATTCGCGAGAAAAGCTGACCCAGTCGGCGAAGGCGATTTCAGACCGGCTGGGCAGCGACGGCTACGCGTTCGCCAACGTTAACGCGGTGCCGGAGGTCGATCGGGCGAACAGGCAGGCCGCGTTCACGTTCTACATCGATCCAGGCCGGCGGGTATACATACGGCGCATCAATATCAGCGGCAACTCGCGAACGCGCGATGAGGTGATCCGGCGCGAGTTGCGCCAGCTCGAAGGCGCGTGGTACGACGCGACGCGGATCGACCGATCCAAGGTGCGCATCGTCAGGCTCAACTATTTCGAGGACGTCAACATCGAGACGCCGGCCGTTCCCGGCAGCCCCGACCAGGTCGATCTCGACGTGACGGTGACCGAGAAGTCAACCGGCAATCTGCTCGCGGGTGTCGGCTACTCCAGCGCCGACGGCGTTGTTCTTTCCGCATCGGTCTCGCAGAATAACGTCTTCGGCACCGGCAACTCGCTGTCGGCGTCGATCAATACCAGCAGAGTCAATCGCACCATCGCGGTGACTTACGTCGAGCCGTACTGGACCGCTGATGGCATCTCACGCGCCATCGAGATCTACGACAAGAACGTCGACCCGTCGTCGCTGCCGATCGCCCAATACTCATCGACGACGTACGGCGCCGCGATCGGTTTCGGTGTGCCGATCACCGAGACCGACACCATCAACTTCGGAGGGCGCTTCGAGAATACGAAGCTGACCCTGTTCAGTAACAGCCCGCCGCTGTACGTTGACTTCGTCCGCCAATTCGGGTCGGTGACGAATTCGTTTATTCTCACCGCTGGGTGGTCCCGCGACACCCGCGACAGCGTCCTCTTTCCGACCCGGGGCCTGCTGCAAAGTGCGTTCGGGGAGGCAGGACTACCGTTCGGTGATCTGGAATATTACAAGACCAACTACCTTATTCAGTGGTTTACCCCACTGCCGCTCAGCTCGGTGCTGATGTTGCGCAGCGAGCTTGGCTACGGCGGCGGCCTGGGCAACAAAACGCTTCCCTTCTTCAAGGCGTATTATGCAGGTGGTGTCGGGTCGGTGCGCGGCTACGAAACTGCTTCGCTCGGTCCGCAGGACGCGCAGGGAAACACCATCGGCGGCCGGCGCAAAGTCGTTGCCAACGCCGAGGTGTTTTTTCCGCTGCCGGGCACCAAGCCAGGCGATCAATCGGTGCGGGTGTCGGTGTTTGCGGACGCAGGCCAGATCTACGATGCCGGATTTCAGCCAACGCTCGAATCGTTCCGGTATTCCACGGGAATCGGGCTGGCGTGGAATTCGCCCGTCGGCCCGTTGAAGTTCAGTTATGGTGTGCCGATCAACAAGAAGGTCGGCGACAAGGTGCAGCATTTCCAGTTTCAGGTGGGTACCGGATTCTAGAGTCGCCGTCGGGGCTCGACCATCCCAGACACTCGCGTAGTAGGAGACGATTCGAAGGTGCGTTGGTCGGGCGGCGCGATATGCTTCGACAGCGCCTGCGGCCAGCCTTCTTTGATCGCGGCCCAGTGGCAGGAGAAAAAGTGAAACCGCTCAGACATAAGTTTCTTGTTCGGCTCGGTGCAGCGCTGTTCATCGCGTCGCTCGCGGCCCCCGGATTCGCGCAAGGCGCCGACTATCGGATCGGGTTCGTCAATGGTGAGCGGCTGTTTCGCGAGGCCGCTCCGGCAAAGCGGGCTCAGCAGAAAATTGAAAAGGAATTCGCCGCCCGCGACGCGGAGATCCAGAAGCTCTCCAAGCAGGTGCGCGACCTGCAGGCGCTGCTGGAAAAAGATGGCGTCACCCTGCCGGAACCCGAACGTCGCGCCAAGGAGCGCGATCTCGCCAACATGAGCCGCGATCTGCAACGAATGCAAAGGGAGTTTCGCGAAGACCTCAATCTACGCAAGAACGAAGAGTTGACCGCGGTGCAGGAGCGCGCGAACAAAGTCATCCAGCAGATCGCTATCGACGAGAAATTTGATTTGATCATCCAGGAGCCGGTCATTTATGCCAGTCCGCGCATCGACATCACCGACCGGGTGGTCAAGGCGCTAGCCGACAAGTAACGCGGGCGCAGACTGCGCCGCGGCGTGAGCGCATGGAACCTGATAATAGTCCACACGTCACAGGCATAGCGCTGCGCGAACTGGCCGAACGGTCCGGCGCGGAGCTGGCCGGCAACGGCGAGTTGATGATCTATCGAGTGGCGACCCTCGAAGACGCCGACGCAAGGTCGATCTCCTTTTTCTCCAACAACCGCTACCGCGCGGAACTCGCGGCGACGCGAGCCGGCGCGGTCATTGTTGCGCTTCGTGATGCCGACGCAACGCCGCTGCCGAAGCTGGTTACGGAGAACCCGTATGCGGTTTACGCGCGCATCGCCACGATTTTTCATCCGCCAGCCGCGGCCGTGCCAGGCGTTCATCCTACTGCCGTCATTGCCGCCACGGCGAAGGTCGCCGCGAGCGCAATGGTTGGTCCCAACGTCGTCATCGGTCATCGGGCCTTCGTCGGCGAGCGCGCCCAGATTCATGCGGGTTGCGCGGTCGGCGATGGGTGCTCGGTGGCAGATGATGTGACGCTGTATCCGCGGGTGGTCCTCTATGCCAACTCGGTGCTGGGCCCGCGCACTGTCGTCCACAGCGGCGCAGTAATCGGCGCCGACGGCTTCGGCATGGCCGAGCAGGACGGACGCTGGCTCAAAGTGCCTCAGGTGGGCAGGGTGGTGATCGGCGCGGACGTCGAGATCGGCGCCAATACGACCATCGACCGCGGCGCGTTGGGCGACACGGTGGTGGAAGACGATGTCAAACTCGACAATCAGATCCAGATCGGCCACAACTGCCGCATCGGCGCCCACACCGCAATTGCCGGATGCACCGGCATTGCCGGCAGCACCACCATAGGCCGCAACTGCAAGATCGGGGGCGCGGCAATGATCATCGGCCACCTGGACATTGCCGACGGCACCACGATTTCGGCATCGACCGGCGTGTTCGAGTCGATCCTTTCGCCGGGTGTCTATACTTCGGCGTTTCCTGCGCTCCCGCATCGCGAATGGCAATATGTCGCATCGGTGCAGCGCAGGCTGCGCAGCTTCGCCACTCGGGTCCGGGCGCTGGAACGTAAAGTGGGCAAAAAAGGGGAGTGACCGTGGTGCAGATGGATATCAGGGAGATCATGGCTTACCTGGCGCATCGGCCGCCGTTTCTGTTTGTCGACAAGGTTATCGAGTGCATCCCTGGCAAGCACATCAAAGCGATCAAGAACGTCACCATCGGCGAACCGTTTTTTCAGGGACATTTTCCAGGCTACCCGGTGATGCCGGGGGTCCTTATCATCGAGGCGCTGGCGCAAGTATCGGTGATCCTCGTCTATCAGACGCTGGGCCGCAGACCGGACGACAAGTCGCTCATCTTTTTCGCAGGTATCGATCACGCGCGGTTCAAGCGCCCAGTGTTTCCCGGCGATCAGCTCGTGCTCGAGGCGACGGAGCTTCGGCTGGTCCGCGGCGTCGGCAAGTTCGCGGTGCGGGCGAGCGTCGGTGACGTGCTGGTTGCCGAGGCGGAGCTGCTTGCCGCGCTGCGCGACTTCTGATGCCCGGCATTCATCCCACGGCCATTGTCGCCGCCGGCGCGAGCTTTGGCGCGGGAGTCGAGATCGGCCCTTATTCCGTAGTCGGCGCGGGCGTGAGCGTGGGAGAAGGCACGACGATAGGGTCGCACGTTCTTATCGCCGGGCAGACCACGATCGGACGCAACAACCGCTTGTTTCCATTCTCGTCGATCGGCGATATTCCTCAGGACAAGAAATACGATGGCGCCGTGACGCGCACGGTCATCGGCGATGAGAATGTCATCCGCGAGTTCGTCTCCATCAACGCCGGCACGGCCCAGGATCGTGGGGTCACTACCATCGGCAACGGTAACTGGCTGCTGGCGTACTCGCACATCGCACACGACTGCGTGATTGGCAACGGGACGACATTTTCGAATAACGCGCAGCTCGCCGGTCACGTGAGCATCGAGGACTATGCGGTGCTCGGCGGCTTCGTCGGGGTGCATCAGTTCTGCCGGGTCGGCGCTCACGCGATGGTCGCGGCCGGGTCGATCGTGCTGCAGGACGTGCCGCCTTTCGTGATGGCGGCAGGTTATCCGGCGAAGCCGCGGGGTACCAACAGCGAGGGCCTGCGCCGTCGCGGGTTTTCGGCCGCCGAGATCGGCGCCATCAAGCGCGCATACAAAATGCTTTATCGAAGCCAGCTCCCGCTGAGCGATGCGCTCGAGCAAATCTCCGCCGAGGCGCGGCAGGTGCCGGCGCTCGGGCTGCTGACCGCGTTTTTGGAGAGTCCCGGGCGCGGGATAATTCGGTGAGGGCAGGGCGGTAATGGCGGAAGATAACACCGCAAGGCCAGTTACGATCGGCATCGTCGCCGGGGAAGCGTCCGGCGACGCGCTGGGTGCGGAGCTGATCAACGCCGTGCGTGAGCGCATCCCCGGGGCGCGCTTTGCCGGCATTGGCGGCTCCCTCATGGAAAGCGCCGGCTGCGAGATCTGGTACCCGATGTCCAAACTCGCGCTGCGCGGCTATGCGGAAGTGCTGACCCATCTGCCAGAGCTGGCACGCATCCGCCGCGACGTCTTTCGCCGCTTGCGGTCGATTCAGGCGTCGTTGTTCATCGGTGTCGATGCGCCAGACTTCAACCTCGGGCTAGAAGCGCGTCTCAAAAATGACGGCGTGCGCACGATCCACTATGTCAGTCCGTCGGTGTGGGCCTGGCGGCGCAAACGGATCGGTACCATCGCACGATCGGCCGATCGCCTGCTGACGCTGTTTCCGTTCGAGGCGCCGCTCTACGAGGGAGCCGGCATCGAGGTCACCTTCGTCGGCCATCCGCTGGCCGCGGACGCCGCCAACGCCTCCACCCGGCGGGAAGCGCGCGAACTGCTGAAGCTGGGGTTCTCCCGGCCGATCTTCGCGCTGTTGCCGGGGAGCCGTCGTTCCGAGCTCGAAATGCACACCGAGCTCCTTTTGAGGACCGCCGCCGAGATTTTCGAGTCGCAGCCGGAGACCCGGTTCGTCGTGCCGCTGATCAGTCGCGAAACGCGCGAATATTTCGAAGGCGTGCAATATCGGCTCAAACTGGAAGCGCTGCCGATGAAGCTGCTGTACGGACACGCGGATCACGCGCTGCGCGCGGCGGATGTCGCCATCGTGGCCTCGGGCACGGCAACGCTCGAAGCGGTGATGGCGCGCTGTCCGCACCTGGTCTTCTACCGCGTCAATCCGATTACCGCCGCCATCGTTGCACGCAAGCTACTGCTCCCCTATGTGGGCTTGCCGAACGTATTTGCGGGACGTTTCGTCGTCGCCGAATTCCTGCAGGGTGATGCAACCGTTGCCAATCTCGCCCGTGCCGCGCTCAATTTATACGACGACACGGTGACCCGGCGCAGGCTCGAAGCGCTCTTCGCAGGCATGGCCAGCGAGCTCGCCGTAGACACCTCCGCTATCGCCGCCGACGCGGTAGCGACGGAACTGCGGGCCGCGGGGGTCACGTGCTGATCGCCGGCGTCGACGAGGCCGGCCGTGGGCCGCTGGCCGGACCGGTGGTCGCGGCTGCGGTGATCCTCAATGACGCACGGCGAATCAAGGGTCTGCGTGACTCCAAGCTGCTGACGCCACAAGCGCGCGAAGAGTTGGCGGTACAGATCCGTTCGCGCGCGATCGCCTGGGCGGTCGCCGAAAGCGATGTCGGCGAGATCGATGCCATGAATATCCTGCAGGCGACACTGCTGGCGATGCGGCGCGCGATCGAGCGGCTTACCACGGCGCCTGAGGTCGTCTGGATCGACGGCCTGCATTGCCCGCACAGCGACTATCCGATGCGGGCCATCGTCGACGGCGATCGTCTGGTGGCTTCCATCGCCGCCGCATCGATTCTCGCCAAGACGACGCGCGACGCGCTGCTGGTGGAGCTCGACCGCAGCTATCCTCTGTACGGATTTGCCCGGCACAAGGGTTACTCGACGCCCGAGCATCTCGCGGCGCTCGCGACGCACGGCCCATGCGCGGCGCATCGCCGTACCTTCGGTCCGGTGATGCAGATACGATTCGTTTTCTAGACTGCAACCGAGCATGGCAAAGCGCCCCGAGGCACTGTTGTTCGACGTTTTCGGCACCGTCGTCGATTGGCGCGGCAGCGTCATTCGCGAGTTGAGGCGCGTCGGCCGCCGACACGGTGTGCGGGCCGACTGGGCTGCGTTTGCCGACGCGTGGCGCTCCGGCTACCGGCCGGCGATGGCTGGCGTGCGCCGCGGCGACTCGCCATGGCGCTCGATCGACGAGTTGCACATGGAGATACTGAAGCCGTTGCTCGAGCGCGCCGGTTTACATCTCCGGCCGTCGGAAATGCGCGAGCTGAACGCCGCCTGGCATCGGCTCAAGCCCTGGCCGGACAGCGGGGGCGGTCTCGCGCGTCTCAAGCGCCACTTCGTCATCGGTACGCTTTCGAACGGCAACGTGTCGCTGCTGATCGATCTGGCGCGAGGCGGGCGCCTGCCGTGGGACGTGATCTTGTCGGCCGAGCTCTTTCATCACTACAAACCGGATCCCGAGGTTTATATCGGCGCCGCCGCGCTGCTTGGATTACCGGCGGGAGCGGTGATGCTGGTCGCCGCGCACAAGGATGACCTTGCTGCTGCACGGCGCTGCGGTTTGCGGACTGCGTTTGTGCGACGTCCGCTGGAGCACGGGCTAGGGTCGGAAACCGACACCAAGGCCGATCCTCGAGCTGACTTCAACGCCGACGATTTTGTCGACCTTGCCCGGCAGTTGGAGCGTCAGGCGCGCTAAAATTGCGCACCTCTCTTTTTTCGAAGCTTCAGGAGTAAGGCTCATGATTCATTGCGTGCTGCACGATCCCAAGGATTCGGTCGCGGTCGTCGTCGTCGAAGGCATCAAGGCCGGGCAGACCTTGACCGGACTGATACTCGACGAAGACCGCACTATCAGCTTGCCGTGCACCCAGGACATTCCGCTCGGGCACAAGGTGGCGCTGAAGGACATGAACGTCGGCGATACGGTCATCAAGTATGGCGTGGACATCGGCAAAGTCGTGGCGCCGATCAAGACCGGACAGCACGCCCACGTTCACAACATCAAGACCAAGCGCTGGTAAGCTCCGGCGGGCAGCGCAACTCCGAGAGGCGCCGCTGCCGGACACAAGTCGCGCGCGACAGCGTCGATTTCGATCTTCGTATTTTTTGGAGTTTGAGCACCATGCAGAAGAGTTTCTGGGGTTACCGGCGAGCGAACGGGCGCGTCGGCGTTCGCAACCACGTCATCATCCTTCCCGTGGACGATTTGTCCAATTCGGCAGCCGAAGCGGTGGCCCACAACATCAAGGGGACGATGGCTATTCCGCACCCGTACGGTCGGCTGCAATTCGGCGCCGACCTCGATCTGCACTTCAGGACGCTGATCGGCGCCGGAAGCAATCCCAACGTCGCCGCGGTCGTGGTTATCGGCATCGAGGAACAGTGGACCAAGAAGGTCGTGGACGGGATCGCCGCGACGGGCAAGCCGGCCAGCGGCTTCGGCATCGAGCTGCACGGGGACCACGACACCATCATGCGCGCGTCCAAGGGCGCCCGGGAATACCTACAATTGGCAAGTGAAATGCAGCGGACCGACTGCGCGCTAAACGAGTTGTGGATTTCGACCAAGTGCGGCGAGTCCGATACGACCTCCGGTTGCGGCGCCAATCCGACCGTCGGCGCTGCGTTCGACAAGCTCTACGCGGCGGGCTGCACTCTTGTCTTCGGAGAAACGACCGAGCTCACGGGAGGCGAGCAGCTCGTCGCCGCACGCTGCCGCGACGACAAGGTGCGCGCCGAATTCCAGCGCGTCTTCGATCGCTATCAGGAGGTGATCAACCGGCATAAGACGACCGACCTTATGGATTCGCAGCCGACCAAAGGCAATATCGCCGGAGGTCTGACAACGATCGAGGAAAAAGCGCTCGGCAACATCCAGAAGATCGGCAGGAAGTGCGTGGTCGACGGCGTGATCGACAAGGCCGAGGTTCCCACCGGGCCGGGGCTGTGGTTCATGGACAGCTCGTCGGCCGCGGCGGAGATGACTACGCTGTGCGCGGCATCCGGTTTCGTTGTGCATTTCTTTCCGACCGGCCAGGGCAATGTCATCGGCAATCCCATACTGCCGGTGATCAAGATCTCCGCCAACCCGCGCACGGTGCGCACGATGAGCGAGCACATCGACGTCGATACCTCGGGACTCCTGCAGCGGGAAATCACCATGGACCAGGCAGGCGACAAGCTCATCGACATGATGTTCCGCACCGTCAATGGACGCCTCACCGCCGCGGAAGCTCTCGGCCACCGCGAATTCGTGATGACGCGCCTCTACGAAAGCGCCTAGTGGTCGCGTCGATCTCCAATCAAAGCAATCGAACAGATCAATGCAGCCAATTGAATTGGAGATAGCAATGCGATGGATGAAAACGGCGGAGGGCGAGCCAACTTCCAGTATCCGTAACAGACGCCGATCGCCGGGGGTGGTGTCGGCAGTGATGACGGTACTCTTCGTCGGCGTGGCTTCGACGCAGGGCGTACGCGCCGAGATGAGCGAGATTAACGTCGCGCAGCAGTACGGCATCAGCTATTTGCCGCTGATGATCATGGAGGACCAGAAGCTGATTGAGAAGTACGCAAAGGCGAGCGGGATTGGCGTCAGCGTCAGCTGGGCGAAGTTCGCGGGAGGCAATGTGATGAACGAGGCGCTGCTTTCCAACAGCCTGCAGTTTGCTTCCGGCGGTGTCGCGCCCTTTGTCACGCTGTGGGCGCGGACCCGGGGAAACCTCGACGTCAAGGCCATTTCGGCCATCAATTCGATGCCAATCTTTCTCAACACGCGAAATCCGGCGGTCAAAACGATTCGTGATTTTCGCGAGACAGACCGGATCGCGTTGCCTGCAGTAAAGGTTTCCGTCCAGGCGATGACACTGCAAATGGCTGCCGAGAAAACTTTCGGCGAAGGCCAGCAGAACAAGCTCGACGCGCTTACCGTGTCGCTGTCGCATCCCGACGGACAGGCGGCGCTGCTGTCCGGACGGTCGGAGATCACCGCGCACTTCAGCTCGCCGCCGTTTCAATATCAGCAGCTGAAGAACCCGGCCATTCACACCGTGCTGAACTCGTACGAGGTCCTCGGTGGGCCGTCGACCTTCAACGTGGTGTGGACGACCTCCAAATTCAAAAACGACAACCCGAAGCTCTACGACGCGTTCGTCAAGGCCCTTGACGAAGCGACGGCGCTGATCAATCGCGATCATCGATGGGCGGCCGAAAGCTACCTGCGCCTTTCGCGCGACAAGGACTCGGTGCAGGAAATCCAGGCGATGCTGGACGATCCGGCGATCGTGTATACGACCACGCCGCAAAACGTCATGAAATACGTCGATTTCATGCTCAAGATAGGCGCCATCAAAACCAAGCCCGACTCGTGGAAGGACTTGTTCTTTCCCAATGCCCACAACCTGCAGGGAAGCTGACCCGCGGATGAACGTGCAGGCGCCCGCAAGCGTGTCCGAGATCGAGATCGATGTCGGGACCATACGCGCCGCACATACCCGCATTCGTCCGCACATCCATCGCACGCCGGTGCTGTCGAACCCGGCGCTCGACCAAGTCGCCGGCGCGCAGCTTTTCTTCAAGTGCGAGAACCTGCAGAAGGTGGCCGCGTTCAAGGCGCGTGGCGCGTGCAACGCGGTGCTTTCGTTGTCGGCAGCGGAGGCCAAGCATGGCGTAGTCACGCACTCTTCCGGCAACCACGGCGCTGCGCTCGCCTGGGCAGCGCGCTCGCGAGGCATCCCGGCGTGGATCGTGATGCCATCCAACGCCGCACAGGTGAAGCAGGATGCGATCAAAGACTTCGGCGGAACGGTCCGCTTCTGCGAACCAACCGTCGCCGACCGCGAGGCGACCTGCGCCGCGGTCGAAGCGGAAACCGGCGCGACGCTCGTCCATCCCTACAATGATTGGCGGGTGATTGCTGGCCAGGGAACGGCGGCGCTCGAGCTGCTGGAAGACGAACCCAATCTCGACGCGGTGATCACCCCGGTGGGCGGCGGCGGCCTGCTGTCGGGGACCGCCATCGCCGCCAAGGGTCTGCGCCCGTCGATCAAAGTCTATGGCGCGGAGCCGGCCGGCGCCGACGACGCGTATCGATCGTTGCAGGCCGGCCGCATTATCCCGCAGACCGATCCGCACACCATTGCCGACGGGCTGCGATCGTCGCTGGGCGACAAGACGTTTGCGGTGCTGCGCTCGACCGTCGATGGGGTCGAAACCGCATCCGAGGAGGCGATCGTGCGTGCGATGCGCCTCCTCTGGGAAAAGCTCAAGATGATCGTCGAGCCATCCTCCGCAGTGCCGCTCGCCATGCTGATGGAGCACAAAATCTCACTGAATAAGCTGCGGGTCGGCGTCATCCTGAGCGGGGGCAACGTCGACCTCGACCGACTGCCCTGGCAAACGTAATACGCGCGCCGGCCGTGAGCTAAAGCAATACGGCCGGGCTCGAGAAGGAGGGACGATGGAAGCAATCACACCGTTGCTCGACGTCAAGGGCGTCACGCTGCAATACAAGACCAAGGATCACCTGGTCACTGCCACCTATCGAGTCGACTTTGAGGTGTTGCGATCGGACCGCTTCATTCTCCTGGGGCCGTCCGGTTGCGGCAAATCGACGCTGCTCAAGGCGGTCGGCGGGTACATGACCCCGGTCGAGGGCGAGATCAGGCTCAAGGGTCAGAAGGTCACCAAGCCGGGACCGGACCGGATGATGGTGTTTCAGGAGTTCGACCAGCTTCTGCCCTGGAAGACGGTGAAGGAGAATGTCATGTTTGCGCTGACCGCCAGCGGCAAGCTCAACGGCAAGGCGGCCGAGGATAAAGCACTCGAGTACATCAACAAGGTCAACCTGACCAAGTTCGCCGACAGCTTTCCCCACACGCTCTCCGGTGGCATGAAACAGCGGGTCGCCATCGCGCGCGGCATGGCGATGGAGCCCGACGTGCTGCTGATGGACGAGCCGTTTGCGGCGCTCGATGCGCTGACTCGGCGCAAGATGCAGGACGAGCTGCTGCAGCTTTGGGACGACACCCGATTCACGGTGTTGTTCGTCACCCATTCGATCGCCGAGGCGATCAAGATCGGCAGCCGGATCCTGCTCCTGTCTCCCCACCCGGGTCAGGTGAAGGCCGAGATGAACAGTCTTCCACGCGAGAGCGGCGGCGAACTGGCGCACGCGCTGGAGCGGAAGATTCACGACATGCTGTTTGTCGATGTCGTCGAGGAGGAGCACGTCCATGTCTGAACCCCTCGTCCTGCGTCCCGAAATCTATCGCGACCAGGTGGATTCGTCGTCGTTTGGCGTGGTCGAGAAGCCGCTGTCGACCTGGGAGCGCATCTACAACCAGAGCGCGGTGCGCAAGGTATTCATCCTGATCATGCTGGCGGTTTTCTGGGAGATCTACGCGCGGCTGCTCAACAACCCGCTGCTGTTTCCAACTTTCACGTCCACCATCGAAGCCTTTGTCGAGGCCGTCGTTCGTGGGGGCCTGCTTGGGAAGGCGTGGACGTCGATCAAGGTGCTGCTGATCGGTTACAGCGCCGGTATTGCGCTGGCGGCTTTGCTGACGGTCGTGGCGATTACCTCGCGCTTCGGAACGGACCTGCTTGAAACGCTGACGTCAATGTTCAACCCGCTGCCTGCGATCGCCTTGCTGCCGCTGGCTCTCATCTGGTTCGGCCTCGGCAACGGCAGCCTGGTGTTCGTGCTCATCCATTCAGTCCTGTGGGCGGTCGCGTTGAACACCCATTCCGGTTTCCTTTCGGTGTCCAACACCATGCGCATGGTAGGGCGCAACTACGGTCTGCGTGGGCTATCCTATGTCGGACGCATCCTCATTCCGGCGGCATTCCCGAGCATCCTGACCGGACTCAAGATTGGCTGGGCGTTCGCCTGGCGCACCTTGATCGCGGCCGAGCTGGTGTTCGGCGTTTCGTCCGGGTCGGGGGGCCTCGGTTGGTTCATCTACGAGAACAAGAATCAGCTCGAGATCCCAAGCGTATTTGCGGGCCTGTTTACCGTCATCGTCATCGGCCTGCTGGTCGAAAACGTCATTTTCCGCACCATTGAAGACAAGACCGTTCGCAAGTGGGGCATGCAGAGTTGAGCAGTGAGTTGAACACTAAGTTTGACACTTCAGGTGAAGGCGGTTAGCCGTATGCGCGTGGTCATCAGCGAATTCATGGAGCCGGCCGCGGTCGCGTCGCTTGCGGCCAGATACGACACCGCCTGCGACGCGGACCTGGGCGAGCACCGCGAGCAGCTCAAGCGCCTGATCGCCGACGCCGATGCGCTGATCGTGCGCAACAAGACGCTAGTCGATGGCGAGCTTCTCGCTGCGGCGCCGCAATTGAAAGTCGTGGGCAGGCTCGGCGTCGGGCTCGACAACATCGATGTGCTCACCTGCAAATCGCGCGGCATCGAGATCATTCCCGCGACCGGCGCCAACGCGCTTGCGGTCGCCGAATACGTGATCGCGGCGGCGTTGATCCTGTTGCGCGGTGCGTATTCGAGCACCGAGGCGGTCGCGGCAGGCAAGTGGCCGCGTCCCGCGCTGGCGAACGGACGCGAGCTGGCAGGCAAGACGTTCGGCGTGGTGGGCTTTGGTCAGATCGGACAGCTCACTGGCAGACTCGCCCGCGCGCTCGGCATGAAGGCGATCGGCTTTGATGCCATGATTCCCGCGGACCACCCGCTGTGGTCGGCGGAGCGGACGTCCGCACGCAAATTCGACGAGGTGCTGCACGAGGCGGACGTCATATCGATCCACGTGCCCCTGACACCGGCGACACGCGGACTGATCGATGCGGACAGATTGGCGCTGATGCAATCCGATGCCGTGCTCATCAACACTTCACGCGGCGAAATCGTCGTCGAGGCGGCGCTCGTGGCCGCGCTCAAGTCGGGCAAGCTCGGCGGTGCCGCGCTCGACGTTTTCGAGCACGAGCCGCTGGCGGCAGGATCGCCGCTGGCTGGATGTCCTCATTTGCTGCTGACGCCTCATATCGCCGGCGTCACGCGTGAATCCAACGTTCGCGTCTCGACCATGATCGCAGAGAAGGTCGCCGCGGCGCTCGAGCGTTATCGCCCGAAGGCGTGATGCCACAGGCCACGAGCCGTAGAAGCCCGTCGGCCGTGTACGCTGCGGTGGACGAGCAACGAAGCTTGCTGATCGTGTCATGCCGCGCCTGAGCGTCGAGCAATTGCACGAGCTTGCGCGACGCGCGCTAGTGCACGCCGGCGCCAATGCGACGATGGCATCGACCACCGCCGACGCACTTGTCTATGCAGACGCGCGCGGCCTCGCGTCGCATGGCGTGACACGAGTCGCACAGTACGCCGCACACCTGATGAACGGTCGTGCCGACGGCAAGGCACAACCCCGGATCGTCGCCAGCAGACGCGGTGCGGCGTTGATCAGCGCCGGGAGCGGGCTCGCGTATCCGGCGTGCGCGCTGGCGGTACGAGAAGCGGTCGCACGCGCGCGCGAATTCGGTGTTGCTCTGGTGAGCGTCACCGACAGCCATCATTACGGAGTCGCGGCCTTCCACCTGGCGCCTGTCGGAGCCGCCGGCATGGTCGGCCTTGCCTTGTCGAACTCGCCCGCCGCGATGCCCGTCGCGGGAGGCAAGCGCCCGCTGCTTGGAACCAATCCGATCGCGGTGGTGTTTCCGCGTGCGCACGGTGTCCCGCTGCTGATCGACATGTCCTTGTCGGAAGTCGCGCGCGGCAAGCTCGTGATGGCGGCAAAGGACGGCAGGCCGATTCCGCTCGGGTGGGCACTCGATGCCGACGGCAATCCGACGACCGATGCGCGGGCGGGCCTCGACGGCAGCATGCTGGCGATGGGCGGAACCAAGGGTGCGATGCTGGCGCTCATGGTCGAGCTCCTGGTCACTACGCTCACCGGCGCGGCACTCGGTTTCGAGGCGTCGACGCTCTTTGTCGACGAAGGCAACCGGCCGCGACTGGGTCAGGCGTTTCTGGTCATCGATCCGGGCGCGCTCGCCGGCCGCTCGGTGTACGACGAGCGGATCGAAACGCTGATTGCGGCGATGACCGCCGAGGCCGGAGTGCGCCTGCCCGGCGAACGCCGCGAGGCGCTGGCGGAGAAAGCCGGCATCGACGGCATCGAGATTTCAGCGCAACTGCACGAACAGCTGATCGCACTCGCCGGCTGATTGAATACCTGCGGCTTCTCGCGGAACGGTTCATGAATGGCGTCAAGGCTTGGTGGCGCTCTGCAATTCCTCCTGTTCCATCAGCAGGTACGTCCCATACGCGTTGATGCGATTTGCAGGCTCGAATGCGGGTAACGATCGAAAGCGGCTCCAGTCGGTCTTGGCATAGGCTTCGTCGAAAGTTTCCAGCTCGCGCACGGCGCGGCCCATGGCCTGTCGCAGGTAAACGAGATAGTCGCGGGTCAGTGACAGATCGCGTCCGGGATCGCGCGACGCGCCGCCATGCCCGGGAATGACGACCACCGGAGCGGGCTTGAGCGATAGAACCTTTTCCATGGCGCTCAACCAGCCTCGGCTGTCGGCATTGCCGACGAAGGGTACGCGTCCGGCAAAAATGAGATCGCCCGCGAACAGGACCCGGTCCTCGACCGCGTACATCAACATGTCCTCCGGCGAGTGCGCGCCCCCCGAGTAGATGAGCCTGAAGGTCAATCCGCCCATCCGGAAGTCAGTATCGCCGTCCAGCCAGAAATCCGGCGGCACGACGCGCGTCGCCTCGTCGACCCACGGCGCGAGATCGATCCGCCGCTGCGCAAGGCGCGCTTCGGCGACGCCGGAGGTGAAGTACGCCTTGGCTTTGACGTGTGCCCAGATCTCCGCGCCGGTGGACTTCAAGGCCTGCAGGCCGTAGATGTGATCGGCGTGGTAGTGACTGATGATGATGCGCCTTATCGGCGCCGCCGTGACCTTGCGGATCGCCGCCATCATCGCCTGGCCTAGCGCGGGCGTCCCTAACGCGTCGAACACCACCACGCCGTCGTTGGTGACGACAAAGCCGGCGTTCGACATGTAGCCCTTGTTGGCCAGCGACGCCACGCCCGACTCGCCTTGAAAAAACCAGCAATGCGATGAGACGCGCTGCGGCTTGAGCTGAACCTCCTGCGCGAACGCCAGCGTCGCGTGTGCGAAAAAAATCGGAACGACGATGATACGCGCGACGATCATGCGACCTTGACGCCGAGCATCATGCCGCCATCCTCGTGCTCGAGGTTGTGGCAATGGAACAGGTACGTCTGCTCGCCGGCGAACGGCAATGTGAAGTCGATTGCGATCTTCACGCTTTCGCCGGGCCAGACCAGCACCGTGTCCTTCCAGCCGAGATCCGTCGCCAATCGCCCGCGATCATCGATCTTGAGCGCTGCGATCTGCTCGGGACTGGTTTGCCGCTCGAGCACCTGAAAGTGAAATCCGTGTAAATGCATCGCGTGCGGCATGCTGTTGAAATAGTTCCTGATCAGCCAGGTCTCGACGGTGTCTCGCTTGACCTCGATGGGCGTTTCGTCCATTGCGAACACGCGATCGTTGATGCGCCACCGCCCTTTGGCGAACCCGAGGCGCAACGGGCGCTCGACGGCGTGCGCGATATCGATCGGCACGATCGTCGACAATCTTTGCGGAATCGTTGCTCGATAGGCAATGCGTTCGCGCACCCGTAGCTGCAGCAAAGTGCGCAGGTCACCCTCCGGGAAACTTCCGCCGTGCCCCATGGCGGCATGGTCGACCGCGGCCGGCGCTCGCGCTTGTATCGGCGGTGGCGCGATCATGTGATCCATCGCGGCATGGTCGATCGCCGCGGGAGGTGCGCCCATTTCCATGTGCATCGGATCGAACGCGCGCGTTTCGAGAATAACGGTGTCGCCGACCGCGGCATCGCTTAAGTCGACGAGGATGTCGATGCGCTCGGCCGATGCTACGAACGCTTCATCGCATCGACGCGGTACCGCAAGCAAGCCATCATCGGTGCCTAGCAGCGTGAATGCCACCGCCTTGCCATCGGCGCTGCGCAAGCCGAGCCGACAAGTACGTGCGTTCGATGCGTTGAGCACCCGAAAGCGGTAGACGCGGGTGGCGACGTCCAGATAGGGGCAGACGGCGCCGTTGACGTGGATAGCATCGCCCAACCATCCGTGGAAGCGATCGGCATCGGTCGCGTCATAGACCGTACCGCGACGATCCTGGAGGATCAGCGGAATCTCATTCCTGCCGGGGACGAGTTCGAGCGCGGCGCGGAGCGCGCGTTCGTCGTCGTCCTCGACTTCGATCAAACCGAAACTTCCACGGTAGGCCTGCCCCGCGGTCAGGCCGTGCGGATGCGGATGATACCAATACAGTGATCCGCGATCGCGCACGTCGAAGGCGTACGAGTAACGCCTTCCCGGCGCGATCGGCGGCGTGGCGGCACCGTCGTTGCGCGTATCCACGGCCAGGCCGTGCCAGTGCACGATCGTCGGCTCCTGCAACGCATTCTCGAGATCGATTCTGACCCGCTCGCCCGGCTTGAGTACGAGCGTCGGATTGACGAAGCGGGCACCGCGATGCTCGACGGCGAATCCTTGCGTCCATGGGCCGGCGGTGCCGGCGATCGGTGAAGCGCGCACCGTCAGCAGGGCTCCATCGGGTGCGAGGCGTCCGAACAAGCCGTCGCCCGCGGGCACGAACAGCGGCCGGGAGCCGGTATTCGCTGCGCAATAATCGTCGGCGGCACGAGCCGCTGCCGGCGATGCGGCGAGCGCGGGTAGCCAGCGGCCAGGCATCGCCGCACAGCCCAGCGCGCCGAGTGCTTTCAGTAAATCCCTTCTTCGCATACCCATGATTCGAATCGATCTCGGGGAAAGAGCCTGCTCGATGGAGCGGTGCATTCCATTATCGTTCAATCGCCGCAGTCTGCTGCCCGATGGCATAACCAGGCCGACCCAAAGGGTGCGAGGTGCGCCGACAGCCCGAAACTGTTCCGGCATCGGATTGAACCCAAGCGCGGGCCCGAACGGTCAACTCGACAGGAGAGGGCAGACGTATGCCTTCGTTGTACGTCGGGTACGCGGTCGTGGCGGACGCTGGCTTGTAATTGATGCCGATTGCTGGCCGATAACGAACTGATTCGGATGGCGCGCGATGTCTCGCCGGGTCGATCGCACGATCAGGTCAGCGGATCGCAACGCCCCAGGGCAGCTGTCCGACGGCGATTTCGGCGATCTTCGAATTCGTCTCGGTGTCGATTACCGCAACTGCGTTCGACCGCCCGCAGGCGACGTACAGTTTCCTTCCGTCCGGCGTGATCGCCATGTTCCAAGGCCGCTTGCCGACGGGAATCGCCGCAATGATGGCGTTAGTCGATGTATCGATGACCTGCACCGTGCCATCGCCGCCCGAGCTCACGTACACGCGCTTGCCGTCGGGGCGCACGGTGACGCCGTTTGACCGGCTGCCGGCCTTGATGCGCGCGATGACTTCGTGCGTGGCGACGTCGAAGACGTTGATTGTGTCGGCGTTCTCCGCGGCGACGTAGGCACGGCTGCCGTCGGGCAGAAAGCCGATGCCCCTCGGTCGGTCACCGACCTTCACCGATTTGACCACCTCGCCTTTGGCAACATCGACAATATCGACGCTGTCGGCTTCTTCGCTGCTGACGTACAGCCAGCGGCCATCCGGGCTGAACACCGCATGTTCGGGGTTCTTTCCGCGCATCTTCACCCGCCGTACGACCTTTGCGGCTGCGGTATCGATGAGCAAAACCATATCGTCTTCCTCGACCGCGGCGGACAGCAGCCGGCCATCGGACGACAGATAGATGCCTTCGGGAGAGCTGCCTAAGGCCATCTTGGCGAGCAGGGCGCCATTCGAGGTGTCGACCATCAGGGCGGCGTTGGAGGCCTGGTCGCTCACATACAGTCGCTTTTGGTCAGGCGCTAGCGCGATGCCGCGTGGTTTCCCTCCGACGTTGAACGTCGCGGTCACCTTGTCGGTCGCCGTATCAATTACCGATACGGACGCCGAGCCCTCATTGGACACATACGCAAACGGCGCCGCGAGCGCGCTAAGTGCTGTCGTGGCCGACATGACCGTCGCGCAAATCATCAACCTGGCTAAGCGCATGAATCCTTGCTCCCCTTCGACCTACGCGGCGCGCGGCAATGGAGGCGGTGCCGACGATCGGTTATGCTACACGAGTTCGCGGCGACCCATCGGCACCCAGATCGTGGCAGAACTTCGACAACGCCGCGCAAATCCGATTCGGCCCGGAGTGGCTCGGTGATCGTCGGCGACACCAATGGGCGATTTTTCGCGCCGGCCGCGGGCCGCAATTTTCTGGTCGGCGTAAGCGTCTATGCCAGATTCTGAGCACGTGACCCGCTATACGACGACCGCGATAGTGCTGCATTGGCTGATCGCGGCGGCGGTGATCGGGCTCATCGGCTGGGGTTGGTGGATGCAGACGATTCCCAAGCTCCCGGTCGGCCCCCGCGTGGACGCTTTCAACCTGCACAAGTCGATCGGCATGACGGTGCTGTTATTGATGCTGGTGCGCATCGGTTGGCGCGCCCGGCACCGACCGCCGCCGTTCATGCCGATGCCGCGATGGCAGGCGCAGCTCGCCCAAGCGGTGCACCTCCTGCTCTATGTCTGCCTGATCGTCCAGCCGCTGTCCGGCTATCTCGGGTCGGCGCTCAGCGGCTACGCGGTCCGGTTCTTCGGTATCGTGCTGCCCGCGTGGGCGCCGAAGCATGACACGTTGAAGGACGCGTTCAGCGTCGTTCATCTTGTCAATAGTTGGGTGCTGGTTGGCGCGTTGGCGTTGCACGTCGCGGGCACCGTCAAGCACGCGCTGCTGGAGCGAGATGGCTCGTTTCAGCGGATCTGGCCCTGGCCGTCTCGCGCCGGGGCCGTCGACCGAGTCGCCCGGAACGCAGGTTGAAGATGCGAAGGGTCAGGGTCGAACCGGAGACTCGAGCTGCTTCACGGTCTCGACGAAGTTGCCCTCCCGCGCGATGTCCAGCGCGGTCTTGCCGCGATCGTCCTTGAGCTCGACGCTGGCGCCGGCGGCCAGCAAGGCCCGCACCGTTTCGGTCTTGCCGTAACCTGCCGCCCACATTAGCGCGGTCAACTGGTGCGCGTAGATCGCGTTGGGGTCGACGCCCGCGCGCAACAACAAGACGACGATATCGGTGCTGCCCTGGCCCGCCGCATAGGTCATTGCGTTCTTCTGCAAGCGGTCGACAGCGGCGACCTCTGCACCTTTTCCCAACAGCAATCGCACGATCTCGGTCTGACCCGCGTGCGCGGCCGCCATCAGAGGCGTGACGCCGTTCACCGCGGCGAGATTCACGTCGGTGCCCGCATTGAGCATCGTCATTGCCAGCGCCGGTTGGTCATTTTTTAGCGCGATGACCAGTGCCGTTTCGCCGACGCGATTTCGGGCATTGACCGACGCTCCGTCGGCGAGGGCTTTGCCGACGCCAGTTTGGTCTCCGGCGCGTGCGGCGGCCAGCAGTCTGACGTTGGCCGACAAGTCCTGTGCCAGCACGCCATGCGGCAGTGCAATAAAGGCGAGCCAGACCAGGATGCCGCACCGGCGCGCCGCCGCGCGGCCGATCCGAACCGGCGCTGGCATCGCGTGACTGACATTGTGGATCACAGATTGCATTTCCATTTTGGTTCGACTATAACTTAATTCCGCGGCTAGCCGAATGGCTGCTCGTCCGCATGAAGTTCAGCGGAACTGCGCGGCGGCTGCGCGCGATGTCACGGCGCGACAATACTAATTCTGCAGGAGGAGAAATGGCGTCCAATTTCGTCAGGGCTTTGGGTAGCATCGCGAGCCTCGTGCTCGCGTGCGGCTTCGCCGCATCGGCAGCGGCGCAGGAAGTGACCGGCAGCGCGACGACGACCATGCGTCCGATGTCGGCAAACCTCGCCAACGTCACGCAGGCGATGCTCGATGGCGCCGGCAGCGACAGCAAGAACTGGCTGCACTCGAACGGCAGCTACGAGCAGACGCGTTACTACGCCGGCAAGCAGATCAATGCCGGCAACGTGGGCAAGCTCAAGCCGGTGTTCGTGTTCCAGACCGCGGTGCTGGAGTCGATGGAGACCGCGCCGATCGTCGACAATGGCGTCATGTTCCTGACGACTTCGTTCAATCACGTTTATGCAATCGACGCGAAAACGGGTGAGGAATACTGGCACTACAAGCATAAGCTCGGGCCGATCGTCACGGTTTGCTGCGGCAACAACAACCGAGGCGTCGCGATCGCCGAGGGCACGCTGTACATGGGCACGATTGACGCGAAGCTGGTCGCGTTGGACGCGAAGACGGGCAAGCTGCTTTGGGATGTGCAGATCGCCGACCCCGACAAGGGCTACTCGGAAACGATGGCGCCGGCATACGTCGACGGCAAGATTCTTATTGGCACCAACGGCGGCGAATACGGCGTCCGCGGCTTCGTCAAGGCGTTCGACGCCAAGGACGGCAAGCTCCTGTGGACGTTCTTCACGATCCCCGAGAAGGGCCACGAAGGGGTCTGGAATCCCAAGGATGCGACCGGCCGCGACATGCACCGCAATATCGACGCCGAAAAAGCCGCGTTCGCCAAGGACAGCTCGTTCTACCAGAAGCTTGGCGGCGGCGTGTGGATGACGCCGGCGATCGACAAGAAGACTCGCACGGTATTTTTCGTGGTCGGCAACCCGTCGCCCGATCTCTACGGCGGGATTCGTCCGGGCGACAACCTGTATACCAATTCGATGGTGGCGATCGATCTGGACAAGGGCACCTACAAGTGGCACTCCCAGTACATCGCGCACGACGTATGGGATCTCGATGCGGTGAGCCCGCCGGTCCTCACCCAGGCGAAGGATGGCAGCGGCAAGATGGTCGATGTCGTGATTCACGGCGGCAAGACCGGCCACATCTACGTGCACGAGCGCAATACTGGGAAGCTGATACGCTTTTCCGAGGCGATGATCCCGCAGGAAAACATGTGGGTGCTGCCGACCAAGGACGGCGCGCGCATGCTTCCGGGCGCGAACGGCGGCGTCGAATGGTCGCCACTGGCCATCAACCCGGGCTTGCGCCTCGCATACGCGGCGAATCTCCACCAGCCGATGACCTACCACGTCGAAGAAGTGCCATACCCCGGCGGCAAGCTGTGGCTGGGCGGCGCGTTCAAGACCATTCCCAGCGAAGAGCAGTGGGGGCGCCTGGTGGCGGTGAACCTCGACACCGGCAAGGTGGCGTGGGGCGTAAAGACGCCGCAGCCGCTGATCGGCGGAGTGCTCGCTACCGCGGGAGACTTGGTCTTCAACGGCGAGGCGAACGGATGGTTCAAGGCTTTCGATGCCAAGACCGGCAAGGAGTTGTGGAAATACAACTGCGGCGCCGGCGTCAACGCTCCCGCGGTCTCTTACATGGTCGGCGGGACCCAGTACATCGCGGTTGCAGCCGGCGGCAACAACCAGATCGACGCCAAGCGCGGCAACAGCGTGTTCGTGTTTGCGCTGCCATAGCTGCACCTGCAAACCGACGCGGCCACTTCGCTTTTCGCGGAGTGGCCGTTTTTATGTTGAGCGGACATGCCTAAACCGTCGGTGGTGATTCTCCTGGCGCTGGCATTCGCGCTGCCGGCACGGGCGCAGCTCGACGCGTCGCAAATGGCCGCCGCGCGCGATAAAGCGCAGCCCTGCTTCGCCTGCCACGGTCCGGACGGCAATTCGCCGAATCCGGACTCTCCAATCCTCGCCGGCCAGACCTGGCGGTACATCTATATCGAGCTCAAGGATTTCAACGAAGGCCGCCGCAGCGACCCGCAGATGTCGCCGATGGCGGCCAACCTATCGCGCGACGACATGATCCAGCTCGGCCAGTTTTTCGCCGCGCAGAAACAACGGCCAATCACATTTCAGGCTGACGCCGCAAAGGTCGAGGCGGGCCGTAAGGTTTCCGACGCCGTGCTCTGTCCGATGTGCCACCTGGGCGGCTTTGTCGGCCAGAACGAGATACCCCGCGTCGCCGGGCAGTGGCCGCAATACGTGAAGAAGCAACTGGCGGACTTCAAGGCGCGCCGCCGGACCAACGATGCGGGCAACATGACATCCGTCGCCGCGACCCTGTCCGACGCCGACATCGAGAATCTGTCACAGTACATCGGCAATCTGTAGCAGCACTCACGTTGCCGCGGTCTTCGGCGCGGAGTATCCTAGCCTCGCCGACGCCGCACGATCCGCCAGCGATCATTCCCCCTGCGCCGGCCAACAAAAGGAGGATCCCGTGCCCGTTTCGCTATCACTTACGGTCAACAACAAGAAAGTCAATGCACAGGTCGACCCGCGCACCCTGCTGGTCGAATTTATCCGCAATGATTTGCACCTTACCGGAACGCATGTCGGCTGCGACACCGGGCAGTGTGGTGCCTGCACCGTCCTTGTCGATGGCGTCGCGGTCAAGGCGTGCACCATCCTCGCGGTGCAGGCCGACGGCTCGACCATCGGCACCATCGAGGGACTCGCGGCCGCGAACGGGGAGCTGCACCCGATGCAGGCGGCGTTCAAGGACTGTCACGGATTGCAGTGCGGCTTCTGCACGCCGGGCATGGTCTTGAGCGCGATCGACCTGGTGGCGCGACATCCCAACGCGGACGAGGCGACGATCCGCGCCGAGCTCGAAGGCAATATGTGCCGGTGCACCGGTTACCACAACATTGTCAAGGCGGTGAAGCAGGGCGCCGCCGCGATGGGGAAATAGCCATGGGCGCGAGCGATCTTTCCAGCATCGGTCAACCGGTGCGCCGCAAGGAGGATTACCGTTTTCTCACCGGCGCCGGACGCTACACCGACGATGTCAACGAGCACCGCCAGACCTGGGCGTATTTTTTGCGCTCGCCGCATGCGCACGCGCGGATCCGCGGCATCGACAGCAGCAAGGCAAAGGCCGCCCAAGGCGTGGTCGCGATCTTCACCGGCGACGACTTGACCGGCGTCAACGGTTTGCCCTGCGGTTGGCTCATCACCGGCACCGACGGCAAGCCGATGAACGAGCCGCCGCATCCGGTGCTGGCACAAGGCAAGGTGCGCTACGTCGGCGACGGCGTGGCGCTGGTCATCGCCGAAACGCTGGCCCAGGCCAAAGACGCCGCCGAGCTGATTGCGGTCGATTATGAAGTTCTGCCGGCGGTCGTCGATCCGGTCGACGCGCTCAAATCCGGCGCGCCGTTGATCCACGATGGCGCGCCGGGCAACCGCTGCTACACCTGGGCGCTGGGCGACAAGGCCGCGACCGACGCCGCATTCGCCAAGGCGGCGCACGTCACCAAGCTCGATATCGTCAACAACCGGCTAATCCCCAACGCCATCGAGCCGCGCGCCGCGGTCGCGAGCTACGACCGCGCCGACGAGAGCTACACCCTTTATGTCACCAGCCAGAATCCGCACGTCGAGCGGTTGCTGATGACCGCGTTCGTGCTTGGCCTGCCGGAAACCAAGGTGCGCGTGATCGCGCCCGATGTCGGCGGCGGCTTCGGCTCCAAGATCTACCTCTATCCCGAAGAAACCGCGATGGTCTGGGCCTCGAAAAAGGTCAACCGTCCGATCAAGTGGACCGCTGACCGGAGCGAAGCGTTCCTGTCCGACGCGCACGGCCGCGATCACGTCACTCACGCCGAGCTTGCGCTCGACAAGGACGGCAAGTTCCTCGGCATGAGGGTCACCACGACCGCGGCGATGGGCGCGTACCTTTCCACCTTCGCGTCGTGCATTCCAACGATCCTGTATGCGACGCTGCTGGCCGGTCAGTACACGACGCCGGTGATTTATTGCGAAGTGACGGCGGTGTTCACCAATACTGCGCCGGTGGATGCCTATCGTGGCGCGGGACGACCCGAAGCCACTTACGTGGTCGAGCGTCTGGTGCACGCCGCCGCAGCCGAAACGGGGATCGCGCAGGACGAGCTCCGCCGGCGCAACTTCATTCGCAGCTTTCCTTATCAGACACCGGTCGCGTTGATGTACGACACCGGCGGTTACGACGCCTGCCTCGACGAGGCGATGAAGATGGCAGACGTCAAAGGCTTTGCGGCACGCAAAGCCGACGCGGCCAAGCGCGGCAAGCTGCGTGGGCTCGGCTATGCGTCGTATATCGAGGCCTGCGGGATCGCGCCGTCGAACATCGCCGGCGCGCTCGGCGCGCGCGCGGGACTGTTCGAGGCCGGTGAGGTTCGCGTCAATCCCACCGGCGGCGTGACGGTGTTCACCGGATCGCACAGTCACGGTCAGGGCCATGAGACGACGTTTTCGCAAATCGTCGCCAGCCGGTTCGGCATTCCGATCGAGACCGTCGAGATCGTCCACGGCGACACTGGACGCGTACCGTTCGGCATGGGTACGTATGGATCGCGCTCGCTGGCGGTAGGCGGCACCGCGATCATGAAGGCGATGGACAAGATCATCGCCAAGGGAAGAAAGATCGCCGCGCACCTGCTCGAGGCGGCGGAGACCGACATCGAATTCAAGGACGGCAAGTTCACCGTTGCCGGCACCGACCGCAGCAAGACTTTCGCCGAAGTTGCGTTGACCGCGTACGTGCCGCACAACTATCCGCTCGACAAGCTCGAGCCGGGACTCGACGAGACGGCTTTCTACGATCCGACCAATTTCACTTTTCCGGCAGGGACGCACATCTGCGAGGTCGAGATCGATCCCGAAACCGGCGTGGTGCAAATCGTCAACTTTTCCGCCTGCGACGATTTCGGCAATATCATCAATCCCATGATCGTCGAGGGGCAGGTCCATGGCGGCCTGGCGCAGGGCATCGGCCAGGCGCTACTCGAGCGCTGCGTGTACGACAAGGAGAGCGGGCAGCTGCTGACCGGCAGCTACATGGATTACGCCATGCCGCGCTCCGACGATCTGCCGTCGTTCAAGGTCGCGACCAAAGTCACGCCGTGCACCCACAACCCGCTCGGCGCCAAGGGCTGCGGCGAGGCGGGCGCGATCGGTGCACCCGCGGCGCTGATGAACGCGGTGCACGATGCGCTCTCCGCGTCGGGCGTGAAATATCTCGACATGCCGGCAACGCCGCATCGGGTGTGGCAGGCGCTGCAAAGCGCAAGGCCATGATCACTGACAGTCAAACGAGATCGTGACGACTAGACTAAATTCTTGTCGTTCCCGCGAAAGCGGGAACCCAGTGTCTTTTGTGCGAACTCCGCTGGGTCCCCGCTTTCGCGAGGACGACGAATTAGGGATCGGGTTGTCACGTATTTCCGTAACGCTTAAAAAGCCTCGTTGAGGAGTTGACCATGTACGCATTTGAATACCAACGCGCCAAGACGGTTGCCGACGCCGCCGCCGCGCTCGCCAAGACCGGCGGCAAGGCGCTCGCCGGCGGACAAAGCCTGGTCGGTGCGATGAAGCTCCGCCTCGCCAACCCGGGTACGCTGGTCGACATCGCCGGCATCGCCGAGTTGAAGGGCATCAAGCAGGATGGGGCGGCGGTGGTCATCGGCGCGATGAACACCCACGCGGACGTCGCGTCGTCGGCGGTGGTCAAGAAGGCCATTCCTGCGCTGGCGGCGCTGGCGGAAGGCATCGGCGACAGGCAGGTGCGCAATCGCGGCACGATCGGCGGCTCGCTCGCCAACAACGATCCCGCCGCCGACTATCCGGCCGCGGTCCTGGCTCTAGGCGCGACGGTGCAGACCAACAAGCGCAAGATCGCCGCCGATGAATTCTTCAAAGGCATGTACGAGACAGCTCTTGGCGCCGACGAAATTATCACCGCGGTCAGCTTTCCGGTTCCCAAAAAGGCAGCGTATGTGAAGTTTCCCAATCCTGCCTCGCGCTTTGCGCTGGTCGGGGTCTTCGTCGCGCAAACGCAAAATGGCGTGCGCGTCGCGGTCACCGGCGCCGCGGCGCACGTGCATCGCGCCACCTCGATCGAGAATGCATTAGCGAAAAACTTCACGCCAGACGCTGCGAAAGCGGTGAAGATTCCGGCCGACCATCTGAACACCGATTTGCACGGATCGGCCGAGTACCGTGCGCATCTAGTTTCCGTGCTGGCTTCGCGCGCGGTCGCAGCCGCAGGCTGAGCGTCGGATCCTTCGCTGTGGCGGCCGATTCGTTCGGCCACCGTGTTGGCTGGACGAACTGATCCTCGACCTTCTGTCGAGCAGCCGACCGCGGGACCGTGTCAACCGTAAGCAAAGTAAGCCGATCACGCTCTAAGCAACCGCTCGACCCATCGAATAGCAGCCTGAGGAGGTTCAAGCCATGCCGCGTTCGATCGGTCTTGCCGCGTTGACGGTACTCGAGCTCACCCCGCCCGAGATGGTATCGTGCGCAGTCGCTGCGGGATTCGATTGCGTCGGTCTCCGGCTCATTCCGGCGACACCGCAGGAAGTGCAGCATCCGATGGTCGGCGATACGCCGCTGGTGCGCGAGACCGAGCGCCGGCTGAAGGACACCGGTCTGCGGGTCCTCGACGTCGAGATCTTCCGCCTGCGGCCCGAGACCGTCGTCGGTGACTACGAAGCGGCGCTGGCGACCGGCGCCCGCTTGGGCGCGACCGAGGGGCTGATCGCGGGCAACGACCCTGACGAGGCCAGGCTCACCGCGAACTTCGCCGCATTCTGCGAGCTCGCGCAGCAATTCGGCATCGGCGGCAATCTCGAGCCGATGCCATGGACCGACTGCAAGAACTTCGCCCAGGGCGTGCGCATCGTGACCGCCGCGGCCCATGAAAACGGCGGCATCCTCATCGATCCGATCCACTTTGACCGTGGCGGCAGCAGCGCCAGCGAAATTTCGGGCGTGCCGCCCACGCGATTTCGCTACCTGCAGTTGTGCGATGCGCCTGCCGATCGTCCGACCGACATCGAGGGATTGTTGCGTCAGGCGCGTGCGGAACGGCTGATGCCCGGCGATGGTGGGCTGGATCTCACCGGCATCCTGCGTGCGCTGCCGGCCGATCTTCCCATCGGCCTGGAGATTCCGATGGAGACCTTGGCCCGCACCGTACCGGCGATCGAGCGCACCAGGCAGATGCTTGCTAAAACGCGGCGATTGCTTGCGAACCTCTAGTGTGCTGAGTCAGAAGTTCCGAAGATAAAGGAGTTGATTTCGCCGCGAACTATCGAGCGAATTTCTGACTCAGTACACTAGAATAGCGCTCCATTTCGTGGACCTGCGCAGCATCGCTTCCTTCCCAGCGGCGTGCGCGCGGCCTCGCTCATTCACAGGAGACTCCATGGCCGACGCGCCTCAGCCCAGCTACGACACCAAGGAATCCGACAAGAAGATGCGCGAGCGAGTCGACAAGCTCATCGCACAGTCGGCCAGCGAGAGCAGCGGCTCCATCACGCTGGGCGCGAAGTCGCTCGAGTACATCGTCAACGCGGCCTTCCTGCCGGTCGTCGCTGGAGGCCTTGAGGGAGCGCTCGGCGAGCCCGAGGCCGCCGTGCTGACGACCAGCTATGTACTGAAGGGCGCCGACCCGCGCACGCGTCCGGTGTGTTTCGCGTTCAACGGCGGCCCGGGTTCGGCGTCGATCTGGCTGCACCTGGGCGCGTTGGGACCCAAGCGCGTGTTGACGCCCAACGATGCCAGCATGCCGACGGCGCCCTACGCCGTGGCCGACAACCCGCACAGCTGGTTCGAACACTTCGACCTCGTCTTCATCGACCCGCCGCATACCGGATGGTCCACCACGGCCAGCCTCGAGGCGCGCAAGAAAATGCTCTCGGTGGACGGTGACGTCGCCGCGCTGACAGACGTCGTGCGGGTCTGGCTGACGCGTCACAAGCGCTGGGGCTCGGCGGTCTACCTGGCCGGCGAAAGCTATGGCACGACACGCGGCGCCGCGCTCGCTGACAAGCTGCAAAGCTCGGGAGTCGCTCTCTCCGGCCTCATCCTGATCTCGTGCGCCATGGATCTGCAAAGCATCGTCTTCGCACCTGCGAACGATCTGCCGTATTCGCTCTTTCTGCCGGCATTCGCCAACGTCTCGCAATATCACGGGCTGCTGAAGGGCGCGCTCGGCAAGTCGGCCGCCGCGGCGCGCTCGGCGGCCGAAGCCTTTGTCGACCAGGAGTACGTCGCCGCGCTGCAGGCCGGCGCGCGCCTGGACGGCAAGCGCCGTAACCGCGTCGCCCGCCGCATCGCCGAACTGACGGGGCTGCCGCAGGCGCTGGTCGAGGAAAAGAATCTGCGCATCAGCGAAATGACCTACTTCTTCGAGGCGCTTCGTCCGCAAGGCCGCATCGTCGGCCGTCTGGATGCGCGGGCTACAGGTCCGATGGCGGCGAGCCGCACCCGCGAGTGGGAGTTCGACCCCGGCATCGAAGCCATCGCCTCACCGTACACCATGGCGGCGATGGCGTACTTCGGTGAGCAGCTCGGGATGACCACGGAGACGCGCTACGAGGTGCTGGCGATGGACGTGCACAAAGGCTGGAACTGGAACCGCGGCGAAAACAAGGGCAACAGTTACGCCACGACGAGCCCCGATCTGGCGCGCGCGCTGCGCCGCAATCCACACCTCAAGGTCTTTGTCGGCAGCGGCCGTTACGACCTCGGAACGCCATACAGCGCGAGCGACTGGTCCCTGGCGCAACTCGACGCGCCGGCCGACGTGCTGTCCCGCGTCCAGCACCACTACTACGACGCCGGCCACATGATGTATACGCGGGAGGAGGACCTGACCCAGCTCAAGGCTGATGTCGCGGCCTGGCTCGAAGCCTGAATCAGCACCATGATTCACGAAGCTGATGTGGTTGTCATCGGTTCAGGCGGTCTCGGGGCGGCGACAGCCTACTATCTTGCGAAGCGAGGCGGGTTGAGCGTTGCGCTGCTCGACAAGCACGATATCGGATCGCAGACTTCGCCTCGCGCCGCAGGCATGGTGAGCTGCCTGCGCAAGAGCGAGCTGATGATCGAGCTCATCAAGGATGCTTGCCGCAAAATCGAGACGTTCACTGCGGAGACCGGACAAGCGCTGGATTGGGTGCATTCAGGCAGCCTTAAAATCGCACGACGGCCCCGGGACGCCGACGTCATCGCAGCCGATCTGGATCGTGGAAGGCGAATGGACCTCGATGTCGAACAGGTCTCGGCAGAAGAAGCTCATCGCCTCAATCCGTTCCTGAAGCCGTCCAGTGTCGTCGCCGCGTTGCGCATCGGCGACGATCGATACTTCGATCCGGCACAGGTCGCCGTCGGTTTTGCGCGCGCCGCCGCGGCGAAGGGGGCGACCCTGTCGCCGAGGACGGATGTCACCGAAGTTTCCATTGAGAGCGGCAAGGTTACCGGCGTGCTGACCGGCAACGGGCCGATACGAACAGCGGTGGTGGTCGATGCCGCCGGCGCTTGGACGCGGCAGGTGGCGGAGGCCAGCGGCATTCGTGTCCCGCTGGTGCCCACGCGTCAGCAACTGATTGTGACTGAACCGGTGGACGGCGTCCGCGCCGACCTGCCGATGGTGCGCATCATGGACGCGGCCGTCTATGCGCGTCCGTGTCAGGGCGGCTTTTTGTGGGGCGTTTACGAGGAAGATCCACGCTTCTTTGACATGCGACTGCTCGGACCAAGCTTCGACATCAAGGACATGCCGCTCGATATCGAAGTGCTCCGAAGCGCGGCCGATGAGGTGAAAGCGCAGATACCGATTTTGCAAACGGCAAAGGTGCGTGAGTTTCGCGGCGGCATCCCGACCATGACCGCAGACGGCCAGCACATCCTTGGCTCGGCGCCGGCGGTGGAGGGGTTCTTCTTCGCCAGCGGCTGCAACGTCGCCGGCCTTTCGATTGCACCCGCCGTTGGCGAGGCGCTCGCGGCTTGGATCGTGGATGGCAAACCGCCCGTGGACCTCTCGCCGATGAGTCCGACAAGATTCAAAGACAAGGCATGGTCGGAGGAGCAGCTAAGGCGTGAGGCTGCCTGGCAGTATCGCCATTTCTATGGAGCGGCGTGAACGAATTGCGCAGATAGGCGATACGAGCCAAAGCAGCAGTTGCGCGAAAACGGTTAGCATCGCGCCAATGGGGGAGGCGATGGAAAGCAGCCGATTCGGGGTCGTTGCAACGTTCTTGTTCGTCGTGGCGATCACGGCGCTGCTGCTTCATTTATGGCAATCGCAGCTCATCGCGCCGTCGGGAGCCGCCAATACCGCGTTCTCCGAAGAGCACGCGTTTGCGACGCTGTCGGGATTGCTGAAGGAGCAACGCCCGCATACCGCCGGCTCGCCGGAAAACACGGTGGTGCGCGATCGGATTATCGCCGAGCTCAAGCTGTCCGGTTACGTGCCTGAAGTACAGGCGGCGCTTCAATGTGGCCCTGCCGAGCGCAATCCCGGCTGCACCGCGGTTGAAAACATCATCGCCGTGCACAAGGGAGCCGGCGACGGTAAAGCCGTGCTCGCAAGCGCGCACTACGACAGCGTTCCGGCGGGTCCCGGAGTCAGCGACGACGGCGCGGGCGTTGCCGTGGTGCTCGAGCTCGCTCGCGCTTTCTCCGCCAAGACGACCAGGAACAATGTCATCTTTCTGATCACCGACGGCGAGGAGACGGGCTTGCGCGGTGCCCGCGCCTTTGCCGAACGGCATCCGCTGATGCGCCGTGTCGGGGTGGTCGTGAATTTCGAAGCGCGCGGCGCGTCGGGCCCGAGCATGATGTTCGAGACGGGTCCCGGCAACGCGCGGCTCATGGAGCTCTTTGCCCACGCCGTTGCGCGGCCGTCGGCCAGTTCCGTGAGCTACGAAGTTTACAAATTGCTGCCCAACGATACGGATTTCTCCGTCTATCGAAAGCTGGGGCTGTCCGGCTTCAATTTCGCGTTCTCGAATTCGGCTTCGCTCTATCACTCGGCCCGCGACAATCTCCAAACCATCGACCGCAGGTCGCTGCAGCACGCGGGCGAACATGCCTTCGAGGTTGCCGCCGTTCTTGCCGATGCCGATCTTGCGACGCTGAATGGTGCGTCGGATGCCAGTTTCTTCGACATCTTCGGCCTCGTCACCGTGGTCTGGCCGGCCGCGATCAATGGGCCCATCGCGCTGGTTGCGCTGCTCGGCCTCGTCAGTCTGGTTGTCGTGTATCGGGACGCCTTCAGGTTGCATGCGACGGTCTGGGCTGTCCTTGCATTCATCGCCGTGGCCGTGCTGCTGTTTGCATTCGGATGGCTCCTGTCTTATCCGTTGGGCATCTGGCCCGGAGTGCATCCGCTCGATCATCCGCAGCCCTGGCCCGGCCGTGTCGCGCTCGCGACAACCGGAGTGCTCGTTCCGTTGCTCGTGGCGGTGATCGCCAGTAGCCGCGTCGATTCGCGCGCGCTATTGTTGGTGAACTGGCTCGGCCTCGCGATGCTCACCGTCGGCGTCGCGGTCACCATCCGCGGCGCGGCGTATCCGCTGCTTTGGCCAGTATTCGGCGTCGCCATTGCCGGATGGATCGAGACCCTTGTCCGGAAACGATCAGCGCGTTCGCTGCGCGTGACCGGCTTGATCGGATTCGTCCTCGCGGCGTTCTCCTGGATCGGGTTTTTGCTCGGGTTCGAGCTCGTGCTCGGCTTCGACTTGAGTCAGTTCAAGATTCTGTTGCTGATCCCGTTCTCGCTGGCGCTGGTGCCTGTGTTCGCCGCCGCAAGCCTTGGAGAGGAAGCGCACGCCGCGTGGGCCCTGTCCACTCTATGCGCTTTGGTTGTTGCCGGTGCGGCGGCGATCGCCAGCCAGACGCCCGCTTACGCGGCGAACCATCCGCGCGGCCTGAACATCATCTACTACGACGACCACGCGGCGAAACCGCGCTGGCTGGTCGGTTTTATCGGCAAGCCGGACGAAGGTTTTCTGAAAGCTCAGGGCTTTCCGCAGCAGGACGAGGAGTATCAACAGTTGGCGCTGCTGAAGGCGCGAGGGCGATTCAAACCCGCGACCGGGCAGCACCTGCCTCCGCCAAGCTTCATCGTAAAAGAGGTCGCGACCCAGGTCGCAACGACCGTGGTGCGGGGAGTCCTGCGCAGTGGCCGCGGCGGATACCAAGTTGGCATCGGCATCGCTCCCCATTCGGGCATCCAGTCAATTCGTCTCGACAATCAGGAGCTGATCGCAGCCGATCTGCTCAAGAGCAAGGAGCCGACGTTTGTACGATTCTGGGGCTTGGGATCGCGCGAGGTGCCGATGGAAATCGCGTTCGACGCCAACACCGCACCGAAGCTGATCCTGTTCGAACGCTCGCCGCTGCCGGACGTGGAAGAAACGCGCGCGCTCGTTGCGGCCAGACCCGCCGACGCGGCTCCCGCTTACGCCGGCGACTCGGCGCTTGTCTTTGTCGCGATTGACTTGAGGTTGTAGGGTCTGCTCTTGCTGTCGTATCGGGCGGCTTTCGGCGCTCACGGCGATGGAACTCGACGAGAGCACGCGAGCACCAAGCTCCGCACAGCGGGCCGACATCATGGGAGCTCCGCCGGGTCACTAGAGCTATTCGATCAGCGGATTGCGTGCATGACGTCGGTGCCGACGGGCAGTATTGCGTCGATGAACGTTGCCAGCTCCGCTGTCGCTGGGGCGGTGAACAGACGCGAGGGGGGACCCTTCTCCCAGATCTTGCCCTGATGCATAAAAACAACCGTATCGGCGGCGACCCGAGCGAATCCCATTTCGTGAGTCACGAGAATCATGGTCATGCCATCGGTGGCCAGCTTTTCGAGAACGTTGATAACCTCACCGACCAGCTCGGGGTCGAGCGCCGACGTAATCTCGTCGAACAGCATGAGGCGGGGCTGCATTGCGAGCGAACGCGCGATCGCGACACGTTGTTGCTGCCCACCCGACAGTCGCAGCGGCACCGCCGCGATTTTATCCTCGAGGTCGACCTGACGCAGAACCTTACGCGCCCGCTCCTTGGCTTCCGCGAGAGGCAAGCCTCTGGCCACGGTGGGCCCAAGCGTGATGTTGCGCTCGACCGTAAGGTGAGGAAACAGATTGAAGCTCTGGAACACGATGCCGATCTCGCGCCGGAGCGCTTGCAGGCCCGCACGCGAGCGCTCCACCTGACGCCCGTCGAACACGATCTCGCCGCTGTCGGGCACTTCCAGGCCGTTGATGCAGCGAAGCAGTGTGGTCTTTCCCGAGCCGCTGCGCCCGATGATGGCCACGACTTCGCCGGGCTCGACTGCCAATGAGACGTCATCAAGCGCGACGTGCGCGCCGAAGCGCTTACAGATGCCGTTTAATGCCAAGATCGGCATCGATGCGCCTTTCAAGATTTCGGGCCAGAAGCGAAAGCGGCCAGCACACTGCGAAGTAGAGCGCCGCGACGACGGGATAGATGATCATCGGTTTGAACGTCACGTTCACCATGAGCTGGCCGGCGCGAGTCAATTCGACGAAGCCGATAATGGCGGCAATCGAGGTGCCCTTGATTAGTTGCACCAGAAAGCCCACGGTCGGTGGGATGGAAATCCGCATCGCCTGGGGAAGGATTACGAAACGGAGTTGTTGGAAGTAGCCAAGAGAAAGGCAGGCCGACGCTTCCCACTGTGTGCGCGGGATCGCCTGGATCGATCCACGCCAAATCTCGCCCAGGAAAGCCCCCGAGTAAAGCGTAAACGCCAGGGCTACGGCTGGCCACGCGTCGACCTGCATGTCAAAGAGGACCGAGAGCCCGTAGTAAAAGAGAAAGAGCTGCATGAGGACCGGCGTACCCTGGAAAAGCTGAATGTAGCCGCCGGTAAGCAAGCGCACGAAAGGTGAGGACGTTGTCCGCAGGATTGCGATGAGGAGGCCAAGCACCCCGCCGCCAAGAAATGCGACCAGCGACAGAAGCAACGTCCACCGCACCGCCGCAACGATGAAGAGGAACTCCGAGAGCCCGAAGCTTCGGTTCACGCGCGCCGCCCTCAGCTTCGTTGGCGGCGCATGAACACAACCCAGTAGACACCACCCAGGAGAGCCCGAAAGCCCAGCGCCATGGCGAGATAGAGGCCGGTAGCGACGAAATAGAACTCAAAGGGGCGGAAGGTCGTCGACACCAGCGAGTTGGTGGCGGCAGTAAGTTCAACTGCCGAGATTGCCGAGACAATGCTCGAAGCGAGCATGAGAAGGATGAATTGGCTCGCCAACGCCGGAAATACCGTTTTCAGCGCCGGGAATAGCACGACATGACGAAATGTCTGCAGGCGCGAAAGGCCGAGGGCCTTCGCGGCGTCAATCTGGCCGTGAGTTATGGATTCGATTCCAGCGCGCAGGATTTCTGTTCCATAGGCGCCGAAATTGACGACCATTGCGGCAACCGCAGCTTCATTTGCTCCCACTGAAATGCCAAGTGCCGGCAAGGAGAAGTAGATAATAAAGATCTGTACCAGGAAGGGAGTGTTCCTGATCAACTCTATGTAGGCGGTGACGACCCGCCGGAGCAGGGTCGGCCCGGCCGTTTTGGCATAGGCGCAGACGGTCGCCACGACGAGACCGATCATCATCGCAAGCGCCGAAAGCTGAATGGTTAGCCAAGCGCCTTCAGCAAGGTCGCGCCAGTGGTCCCATACTACGTTGAAGTGAAAAGCGTAATGCACGCCGCCCCCATATTCTCCTTGCGGCCGATTTGCAGGGGTTCGCGGCGCCTCTACGGCCCTGCAAACAGGCACAACTTTCGGATGCCTGACCTAGATCGTCGGCAGCGGGGGTAGATCGACGCCAGTGTATTTCTTGTAAATTGTGGCGAGCGTGCCGTTACGAGAGTTGATGAATATCCAGGTGTTGATCCACTGCCGGAGCTCGAAGTCGCCCGGCCGCACGATCGGACCATAGAACGCCGTAGTCACCAGCAACTTATTTTCAAGTTGCTTCGCCGGGTTCGCGTCCGACACCGTCTTCTCGGCAAAGGCAGTCATCGCGGCCGCGTCCACTTGGCCCGATAGCAGCGCCTGAACGGTCGACGCCAAATCGTCGAACCACACAATTTTAGTTCCCTCCGGTGCCATCTTTGGAACAGTCGCCTCCTCGAGCGTGGCGCGCGTAATGCCGACGCGCTTTCCGACCAGGTCGGCGGGCGTCTTGATCTTGACACTCTGCGGCGCAAAGATAGTGATCGAGAGCGCCCCGTTTGGATTGCAATACATCACGGCCTTGGCGCGATCGGTGGTAACCGAAATGGAAGCAATCGTGACGTCCGCGCGGCCGGCCAGCAGTGCCGGAATACGGCCGGTCGAGGGCACTTGCACGAACTCCACTTCAGCGCCGAGGTCCTTGGCGAGCTGGCGGGCGACCGCAACGTCCGATCCATCAGGCTGACCGCTTTTATCGAGTATGCCAAAAGGAGGGTTGGCCACATCGATGGCGATGCGGATTTTTTTCGCGCTCAGGATCTTTTCGAGCGTGCTCTCTGCGCTGGCCTCGTGCGTCATAAGCGCTACCGAAACGATGGCCATCAGTGCCATTCCAAGATGCTTCAAATATTTACTCATTTCTCCTCCTTGCAGCCTCGAATTGTGAACCATGGTTTATGAGCGTGCGCTCTTGCGCGCTGGTACAAATTGCGCTTGGGCGTGGCTTCTCTGCGACGCAATTATTTGCAAGGAAGCTACGTCGAACTGCTCTTTGATCAAACGCACGTGCTCCGACATTGCTCGAGTCGCCGCTCTTGCATCGTGCGCGGCGATCGCCCGAAAAATCTTGATGTGCTCCTGCAAAGCAAGTTGCGCGCGTCCAGCCTCGCAGACACGCGAAACCTTGTGCAGCCGAATGATGTCCGGCGTCATTAGGCCGATCAGCGATGTCATGACCGGGTTCTGTGCCGACTTGGCGATTGCCAGGTGAAACAGAAGGTCTTCCTCAACGGCGGGGCGTCCTGCCTCAACTTCGGCGCGGAAGGCCTCGAGTGCGTCCTTGATGTCCGCGATGTCCGCCTTCGACGCCCTTTGCGCGGCAAGCTGTGCCGAATGCATCTCGAGGATGCCCCGCGTTTCTGTAAGCGCCTTGATGTCGTCGCGATCGAGATCGAGCAGATTGGAAATCAGTCTCTCCAGCGCGCCAGCGCCGAGGCTCGCCACAATCGTGCCGTTTTGCGGAAACGTCTGCAGAACGCCGTAGAACTCAAGCTTGCGCAAGGCCTCACGCACGTGCCCCCGCCCGACGCCGAATTGCGAGGCGAGCTCGCGCTCAGGTGGGAGGCGATCGCCAGCCTTGAGCGCGCCGCTTGAGAGCAGGTTCCTGATTTGCCGCATGATCAGGTCCGCCGGCTTTTGAAGCTGAATGGGACTCAGCTGGGCAATGATGGGAGGCGACTTGGACACAGCACCGTGGGAATTGGTTAACCAGCGACTAGCTTAACAAGAACCCATGCGATGTCAAGTCGCGCGTGTCGCCCGCATTGGTCGAACCTTGCCTTGGTCGTCACGAGCGTGCGTGCGCAGCTCGGCTTCTTCCTTAGCGAGCGGCAAGTGCGCATAATTGAACCAAGGAAGACTGTCGATGCGCATCTGCCTCCTGACCAACCAGGACCTTCTCGCCGACCCGTTTGCCGCCGATGACTCACCGTGCGATCCGCGGCCGTTTTTTTTCCGCCGCGCAGTGGCACGTGGAATACCTCAAGAAGTCGACAGCGGTCGAGCAGGTCACTCGACGTATCCAGCAGGGCTTCGATCTCTTTTTCAATCTCTGCGACGGAGCCGCGGACCAGAGCACTCCGGGCATCGAGGTCGTGAAGACGTTGGAAGAACATGGCGTCGCCTTTACCGGCGCCACCTCGGAATTCTACGAGCCCCCGCGTGAGGCGATGAAACGGGCTTGCCGGGCCGAGAGCATCGCCACTCCCGATTACGTCCTCGCGCGCTGCCACGCAGATGTCGAACGAGCCGCTGAGGACCTTCGCTTTCCGCTCTTCGTCAAACACTACAGCAGTTATTCCAGCGTCGATCTTTCCCGGCGCTCCCGCGTCTGTTCGCCAGCGGGCTTACGCCAGCAGGCACACAAGATCATGCGCCGTCACGGCGCGGCGCTGATCGAGGAATTCATCGAGGGGACGGAGTGTACGGTCCTCGTGGCGGAGAATCCGGACGATCCGGCGCGGCCCAAGACCTACACGCCGATTCAATACCGCTTTCCCGAAGGCGAAACCTTCAAGCATTCGGACATGAAGTGGGTGCATTACAAGCAGATGTCGGCCCTTCCCGTCGACGATCCGATGCTGGGTGCTCGCCTGCGCGATGTTTGCGCCCGCTTCTTCGTCGCTCTCAAGGGTGCGAGCTTCGGGCGCTGCGATCTTCGTGTCGACCGCAACGGCGTCCCTTTCATGCTGGAAATCAATCCCAACTGCGGCGTGTACTACCTTCCCGAAGATGCCGGCAGCGCCGACCTTTGTCTCGCATACGATCCGGAAGGCCATATCGGATTCACGCGTCGGCTGATCCGGGCGGCGTTACAACGACACCAACAGCACGCTATCACCGCGTCCGTGCCAAGCTGATGGCATCGTTTTGGGGGGCAGATTTCGCGGCCGAAGATCCGACCACAACCAGCCATCCGCCGGCAAGGATGGTGCCCCCGTAGCTCGGGCCGTGCTATGGTTCGGCGTCCGGTCTTCAATCAGGTCATTAAGTAATGAATCGGCGGACAATCATCCGTATCGCCGGCGGCACGCTCGTTGCCGCATTCCTTTCGGCCACAGGTCAGCAGCCCGATAAGGTGTGGCGGGTGGGCATTCTCGACCCCGGCCTTCCGGATCTGTTCGCAGCCTTCCGCGAATCAATGCGCGACCTGGGCTACGTCGAACGCCGAAACATCAGGTTCGAGGAAAAGAAGGCGAACGGGAATCCCAATCTTATCCCGGCGCTGGCGCGAGAGCTGGTTGCGCTCAAGCCCGATGTCATCGTGACCGCGGCGGTCCTGCCGACCCAGTCGTTGCTGAATGAGACCACGAGTATTCCCCTTGTGGTAGCCTCGATTGGGGACGCGGTGTCGGCGGGCATTGTGCGCAACCTCGCCCAACCGACGGGAAACGTCACCGGGCTCACGTTCCTCAATACCGAGCTCTCCGGAAAGCGGCTCGAGCTCCTCAAAGAGGCTTTGCCTCGACTACACCGGGTCGCAGTATTCAACGATGTGAATTCCCAGCGGAGCTACCTCGACGAAACCGAGCGTGCGGCCGCGCGACTCGGCTTGCAGCTGCACCGCGTCGACATGCGCACTTCCGCCGAATTCGAGCGCGCGTACGCAGAAGCCAAGCAGGCTGCGGACGAGGCTGTCGACGTGCTTGCCTCGCCGTTCTTCAACTCAAACCGCGAGCGCCTCGTCCAACTGGCGTCGCGCGACCGGCTGCCGGCCATCTACGAGAGTCGCGAATACGCCGTGGCTGGCGGCTTCATGACGTACGGACAGGATCTCGCCGTGCTGTTCCGTCGCGCCGCGACCTACGTGGACAGGATTCTCAGGGGCGCGAAACCCTCCGATCTGCCCTGGGAGCAGCCTACCAAGTTCGAGTTAATCATCAATCTCAAGACCGCGAAAGCACTCGGCCTGACGATTCCGCAGGCGCTGCTACTGCGCGCGGACGAGGTGATTCAGTGATTGGCCTTCGAGGCTGGATTCACCCTGCTGGCTCCGGATAGAAGTTATCGACGCTACAGGATCTCGGTGATGTTCTCACGCTCATCCATTTCGGCCACGAATTCCTTGAGCTCAGGGCCGAGCGCGTCGTGCGCCGACACCATACCTATTGGCCGTCCCTTCTCGACTACCGGGACGTTGCGAAACCCGCCCTCATACATCATGTGCAGCGCGTGCCCGAGCGGTTTGTCGGGGCCGATGGTCTGCGGATTTGGCGTCATCACGTCGGCAAGCAAGGTCGTTTTCGGATCGCATTCCCCGGCCGTCACGCGGAAGAGGGCGTCACGCTCGGTGAATACGCCGACCAGGCGCTTCTTGTCACATACCATGAGTGCGCCGGTCCTATGGTCTCTCATTAAACGCGCCGCGTCGCTCACCGTCGTTGTGCTTGGGGCAGTGAGGATCCTTTGATTCTTGATAATCGCTCTGATCGACCGGTGTGGCATAGCAGTTCTCCGTCGCAACAGACCAACAAATTTTAGCAAAAAGTGGCGCAACAGAGGTACTGCTGCCGGGAGGGTTATAAGGGGCGTGCGTTGGGCCGTGACACGGCACGGAATGGGCCGTCCTTACATTCTTGTTGGTAAATAGATCGCGGCCTTTTGTTTGTTTCCCGTGCTGGCATGCGGCTTGGCGGCAATGAACTATGGAGACGCGTTCTGGCACAAGATTTCGATGTGGTGGTGGTGACACGTTCACACTATGCGTTTCGCCCTGGTTTGGGTTCGCTATTTCTTGCCGCGCCGCAGCTCGTCGGTGGCTCGGTGTAATACCTCCGAGACCCGTTGCAGTTCCTCGTCCGATGGAGATGCGCTGAGCTTGGCGATGAGCGCGGCGCGAAGTGCCTGGCGCGCCTCGTCGACCGCGCGATGGCCAACGTCGGCTTGCTCGTCGTTCGCGAACGCTTTTCGCATCTGGTCCATCTTGCCGCCGATGCGTGCCAGCTGCGACAACATCGCATCAACCAAAGCGCGATCTTCGTTGAGCTTCGCCAAGCCGGCGTCGGTGATCCGATAGAGCTTCTTGCTGCCGTCGGCTTCGACGGTGGCATAGCCGACCTCTTCGAGATAGGTGAGCGCCGGATAAACCATGCCCGGGCTCGGCACGTAAAAGCCCTTCGACGTTTCTTCGAGAGCCTTGATGATCTCGTAGCCATGGCGCGGGCGCTCCTCCAGCAGAGCCATGATCACCAGTTGCAGATCGCCCGAGCCCAGCTTGCGGCCGCCGAAGAAACCGCGCCCGCCAAGTCCCCCGCCATGGGCGAATGCCGCCCCGAATCCGCCAAAGTGACTTCCATGCGCGCGGCGCGCGCACCCGTGATGACGAAAAAAGCCATGCATATCGATCTCCTCAGGTTGTGCTAAGATGGAGCGTACGGTATATCGTAAGATATGACCTTGTCAAGCACCCAAGGTCGCCGATCTCACTAGACTCGCAGATGGTGCCTTTGAACTTACCGGCACCCGTCGGGGATTTAGGCGCATCCACATCGAGCACCGAAAACGCAAAGTTTATCGATCAGCGGACACCGCATGAAAATGACTCGAACGCGAACGCGCCATAATGTTGGCTGAGCACACGCCGTGACCGGCGCGCCTGTCCCACATGAGGAGGTTTTTCATGACCAATTCGATCCATCAAGAGGTGACGATCAAGGCGAGCGCGAGAAAGGTCTTCGACGCGCTGACCGACGCGACGCAGTTCAGCGCTTTTTCCGGAGGCGCGCCGGCGGAAATCGACGCCAAGCCAGGCGGCGGATTTTCCTGCTTCGGTGGCCACATCATCGGCCGCAATATCGAGTTGGTGCCGGGCAAGCGCGTCGTGCAAGCCTGGCGCTCGGCCAAATGGGACGAGGGCGTCTATTCGATCGCCCGCTTCGAACTGCGGGAGGAGGGCGGATCGACCACAATCGTCTTCGATCAAGCCGGCTTTCCCGAACAAGCGGGGCCGCACCTCGAAGGCGGCTGGACGAAGATGTATTGGGAGCCGCTGAAAACCTACTTGGCGTAGGCACTCGGCGTCTGCTGTACGGCGAAGACCGGCCCATCGAATGTCTCCGCATACAGCCGTATCGCGTGCACATTGCGTTGACGTGACCGCCTCTGTCGGAAACAATCCGTGTTGCGTTGAGGCGCCCACCGGCCTCATCTTTCGAGGAATATCCCGATGTCGCTGAACACCGCCGCCGCACGCCGCGATCAATCCTTTCATCTGCACCCTGCAACGAACTTGCGGACGGTGCAGACGGAGGGCCCCTTCGTCATTACGCGTGGGGAGGGCGTCTACATCTACGACGACGAAGGCAGACGGTATCTCGAGGGCATGTCCGGGCTGTGGTGCGCATCGCTCGGCTTTTCGGAGCGGCGGCTTGCCGACGCGGCGTACCGGCAGATGTGCGAGCTGCCGTTCTACCATAGCTTTGCGGGCAAGGTCCCTGCGATCAGCACCGAGCTCGCGGAGCGGCTGGTTCGAATGGCGCCGGCGGCAATGGGCAAGGTGCTGTTCGCGAACTCGGGTTCCGAGGCCAACGACACGGCGATCAAGCTCGCGTGGTATGTCAACAACGCGCTTGGCCGACCGCAAAAGAAAAAAATCATTTCACGTCACCGCGCGTATCACGGCGTGACGATTGCCACCGCGAGTCTGACCGGGCTCGCCTTCGCGCACGATGATTTCGATCTGCCGATCGCGCGCATCCTGCACACCGATAGTCCGTATTACTACCGGGGTGCGCACCCGGGTGAGACCGAGGAAGCGTTCGCGACGCGGCTCGCCGACAGCCTGGAGCAGCTCATCCTGCGCGAAGGGCCCGACACGGTCGCCGCGTTCTTCGCCGAGCCGGTGATGGGTGCGGGCGGTGTCATCGTGCCGCCGGCCACATACTTCGATCGCATCCAGCCTATCCTGAAGAAATACGAAATTCTGTTCGTCGTCGACGAGGTGATCTGCGGCTTTGGGCGCACCGGTAACATGTTCGGCACCCAGACGTTCAATCTGCAGCCGGACATCATCACTGTCGCCAAGGCTTTCTCGGCGGGCTATCTGCCGATCTCGGGTACGCTCATGTCAAACTCGCTCTACGACATCCTGGTCATGCAGAGCGACAAGCTTGGCATCTTCGGCCACGGCTACACCTACTCATCGCACCCGGTCCCGGCGGCAGTCGCACTCGAGACGCTGAAGATCTACGAGGAGCGCGACATCGTCGCTATGGTGCGACGCGTCGGACCGCGGCTGCAGGATGCGATCCGGAGTTACAGCGGGCATCCGCTGATTGGCGAGGCGCGCGGCATTGGCCTGATCGGCGCGGTGGAGCTCGTCCGCGACAAGGCGAACAAGCAGAGCTTCGATCCGAAGGCTGGTGTGGCCGCGTATCTGGTGCGCCGCGCGCAGCATCACGGCGTAATCCTGCGCAACATGCCCGGCGACGTCGTCGCCTTCTGCCCGCCGTTGATAGTCAGCGAGGCTGAGATCGACGAGATGATGGGCTGCTTCGCCAAGGCGCTCGACGACACCTGGGTGATGGTGAAGGACAAGGGCTTGGCGTGACGCCGCATTCGCACCTTCGGAACTTATGAGCAGTCCGGAACCCATCGTTCGCTTCGTCGGAATCGGCAAGACCTACGATGGCATCGTCCGCATCGTCGACAAGCTCGATCTCGATATCATGCGTGGCGAATTCCTGACTCTGCTCGGGCCTTCGGGATCGGGCAAGACGACGACGCTGATGCTGCTCGCGGGGTTCGAAACGCCGACCGCCGGCGAAATCCTGCTCGAGGGCAAGCCACTATCGCGCGTCCCGCCGTATCAGCGCAATATCGGCATGGTGTTCCAGAACTATGCGCTGTTCCCGCACATGACCATCGCCGAGAACATCGGCTTCCCGTTGTCGGTGCGCGGGGTGCCTGCGGCCGACATCGTCAAGCGGGTCGAGCGCGCGCTGGACATGGTGCAGCTCGGCGGCTTCGGCAAGCGGCGGCCGGCGCAGCTCTCCGGCGGCCAGCAGCAGCGCATCGCGGTGGCCCGCGCGCTGGTGTTCGAGCCGAAGCTGATCCTCATGGACGAGCCGCTGGGCGCGCTGGACAAGCAGCTGCGCGAGCAGATGCAGCTCGAGATCCGGCGCTTGCATCAGCGGCTCGGTGTCACCATGGCCTACGTCACTCACGACCAGGCGGAGGCGCTCACGATGTCCGATCGCATCGCGGTGTTTCATCGCGGCAAGATCGAGCAGCTCGATACGCCCGAACGGATGTATGAATATCCGACCAACGCTTTCGTCGCCCGTTTCATCGGCGAGAACAACCGGCTCGACGGACGCCTGGAAACGGCGGCGGACGGCCGCTGCACGATCCGCGTCGCGGCCAACAACAACCTGATCGATGGCACGCTGGTCGAGACGGTAGGAATCGGTGACGCGGTCAGCGTCTCGCTGCGGCCGGAGCGAGTGCAAATCCGGGCCGCCGGGCATACAATCGACGCTCATCCCGGCTGCCGTCTGGCGGGGTTGCTGCGGGAGATTATTTATCTCGGCGACCACGTCCGTGCGCGCGTCGCGCTGACAGGCAACGAGGAGTTCATGGTGAAGCGTCCGATTTCAGAGGCGCATACCTTGCCGCAGATCGGCGCCGCGGTGGAGGTCTTCTGGACACCCGAGCATTGCCGCGCGTTTGCTCAGGAGCATTAGCACAGGCGGCGCCCAATCACGTCTTATCGGAGGAGGCCAATATGCAAAGCAACAGAATCTGGATGGCGGCACTGGCTGCGACAGCGGCACTCGTGCTGTCCGCAACGGCGACGGCACGCGACCTGACCGTAGTGTCGTGGGGCGGCGCCTATCAGGACGCGCAGCGCGAAGTTTATTTCAAGCCGTTCATGGAAACGTCCAAGATCAAGATGGCGGAGGAGAACTGGGACGGCGGCGTTGGCACGCTGCGGGCCAAGGTCCAGGGTGGCAACAACAACTGGGACGTGGTGCAGGTCGAGTCGGAAGAGCTCCTGATCGGCTGCGAGGAAGGGCTCTACGAAAAGCTCGACTGGGCTAAGCTCGGCGGCAAGGACAAGTTCCTGCCCGACGCGGTCAACGACTGCGGCGTTGGCGCCATCGTGTACAGCTTCATCCTCGCCTTCGACGGTGACAAGATCAAGGGTGAGGCACCGAAGTCCTGGGCCGACTTCTGGAACACCCAGAAGTGGCCAGGCAAGCGCGCGCTGCGCAAGGGGCCGAAGACGACGCTGGAAATCGCACTCATGGCCGACGGCGTCGCTCCGAAAGACGTCTACAAGATGCTCGGGACGGGCGAAGGCGTCGAGCGCGCATTCAAGAAGCTGGATCAGCTGAAAGCGAACCTGGTGTGGTGGGAAAAAGGCTCGCAGCCGCCGCAACTGCTGGCCTCCGGTGAGGTCGCGATGACCGACGCCTACAATGGCCGCATCGCAGCCGCCAACGAAAAGGACAAGAAGAATTTCAAGATCGTGTGGACCAACAACCTTTACACGATCGACTCCTGGGTCATCATGAAGGGCTCGCCGAACAAGGCTCAGGCCGAGACCTACCTGCAGTTCGTCAACGATCCGCAGAACCAGAAAAACCTGCCGCCGAAAATTCCTTACGGCCCGACGACCAAAGCCTCGACCGCGCTGATCGACAAGAACGTGTTGCCGAACCTTGCCACCGCGCCGCAGAACATGGCCTCGGCGCTGTACATCAACGACAAGTTCTGGCTGGAGAATCTGGACAAGCTCTCCCAGCGCTTCAACGCCTGGGTCGCCAAGTAGGCGCCTGAAAAGCGACGCGAGGGAGCGATGCAACGCGGTGCTGCGGCGTCGCTCCATGCGGCGCTGGCCAGCGTCGACCAGGACGCCGTCGGCCTTCGCCGTGCGCTGAGGAAGAGCCGCCGCCGCGAGCAACTGCGGGCGGCGGCATTGGTGCTGCCGCTCTTCGTCTTCCTCGCGGCATGCTTTGTGGTGCCGATCGGCGCGATGCTCTCGCGCGGTGTGATCGACGCCGACATCGCGCGCATCCTTCCGACGGTCACCGCCGCGCTGAAGAGCTGGGACGGCCGCGACCTGCCGCCCGAGTCCGCGTACGCGGCGCTGGTCGCGGACATCCGCGCGGCACGTGAAGCGGGAACGCTGGCCAGCGCGGCGACGCGGCTCAACTACGATGTTCCGGGTTTTCGCACGCTGCTCTTTACCGCCGGCCGGCAGCTGCCGGCCCAGCTTTCGGGGTCGGCGCGCGATGCGCTGATCGGCATCGATCCCAAGTGGGGCGAGCGCGAGACCTGGGCCGCGATCCGCCGCGCCGGAGGTCCGGCCACCGACTTCTACCTGTTGGGCGCCCTCGATTTGCGGCGAGACGCCGACGGTTCCATCACCGGTGCGCCGCAGGAGCAGCGGGTGTTTCGCGACGTGCTCGGGCGCACGCTGTGGATCTCGGCGATGGTGACCCTGATCTGCCTGGTCCTGGGCTATCCGGTCGCGTACGTCATCGCCGCGCAACCGCCCGGACGCGCGGCGCTGCTGCTGTTCCTGGTGCTGCTGCCGTTCTGGACCTCGCTCCTGGTGCGCACCGTCGCCTGGGTGGTGCTGCTGCAGAAGGAAGGCGTCCTCAACAGCCTGTTCCTGTCGCTTGGGCTGGTGAACGAGCCGCTGAAGATGATCTTCAATCGCTTTGCGGTGTATGTGGCGATGGTGCACGTGCTGCTGCCGTTCATGGTGCTGCCGCTGTATAGCGTCATGCGCAGTATTCCGCCCTCGTATGTCCGGGCGGCCTCGTCGCTGGGCGCGAAGCCGTTCACCGCGTTCTGGCGTGTCTATGTGCCGCAGACGCTGCCCGGGATCGGAGCCGGCTGCCTGATGGTGTTCATCCAGGCGCTGGGTTACTACATCACGCCCGCCCTGGTGGGCGGCGCCGACGATCAGATGATCAGCTATTTCATCGCTTTCTACGCCAGCAAGACCGTCAACTGGGGCATGGCCGCCGCCTTGTCGATCATGCTGCTGACGGCCACGCTGGCGCTCTACGCGGTCTACAACCGGATGGTGGGCGTCGAGCGGATGCGCCTGGGATGAAAACCGGAACCGCAACCATAGGAGAACGGATCACCGGCATCGCCCTCGCCGTGGTGACCGGTGCGGTGCTGATATTCCTGGTGGCCCCGATCCTGACCATCGTGCCGCTGTCGTTTTCCTCTGGGTCGTTCTTCTTCTATCCGCTGCCGGGCTTGAGCCTGCGCTGGTACGAGGACTTCTTCGCCTCGACGTTCTGGCTGCCCGCGCTCAAGAACAGCCTGATCGTCGGCGTCTCGGCGACGATCCTGGCGACCGTGCTGGGCACGCTGGCGGCGCTCGGCATCTGGCGCGCGCGTTTTCCGGCGCAGGCGCTGGTGCTGGCGATCCTCATCTCGCCGATGGTCGTGCCGGTGATCATCGTCGCGGTCGGGGTCTATTTCGCGTTCGCGCCGCTCGGGCTCACCGACGGCTACCTGGGCCTGATCCTGGCGCACGCGACCTTGGGCGTGCCCTTCGTCGTCATCACCGTCCTGGCGACACTTTCGGGTTTCGACCGCACGCTGATTCGCGCTGCGGAAGGGCTGGGCGCATCTCAAATCACCACCTTCCGCCGCGTCATGCTGCCGCTGATCCTGCCGGGTGTGGCCTCCGGTGCGGTTTTCGCGTTTGCGGCGTCGTTCGATGAAGTCGTCGTCGCACTCCTCATGGCAGGGCCCGGCCAGCGCACGCTTCCACGGCAGATGTTCTCGGGCATCAACGACAACATCAGCCTGACCATCGCGGCCGCGGCGACGATGCTGATCGCGATCTCGCTGTTGCTGATGATCGCGGTCGGCTGGCTGCAGCGGCGCAGCGCGCGGATGCGGCAGAGCGGCTGACGCGAATCTTCATTGTGTCGAGCGCGGCCCGGCCGGCACGGTGGCTTGGCTGGGCCCGCGCCTCAAGGCTTGAACATCGCGTTGATTTCGGCGTAAGGAACCACGGTGCGGGCGAAGTCAAACGTGCCTTTCTGCTTGACTTCCCGCGCGGCTTGAAGGAACGCGCCATAGGCGGCGCGCGCGAGCGACGAACCGAGGCTTACGCGCTTCACTCCCAGGCTTGCGAGAACGTCGAGCGAGAACGAAGGTCCCGAGAGACCCATGACGACGTTCACGGGTTGGGGCGCTACGGCACGAACGACCGCATCGATTTCCTCGCGCGTCTTCAAGCCGGGAGCGTACAGAACGTCAGCCCCGGCCTCGGCAAAGGCGGCGAGGCGCCGAATCGTATCCTGCAGGTCCGGGCGACCATTGATCAGATTCTCCGCTCGGGCGGTGAGCACGAACGGAAAAGGTAAAGACCTTGCCGCTTTCACGGCAGCTTGGACTCGTCGAATGGACAAGTCGTATGCATAGATGGGGTCGCCGGCGCGTCCCGTCGCATCTTCGATGGAGCCTCCGACGAGCCCGACCGCTGCCGCCCGCAGAATGGTTTCGGCGCAGGTCTCTGGCTCATCACCGAATCCGTTCTCCAGGTCCGCCGAGACCGGCAACGAGGTCGCATCGACGATCGCCCGGGCGTTGGCAAGGGTTTCCTCGCGACCGATTGCGCCTTCGGCATCAGGCTTGCCGACGGAGAATGCGAATCCGGCACTTGTCGTTGCCAGCGCCTCGAATCCCAGCTTCGCGAGTATGCTGGCCGACCCCGCGTCCCAGGGATTGGGGATCGCGAAGATCCCGGATCTATCGTGGAGGGATCTGAACGCTTCAGCGCGTCCCGATTGAGAATCCACGGCGCTTAGCCCGGATAGGAGGTGCCGTCCCTGTGCGTGTAACCACCGACTTTCGGGTCGAACACCATGTCGATGTCGGGATAGACGGTGAAATCGTTGGTGGTCCGCGTACCGACCTCCAGACAGACGGCTGTGGTGCCGCTCTTGTTGACGAGATGATGACCGTCAGGGGCGTTCCTCGGGAACGCCGCGCAATCGCCCGCGCGCAGGACCTCTTCGCCCTTGTCGGTGACGAGCACGACCTCGCCCGAGACCACATAGACGAATTCATCTTCCGCCGAGTGCCAGTGACGTTGGCTGGACCACGCGCCTGGCGGCAGCTGCAGGAGATTGACGCCGAACTGCGTCAGGCCGCCCGCATCGCCGAGCCTCTGGCGAATGCGATTGGCCGGCTCCTTGTCGAACGGCGGAGGGTAGGACGAGCCCTTCCGCCTTGGAATGGACGTCAAATCGAGCTTAGGCATGGGTTGACGCTCCACGAACTTAGGTGTCGAAAAAACCGCCCGCGCGAAACCAGCTGCCTGGTTACCGGCGCGCTTGTCTACAGGTTAGCTGGCCCAGTCATCGCTCATGGCTGATCGCTTCCGTCCTCAGCCGCTGGCGAATCAATTCGCCAAAGGCAGAGACCCGGGCCTGGCTCTCAGCTTCTACCCTCGTCCTTCTGAGAAGAACCCTTTTTTTCAGTCCGCGACAGTTGCTTAGTTATCACCTTATCGTTCAAGAAGTGCACGCTGATGGTGGTCTTGTCGTCCTTCCAGACGGCCTCGCCACTTGAGAACCCGAGGAGGCTCGCGCCAGAGGCATCCACGGGCTCGCCCAAAATCTCCCGCACCTCCTTTTGCGACATGCCTTCGTGGATCTTGTCAAAATTTTCCTGACTCAGACGCTCGCCACAGGCGGCCAGGCACAGTAGCAGAATCGCAATACCGAACGAACGATGGACGCGCATGCTGGACTCCCTTATTCCATCTGGCTGAAACACTCCGGACGCTAGGCCACGCAGGTGACAAACAAAGTTTAGCAAAGAGCTGGACGAACCGTATCCCAGGCCGCCGAAGTTGGATCTGGCGGTGGGCACGGTCATCGCGCGAATGTAAAGTGAATAGCGACAGCGCCCCGATTCGCTTGTCCCGAGGGAAAGCTGGCTTCCCTCCTATACAATCACGCTCACCTTCATGAGATCCTCGTTTAGTGGCCGCCAATCCCAAAGGCCGTGTTCTGGCCGAAGCGCTCCCTTACATTCACGCGTACCACGGGAAGACGCTCGTCATCCGCTTCGGTGGGCACGCGATGGCCGATGCGGCGCTGATGTCCGGCTTCGCTCGCGACGTGGCGCTGCTGTGGCTGGTGGGCATGAGGCCGATCATCGTTCACGGCGGCGGCTGGCGGGTCGATGAATTGATGCGCCAGATGGGCATCCAAACCCGCCGGCATCGCGGTATGCGCGTGACCGACGAGCGAACGCTGACGGTCATCGAAATGGCGCTTGCCGAGCTCAATCAGGAGCTCGCCGGGCTCATCAACAAGCATGGCGCCAAAGCGGTGGGTCTCGACGGTCAGGATGGACGCTTCATCCACGCGCATCGCATGACGGTTCCTGCGGACGATGGCGAGCAAGCCGTCGATCTGGGTTACGTGGGCGACGTCGAGAGCGTGGACGTCGATCTCATTCAACTGTTGCTCGGACGCGGGTTCGTCCCGGTCATCATGCCCATCGGCGTCGGCGCCGATGGCACCGCGTATCACATCAATTCCGACCTGCTTGCCGGACGGCTCGCCCGCGCGCTCGAGGCCGAAAAGCTGATCCTGATGACCAACGTGCCGGGCGTTGTTGACCGCGCTGGCAGGCTGGCCTACATCCTGACCGCGAGCGAGGCGGAGTCGTTATTGAAAGACGGAACGGTCGCCGCCGGCATGCGACCGCGAGTCACGGCGGCGCTGCAGGCGGTGCGCGAAGGCGTGCGCTCGGTGCATATCATCGACGGCAGCGTGCCCAGCGCGTTGTTGCTCGAAGTGCTGACCGCGCAAGGCGTCGGCACGGCGGTGCGCTCGGATATCGGGCCGCATTTCATGGAAGACAGCCGGGGATATCTGTTGTCCGAGCAGGCGGCGCCTGGCGGGTAATCAAGGTCGACATCAGCTCGAAGTGGCTGAATTCGATGCCCGGCCAAATGGGACGCGGGCGTCTATTGTCTTCGATCACAGCCCGTGGCCTACAACGTATGCGCCACGGCACCAACATCCTATCGGTGCGCTCGTGCCTGACGATCAAGCAACAACTCATGAGCAAGTCATCCGCGCGAGATCGGCAGTGGGCGTAGAAACGATTGGCACGACTTGTGCTGAGATTACTTGCTGGCGGGAACCAGCCTTGGGAGATATCGAGCGTGCGCTTGTCTGCAGCATTGTCGCCGGTTGGAACAGAGGGCCCCGATCACCGGATCAGAGGGTTGGGCGAGGGCCTTTTACCTTCCACACCGCGAGGCGACCCTATCGAGATTCAGAATGCGGTTTGCGAAGCGATCACTCGGCTCATTCGAAATGGCCAGCCAGAAATCGTCCAGCTCGAGGCACTTTTTGCGTTAGAGCGTCAGGCACAGCCGGTGAGCCAGCTGTTGCTGGCCCAATATGTTGAAGGCGATGGGCAAATAGGTTCACTAGAATGGAAGGCCTGGCTTTCCGCGTTGCGGCTTAGCCAGTCGCTTTTCCAGGCCAACGAATATTTTTTGCACCACATTCAGAGGGCAAGCGACGACAACTGGACCGAGCATGAGGCTTCCGTGCGGGTTCAGCTGTTCGATCACAGGAAGGTCGAATTCCTGCTGCGCTTCCTCCGATACAAGAAGCGCAGCCCCGAACTATGGAGACAGCTGCACGAGATGTATCGACTTGCACGCGAACGAACCTTGCGGAATCGCCCCGACGCGATTGGCGACACGGATGGCAAGCGCCGGGCGATGAGGAAGCTGGAGCAGCAGTATCTCCAGATTCTGTTGCTGGAGGCCATGAACGGGGGCCAGTTCTCTCCTCGCGAAGCACTGTGGGCGCACCGCTGGTTTGCGCGCTGGAGCAGTGGACCGGGCCTGCGATTGGCTCAAGTCAGCGAGGGAATCCACTTCGAGCCGAAGGGGTTCGTGGTCGACACGGACAGCTCGGATGGGCTCAAACGCGCCCTGGTAGCAGGGGGCAAGCTTCTTTACTTTGACTCGTCGCCGCTGAGCGCGATGATCGACCAGGAAATAGCTTCGTTGCGGGACGGGGCCACGCTTGCGCACCAGGCGACGTCTGCGGTGCGCGCCGGGCAACTCGCATTGCTGAAAAAACTCTCGATTCTCTTTGCCCCGAACCCAGTCAACATCGAGCGCCGCGCGGAGCGCAAGGCCGTTGCCCGGGCGGTCCAAGTCATCGCGGGCTTTCCTAATATTGTCGCGGAATTGTGGAAGAGCGGGCAGAAGCAGAACGACGGAATTTCGTCCGCCGCGACACCGGGAAACGAGAAAACCATCTCATCCTTCGACGTGCCTACTTTTTCGCCACTCATCGCTACCGACGGCGACGCCGGTTCGATATCGCTTTCGATGCCGGGCCCATTCGACGCGATTCCCCAAATCTGGCAGGTCAAGGACCAAAGTGACTCGGGTTGCCGCATGCGCGCGCAGATTGACAACCTGAATCTCGTCATCCCGGGCTCGCTGATCGTCATTCGCGACAGCGAGACGGCACCCTGGATCGTGTCGGTGGTGCGCTGGTTCAGGAGGCTCATGGTCGACCATGTCGAGATCGGCGTGGAGTACCTCGGACGTGAACCACGTTTTGTCAAGTTGGTCGCCAACGACGATTCCGATTTGGCAATTGGCGAGGCGCCCGATCGGTTCTCGAGATGCTTCGCAGCGCTTTACCTGCCGCCAAGCGAGAAGCTTCCGACGATGCCGATCAAGACGCTGCTATTTCCCGCAATCGAATTCAGAATCGGCAGTGATGTGACATTGCTTTCGTCCGATGCAGTCTACAGAATGCGTCTAAACGAGCCGATCCAACAGCAGTTCGAGTACGTTTTGACATCATTCGCGGTCATCGATAAAGGGACGCCGCCGCCTTCACGGATTCAATGAGCGGTAGCAGATCGCCGAGTGGTGCCTGTGCGCGATCGATTTGCCAGGCAATTCGAATTATTTAAGGTCAATGTAGATACGTTCATCGAAGGGACCGCCCAGCCTGGGCTGGAACGCCTGCCGAAAGGCACGGGTCGTTTCGGCGCCGCTGTAGGCCTCGAAAGACTGAATGTCCTTCCAGACTCCGAGGATGATGAAGTGATTGGCGCGACTCGCCTCGCGCAATATCTTGAAGGATACGACGCCAGGCGATTGCCGCGCATCCGCCGCCAGCTTGTCGAGTAAGGCGCTGGCGCTTTCCACGTTTTGTGGAATATTCGCGTTCGATAAGACATCGATGATCGTCACCACCGTAACATTGCCGGCCGGCGTTTGTGCCCGTGCAGAGCCCGAAGCATCAACGACAAGCGTGGCTGTCGCCAGGCAAAAGACTATCAGGAGCTTCAACATTGTCTGGTTTCCTCCCGTGGGGCAAAAGTGAGCTGCCTCCAGATCTGTGGCTGCAATCCGCTGCAGCCTGGCTCCGGATTCAAGTAATTCGACGCTACAGGATCTCGGTGCTGTTCTCGCGCTCATCCATTTCGGCCACGAGCGTCGTGCGCCGAGCCCATACTTAGGGGCGGTCCCTTTTCGACTACCGGGACATGGCGAAACCCGCTCTCGTACATCGGTCTCCGTCGCAAACGGACCAACCGATTTTAGCAAAGAGCTGGACGAGCCGAATACCTGATCGCCGAAGTTCGATCTGGCGGCGTGGTTGGGCGCGGTCATCGCGCGAATATGAGGTGAGTAGCTATCGCGACAGCGCGACGATTCGCTTGTTTCGAGCGGAAAGCTGGCTCCTCTTCTTATACAATCCCTCTCACTTTCATGAGGTCCTCGTTCGGTGGCCGCCAATCCCAAAGGCCGTGTTCTGGCCGAAGCACTCCCTTGCATCCACCCATATAACGGGAAGACGCTCGTCATCCGCTTCGGTGGACACGCGATGGCCGATGCGGCGGCGTCTGGCGGGTAGTAACGTCAATGTCGTTTCCCATCGAACCTCCGATCGAACCGATGTTGGCCAAGCTCACCGAGAGTCTGCCCGCGGATGGCAACCTCCTGTTCGAGCCCAAGTGGGACGGTTTCCGCGCCATCGTCTTTCGTGGCGCTGGTGACGTCTATATACAGAGCCGCGATCTCAAACCCCTCGATCGCTACTTTCCCGAGTTGCATCAATCGCTGCTCGACCTGCTGCCTGACGGCTGCATTGTGGATGGCGAGATCGTCATCGCCACACCCAACGGCCTTGACTTCGACGCGCTCCAACTCCGCTTGCACCCGGCGCAATCAAGAGCTGCGAAGCTCGCGAGGGAGACGCCGGCGTCGTTCATCGCATTTGATGCGCTGGCCGTGGAAGGCAACAACATCATGGCAATGCCGCAGGAGGACCGGCGGGCGAATCTGGACAAGCTGCTCAGACGATCGAAGGCGCCGCTGTACGTGACGCCGATGACGACCGAGCATTGCCTGGCCGTCGACTGGCTTCGCCAATTCGAAGGCGCAGGCCTCGATGGCGTCATTGCCAAACGTCGCGAGTTGCCTTATCAGCCGGGCAAACGCGCGATGCTCAAGGTAAAACACGTACGGACCGCGGATTGCGTCGTCGCAGGCTTTCGCTGGTACAAGGATTCGACCGATGCGGTTGGCTCATTGCTGCTGGGGCTCTACGACGACGCCGGTTCGCTGCATCACGTCGGCGTCACCTCGGCTTTCACCATGGCGGCGCGCAAAGAGCTCGCGCAGGAACTCGATCCGCTGCGCAAGAACGCGATGAAGAATCATCCTTGGCGCGATTGGGAGCGCGAGGAAGCGCACGCAAGCGCGCGATTGCCGCGCGCGCAGAGCCGCTGGTCCGCCGGCAAGGACCTGTCGTGGGAGCCGCTGCGCATCGAACGGGTGTGCGAAGTCAAATACGATCACCTGCAGGGCGACCGCTTTCGTCACGCGACCCACTTTTTGCGATGGCGGCCGGACAAAGCGCCGGCGGATTGTCGCTACGACCAGCTCGAAGTCACGGCGCCTTACGAGCTGAAGAAGGTTTTCTCGGCGAAGCGGGTTTGAGCCCGGCGCGACGCGAGGGCTGCACGCGCGTCGGCTCGTCAGGCGCCTTTGCATATTGCGGCGGCCATGGCGCATCGCCTTGACCGTCGCGCGCGTGGCGCTGCGAGAGCTCCAGAAGGCCGTCGAGCGAATACGCGCGGGCGTCGATGCCCTGATGCCGGTCACCGATTTGCGCGAAACGCTTTTGCATCGTGACCATGGTGAAGTCCCCCGGTTCGGCTTCGTCCACCTCGTCCCAGTTGAGCGGCGCCGAAACGCGGGCGTCAGGGGTCGGCCGCACGGAATAGGCGCCGGCGACGGTGCGGTCCTTGGCGTTCTGGTTGTAATCGATGAAGACGCCGTGCCTCTCTTCTTTCCACCACTTGCTGGTCGCCAGCGCAGGCACGCGCCGTTCGACCTCGCGCGCGAGCGCCAACGCGGCGCGGCGGACATCGTCGTGCGTCCACTGCGGCTTGATGCGCACGCTCACGTGTATGCCGCGCTTGCCCGAGGTCTTCGGCCAGCCGCACAGATCGTAGTCAGCCAGCGCGGCCTGGACGATGCGGGCCACCTCGCGCACTTGTGACCACGGGACATCGGGTACCGGATCCAGGTCGACACGCAGCTCGTCCGGATGATCGAGATCCTCCGCGCGCACCGGATGCGGATGCAGCTCGAGGCAAGCGAGATTGGCCATCCAGGCCAAAGCGGCAGCGTCTCGCGGCACGATTTCCTCCGCGCTGCGACCTGACGGAAACCGTATGCTGACCACCTCCACCCATGACGGTCGGTCCTTGGGCGCTCGCTTCTGAAAGAAAAACTCGCTGCCAACGCCATCCGGAAACCGAACCATGATGTTGGGACGCCCACCGGATCCGCGCAGCGCACCGTCGGCAACAAGGAGGTAGTAGCGAACGAGATCGAGCTTGGTATGACCCACCTCCGGGAAAAGCACTTTTCCCGGATTGGTGATGACCACCTCATGCGCGCCAACGCGTATGACTTCCTTCGGTGTGGCGGTCGGCATGGCACCGGATATTCGGCGTACGCTCAGCTTAACGGCAGCATGACGAACTTTCTGTACGCGGTTCGCTGCGCCAGCAAGTCGAACCACCGCTGCACGTTGGACAAGGGTGGCCGCTCTATCGGCAGCGCCATCCACCGCCACGCACCGCAGCCAAGCGCGATGTCCCCCATGGTGAAGGTGCTTCCTGCAAGATACTCGTGCGTCGCAAGGTGAGCGTCTGCGATGCGAAGGACGTCGGCTGTTTTCAGGCGCGATTGCTCGAGCGCCTGCGGATCGCGTTTCTCCGGCGCCGTACGGACGAGTCCTAGAAAAAGCGTGCGCAGCGCGGGCCAGAATGTCGTGTTGCTCCAGTCCATCCAGCGATCCGCCTCCGCCCGAACGCGGAGATCCTCCGGCCACAGACTCCCCGCGGCGTGCTTCGCTGCCAAATATCGAACAATAGCGTTCGACTCCCAAAGCGCGAACCCGTCATCCTCGATCGTCGGCACGAGACCATTGGGATTGAGGTTGAGGTATCGGGGCGTGCTGACCACGCCGAACGGGCCGCCGGCGTCGATTCGCTCGTATCCGAGCGACATTTCCTCGCAGCACCAAAGCACTTTCTGCACATTGACCGAATTGCTCCTGCCCCAGATAGTCAGCATGCCTGAACCCGCGATGTTAGCGACACAAGGGCGCCGGACGACTATGGATTGCCCAGATAGTCGCGCTTGCCGATCTCGACGCCGTTGTGGCGCAGGATGTCGTAGGTTGTGGTGACGTGAAAATAAAAATTCGGCGTCGCATGGCCGAGCAGGAATTGCATGCCGTTGTAGCGCGTTTCCTTGTCACCGCGCTTGATCACGATTTCCTTGTCCTCGGTGCCGTCGATCTGCTTTTGATTCACGCTCTTGATGAAGGCAATCGTTTTGGCGACGCGCGCCTTCAGGTCGGCCAGCGTCTTCTCGTTGTCCTCGAACACAGGAATCTCGACGCCGGCCAGCCGCGCCACCACACCCTTGGCGGCATCGCAGGCGATCTGCACCTGCGTGGTCATCGGCAGCATGTCAGGGAACAGGCGATAGTTGGGCAGCACGTCAGCGCCGATTTTCTTGGCGTCGACGTGGGCTTGCGCCTTGTCGAGGATGCCGGACAGGTTGCCGAGGATGTTGACGAAACGCGGGACGCTCGCCTGATACATGGAAATATTCATCGTGAAATCCTTAAAGTGGAACAGAAGGGAGGCGGGACCACAGCCAG
>DASXBW010000106.1:0-79840 GCA_036491495.1 Casimicrobiaceae bacterium
TGGAGGCGGGGGTCGGAATCGAACCGGCGTACACGGCTTTGCAGGCCGCTGCATGACCACTCTGCCACCCCGCCTGGTGGAATCGCGCAACGGAACGAAAAACCTGCGCGATGCTACAAGCTAAGAGGGAGAGCGTCGGCTCTCCCTCGCGATGCTGGAGCGGGAAAGGAGTCTCGAACTCCCGACCTCAACCTTGGCAAGGTTGCGCTCTACCAACTGAGCTATTCCCGCGTCGGACAACTGCAAATTATAGCGCAACGCAATGTTGTGTCAAAGCGAGAAGCGTCGCATGTCGTTGAAATCCATGGCTTAGACGTGCGCTATCGGGTCATTGCGCTGATCGCCAACTCGCTCACGGATTCCGTCGTCGCCAGCGCGGAATGCATTCGGGCCATCGCTTTTTCCAGGTTCGCCATCGAAGTCGCGAACGAAATCCGGACATAACCCTCGGTGCCGAAGGCCGAGCCCGGGACCACTGCGACCAGCGCCTTTTCAAGCAGATAAGCCGAGAAAGCGAGATCCGTCGGCGAAGCAATGAGCCCCTTGACGTGCAAAGCCCGGATCGCGTCGCCCACATAGGGATAGGCGTAGAAAGAGCCGCCCGCGCGCAGACACTTCACGCCTGGCATCGCGTTGAGCGCGGCGACGACGTAATCGTGACGCTCGCGAAAGGCCTTGACCATCGGTCCGATGCAGGCCTGATCGCCGTTGAGCGCTGCTTCCGCCGCAACCTGCGAGATCGAGGTTGGATTGGACGTCGATTGCGACTGAACATTTTCCATCGCGGTGATGATCGCCTGCGGGCCACCGCAATAGCCGATCCGCCATCCGGTCATCGAATACGCCTTGGATACGCCGTTGAGCACGATGGTGCGATCGTACAAGTCGGGGCATGCATTGACGATGTTGACGAAGTCGTAATCGTCGAGCTTGATGTGCTCGTACATGTCATCGGTGGCAATCAATACCTGGGGATGCCGGCGTAGCACTGCACCCAGCGCTTTGAGCTCGTCCGCCGGATAGACCGCGCCGGTAGGGTTGCTCGGGCTGTTGATGAAAAACAGCTTGGTGCGCGGGGTGATCGCCGCCTCGAGCTGCGGCGGCGTGATGCGAAAGCCCTGATCCACACCGGCCTCGATCAGCACCGGCTTGCCATCGCAAATGAGCGCGATGTCCGGATACGACACCCAATACGGGGCAGGGATGATCACCTCGTCGCCGACGTCAACCACCGCCTGGCAGAGGTTGAAAATGCTTTGTTTGCCACCAACTGAGACCAGGATCTGCGCGGCATCGTAATGGAGACGGTTGTCGCGCTTGAACTTGGCGATGACCGCTGCCTTGAGCGTCGGGATGCCGCCGACGGCGGTGTACTTGGTGAATCCGCGGTTGATCGCCGCGATCGCCGCGTCCTTGATGTGCTGAGGCGTATCGAAGTCAGGCTCGCCGGCACCGAGGCTGATCACATCTTTGCCTTCCGCCTTGAGCTTGGCCGCCTGGGCGGTGACGGCGAGCGTGGGAGAGGGCTTGATCGCTTGAACGCGGGCGGTGAGAAGGCTCATCGGGTTCCAGAAAGGTCGGTGACGCGGGAAAACCGCATTTTACCGCACCGCCGGCTGTCATCCACTTGAAGGTTTTGCAGAGCATGCGGAAGCCTGACGAATCGCAGACAGGCAGGACGCGCGCCGGGGTCTCGGACTGCGCTAAAATAGACGATTTCGATTGCGTGAGATGGCCATCATGGTCGTGACGTTTCCCAACAGTCCCTACGAGCTGCACCAGCCGTTTCTGCCGGCCGGCGACCAGCCGGAGGCGATCGACAAGCTGATCGAGGGTCTCGACGACGGGCTCGCCTATCAGACTCTCCTCGGGGTGACGGGATCGGGCAAGACCTACACCATGGCCAACGTCATCGCGCGCACCGGCCGGCCGACGATCGTGCTCGCGCCGAACAAGACGCTCGCCGCGCAGCTCTACTCCGAGTTTCGCGAGTTCTTTCCCAAGAATTCGATCGAATATTTTGTCTCCTACTACGACTATTACCAGCCCGAAGCGTATGTACCGTCGCGCGATCTGTACATCGAGAAGGATTCGTCGATCAACGAGCATATCGAGCAGATGCGCCTGTCGGCGACCAAGTCCATTCTGGAGCGGCAGGATTGCATCGTCGTCGCCACCGTTTCGGCGATCTACGGTATCGGCGACCCGTCTGAATACCACAGCATGATCCTTCACCTTCATCAGGGCGATCGGCTGACGCAGCGCGACGCAATCAAGCGCCTCACCGAGATGCAGTATCAGAGAAACGAGCTGGAGTTCCGGCGCGGCACCTTCCGTGTCCACGGCGACGTTCTCGACATCTTCCCGGCCGAGCATGCAGACAACGCCATCCGGCTATCGCTGTTCGACGACGAGGTCGAGTCGCTGCAGCTGTTCGATCCACTGACCGGACATATCCGCCAGAAGCTCGCCCGCTTTACGGTATTTCCATCGAGCCATTATGTGACGGGGCGCCACAAGGTGCTCGACGCGGTGGAAAAGGTCAAGCTCGAGCTCGTGCAGCAGAAGGATTTCTTTGTTGCGCAGATGAAACTGATCGAGGCGCAGCGGATCGAGCAGCGCACGCGGTTCGATATCGAAATGATGATCGAGATCGGCTTTTGCAAGGGCATCGAGAATTATTCGCGTCACTTGTCCGGACGGGCTCCCGGCGAGCCGCCGCCGACGCTGATCGACTATCTTCCACGAAACGCGTTGGCTTTCATCGACGAATCGCATGTCACTATTCCGCAGGTCGGCGGCATGTTTCGCGGCGATCGCGCGCGCAAGGAAAACCTGGTCAACTACGGCTTCCGGCTTCCGTCGGCGCTCGACAACCGGCCGCTGCGTTTCGACGAATTCGAGAAGCTGTTGCCGCAGGCAATTTTCGTCTCGGCGACGCCCGCCGACTACGAGAAGACGCATGCGGGGCAGGTGGTCGAGCAGGTGGTGCGGCCGACCGGCCTGGTCGATCCGGTGCTGGAAGTCCGCCCCGCGCAGACCCAGGTCGACGACCTCCTGTCCGAGATCAGCCTTCGCGTCGCCAAGAACGAGCGCGTTCTCGTGACCACGCTGACCAAACGGATGGCCGAAGACCTGACCGACTATCTGAACGAGCACGGGGTCAAGGTTCGATACCTGCATTCGGACATCGACACGGTGGAGCGGGTGGAAATCATCCGCGACCTGCGACTCGGCGAATTTGACGTGCTGGTCGGAATCAATTTACTGCGCGAAGGACTCGACCTGCCGGAAGTATCGCTGGTCGCGGTGCTCGACGCCGACAAGGAGGGTTTCTTGCGTGCCGAGCGTTCGCTGATTCAGACGATCGGGCGCGCTTCGCGGCACATCAACGGCATGGCAATACTCTATGCCGACAAGATGACCGACTCGATGAAGGGGGCGATCGACGAGACCACGCGGCGCAGAAACAAGCAGCTCGCGTGGAACCAAAAGATGGGCATCACCCCCGTTGGCGTGACCAAGCGCATCAAGGACATTATCGACGGCGTCTACGATATTGATGAAGAGCGCAAGCAGCTCAAGGCCGCCCAGGCACACGCCAAGTACGAAGCCATGCCGGAGAAGGACCTCGAAAAAGAACTCAAGCGCATCGAAAAGGAGATGCTCGATGCGGCCAGGAATCTGGAGTTCGAACGAGCGGCCGAGCTGCGCGACCGGCTCTACCAGCTCAAGGAAAAACTCTTCGGCGTATCCCTTGCACACTGAGTCGCGCGCTGAGCGCGCTGACGGCCCTTGCCGTGAACGATAGCGAATACGCCGCCAGGTGGCGAATCCTCGCCGCGCAATTACATGAGCTCGAGCGGGCGGCGGGCATCGCCGAAGCTCTGAGCGGATTGCGTGATGCGCTGCCATTGACGCCAGATCCGGCGCACGAGCTCAAAGGCGATGGAGCCGGCGGCGAGCATCCGGTACCTCCTTATCCGCTGCCGCTCGACGCGTCACAGCAGCGAGAGCTCCGCGCGCTGTACTTCGGCGTTTCCCACCTGGCGCTGCGCAAGAGCCTCATTGCGAAACAACGCGAGCTGGAGCTTTTCGAGCGCACCGGGATCCGCACCCGGACCGAAGAAGCCCGGCGGCAGCTCGAATCGCTCAGGCGCCGGCCGTCAGAAGGGTGGTGGATCGCGGCCATCGTCGGCGCGAGTCTGGTAATCATCGGCTACGCGTTGTTTGCGATGCTGGGCGCGATTGCCGCCGGCGTCGCGGCGCTGTTCGTCGGCAACGGCATCGAACAAAGTGCGCGCCGCCGGTTTGAGCAGGCGGTAGCGTTCGCGGAAGAGGACTTGAGCGCCGCAGTCGCCGCCGTGGCCACCGCGGAGCAATCCCGGGACTTGTTCAGTCAGCACGAGAGCGATACCGGCTATCCAGATCGCGCCGTGGACGGAGCTGAGCCCGTCAGCGCAAGGACCCACTGAAGCGCACACTCGGCGCGCTTTGTCGGCACGGCAACAAGGTGACCATAAGTGCCGGCGCAACCATTCTCTCGAACGTCGAAATTGGCGACGGCGCGATCATCGGCATGCGTTCGCTGGTCGCAAAAGGCGCGCGTGTGGGCGCCGGGGAATTATGGACGGGGATTCCGGCACGTCGCCAGCGATTGGTGGCGGAATCACAGGCTCTGCCTCCCGGGACATGAATCTGGTGCCGAGTCGCTGGTCAGGCACCCGCCGCGGAGCGGGCCGGCTCTTGAGCGATCGTGCGCGGCGGGCGTTCGATAATCTCGCCGACCATGCCAGGCGGCGACGCAATGGCGTCGCGCCACAGGGCATGGGCTTCAGCCGCTGTCCACACCTCAAAGTGTAGTTGAGAAAGCGCCACCGGATCGCTCAACAGGCGGATCTTTTGCGGCGCGGTCAATTGGGCCGGTCCGTCCTGTAGCGCCAAGCGCACCAGCTGCTTGCGTCCGCTGCGCACCGTCCCGGTTTGGCTAAAGCGCGCAACGCCCGCGGCGCAGGTCAGCGCATTGATCACCGGATCGACGACGGCTTCGATGAAACCCGGCGGCATGGGCGCGGCGCGCACGCTTTGCATCATTGCGCGGATTTCCTCCGGAGGGCGCAACTCTTCGGGAATCACGAACAGGCGCGCCTTGCGCAGGCGACGGCCGAGCGATATGCGGCTGGTATAGACCGACAGCGGGATAGAAACCATCAGCGCGCCGACGACTGGCAGCAGCCACCACAGGAACGACGGATTGAGCCAGTACACGCCGCTGGCCCAGAGCACCCCCAGGAGTGTGTGCCAGCCATGTCGCTTTGCTGCTTCGCCCCATGTCGTTTCGGAGTCTTCGCGCGGCGGTGACTTCCATTGAGTCGCCCAGCGGGAGAACGCGGCGAGCACGAACTGAGTGTGGAAAAGCATCCTGATCGGGGCGAGCATCGCCGAAAGCCCGAATTCGCAAAGCATGCTCGCCGCCAGACGCCAGCGACCACCATAACGTGCGGCGCCTCTCGCCCAGAGCAGCAACACGCCGAGGATCTTGGGCAGGAACAGCAGCAGGGCGGTTGCGCTGAACAAGGCGATGGCCCATTCGGGGTGCCATTCGGGCCATAACGGAAAAAGCTGGAAGGGCTGCACGAAGTATTTCGGTTCGCTCAAGGTATGAACCGCCAACAGCGTCGTCGACAGGATCAGGAACATGAACCAGAAAAGCGCCGACAGGTACGCCATGACGCCGCTCATGAAAACGGCGCGGTGCGCGATGTGCAGTCCTTTCATCATGAACAGGCGGAAGTTCATCAAATTGCCCTGACACCAGCGCCGGTCGCGCGTGAGCTCATCGATGAGGTTGGGCGGCATTTCCTCGTAGCTCCCGCCCAGGTCGTAGGCGATCCATACGGCCCAGCCGGCGCGACGCATCAACGCGGCTTCGACAAAGTCATGGGAAAGAATCTCTCCCGACAACATGCCGCGCCCCGGCAAACGATTGAGCGCGCAATGGCGCATGAACGGCGCGACACGGATGATCGCGTTATGCCCCCAATAATGTGATTCGCCGAGCTGCCAGAAGTGCAAGCCCGCGGTGAACAGCGGCCCGTAGACGCGGGTCGCGAACTGCTGCACGCGGGCATAGAAAGTGTCGCGTCCCGCGGCGCGTGGCGCGGTCTGGATGATCCCTGCGTTGGGATTTGCTTCGATCAGCTGAACCAGCGTGGTCAGGCATTCGCCGCTCATCACGCTGTCGGCGTCGAGCACGACCATGTAGCGGTAATTCTTACCCCAGCGCCGGCAGAAGTCGGCGACGTTGCCGCTCTTGCGTTTGATCCGGTGCTGACGCCATCGGTAAAAAACGCGGCCGAAGCCGCCGACCGCGCGGCACATGTCAACCCAGGCGGCGATTTCGGCAACGCGGATATCGGGCTTGTTGGTATCGGAGAGCACGAAGAAATCGAAGTGCTCGAGCTTGCCCGTGCGTTGCAGCGAATCGTAGCTCGCGCGCAGTCCGGCGTAGACCCGTACCACGTGCTCATTGCAGATCGGCATGACGATCGCCACCCGCACCTCTTGACCGATGGGTGCGTCGCGGGGGGCGCTCCGGGAGATGGCGAAGCGGTCGCCGCCGAGCAGCAGCAAGATGAAACCCGCCATCGCGGTCCAGAAGCCGGCGGAGATCCAGCCGAAGAGAACGGTGAAAAAGACCAGAATCGCAACCTCGAGGATTTGCCGGCCATGGTAGGGCAGCACCGCGCTCATGAAGTTGGCGGCGATGTATGTCTGAGAGACGACCAAGCCAACGATGACCAGGCGGCGAAACGCCGCTGCCCGGTGCCACCTGCCGCGCGGATCGGGTGAATCCGGCAAGACCTCGCCGCCTGGCGCAGACGAGGAGCGCTGCGCCGCGTTCGCGGTTCGTCGGGAGGCTGCGGACCAACGTAACCAACGCCAAAGGAGGGCACGCGGCCATCGCCGGGCCACCATCGAGCTCCGCGCGACCGGCGGGCTCGTCACCAGGCGCTCGCGCCCGACGGTGTCTCTGACGAGCTTGGGAGCAGGAGTATCCGCTGGTGGATATGCCAATTCCAGGCGACGCTGAATAGACGCGTAGGCCGCGTTGTCAGGGTCCGCGCTCTCGCCGGAAAGCGCCTCATGCAACGCTGCCATCGCACCCCGGGACCCATCGCCGTGGCGCGCGCCTGGCTGCCGAAGGCGCTCAAGCAGCTCGCGACGCTCGGCGGGCGAAAGCGGAAGCCGGCCCACGTACCTCGCGCAGGCCTCCAACTCGTCTAACCGGGCGGTAGGATGTAGCTCCACGTCTCGGACAATATGTTGTTTCCGCCCCGCAGGTATGCGCGCAGCTCCACCGGCTTGTTCTCGTCCTGCCGGCGAAAGCGAAGCGCGAGGCGCCAACCGCCGGTCACGTCGTTGCGATGCACGACCAGCTCGCGCACCTCGCCGTTGGTGTCCGCCGACACAATACCTTCGACCTTCGCGTCGGGGGGCAGTTTCCGCAGCGCGGGGCCGTCGAAATCGATGACGAAAGCGATGCTGCCGTCGTCTTCGCGGGCGTAGCCGCGGCCACGGCGGGTCTGGGTCACCCACGACGAAGGAGGTCGGGTACCCGGCTCCTTCTGCCACAGGACCCGGTACTCGAAGTCGTAAGCTTGCTTGGGTGCTATGGGAATGTCGGGCACCCAATAGGCGACGACATTGTCGTTGGTCTCATCGGCACTGGGAATCTGTACCAGCTCGATGCGGCCAGGCCCCCATGAACCCTTGGGCTCGACCCAGCCGCTCGGACGCAGATCGTAGCGCGCCTCGAGGTCTTCGTAGTGGGCGAAGTCGCGGTCGCGCTGCATCAGGCCGAAACCGACCGGGTTGGTCATTCCAAACGACGTCACCAGAAGCCGCTTGGGATTCACCAGCGGTCGCCAGATCCATTCCCCTGTCCCCAACTGCATCGACAGCCCGTCGGAATCGTGGACCTCGGGGCGATAATCTTCGCGGCCAGAGCGCTGATTCTCGCCGAAGAAGTACATCGTCGTCAGCGGCGCCAAGCCGAGCTTGGTCACGTTCTCGCGCACGAAGAGGCGCGCCTTGACCTCCGTCACCGTGTCCGTCCCGGGCTTGAGCAGGAAGCGATACGCGCCGCTGACGCGCCGCGAATCGAGCAGGGCGTAGATCGTAAGCTCGGTGGCGGACGGCCCCGGCCGCTCGATCCAGAATTCCACGAAGCGCGGAAATTCCTCGCCCGACGCAAGTCCCGTGTCGATGGCCACGCCCCGCGTCGACAATCCATAGATCTGGCCTTTGCCCAGTGCACGAAAATAGCTCGCGCCGAGAAACACCAGCACCTCGTCCTTGTACCTCGGCGAGTTGATCGCGTAGTGAACGCGAAAACCTGCAAAGCCGAGATCGCGCATCGCGCCAGGGTCGATCTTGTTCGAACCGTAGTCGAACAGGTCCGGCGTGAACTTGATCTCATGCACGCCTTCCACGGACACTTCGTTGATTTTGACGGGTTGCTTGAAAAACAGGCCCTCGTGGAAAAACGCGATCTCGAACGGAAGCCGGTCCGCGCGCCATAGCGAACGCGCAGGCTTGAAGCGTATATCGCGGAACTCGTCGTAGTTGAGCTTTTCGATCTCCGAGGGCAACTTGCTCTCTTGCGGTTTGAACGACGCCGCGGCGAGTTGCCGAGCGCGCTGTGCGACGTCCTCGAAGTTGAACGCCAGCGCGGACTGCCACGCGAGCAAGCCACACAAGGCGCCGAGGATCGCAGTTGCGCGACCGCCGGAGGGGCTTTCGTTGCCACGTGGACGGCACAGTGCCGCGATCATCCACCCGACCAATCCGATGCCAAGCTTGTCATTGGGCAATGCTTGCCGGTATTTCGCGCCCATGGTTTCGATGATCGTTGACACGCGCACTCTACCTCGATGGTCCCGTCGCGACTCGGCCACTCATGGCGCTGCATGCGCCGGTTCGTTCAGCACCAGCCCGCTGCTGGCGATGACTTTGGAATAGAAGTGCGCACTGTCCTTCGGCGTGCGCTTCAGATTTGCGAAGTCGACGTGCACGATCCCGAAGCGCTTGGAATAGCCACGCGACCACTCGAGATTGTCGAGGAGCGACCAGACGAAGTAGCCGCGCAAATCGACGCCGCTTCGCATGGCGACGTGGATCGCCTTGATATGCTGGCGCAGATAGTCGATGCGCAGAGGATCCTCGACGCGATCGCCGTCCACGGTCGGAGCATCGAAAAATGCCGCTCCATTCTCGGTGACATAGACCGGCGGATTTCCATAGCGCTCCATGACCCAGAGGAGCGTGTCGGTCAGCCCCTGCGCGTAGACCTCCCATCCCGTTTCGGTATAGGTCGACCCCTTCTGCCGGACCGCCGCGGCATGCAGCGGCCACGCGTTGGCATCGCATCGCGTCACGCTGCGGGTGTAATAGTTGACCCCGAGAAAATCGATCGACTGCCTGATCAGCGCAAAATCGTCGGCTGGCCACGCGGGCCACGCATCACCGAAGATTTCGCCTAGCTCCTTGGGGTATCGGCCCAGGAACACCGGGTCGAGGTACTGCCGGTTCATATAGGCGTCCGCGCGCGCGGTCGCTTCGCGATCCGCCGGCTCATTCGATGCGGGATACTTGGGTTCCAGGTTCACCACCAGGCCGATGCGGTGCCTGCCTACACTGCGATACGCCTGCACCGCCGCGCCGTGGGCGCGCAAAAGGTGATGGCTCGCGATCGGCGCTTCGAATCGGTTGCGATGTCCGGGCGCGAGCTTGCCGTGCAGATAGCCGCCGTCGGTCACGACCCACGGCTCGTTGAGCGTGACCCACATCTTGACCCGGTCGTCGAGCTTGCGAAACACGATCGATGCGTAGTCGGCAAACCAATTTGCAATATCGGGATTAAGCCAGCCGCCCAGATCATCGAGCGCCGCCGGAAGATCCCAGTGAAAGAGCGTGGCCATGGGTTCGATGCCGTTTTCCAGCAGCGCGTCGACCAGCCGGCCGTAGAAATCCAGGCCTGCGGGATTCACTTGCCCTCGGCCTCGCGGCAGGACCCGGCCCCACGAGATGCTGAAGCGGTACGCATTCATTCCCAGCCGGCGCATCAGCGCTACATCATCGACGTAGCGCCGGTAGTGATCGCAGGCGATGTCGCCGGTTTCTCCATCATCAATCATTCCTGGGGTGTGGGCGAAGCGCTGCCAGATGCTGGGTCCTGCTCCGTCGGCGAGAGGAGAGCCCTCTATCTGATACGCCGATGTGGCGCTGCCCCAGAGAAAGTCCGAAGGAAACTCGATTTTTTTGGTCATCGCAGAGTTGTTGGCGTCCGTGCGTTCGCTGCTCCAGAAAGCATATGCCTAGTTCGGCCGGCCTGGGGCAGCGACCGAATCGAGTCGCGATTCCATTTTGCCCGATCCACGCGCAATCCGGCCATCGAATCCTTCAACGACGATCCTCGCCGGGAGCTCGCCGATATGAAGTTCGTTGCCCTGCCAGTTCGCGGTCTTGCCGTTGACGAAGGTCGAGCGCGGCGGCTCTTGCCATGGCCAGATAAACACGAAATGTCCTCGCCGTAGCTGCGACCCTGCGTCCACGTTCAACAGCATGCGGCCGGGTACCTTCTTGAGCGAATAGCTCAGCATGCCATAGGACGTACGCAGATTGCCGACGCTGATTCCGGCACCGTCGAGCCACGCCGGCGGAATACCGGCCGCGAGTACGAGCGCGTGATCGGCATTGCGCTCGTAGGCGAAGAGGTCGAGAACCGATCGAATGAAGTCCGATGCGACCCATGCGTGCGGCATGTCGCCGACGAAGCGCGTTTTTCTGGGATCTCGCCCGACCACTTCGGGCCACTGGTTCCAGGCAGGCGGGCGCCGGCCGGCAAGAAAGAAAGCGAGCAATTCCTGCGCGCGATCGCGCCATCCAAGGCGTACGAACGTGCCGACGGTGCGAAGTTCGTACGGCGTGTACTCCTCCCATGCCTTGTTGCCGTCGCGACGGTCGATGAACTCGCGCCAATAGCGCTCGTAGGTCGATTGCACCAGCGCGGAAGGAAGGTCACGCGTATCTCCATGTGGTGCGAATGCGATGGTCGTCGATGTCGGATCGAAATCGCCGAGCTCGGCGGAGCCCGGCAGATAAGCGATGCCGTGCATCGCAGCGGAGGCCTGCAACGACGCGGAAAGCTCGCGGCGAAACTCATCGCGCTGCGCCGACAGCCGCGCCGCTGCCCCGGCGTGGCCCAGCGCGGTCGCGATCGCAACCGCATCATCGTAGCCTTTCAGCGCCCAGAAATCGTCCCAGTACGAGTGCATCGGCTTCTCGGAGTAGCCCTCGTGACTGATCGACGCCGGCAGGAGACCGTAGAAGGCGCGCTTCGCCGGCGCGAGATTCACTTCGTTGCGCTCGGATTGCCGCAGCCTCTCGAGGTATTGAATGGCGGCCTCGACATGCGGCCACATCGCTTCGATCAACATCCGGTCGTGCGTGTAGCGATAGATTTCCGCCACCAGAAAAACGAACTCTCCGGGACTGTCGTTTTCCGGCACGGGATCGGCGCCACGGTCGTCAATGCAGCAAGGCACTTTGCCGTTGCGGAATTGGTGCGGCGCATACCAACGCAGATAGTCGGCAGCGATGTTCGCGTGGCCGAGCCGCAAGAGGGATTCCGAGATCATCGCACCGTCGCGGATCCACGAACGAGCGTACGAACGCGTCCCCGGGCGGAGAATGGGGCCGTCGCGTGTGACGAGCAGATGCGCAAGTGCCGTCCGCATGGTGTCGACAAGTGGCTGAGCCTGAGCCGGAACGCGCAGCGAGACGCGATTGAGTTTTTCGCGCCATGCGGCGACGACGGCCTCCTGTTGCCGCGCGATCCATTTTGGGGCCGGCTGTCCGCCGAGATCAGCTGGCTTTGCCGATCCTGAGAGAGGGACGACGAAGCCGACCGTCGTGGTCGCATGCGGCGGCAGCGTGAGATCGTAGCCAAGCGCAGCCGATGCATAACCGGCGGCATCGTGCAGCGCTTGCGCCCCGGTCCAATTTCGCTGCGCCACGATTTTGGGAATCGGGCCATCGTTGAAGGAAAAGGCTCCTACCCGATCGGGCGGCCGTAGCGGAAAGATCCTGCGCTCGCCGTTGATCGACAATACCGAGCCATCCCACTTGATGTCGCGTATGGCGCTGACACCGCCGACGGTGTTCAAGAACTGGGTGGGCGGATTGACTTGGAAGGGCCGTGCGGCGAGGACGAGCGTCAGCGTCAGCGGCTGCGCGGTGTGATTCGTCAGGTCATAGCGGGCTATGAGTCGAGATTGCGTCCGCGAGCCCGATGCGAAAGACGACACGCGCAATGCCCATTGTGGATGACGCCAGGTTACGCCGGGAATCGGCAAGTAATCACCGACGAGAAATGGGTTGGCATCGACGTCGGCCCAGGTGACGACCTGCGAATTCGTGACCACGAACGGCTCGATCGAGAATCCTCCCTTGGCCACTTCGAGTGCACCGTCTTCGGAGAGCAGGCCGCTCTCGCTGCCGCCATCGACGCCGACGAGCGTCCAGGCCGACTGCTCGGCGGAAAAGCCGCGCGGGTATGTTCCGCGAGGCGCCTCTCGTGCCAGGCTTTCGAACAATGCGTTGGGAGAGGCGCCGAACGCGAGGTCCTTGATCTCCATCTCGGCCAGACCATAGGCGTCGGCCGGCCCTTCTTGAAGCGCCAGGCGGACAAACCGCGCCTGCGCCTCCGGCAGCAAGAGCACATCGGGCCCGCCGTTGCCGTCGACGACGCTGCGCACGGTTCGCCAGCGGGAGCCATCGTCCGAAAACTCGACGTCATAGCGCGAGGCAAACGCATGCTCTTGCCAATGCAGGATGAGACCGCCGAATTCACGCCTGCGGCCGAAGTCGACCGTCAGAACCTGTGCCTTGCCCGTGGCACGATCGCTCTTCCACCCTGTGGCGAGGGATCCGTCGACTGCGAACGAGGGTTCCGAACCAGGCAAATACGATGATGCCTGCGCGGAAGGTGCAGGGAAACTGGTCGGTTCCGTTGGGAGCTCGCGCAGGCTGAGCTCGCTGACATAGACCGAGCCGTTGCCGCCGCCGCGACCGGCGCTTACGACGAACTCGATCGTTGCAGCGTGGTTCAGCGTGCGATCCTTGGTCGGCCCCCATGCGAATTCGATCTGCCTCTTTTTGATCGTCACCAATTCCCACTGGCGCGGGAATTCGAAATTGGGACGATTGAACCACCAGACGTTATCGCCGCTGGCGTCGATCAGCTTGAATTGAAGGTTATTCACGGGCGCATCGGCGCGCAGATAGAACGAGATTTCGTAGTTCGGCGGCAAGTCGAGCGGCAAAGCGCGGCGGGCGATCGCATAACCGGCTGTTCCTCTGAGGTCGAAGTCCAACCGGATGGCGCGGCCGCGGGGGCCATCGGCGGAATCGATCGATGCGCGTACGTCATCGGAAGCCAGCGGCTCCCATGCTGCTATTTGGTCGAAGCTATCCAGCGTGCGCGTCGATGACAGTTCGGCGGACGTCGCCGAAATCGAGCAGCAGCAAGTAACGATGACCAGACCGACCCCGGCAATCGCAGACCTCGTGTCGTGGTAGCGCCGACGCTGGCTCTGTTTGACGGCGTTCGTCATCCCTTGACGCTGCCTCCCATCAGACCCTGAATGTAGTAGCGCTGCAGCGACAAGAAGACCAGCAGCACGGGAAGAATCGTCACCACGGATCCGGCCATCATCATCTCGTCGTCCTGAACGTGCTCGCGCGACAAGGTGGCGAGCGCCACCGGCAAGGTATAGAGATCCTTATCGGTGAGCACGATGAGCGGCCACATGAAGTCGTTCCAGGTGCCGAGCAGCGTAAAAACCGCGAGAGTCACGATGATGGGCTTCAACACCGGCACCACGATCAAACGGAAGATTCGAAACTCGCTGGCACCATCGATGCGCGCCGCCTCGAGGAGCTCGTTCGGGATCGACAACGCGTACTGGCGGACGAGGAAGATGCCAAAGATGCTGGCCATCGCCGGAACGATCACACCGCCGTAGGTGTTGACCAGACCGAGATGCTTGAGGAGCAGGAACAGCGGCACCATCGCCACTTGCCCGGGAATGACCAGCGCACCGAGCAGCAGCTTGAAAATGCGCTCACGCCCAGCGAATCGGAGCTTGGCAAATGCGTACCCCGCCGAGACATTGAATACCAGCGAGACGATGGTCGCGATGGTCGCGAGGAGCACGCTGTTCGCCAGGTACCGGCCGAGCCCCGCGTGGGCGAAGAGCTCGCGGTAGTTGCCGAACGTCGCACGACTGGGAAAAAGGGGCGGCGGAAACGCGCTGGACTCACCCGGCGCCATCAATGATGTCGAGGTCATCCAGAGCAGGGGAAAGAGCGTAATCACGGAGGCGGCAAGCAGCAGCCCGTTGACCAGCGGCGCGGCGAGCTTGCGCTTCACGTCCAGGCTCCCTGGCGCGTGTAGCGCAGTTGCAGAGCGGTGATGCCAAAGATGACCAGGAACAGGACAAAGGCTACGGCAGATGCCGAGCCCAGGTTCCACCACTTGAAGCCTTCTTCGTACATGAGATAGAGGACGCTGACCGTGCTCTGCAGCGGACCGCCTTGTGTCATCACGTAGGGCTCGGCAAAGAGCTGGAAGTAGCCGGCGATGGTGAGGATGCTCACCACGAGCAGGATGGGTGCCAGCATCGGCAGCGTGACATAGCGAAACTGTCGCCAGATCGATGCGCCGTCAATCCGCGCTGCCTCGTAGAGGTCCTCCGGGATGCTCTGCAGTCCCGCGAGCAGGATGATCATGTTGTAGCCGAAATTCTTCCACACCGCGAAGACGATGATCGCGGGCATGGCCCAATGCGGATCGCCCAGCCAATCAATGGGCTGAATGCCGATGCCGCCCAACGCATAGTTGACCAGCCCGTAACGGGTGTTGAATAGATAACGCCAGATGACCGCGACCGCGACCAGCGTCGTTACGACCGGAGCGAACAATGCGGTGCGAAAAAAAGCCTTGAATCGCGCCAGTCTCGAGTGCAACAGTAGCGCCGCGCCGAGCGAGACGCCAATCGAGAGAGGCACTCCGACGACGACGAAGTAGAGCGTGTTAGCGAATGCCTGCCAGAAAAGCGCCGTTTGCAGGAGCGCAATGTAGTTGCTCAAGCCGACAAAGCGCAGATTCCGAACATCGGCCAGCGCGTAGATGTCGAAATCGGTGACGCTCATCACCAACGCGGCGAAAACCGGCAGGAAAAAGAACACGCCGATGACGAGCAAGGCCGGCGCGACAAACCACCACGCGGCGCGTTCGAATCTCAACCACCTGCTCCGCGTTCGAGCAGCCAGCGACGCTTTTCGAGAATCCTGTCGGCGCGCACGTCGAGCTCTTTCGCGGCCTGATCCACCGAAAGCTCGCCGTGTACCGCGCGCTCGGCGACAAGCCGGATCTCGTTGGCGATGCGTTCCCACTCCGGCACTTTCGGCGCCGGCTTGACGCGTTCCAACTGGTCACGGAAGGCGCGCGCATAGACATCGTCCGCGATGGGCCCGTCAGCCCAGGAGGCGCGTCGAGGCGGGAGATCTCCGGTGAGCTCGTGAAAACGCCGTTGGACGGCGGGTTGCGAAAGGTACTCTATCAATTGCCACGCGGCCGGCTTGTTGCGCGCAGCGCTGAATACCGCCAGACTCGAACCGCCCGCGATCGAGGCGCCGGGGCCATTCGGCCCGGGCAGCGGGGCGGTCATCCAGGTATCGCGCTTTTCCACCGGCAAGCGGCGTTTGAATTCACCGATGTTCCAGGGACCGGATATGTAGAACGAAAAATATCCGCGACCGAATTCGTTCCATACGTTGGAAACCTCGGAATTCGTCAATGGCGGCGCCCAGCCCCGCTGGAACATCCCGAGGTAGAACTCGAGCGCCCGGCGGAAGCCGGCGCTTTCGAAGTTACCCCAGCGCCCATCCTCGCGCAGGAGCGGCTCGTCCTGTTGCAGCGCGAACATGAGCAGCGGCTCGAATTCATTGAGCGGCAACAGGATCGAGTAACGATCGGGCCCCACCCGCCCCTTGATGGCTGCGAGCATCTGATAGAGCTCCTGCCACGATTTGGGCGGCGCGGAGAATCCGGCCTGCGCCAGCAAGTCGCGACGATAAAACAGCAGACGGGTGTCGACGTACCAAGGCACCCCGTAAAGCTTGCCACCTACGACGTTGGTGTCCCAGATGCCGGCAAAGTAGTCGCTAGGATCGACCGTCGAGGGTCCGGCAACGTAGGAATCCAGCGGTTGGAGCGCATTCAGCGCCACAAATTCCGGAATCCAGGTGTTTCCCAACTGACAGATGTCGGGTGTCGCGTCTCCGGCGATCGCGGTGAGAAGCTTCTCGTGCGCCGCGCTCCACGGCAGCTGCTGGACTTGGACTCGGACTCCGGGATGGGTACGCTCGAACTCGGGCAAAAGCTCGACCACGACCTCGCCCTCGCGGCCCATGGCCCAGAAGCGGAGCACGGCCTGGTCAGACGAAGGCCTGTTGCAGCCTGTTGCGAGCGACAGAACAGCGATCGCGACGAGCAGCGCCGCCCAATGCCACGGCGGGCGGGCGCCGGACGGGCTCACTTCGATGCGGTGAGCCAGCCTCCCGAGAAGCCAGCGCGCTCGAGACCGCGACGCAGGTGCGGATTTTTCTCCATCACGCGCCAGATCAGCGCGCTGCGCTGGTTTTCGATCATCGCGCAAATGGGCCCCTGATCGATGCCCAGGTAGTCGATATCGACCCACCCGAAGCCCGGGATGCCGCGGCCATGGCTGAGTGGGACGTCGAAGTGGAAACTAGTATTGAATGCGTCGATAAAGCCATATTTCGAATAGATGTGTTCGCCGAAGCGGCGATTCATTTCGAGCACTGCAGGGATCGCCAGTTCGGGGGCGAAGGGAATCGATGCCACCGTCGCCGTCAGCGCAAGGGTGCAATCGTCCTGATTGTCCGTGCCGCGCGCCGCATAACCACGGTATATCCGTTGCCTGCCGTTGTCTTCGAGTTCGACATCGGCCGGCCCGTCGCTTGCCGTGATGCCCCAAACCGTCGCGCCATAGCCTTTGCACCGCCGCGGATTGGCAATCGCATAAGCCTGCTGGGCATAGATCGCCCTGCGGCTGTTCTCGAAGTAGTCGAGCCCGCGCTTGCGCATGTAGTCGTCCTGGAGCTTGCGAAAGTCCATCCATACATGGGTGTATTGGTGCCCAAAAAGGGGCGCGAAGCTCAAGTACTCCTGTCCAAATTCCGTACGCCAGTTCTTGTCGTAGGTGCTGGTCCACTCGGTCCACGCTTTTGCCTCGACGGGAAAGGTCGGCGAACCCAACGCCAGAAGATACACCAGCATCGCCTCGTTATAACCTCGCCAGTCGTACTCGAGGAACCCATCTTCCGGCGTCCAGCCGTGGCTGATGGCGGATGGATGCACCTGAGCCCAACGCCAGTCGACGCGACGATAGATCTCCTCGGCCAGAGCGCGAATTTCGACTTCTTCGGGATCCGCGCCGGTGAAGTACGACTGACAAAAGAGGGCGCCTGCCAGCAGGATGGCGGTATCGACGGTCGAAAGCTCGGCGTCGCCGAATCGCTCGCCGGTTTTCATGTCGAGGAAGTGGTAGAAAAATCCCTTGTAGCCTGCGGCGCCGCGGGCGTTTTCATTCTGGGGTGCGTCGCGAAGGAAGCGTAGCGTCGCTAGCACCCGAAGGCGGGCCGCTTCACGCGAGACGTAACCTCGCTCGATACCGATAGGGTAGGCGGTAAGGCCGAATCCAACGGCCGCAATGCTCGAGTACGACGGCGTTGGATAGCGATCCGGGACCAGGCCGTTCTCGGGGTTTGCGGTCTCCCAGAAGAATCGGAAGGTGCGTTCTTCGAGGTCGGCGAGAAAAGGATCGAACACCCGACCTGCGGGGCGCGGCATCGCCGCAGCCGTCGGGTTAAACGGTCGACTATCTTGGGAAAACCCGAGGAGGGAGACAATCGTTGCCGCCGCCGCAATCAGCGCCAGCGGCCGGAGCAGATTCCGCTGCTGGAGGGTGACGTGCAAGTTGCTGATCCAACGCGGAATCCAGGGCCGTCGCTGCGCGCCTGCCTCGAGGCCGGAATTCGACGGCGCGCGCCCGGTCAATACGTCCTTCGCGACCGGTGCTGTCCGCGCCGAAGGCGCAGGATCCGTTGGTCGGTCGAAATCCACAGGCGAGGGCAGGTTGCTATGAGAGGTTTCCATTAAAACGACATCGCCAAAGTTGCGTGCGTCAGACCTCGTCCTACATTTTAGGTTCCATTATCCTACTCGCCGGCCCGCGGGCCAAGCTCTCCTTTACAATTACCAGTACATCATCCGCAACCACCTTGGTTGACTTTGGGGAATTCCAGCAATGCTCGGTATGTGGTTCGGGGCTAATTTACCGACTGAAAAAGCCGATAGGCAACCGGCGGCCAAGGTACTGTTTGTCTGCACCGGAAACATCTGCAGGTCGCCGATAGCCGAAGCGGTGTTTCGGATGCTGGTCGAGCGTGAACAACTCTCCAGCCAGATCACCATCGACTCGGCTGGCACGCACGGTTATCAAACCGGCGAACGGCCCGACGTGCGCGCGATACGCGCTGCGCGTCAACGAGGCTATGACCTTTCGAGTCAGCGCGCGCGGCTCTTCGACCGCGATGATTTCAGGCGGTTCGAGTGGATCGTGGCGATGGACAGCCAGAACCTGCGTTTTTTGAAAACATTGCGGCCCGCCGATCATTGCGGCCATCTCGCGCTGTTCCTCGACTTTGCGCCGGAACTTGGCCTGCGCGACGTCCCGGATCCCTATTATGGAAAGGCGGAAGACTTCGAGCGCGTGCTCGATCTGGTTGAGCGCGGCGCGGCGCCGTTGCTCGCCGCGATCCAGGGCGCCCTCGTGACGCCGATTGCGCGCTAGGCGGCGCGGCAACGCCAAAAAAGCGGGCCACTGGCCCGCTTTGGCATTAGGACCGCCTGACAGCTGGCGGCGTGTCACACGCCCGGCGGTGTGGGTTCCTTGTGCGCGGTCTCGATCAACTGCAGCGGACCTTCCGTGACTTCGATCCGCGGCGGACGTACCCGGCGCGGGCGCGGTGGTTCTGGCTCTTCGGGCGTTGGCGTCTGAGCTTTTTGATGGCTCGTTTCGACCATCACCAGGTCGGAGTCCTGCGGCAGCTCGAGCGAGATCTTGGGCGGCGCGGGCACCTGGCGTGCCGCTGGCGGGGCCGGCCTAGGAGCAGCCGCAGCCGGAGCCGGTGGAGGCTCGATGTGCTCAGGGGTCGCCATGGATTCTGCTATCGACTCTTCGGGCAGCGCCGGACGGTGCGTCTCGGCCGGCCCAACGGGTGGTAGCTTGATCTCGACGAAGTGGGTCGGCGGCGGCGAATCGTCCTCCGGAGCCTCGTAAACCCTTGCGGCGGGACCCGACGCGGTCGTCGACGAGCCGGTATCAAACCCCTCGTGGCTCGAGCCCGGTTCATGTTCCGAGTCGCGCATCATCGCTGCAGGGTTTGGCATCGCCGATGGCAATATCGTCTGCTCCGACGTTGATTCTCGAGCAGCAGCGGCGTCGGACGTTTCGGGGTGGCGATCCCCGCGCTCGCCGCGCGCTGTGCGTGGCTCTCCGTGCTCGGCCCGCTCTCCGCGATCTCTGCCGCCGCGACCGCGACGACGACGGCGCCCACCTTCGCCGTGTTCAGCTTCCTTCACCGCACCCGGCTGCGGTTGGGTGATGGCAGGCGCCTGATCCGCAGCTGCACGCGGTTCCTGCATCGGTCTGGGTTCGCGCGGAGGGCGCTGCTTTTGTGCGTCGCGCGGTCCGTCGCGTGCGTCATTGCGCGGCTCGTTGCGCTGCCCATCCCGGGGCTCACGATCGCGCCGTGCTGATGGCGCCGCGGCTTGCGCGGGCCTGGGCTTCGACCCTTCGCGCTGCTGATCCCGAGCACCCTCTCGACCCTCACGCGACTGGCCGCGACGCTCATCGCGCTGATTTCCACGCCGATCACGGTCCTGCCGTCCGCGCCCGCCGCGCGGCGCTTCGGTGCGAACCGGTGCCGGTTGCGGTGCCGGTTCCTGTGCTTTGGGCCGGAACCATCCCAGCACCTTGGTGAGCCAATTTTCCTGCGAGACTGCCTCGGCAATGGGCTCGACCGGCATCGGCGCGGGTCGACCCGCCGGAATGCCTTTGACCATCGCTTCCTGGCGCGGCTCCTTGGCTTCGTCCTTCCGCTGCTTGAAAGGGTCTTCCTCCTCGGGCCGCTCGACCATGGTGAACGAGGGCGGCAACGGCTCGGCTTGATTCAAATCGTCGTGGCGCAAACGCTGCACCTTGTAATTGGGTGTCTCGAGATAGGTATTCGGCACCAACAGCACATTGACCTTGAAGCGGGCTTCGATGGTGTGAATCTCGGCGCGCTTTTCGTTGAGCAGGAAAGTCGCGACGTCGATCGGTACCTGGGCAACGACCTGTGCGGTGTTGTCCTTCATCGCCTCTTCCTGCAGGATGCGCAGGATGTGCAGTGCGGTCGACTCGGTGCCGCGGATGTGCCCGATGCCGTGGCAGCGGGGACAGGGAATATAGGCGGATTCGGCCAGTGCCGGCCGGAGGCGCTGGCGCGAAAGCTCCATCAGCCCGAAGCGGGAAATCTTGCCGAGCTGCACGCGGGCGCGGTCGTAACGGAGTGCTTCCTTCAGGCGATTCTCGACCTCGCGCTGGTTCTTGGTGCTTTCCATGTCAATGAAGTCGATCACGATCAGGCCGCCCAAGTCGCGCAGGCGCAACTGACGCGCGATCTCCTCGGCCGCTTCGAGATTGGTGTTGAACGCCGTCGTCTCGATGTCGCCCGCTTTGGTCGCTCGCGCCGAATTGACGTCGATCGACACCAGCGCTTCCGTGTGGTCGATCACGATTGCGCCGCCCGCAGGCAGCGGCACCTGACGCGCGTACGCGGTCTCGATCTGATGTTCGATCTGGAATCGTGAGAACAGCGGAACATCGTCCTTGTACAGTTTGACGACGTGCACATTGGCCGGCATGACGTGGCTCATGAACTGCTGCGCCTGCTCGAAGATCGACTCGGTGTCGATCAGAAGCTCGCCAATGTCGGGATGGAAGTAATCGCGTATGGCGCGAATGACCAGGCTCGACTCCTGGTAGATCAGAAATGCGCCGGATTGCGTCTTCGCCGCGCCGTCGATCGCCTGCCAGAGTTGCAGCAGGTAGTTCAGGTCCCATTGCAGCTCTTCCAGCGAGCGACCGATACCCGCGGTCCGGGCAATCACGCTCATGCCGTTCGGCACCTCGAGCTGGGAGATGGTGTCGCGCAGCTCGTTACGGTCCTCGCCCTCGATCCGGCGCGAGACGCCGCCACCGCGAGGATTGTTCGGCATCAGCACCAGGTAGCGGCCGGCAAGCGAGATGTAGGTGGTCAGCGCGGCGCCCTTATTGCCGCGCTCATCCTTGTCAACCTGGACGATCAACTCCTGCCCGTCCTTGAGCTGATCCTGAATCCGGGTCTTGCCGCCTTCGCCCTCGCGCAGGTAGTCGCGCGAGATTTCCTTGAACGGCAGAAAGCCGTGGCGGTCGGCGCCGTAGTCGACAAAGCAGGCTTCGAGACTGGGCTCGACGCGAGTAATGACGGCCTTGTAGATATTGCTCTTGCGTTGTTCCTTGCTTGCGGACTCGATATCGAGGTCGATCAGTTTCTGGCCGTCGACGATCGCCACCCGGAGTTCCTCCGCCTGGGTGGCATTGAACAGCATGCGTTTCATTGTTTTTCCCCGGCGCGAGTATCGGCAGGGGCTTTGGCGGACGGTGAAGCGAAGGCGCCCGTCAGGGCGCTTAGACTAGCAGGCGGCGGGCGGCGGCGAGGAAAACCACGCAGGCAGCGCGAGCTGCCGGGCTACGAGGGGTCGGATGCAGGTATACGGCATCGGTGTCGGCTGCTCATTGGCCACTGAAGTCATCACCAGGTGATGAGGGAGTGGAGCTTGAGGATTGCCGGTCTCGGGAGCTTGGTTCGTTTTCTTCGCGTTATCGCTCAAACGGTCTGGCGGCTGCGTCGCATCGATGATGAAAGGCCGATGCCTTGCAGCCAAGTACAGAATTCGTTGCGCTACAAAAGTGGCGCGCCGCAAGTCCTAGCCGCCTGTCGTCCGGCCATAAGCCGGTGCGGAGACTGCGCTGTTCCATTAACATCGTTACTTTTCCGGGCCGCAGAATCCGGACGGTGAAGCGATTTAACCAAGTCGCCCTAGTCTCGGGCCAACAGGCGGTTGCCTTAGTTGCGTTACCCCCTTAGTGCCTGACTGGAAGGGGCTGCCGCATGGTCGGGAGGCAAAGTCGATGACCGTCGCCTCGGAACTCACACGCTAGCTATCGCACGTTGCTGCTGCCGACAATTATAGAGAAATGAACGATTTAAGCAAGGATGCTGTGAACCGCCTTGCAGTCGACGAGGCGGGAGCCGGCCAGCGCGTCGACAATTTCCTGTTGCGGGTGCTCAAGGGCGTCCCGAAGAGCCATATCTACCGGATCCTGCGCAGCGGCGAGGTGCGCGTCAACCGACTGCGGGTCAAGCCGGACGTCCGGCTGGTGCTCGGCGACGAGCTTCGGATTCCTCCCATTCGGACCGGCGTCCCGCTGGCTGGGACCCGCAAGCCGCCACCCCTTTCGGCGTCGATTCCCATCTTGTATGAGGATGACGCCTTGATAGCCGTCGACAAGCCAGCCGGGCTTGCGGTGCACGGCGGCAGCGGCGTGGCCTTCGGTCTGATCGAGCAAATGCGCGCGGCGCGGCCGACGGCGAAGCTTCTGGAGCTGGTCCACCGCCTGGACCGCGACACCTCGGGAGTTCTGCTGGTCGCCAAAAAGCGCGCCGCTTTGGTCGGGCTCCATGCCGCACTTCGCGAGGGCCGAGTCGACAAGCGATACCAGATACTGGTCAAGGGCCAATGGCGCGACGCCAAGCGGGAGGTGACGTTGCCGCTGACCAAATTTCTGACCAGCACCGGCGAGCGGCGGGTGCGGGTCGAGCAGGTCGGCGGGCAGGCCGCGAAAACGGTGTTCTATCGCCGCCGGGTATGGACCGACACCGATCCGCCCATGAGTCTGCTCGAAGCCGAGCTGCACACCGGACGCACGCACCAGATTCGGGTGCACCTGACGCATCTCGGGTTCGCGCTCGCGGGCGACGAGAAGTACGGCGATTTCGCATGGAACAAAGCGCTTGCCAAGCAAGGCCTGAGGCGGATGTTCCTGCACGCGCGCCGACTCGCCTTCACCCATCCGGTGGAAGAACGCGAGGTCGAGATCGAGGCCGCGCTCCCGTCGGAACTCAGCCGCTATCTCGACGCGCTGGATTCGGTGCGCCCGGCCGATGCTTGATCTGCCGCGGCGCTTCCGCCTGCTCGCATTCGACTGGGATGGAACCCTTGCCGATTCGACTGCACTCATCGCTGGGGCTATTCAGCAAGCATGCCGCGACGTTGGGGTCCCGGCGCCCACCGAGTCGGACGCACGGCACGTTATCGGTTTGGGGCACCGTGACGCGATCCGACATGTCGCGCCTACCCTCGCGCCCGAGCGTCACGCTCGATTTTCGGAGCGCTATCGGGATCATTACCTTGCCGGCGACGCCACGATTCCGCTCTTTGCCGGCGTTCGCGAGATGCTCGGCGAGCTCGATGACCGCGGGTTTCTGTTGGCCGTCGCCACCGGCAAGACCCGCGTTGGTTTGGCGCGGGCGCTGGCACAACACGGCATCGCGGATCGATTTGCCGCCTTGCGTTGCGCTGACGAAGGCTTCCCCAAGCCACACCCGGACATGCTGCTCGCGCTCATGGATCGGCTCGCTGTCGAGCCGGCCGAGACCCTGATGATCGGCGATACCACGCACGACCTGGAGCTCGCGCGCAATGCCGGAGTCAGCGCCCTGGCTGTTACCTATGGCGCCCATCCCTCTGCGGGACTGATGGCGATGGAGCCGCTGTGGACGGCGCATTCGGTGGCGGAGCTGCGCGCATGGCTGGCCGCGAACGCCTGATCTGCTCCAGCGCCGAGCTGGTCGACGGCGGCGATGGGGTGCGTTTCCAAGTCACCCGACAAGGCGGAAGCCTGCCTGCGTTCGTGGTGCGCTGGCACGCCACGCCCTATGCCTACGTCAACGAGTGTCAGCATCAGTCGACCGAGCTGGACTGGAACGCCGGTGATTTCTTCGACGAGTCCAAGCTATACTTGATGTGTGCTACACATGGCGCGCTGTACGATCCCGGCAGCGGACTTTGCGTTGCCGGCCCGTGCCATGGGGCGCGTCTCACGCCAGTGAAAGTCTGCGAGCGTGACGGCGGCGTTTTTTGTGCCGAAGACGGCTAATGGAACCGGCGGAATAATGGAAGACAACTGGGAACGCCGCGTCCTCGAGCGGTTGGCGACCGACGGCTTGCGCGAACAGCGTCGCGCGCGCCGCTGGGGAATTTTTTTCAAGTTGCTCGCGTTTGGATTTCTGTTCTTCGTTCTTTTCGTGGCGCTTGGCGCATGGACCGGCAGCGAGCGCCTCTGCCTCGACAAGTGCACGGCGATGGTCGAGATCCAGGGTGAGATCGACGCTACCAGCCGCGCCAGCGCCGACAACGTGATTGCAGGTCTGCAGGCCGCGTTCAAAAACAAGGGAACGCAGGGCGTTGTGCTCAAGATCAACAGCCCCGGCGGCAGTCCCGTGCAGGCCGGCGAGATCAACGACGAGATCCGCCGCTTGCGGGGCAAATACCCCGACACACCCATTTACGCCGTGGTGGAGGAAATCTGCGCTTCGGGCGCCTACTACGTCGCGGTCGCCACCGACAAGATCTACGTCGACAAGGCGAGCCTGGTGGGATCGATCGGCGTGATCATGGACGGCTTCGGATTCGTCGGCGCTCTGGACAAGCTCGGCATCGAGCGACGAGCGCTGACCGCCGGCGACAACAAGGCATTTCTCGACCCGTTTTCACCCTTGTCGGCGAAGCAAAAAGAGTACGCGCAGCAAATGCTCGGCGACATTCACCAGCAGTTCATCGCGGTGGTCAGGGCAGGCCGCGGCAACCGCATTAAGGATTCGCCGGAGCTTTTTACGGGCCTGGTCTGGAACGGCAAGCGAAGCATCGAGCTGGGCCTCACCGACGCGTTGGGCAGCGTTCGATCGGTCGCTCGGGACGTCGTCAAGGCCGAGGACATTGTCGATTTCACGGTGCAGGAAAACGTGGCCGAGCGCGTCGTGCGGAAGTTCGGGGCCGCGATGGGAAGAAGCTTGGCGGCATCGATTCAGGCGTCGATGCGGGGTTGGTAAAAGACGAGCAGAGGTCGCGCACGGTTCGCTAAAGACAGGCCTGCGCTCATTTAATGGCTCCAGCGCTAAATGGGGTGCCGAGCGTTGCGCTTCGCGCGCTTATTCCCGGACCCTGGGCGCCTTTTCCAGCCCTTCGACGCGATCACCCGCCGCGATCGCGCGCTCGGCAAACCATCCCTTTTTCATTTCGAGCGCATACAGCGCGAGACCTCGCGACGGATGCGTGGCCTCGGTCTGGGGTGCCATGTCCTCGATGTTGAGAATCCTGCCATCGGCCCCGATGAAGGCGATCGATAAGGGCACGAATGTATTCTTCATCCAAAACGCGAGCGGCTGCGGCACATCGAACACAAAGAGCATGCCGTGATCTGGCTGGAGACTGAATCGGTGCATCAGGCCCGTCGTCCGCGTCGCGGTCGTCGCCGCGATTTCGGCAACCAGCCGATGGCCTTTAATGCTGAGCTGAACGGTGGGCAAGTCCTCGCCGGACGCGAAGTCGCTCGACGCCAACACAAGTGCGAGAAAGCACGCTGCTAGGAGTCTCATTACGTCTGAACCTTGGCCAGCACCAAGCGGCGTCGCTGTCGATAGAGCGCCCAGAGTGCGACGCTCAGCACCGTGAATCCGGTCATTCCCGCCGCGAGGCCCTTGAGCGACTGGGCGAGAAACGGCGCGATCGTGCCGGCGTTGACTGCCGCGAGCACAAAATGCACGAACCCCTGCAACGACGACGCCATACCGCGCATGGTCGGAAACAGGTCGAGCAGCAGCAAGGTTGCAGACGGCATCACGATGCTGCTTCCCATGGTGTAGATCATGATCGGCAGAACATGCCAGGGAACCGCGGGGGCCACATACCACGCCACCGCCATCTGAATCGTTGCGCCGGCAAACATGAGCAGATAACCCAGACCAATGGTACGCGCTGGGGACAGCTTGCCCGCCGCGCGCCCCGAAACGAGAGCGCCAATCATCACGCCGCCGATCATCGGCATGAACAGCCATGCGAAACCGTAGCTCGATACGCCGAGCAGGTCGATCAGAAACGACGGCGCGCTCGCGATGTAGATAAAGAATGCGGCGAAGTTCAGCGCCGGTATGGTTGCGAGCAGCAGAAAATCGCGGTTGCGCAGCACGCTGACGTAGTTGCGCCACAAGTCGCGCGGATGCAGCGACTGTCTTTGCGCGACGGGCAGAGTCTCCGGGAGCCTTTTCGCCGACCAGGTCAGCAGCAGGATAACCAGCGCCAGCAAGACCCAGAAGATGGAGCGCCAGCCGAACGCGTTGAGCAACACGCCGCCCAGGACCGGAGCGATCGCCGGAGCGATCCCGAATACCAACGTGATCTGGGACATTACGCGCTGCGCCTCGGGTCCCTGAAAGCGGTCGCGGATGATTGCCCGGCCGACCACCAGACCGCTGCCGGCGCAAACACCCTGCAGCGCTCGAAACAGCCACATCGTCTCAATGTTGCCGGCGATCGCGCAGCCGAGCGTCGCCAACGCATAGATGCCAAGCCCGACTATCACTACCGGCCGCCGGCCAAGCGCATCGGAAAGCGCGCCGTGCCAAAGCATCATGAACGCGTAGGCGAAGAGATACGACGACAGCGTCTGCTGGACCGCGAGCGGCGCGACATCGAAATCTCTTCCGATCTCGTGAAATGCCGGAAGATAGACGTCGATCGAAAAAGGCCCGAGCATTGCCAGCGCAGCGAGCAGGATCGCAAGCGGCCATGCGCCGACGCGGCGTAGCGTCACACGAGGCTCTGTGGATCCGAGGCTCGCCTTGCGTTCGCAACCGGTTCCGTCCTAGAGCTCATAGCTTTCGGCCTCGCCTCGCAGTGCCGCCTCGACAGCCGATTGATCGAACTGCGGCGCAAACATGGTAATGAAGTCATAAACGAAACCGCGCAGAAAGACGCCGCGCCGCAGGCCCAGCCGCGCCATGCTGGGAGCAAAAAGATGGCTGGCGTCGATCTTGTCGAACTGCGTGTCACGTTCCGGGTCGTATGCCAGCATCGAGACGATGCCGGCACCGAAACCGAGCTCGACGTACGTCTTGATGACATCCGAATCGAGTGCGGTTAGAACCACGTTGGGTTCGAGTCCCTTGGCGTCGAACGCCGCGTCGATTTTCGCGCGTCCGGTAAAGGCCGCGTGGTAAGTGACGATGGGATAGCGTACCAGCGCCTCGAGCGTCAACGGCTGCACTTTGGACAACGGATGTCCCTTGGGCACCAGAACGCATCGGTTCCATGAATAGCACGGCAGCGTGACCAGCTCGGAGAAGTCAGTGAGCGATTCGGTAGCGATCCCGAGGTCGGCTTCGCCGCGCGCGGTTTGCTTCCCGACCTGGACCGGATCGCCCTGATGCAAGAGCACGCGCACTTTCGGGTAGCGCTCGGTGAAGCGCTTCAGCACGGGCGGCAGCACGTACCGCGCCTGAAGGTGCGTGGTCGCGATGGCCAGCGTTCCGGTATCCTCGCTCTTGAATTCGGCGCCGATCTGGCGCAGGTTGTTGAGCTCCTGCAGCGCGCGCCGTGCCGATGCGACGATGACCTCGCCGCCGGCGGTCAGCGTCGTAAGGCGCTTGCCCTGGCGAATGAAGATCGGCACGCCGAGCTCGTCCTCGAGCTGCCGTATCTGCTTGCTTATCCCGGGCTGCGAGGTGAACAGCGCCTCAGCTGCGGCGGAGACGTTGAGCCCATGATCGACGATCGCGCAAAGGTAACGCAGTTGCTGCAGGTTCAAGGTAGCTTGGGAATTGACTGGACGCCGGCAGAGGGTCAAATTATATAGCGAAACACGCTGCGATTACCGCGAACGACTGCTCCCACGACGTGCCTTGCGGCGCTCATGGCTCAATATTTTTCCATCCATCCCAGCAATCCGCAGCCGCGATTGGTGCGACAGTCAGCCGAAATCGTGCGCGCGGGCGGGGTGATCGCATACCCGACCGATTCGAGCTATGCATTCGGATGCCAGATCGGCAACGCGGATGCCGTGCAGCGCATTCGCGCGCTGCGTGCGATCGACGACAGGCATCATCTGACGCTGGTATGCCGCGATCTGCGCGAGATCGGCCGTTACGCGCAGCTCGACAACTGGCAATTCCGCATTGTGAAGCAGGGGGTCCCCGGAAGCTACACGTTCCTGCTGCCGGCGACGCGCGAAGTTCCGCGGCGGCTCAAGCATCCCAGGCGCAGCACGATTGGCATACGGGTCCCGGAGCACGCGGTGGTGCATGCGCTGCTCGATGAGCTCGGCGAGCCCTTGCTTTCATCGACGTTGATTCCCGCCGGCGCATCGGAGGCGCTCAACGATCCCGACCAGATCCGCATGCTCTACGAGCACGCTCTCGACCTGATCATCGACAGCGGCGCCTGTCATCTCGAGCCGACGACCGTGATTGACCTCGCGGTTTCACCGCCGGTCATCGTCCGCCGTGGCCGCGGTGATACCGCGCGACTGGGCCTGCAGATGGTAACTTGAGGGCAGCCGTTTGAGACCTATCCCGGAGTCAGATTGCGACAAACAAGCATCGCCGGTCGGCTACTGGTAGAATCGTGCCCCAATGGATTTGTCCCTCGCGACCATCGTTCTTTGGGCGGTGCCGGTGGTCTTCGCGATAACCTTGCACGAAGCGGCACACGGCTATGTCGCCAGACGGTTTGGCGATCAGACCGCATACATGCTGGGCCGGGTGACCTTGAATCCGCTCAAGCATATCGACCCGATCGGTACCATCGCGGTCCCTGGGTTTTTGATTGCGATGTCGGTGCTGACCAAAGCGCCTTTGTTCATCTTCGGTTGGGCGAAGCCGGTTCCGGTCCAGTTTGCGAATCTGCGTAATCCGAAGCGTGACATGCTCTGGGTAGCGGCTGCGGGTCCGATGGCCAATCTTGTGATGGCCATCGGATGGGGATTCCTGCTGAGGGTTGCGGCGCCCGGCGGAACGACAGGCGATGCCGGCGTTGCCCAAATGGCCGTCGCCGGTGTACAGGTAAATTTGATGTTGATGGCTTTGAATCTGCTTCCCATTCTTCCGCTCGATGGCGGCCGCGTTGCCGTGAGCCTGTTGCCGCATCGCATCGCGTCTGCCTACGCGGGGCTTGAGCGCTACGGTTTCATGCTGGTGATCATCCTCCTCGTGACCGGCATCCTGGGCGATCTTATGGAGCCCTTGCTCCGTCTCGGGACTTACGCCGTCGCCTCGATCACCGGCCTTTGATCCAATCCATGCGGCGATTGACCGATGTTTGCTGACCGCGTCCTGTCCGGCATGCGGCCCACCGGGCGCATGCACATCGGCCACTATCATGGCGCGTTGAAGAACTGGCTTCGGCTGCAGGAGGAGCACGAGTGCCTCTACTTCGCCGCCGACTGGCATGCGCTGACGACGCACTACGAGACGCCCGAGCGCATCGAAGACAGCGTTTGGGAGATGTTCATCGACTGGCTTGCGGTCGGCATCAACCCGAACCGGGCGACGATCTTCATCCAATCGCGCGTGATCGAGCACGCCGAGCTTACGCTGCTGCTCGGAATGATCGCGCCGGTCGGCTGGCTCGAGCGCGTGCCGACCTACAAGGATCAGCAGGAAAAACTGTCCGACCGCGATCTGTCCACCTTCGGCTTTCTAGGCTACCCGGTGATGCAGGCGGCGGATATCCTGATCTACCGGGCGAACATGGTTCCGGTCGGTGAAGATCAGGTTGCGCACCTCGAGCTGGTACGCGAGCTGGCACGCCGCTTCAACCACATCTACGGCAAGGAAGTCGGCTTCGAGGAAAAGGCCAAAGCGGCGATCAAGAAGCTCGGCTCCAAACGTGCCAAGCGCTACGAGTCATTGCGGACCGCGTTCCAGGAGCAGGGCGATGACGGCGCGCTCGAAGCAGCACGCGACATGCTCGACGCGGCACAGAATCTCGCGCTCGGCGATCGCGAGCGTCTGTTCGGATATCTCGAAGGCTCGCGTCGCATGATCCTGCCGGAACCGCAGCCGCTGCTCACCGAAGCCTCGAAGGTGCCCGGCCTGGACGGGCAGAAGATGTCCAAGTCCTATAACAACGCGATCTTCCTGCGCGAGGATCCGGGGTCGATCACCACCAAGGTTCGCACCATGCAGACCGATCCGGCGCGGGTCCGCCGCTCCGACCCCGGCGACCCTGCCAAATGCCCGGTATGGCCGCTGCACCAGATGTACTCCGACCAGGCAACGCAAGAGTGGGTGCAGACAGGATGCACCACCGCCGGCATCGGCTGCCTGGAATGCAAGCAGCCCGTGATCGACGCCATCATCGCCGAGCAGCTGCCGTTTCACGAACGGGCGCAGAAATACCTCGACGATCCATCGCTGGTTCGGGCGATCGTCGCCGACGGCTGTGAACGGGCACGCAAACTCGCCGAGGAAACCATGCGCGAGGTGCGCGACGCCATGGGCTTGAGCTACACGTGAGCAAGGCCGCCGCGGTTGCACCAGTGATCGATCTTGCGCAAGCCGCGGGGGCGCCGGTCGCGCGCATCTACGGCGAGCCGCTGCTGGAGATGCCGCACGATCTGTACATTCCGCCGGAAGCGCTCGAAGTTTTCCTCGAAACCTTCGAGGGCCCGCTGGATCTGCTCCTGTATCTTATTCGCAAGCAGAATATCAACGTTCTCGACATTCCGATGGCGGAGCTCACGCGTCAATATCTGGGCTACGTCGAAATGATGCGCCGTACGCAGCTCGAGCTCGCGGCCGAATACCTGCTGATGGCGGCGGTGCTGATCGAAATCAAATCGCGGCTGCTCCTGCCCAAGCCGCCACCGCTGTCCGGCGAAGAGGTGGAAGACCCGCGCGCGGAGCTCGTTCGCAGGCTGCTCGAATATGAACGCATGAAGGCCGGAGCGAGGGCACTCGACGAGTTGCCCCTGGCCGAGCGCGATTTCTCACTGGTGCGGGTCTGGTTCGACAGGGTTGCCGCAGCCCGCCTGCCCGAAGTCAACCCGGACGACCTCAAGGCGGCATGGGCAATACTGGTTGCGCGCGCGCGCGCGAATCGTCATCATCTCGTTTCCCGCGAGCAATTGTCAGTGAGAAGCCAGATGAGCCGACTGCTGAAATTGCTCGAGCCGGGACGATTTGTCGAGTTTCTCGTGCTGTTCGAGGAACGTGTCGACGTACCGCGTCTGGTGGTGACGTTTCTGGCGATCCTCGAGCTGGCGCGGGAGCGTTTGCTCGACATCGCACAAGCGGCGCCTTACGCGCCGATCTACGTGCAACGCAAGGGCGATCCCGCATTCAACCTGGAAGCGGACGCCGCAGCCTGAAGCCCATGATAGCTGCCGCTTATCGAAGCGCAATGAGCCGATGACCGACGATCTGACCCGCACCAAGGGCATCCTTGAGGCAGCGCTGCTGGTCGCCGGCGAGCCGGTGGCCATTGCCCAGCTATCGAAGCTGTTCGATCCGCCGCTCGAGGCCGATCTCATCCGTAAGCTCCTCGAGGATCTGCGAGCGGCGTGGGCCGATCGCAGTGTCGAGCTGGCGCAAGTGGCAAGCGGGTGGCGTTTCCAGGCGCGGCCCGAGATTCAGCCTTACCTCGAGCGTCTCTCGCCGGAGAAGCCGCCGCGCTACTCGCGCGCGGCAATGGAGACGCTGGCGATCATTGCCTATCAGCAGCCGGTGACCCGTGGCGACATCGAAGCCATACGCGGCGTGCAGGTCTCCACCAATGTCATCAAAACGCTGGAAGATCGTCAGTGGATCGAAGCAGTAGGTCATCGCGAAACGCCCGGACGGCCCGCGCTGTACGCGACGACCAAGAACTTTCTGGACGACCTCGGCTTGCGCTCACTCGCCGAATTGCCGCCGTTGGCGGACCTTGATACATCCCACCTTCTGGAGTTACCCGATGCCCCAGCAAAGGCCGCCGAGGCCGAACTCGCGCTCGCGAGCCCGCTCCTCGACTCAGCGGAAGCCTTACCCGGCGACGCCGTCGCATCCGTCGACCTCGACGCACCTGACGCGTCCGACGGACAGCCGCGCCCGCCAGAATCAAACCAGACGCTCCACTGAGCCGGTCTTCACCGAGCCGCAGCGCCTGCACAAGGTGTTGGCGCAGTGCGGCTATGGATCGCTGCGAGGGCTCGAAGAGCTGATCATCGCCGGGCGCATCACCGTCAACCGTCAGCCGGCGGAGGTCGGTCAGAAAGTGGGCCCCAACGATCAGGTGCGCATCAACGGCGAGTTGGTGCGGTTGCGCTTCGCCGCGCCGCGCGTGCGCGTGCTCCTGTATCACAAGCCGGCAGGAGAGATCGTCAGCCGCGCCGACCCGGAGGGACGGCCGACGGTGTTCGACAAGCTGCCGCGATTGGGTAGCGCCAAGTGGATCGCCGTCGGGCGCCTCGATTTCAACAGCGAGGGCCTGCTGATCTTCACGACGCTTGGCGAACTTGCCAACCGGCTCATGCATCCGCGTTACGAAGTCGAGCGCGAATACTCGGTGCGGGTCATGGGAACGCTGACGCCGGAACAGGAGAAACAGCTGCTCGAGGGCGTCGAATTGGAGGATGGACCGGCCAAGGTGCTCGCGCTGGCCGATGGCGGCGGAGAGGGCGCGAATCACTGGTACAAGATTGTCCTGCCCGAGGGGCGCAACAAGGAAGTACGGCGGATGTTCGAGGCGCTGGGGCTGATGGTCAGCCGGCTGATTCGCACCCGCTACGGCGTGGTCAACATGCCGCCGCAACTCAAGCGCGGGCAAATGCAGGAGCTCGAGAGCGAGGAGCTCGACACCTTGCTAAAGGCGGTCGGAATGTCGTTCGGCGAGGGGCGCGACGACCCTTCGGGAGAGAATGGCCATCGCAACGGCGGCGACGAGAGAGATGCGAGTCACGACGGCGAGGTCGACGGCAATCGTGGTACCTACGGCCCTGAAGCAGAAGCTCCGATAAGTGAAGTCGACGGCAACCGCGCGCCACCCGAAGGCAATCAAGCGCCACGCGACCCGAACCGCGGGCGTCCGCATGGCCCTGGCGCGCCGGCTGGAAGTAATCGTCGCGGCGGCGCGGGTGGCAATGCCGGTGACGCCGGTCGCAGCGGTGGTTCTGGCGGTCGTGGCGGTGGCTCGGGCGGGCGCGGCGGCGGGCCGGTCCCCGGTGGACGCGGCGGCAGAGGTGGCGGGCGCGGAGGTAGAGGCGGGCCCGGCGGCAGCGGTGGCACAGGTGGCCCAGGTGGGTACGGTGGCGGCGGCTCCGGCCGACGCGGCGGCCGCGGAGGACCGGGCAGCGGCGGAACTGGCGGGCCGTAGTCGAGAAATAACTTAAGCGATCGTCGCACCCGGCGCTTGGGGGGGATCCGCGACTTCAGCAGTCGCCGAAGCGCGGCGTTCGTTTGTCGAGGAAGGCGCGAACGCCTTCGGCAAAATCTTCGGTCGCCGCGCACGCGCCAAAGCTCTGCGCTTCGGATTGGAGCTGCGCCGACAGCGACTGCGACAGCGATTGGCTTAGCAGCCGTTTGCCGTTGCGAATGGCGAGGACCGGTCCGGTCGCCAGCGTCACTGCGACCTGGTGCGTCGCCGCATGAAGCTCGGATTCCGGAACCACGCGATTGACGAGCCCGAGCTTGAGCGCTTCCGCGGCGTCGAATCGCTCGCCCAGCAATACGATCTCGGTCGCCTTCTTCAGTCCGACCAGGCGCGGCAGTGTGTACGACATGCCTCCATCCGGGGTCAGGCCGAGGTGACGATACGCCGAGGTGAAATAACTCGAGTCCGAGGCAATCGCAAGATCGCAAGCGCACATCAGCGACAGGCCGAACCCCGCCACCGCACCATGCACGCTGGCGAGCACAGGGTGCGGCATTCGCTGCAGGTTTTCGATGGCCGCATGCATATGCTCGACCATCCGCGTGAAATGCTGCCGGCGATCGGACGGCGCGCCCGCAAGCTGATCGCCGAAGGCGCGGATATCGCCGCCCGCCATGAAATGCCGACCGGCGCCCTTGATGATTACGCAACGTACGCTGTCATCGGTGGCGAGCGCCGCGCTATGTGCAATCAAGGCCTCGATCATCTCCGATTCGAGCGCATTGAGCGACGCCGGACGATTGAGCGTCAAGGTAGCGATCGCGCCATCACGATCGAGCAGCACGGTAGTGTTCATGGGTGCATCCGAGAGGCTGACTAGGCACATTAGCACGCGGTCTTCAAACCTCCTGCCGGAAAGGGCCCGCGCGCTCCAGTTCATCGACGGTCCGGGCGACTTCCGTTCTCTCGTCGACGAGAAAGGCGCCGATGGCGCGCGCGAACTCGGGGTCGGCTATGGCGTGCGCCGAACGTGTGGTTACCGGCATCAGGCCGCGCGCGAGCTTGTGCAGGCCTTGCGCACCGCCCTCGAACAGTGCGATCCCTCGCTCGATGCAGAATTCGATCGCCTGGTAATAACAGGTTTCGAAATGCAGGCCGGGAACGTAGGTTTTTGTTCCCCAGTAGCGGCCCCAGAGCGTCGTGGCGCTGAAGATATCCAGAGCGGCGCAGATGGCCTCGCCCCGGCTTTCTCCGAGCACCAGCAGAACGTTGTCGGCGAGTGTCTGGCCGAGCCGCACAAAAAAATCCAGGGTCAAATAAGGCGTCGAATGGTGCTCGCCGTACGTCTTGGCATAACAATGAAAAAAGAAGGCCCAGTGTGCCGGCTTGATCTCGCTTCCGACCAGCCGGCGAAACGATATCCCGGTAGCGGCGAGCTTGCGGCGTTCCTGGCGGATATTTTTGCGCTTGGCGTGATTCATGGTCGCCAGAAAATCGTCGAAATCCCTGAATCCGGCGTTGCTCCAGTGGAATTGCACGCTCTCGCGCACCAGTAGGCCGGCGCGCTGGCATTGCGCCGCTTCCTCGGCCTCCGGAAAAAGAATGTGCAGCGAAGACAACCGATGATCTTCGAGCAGCGCCATCGCGCCGTCGAGGAGCAGTGCGCGAAGGGTCGGCGTGCCGGCGATGAGTCGGGGGCCGGTAGCAGGCGTAAAGGGGACGGCGCAGACGAGCTTTGGATAGTAGCGGCGGCCGTGACGGCGATAGGCGTCGGCCCATGACCAATCGAACACATACTCGCCGTAGGAGTGGGACTTGACGTAGAGCGGCATGGCGCCGACGAGTGTGCCGGCTTGCCACGCGGTCAGATAGCGCGGCGTCCAGCCGGTCTTCGGCGATGCGCATCCTGTTTCGTGCAGCGCATGCAAAAAAGCGTGCGACAAAAGCGGCGCGTCGCCGACCAGCGCGTTCCACGCGGAGGCAGCAAGCGCGGTCAGCGAATCGATGACTCGTAATGTGGCGGAAGGCATTCGAGGAGTGTCCAGCGGACGGCGTTCGTCGCGTTCGCGACTCCCGGCGATTGTCGCGTGCGCGAGAGCCGGCGGCAAGTTTTCCGCTGCCGCTCGCATGGTAAGATTTACCTATGCGCGTCGCGATCGCTCAGCTCAACCAGGTGATCGGCGATCTCCCCGGCAACGCCGCTCGGATCCTCGAGGCGGCCGCCGAGGCGCGGCGCGGCGGGGCGCAGTTGCTGATCACCGCGGAGCTCTCGCTCTGTGGCTATCCGCCCGAGGATTTGTTGCTGCGTCCGGCATTCCTTTCCTCGTGCGCCGACGAACTGTCGCGGCTCACCACCCACGTCGAAGGTATCACGGTCCTGGTCGGCTTTCCCGAGCTTGCGCCGGAAGGACGCTATAACGCGGTCGCGGTGTTGCGCGACGGCAAGGTAGTTGCGCGCTATCGCAAACGTTGTCTTCCGAATTACACCGTTTTCGACGAGCAGCGCTACTTCAACTCCGGCGGTGAGCCATGCATCGTCGACGTCGACGGCATTCGGGTCGGCGTCATCATTTGCGAGGACGTCTGGTGTGCGGGCCCCGCGACAGCCGCGCGTGACGCGGGCGCGCAGCTCATCGTCGTTCCCAACGGGTCGCCGTATCACACCCGCCAGCAAACGCTCAGGAGAGAAGTGGTCGCTGCGCGTGCACGTGAGACCGGCCTGGCGATCATTTATGTCAATCGCACCGGGGGGCAGGACGAGCTGGTGTTCGACGGCGCTTCGTTCATCGTCGATGGCTCAGGAGCCGTGGCGCAGCAATTGCCGGCATGGCAAGACACGGTGGCTTTCGCCGAATTCAACGGCGCCACACCGAAACACGTTCGCGGCGCTCTCGACGAGCGCCTGGAGCCGAACGTCTATGCCGCGCTCACGACGGGCGTACGCGATTACGTCGAAAAAAACGGCTTCCCGGGCGTTCTGCTCGGACTTTCGGGCGGCATCGACTCGGCGTTGACACTCGCGGTCGCCGTCGACGCCCTCGGGCGCGACCGCGTGCGCGCACTCATGCTGCCCTCGGTCTACAACGCCGCGATCAGTCTGGAAGATGCGCGCACGATGGCCGGCATGCTCGGAGTGCGCTATGACGAGATGCCTATCGATACCGTTGTCCAAGCGTTCAAGACCACGCTGGCCGAAGAGTTCAAGGGCCTTGCCGAGGATGCCACCGAAGAGAACATTCAGGCTCGCATTCGCGGGACATTGCTGATGGCGCTGTCGAACAAATATCGCTCGATCGTGCTCACTACCGGCAACAAATCGGAAATGGCAGTGGGATACGCGACGCTCTACGGCGACATGGCGGGCGGTTTCGCGGTGCTGAAGGACATCGATAAGACACTGGTGTACCGGCTCGCGCATTATCGCAACACGCTTGGGCGAGTGATCCCGGAGCGCATCATTACGCGGCCGCCCTCGGCGGAGCTCCGCGCTGACCAGACCGATCAGGACAGCTTGCCTCCGTACGACGCTCTCGACGCGATCCTGGAAGCCTACGTCGAACAGCACTTAAGTCCGGCCGAGATCGTGGCTCGAGGCTACGCCGCCGCCGACGTGGCTCAGGTCGTGCATCTGATCAAGATCAATGAGTACAAGCGCCGCCAGGCCGCCGTGGGGATCCGGATCACGCCGCGTGGCTTTGGCAAAGACTGGCGCTATCCGATCACGTCGGCATGGTCGGAGTGGAAGGACATAGAGGCGGGAGCACGGGGACAGGCGCTTGCCGGTCCTGGCGATCGTCCGGTGGTGTAATCTTCATCGTATCAATGCGCGCTGCGAGGAGTGGTCATGAAGAAGGTCGAAGCAATCATCAAGCCGTTCAAGCTCGACGAGGTGCGAGAAGCGCTCTCCGAGATCGGAGTCACCGGGCTCACCGTCACCGAAGTGAAAGGGTTCGGGCGCCAAAAAGGCCACACCGAGCTCTATCGCGGCGCCGAGTACGTCGTCGATTTTCTGCCCAAGGTCAAGGTCGAGGTGATCATCAGCGATACGCTTGTCGAGCGGGCGATCGACGCCGTGATCAAAGCAGCTCGCACGGGCAAGATCGGCGATGGCAAGATATTCGTGACCACAGTGGAGCAGGTGGTGCGTATCCGCACCGGCGAGTCCGGCGAAGCAGCCGTCTAAGGTCAGGTCGCCTTTTTTGCATCGCGCTGAGGAGGGATAGCCGTGGCGTTCATGAAAGAGTTTCGCGAGTTCGCGATCAAAGGCAGTGTGGTCGATCTTGCTGTCGGGGTGATCATCGGCGCCGCCTTTGGACGGCTGGTCGACTCGCTGGTCAAGGATCTGATCATGCCGGTCATAGGCCGCGTCTTCGGTGGGCTGGACTTCAGCAACTGGTTCATCATGCTCGGGGCTCCCCCCGCGGGCTACAACGGACCGATGACTTACGACGCGCTGACCAAGGCCGGTGTGCCGCTTTTCGCCTACGGCAACTTCCTGACCGTGACGATCAATTTTGCAATCTTGGCGTTCGTCATTTTCCTGATGGTCAAGCAGATCAACGCCCTGAAGCGCGCGCAACCGGCGCCACCACCTCCGCCGCCGGAGCAGATCGAGCTTTTGCGCGAAATCCGAGATGCGCTGATCAAGCGATGACGCTGCCGTCACGGCAACGTCGCCGCTGCGTTCGTTGACCGTCCCATCGCCTGATGCCAGAATCCGGCGCATCCAGCGCAGGCCAAGGCAACCTACGCGGCGAAGCCAGCCGCTTGCCGGTAGCGCTCAAAAACACGGCCGCGCGCCTGCCACCGCGGTGGGTATCCCCTACGGAGGAAATAATGAGAACCGAAAAATTCGTGCTTGCCTTGGCGACGCTGCTGACCGCTGGCATCGCCATGGCCGACATCAATATCGGCGTTACGCTTTCGGCGACCGGCCCGGCGGCGTCGCTCGGCATTCCGGAAAAAAATACGCTCGAGATGATCGGCTCGCCGACGATCGGCGGGCAGAAGCTCAACTTCATCGTCCTCGACGACAAGTCGGACACCACCGAAGCGGTTAAGAACACCAGAAAGTTGATAAGCGAGAATAACGTCGACGTGATTGTCGGATCGACGGTGACGCCTAACTCTCTGGCGATGCGCGACATCGTGGTCGAGGCCGAAGTGCCGATGATCTCCATGGCGGCGTCGGCGGCCATCATTCTGCCCACCGACCCGAGAACCAAGTGGGTGTTCAAGACTCCGCAAAATGACTCGTTGATGGCCGACGCCGTCGCGATCCATATGCGCGCCAATGGCGTGCGCAGCATGGGTTACATCGGGTTTGCCGATGCCTACGGCGATAGCTGGCTGGCGGAGATAAAACGCTCGGCGCAAACGGCGGGAATCAAGATCGTCGCCGAGGAGAAATACAATCGCAACGATCCGAGCGTTACTGGGCAGGTACTGAAAATTCTTGCCGCGCAACCCGACGCGGTGCTGATCGGGGCTTCCGGAACTCCGGCGGCAACACCGCACAAGGAGTTCGTCTCGCGCGGCTACAAGGGAAAGATCTATCAGACGCATGGTGTCGCCAACGCCGACTTTCTCCGCGTCGTCGGCGCCGACGGAAACGGCGGTGTGCTTCCCGCTGGACCGATGCTAGTCTATGAGCAGCTGCCGGACAGCAACCCGGTCAAGAAGTCGGCCGCTGATTACGTCAAGGCCTATGAAGCAAAATACGGCGCCGGCAGCCGGACCACCTTTGGCGGGCACGCGTGGGACGCGTACATGCTGCTGCGAGGTGCGATTCCCGAGGCCCTGAAAAAGGCGCAGCCAGGCAGCAAGGCATTCCGTGCCGCCCTGCGGGATGCGCTCGAGAATTCCAAGGACGTTGCGGCAAGCAACGGCGTGTTCAGTATCAATGCCGGCGATCATAACGGCATGGACAACCGGGCGCGAGTCATCGTCCGCATCGAAAACGGCAAGTGGGTCCTGGTTAGATGACGTACCACGTCCGAGAGCAGGACGCGTAGCGTCGCAGCAATTGGAAGCCGCCACCCGAGCCCGCGGCGAGGGGCCACGTGCGCAGCGCGGGGATCGCGCGAGGCGAGTCGGGGCTGCTGCCAACCTGTGTACGCAGCACATTCGCGTCGTCCGCGCGGAGGCAACTGCGTCATCCCGGCGAAGGCGGGGATTCAGTGTCTTTGAACCGTTGCCAAGAACCCGGGCCGCCAGGATTTCTGTCGCTCAGCAGACGCCTGCGTTACCACACGCCGAATGATTTTCGACGTGCCGTTGCATCGAAATAGTCGTTCCTGCCGATGACATTTTCCATCGCCGCGCTGCTGGCGCAGGACGGAGTGACCAACGGTGCGATCTACGCGCTGCTGGCGCTGGCGCTGGTCCTTGTCTTCACTGTAACGCGGGTGATTTTCATTCCCTCGGGTGAGTTCGTTACCTACGGCACGTTGACGCTCGCCGGGCTGCAGCTTGGCAAGCCTCCTGGAACGGTGGGCTTGCTGGCTGGTCTTGCATTGATTGCGGGAGCGATGGAGCTCTATGCGGCGGCGCGCCAGCGCGACTGGCGACGACTGCCAAGACGGCTTGCTCTCTATCTGGCGCTGCCCCTCGCGATCGCCGGTATCGTCTACGCGGCCGCACCGCTGGCGCCTTCGTTTCCGATCCAGATCGTGTTGACGCTCATCATCGTTACCGCGCTTGGACCGCTGCTCTACAGGGTGGCGTACCAGCCGCTGGCGGAGGCCTCGGTGCTGGTTCTGCTCATCGTCTCGGTCGCGGCGCACTTTGCCATGCTGGGGATGGGCCTGTGGTTCTTCGGCGCCGAGGGCTCGCGCACGCCGCCCTTCACCGACGTTACTTTTCATGTGGGCGACGTCACCGTCAGCGGCCAGAGCGCTCTCGTTCTTCTTTCGTCGGTGATCCTGATCGGCGCGCTTTACCTGTTCTTCGAGCGAACGCTGTACGGCAAGGCGCTGCGCGCCACCGCGCTCAACCGTGTCGGTGCCAGGCTCGTGGGGATCAGTCCGAGCCTCGCCGGCAGCCTGACCTTCATGCTTGCCGGGCTGCTCGGCGCGTTCTCAGGGGTGCTGATCGGACCGATCACGACCGTTTACTACGACTCCGGGTTTCTCATCAGCCTGAAGGGTTTTGTCGGAGCGATCATCGGCGGCCTGGCCAGCTATCCGCTGGCGGCGGCGGGTTCGGTCCTGGTGGGGCTTCTCGAATCGTTCTCCTCCTTCTGGGCCAGCGCGTTCAAGGAAGTCATCGTCTTCACGCTAATCATCCCGGTGCTGCTCTGGCGCTCGCTGACGACGCACCATCACGAGGAAGAAGAATGAACCCGCGCGTCGCAGCGGTGCTGGTCTTCGGCGCGGCATTGCTGCTCGCGCCCGTGCTTGCGCCCCCGTTCTGGGTCACGCTGCTCAACTATATCGGCCTCTATAGCATCGTGGCGCTCGGCCTTGTATTGCTGACTGGCGTCGCCGGCCAGACATCGTTCGGCCAGGCGGCGTTCGTCGGGCTGGGAGCGTATACGACGGCATATCTCTCGCTCAACCATCCCGCGCTTTCGCCCTGGTTCAACCTGCTGATCGGCGTCGCGCTGACGTCGGTGATCGCGCTCTTCCTCGGATTCATTACGCTGCGCATGAAAGGACACTACCTGCCGTTGGCGACGATCGCGTGGGGCATCAGCCTCTATTACATCTTCGGCAATCTCGAGTTCCTCGGTGGACACACCGGCCTTGCCGGCATTCCCGCGCTGTCGTTTTTCGGCATCGAACTGCGCAGCGAGCGCCACTTCTACTATTTGATCTGGGCGACCGCACTGGCGGCGCTATGGGCGACGCGCAATCTTCTCGACTCGCGGCCCGGGCGGGCGGTGCGTGCGCTCAAGGGCCGTCTCGAGATGGCCGAAGCCTTCGGCGTCGATGCCGGCAGGCTCAAGATTGTGGTCTTCGTTTATGCGGCCTTGCTGGCGTGCGTCTCCGGATGGCTCTACGCGCACTTGCAGCGGTTCGTGAACCCGACGCCGTTTGGCCCTATCCAGGGAATCGAGTACCTGTTCATGGCCGTGGTCGGCGGCGCGGGAAGCGTCTGGGGCGCAGTCGTAGGCGCAACCGTGATCACGGTGCTCAAGCAGGTGTTGCAGGACTGGTTGCCGCGCATCCTGGGCCGTGACGGAAACTTCGAGGTGGTGGTCTTCGGGATACTGATGATTCTTTTGCTGCAGCGTACGCGTGACGGCGTGTGGCCGTGGCTCGCGCGCGCGCTCCCGCAAAGAAAGCCGCCGCCGGTGTCGAAGGCCGCACCCCTTCCCAAACGGACGCGCGGCCACGACGGCCCGTTGCTGGTCATCGAGCGTGCCCGCAAACAGTTCGGCGGCCTGGTCGCGGTCAACGACCTTTCCTTCGAGCTCGATCGAGGCGAAATCCTGGGCCTTATCGGCCCCAATGGCGCGGGCAAGAGCACGATGTTCAATCTCATCAGCGGTGCATTGCCGCTCAGCGCAGGAACGATCGCATTCGAAGGTCAGTCGACCGGAAATCGTCAGCCCTATCACATCGCGCGCCTTGGCATCTGCAGGACCTTTCAGCATGTCAAGCTGATCCCGACCATGTCGGCGCTCGACAACGTTGCGCTGGGTGCCTATTTGCGCGGAAGCTCCGGTGTGACACGCGCCGCGCTGCGCCTCGACCGTCGCGAAGAAGCGATGACGCTCGCCGAAGCGGCGACCCAGATCGAGCGCGTCGGCCTCGGCAAGGATCTGCACACGGCGGTCGGCTCGCTGGCGCTTGGCAAACAACGCATCGTCGAGATTGCGCGGGCGCTTGCCGCAGATCCGTGCCTGCTGCTGCTCGACGAGCCCGCGGCGGGCCTTCGCTACCTCGAGAAGCAGGAGCTCGCAGCGCTGTTGCGAAGCTTGCGCGAGGAGGGCATCACCATTCTTCTGGTGGAGCACGACATGGATTTCGTCATGGGATTGACCGATCGGCTGGTGGTGATGGATTTCGGCGAAATGCTGGCGCAGGGCCTGCCTGCCGAGATCCAGAAAAATCCCGTGGTCCTGGAAGCGTATCTCGGCGGCGTCTGATCGCGCGCGGATCTAGCTCATGTCGGCACTGTTGGAAATCGGTGATCTGCGTGTGGCCTACGGCAAGGTCGAGGCCGTGCACGGCGTGTCGCTGTCCGTCGACGCGGCGCGCATCGTCACCGTGATCGGGCCCAACGGCGCCGGCAAGACCACGCTGTTGGCGGCGATCATGGGCCTGTTGCCGTCGCGCGGAGCGATTCGATACGAAGGCGAGCCACTCGCGGCAGGCGATGTCGAGCAGCGCGTCGCACGAGGTGTCGCGCTGGTCCCCGAAAAGCGCGAGCTGTTTGCGTCCATGAGCGTGGCCGATAATCTCGAGCTCGGAGGCTTTCAGCGATATCGCGCGGGCGACAGAACGCGCGCCGCATCGCTCGCCGATATCTACGACCGGTTCCCGCGACTTGCCGAGCGTCGGGCCCAACTCGCCGGTACCCTGTCGGGTGGCGAGCGGCAAATGCTTGCGTTGGGCCGCGCGCTGATGGCCAAGCCGAGGCTGCTGATGCTCGATGAGCCAAGCCTGGGTCTGGCACCGCTGATGGTCAAGGAAATATTCAGCATCATCGCGGCGCTCAAGGCCGGCGGCGTTTCGATCCTCCTGGTCGAACAGAATGCGCGGGCGGCGCTGCAGGTTTCCGACTATGGCTACGTGCTCGAAACCGGCGACCTCGCGATCGAGGGTCCAAGCGCGTCGCTCGCGGTCGATGCGCGCGTGGCCGCAACCTATCTCGGACAAGCGGCGACGTAAAACAGCTCACGACCGCATGCAGTGCGATTTGGGTTCCAATTCATTAAGCGCTACGAAAACAAGGCTGTGTTGGTGAACGGGCTTGTGTCAGGGAGCGCCCGGCCCGACAATAGGGAACGCTTTTACATCGGCCATGCCCAAGGACTCAAGTGACCCGTCTCGCGCTCCCTGCCGTCGATTCCAAACTGCTGGCTCAAGCAACCGAGTTGCTGCTTGCCCCTGCAGCGCTGGAATTTCGCCAGCTCTCCGATGTCCTCGCCGGTATCCATGTTCACCACGTGGATTATGCCGATCTCTATTTCCAATATTCGCGGATGGAGAGCTGGAGCCTGGAAGAAGGTATCGTAAAGTCAGGATCGTTTTCGATCGATCGCGGCGTGGGCGTGCGCGCCGTGTCCGGCGAGAAGACTGCGTTTGCGTACTCCGACGACATCACGCTCGACGCACTGACCAAGGCCGCAACCGCGACCCGTGCCATTGGGCGGCAAGGCCAATCAGCCGTGGCGGCGCTCGACAAGCTCGGCAGCACGCACCTGTTGTATTCACCCAGTGATCCCGTCGCCGCGTTGAGCGACGCCGAAAAGGTCTCGCTGCTCGAGCGGCTCGAACGGATCGCGCGCGCTCGCGACCCTCGCGTCACTCAGGTGATGGCGTCACTGGCGGGCGAATATGAAGCCATCCTAGTCGCGCGCAGCGACGGGCTCATCGCGGCGGACGTAAGGCCGCTGGTGCGGCTGTCGCTGAACGTCATCGTCGAGGAAGCCGGCAAGCGGGAGCAGGGCATGGGCGGCGGAGGTGGCCGCCTCGATTACGGCTACTTTACCGAATCGATTCTGCAGGAATACGCCAAGCAGGCGGTCGATCAGGCGCTGCTCAACCTCAGAGCGCAAGCCGCGCCCGCTGGCACGATGACCGTGGTGCTCGGACCCGGATGGCCTGGCATTCTGCTGCACGAAGCGATCGGTCATGGTCTGGAGGGAGACTTCAATCGCAAGGGAACATCGGCGTTTTCCGGGCGCGTCGGAGAGCGCGTCGCCGCCAAGGGCGTCACGGTCGTCGATGACGGTACTATCGCCCAACGTCGAGGCTCGCTCAACATCGATGACGAGGGCAACCCGACGCAGCGGACAGTGCTGATCGAAGACGGGATTCTGCAGGGCTATATGCAGGACGCCTTGAATGCGCGGCTGATGGGCGTGTCGCCGACGGGCAACGGCAGGCGCGAATCGTTCGCGCACATGCCGATGCCGCGCATGACCAACACCATCATGCTAGCGGGCGATCGCGATCCGGCCTCGATTATCGAATCGGTCGCCGATGGGTTGTATGCGGTGAACTTCGGTGGCGGCCAGGTCGACATCACCAATGGAAAGTTCGTCTTCTCGACCGCCGAAGCATGGAGGATCGAAAACGGCAAGCTCACCTATCCGGTGAAGGGGGCGACGCTCATCGGCAACGGTCCGGACGCCTTGACGCGGGTCTCGATGATCGGCAACGACCTGGCGCTCGATGCCGGAGTCGGCACTTGTGGCAAGGACGGCCAGAGCGTGCCGGTCGGCGTTGGCCAGCCGACGCTGCGCATTGATGGCCTGACCCTTGGCGGCACTGCTTAGCGACGACCTTTATTCGAACCCGCGTGGGCCGGACGTGCTCGGCCCGGCGGCCTCCTCAACCCGTTCATGAATGAGATACGTCGCGTGTTGGCCGCGAGCGTCGACTCGCAATTCCCCGTCGATCCCTGCTACGCGGGGCCCCGCGCCGGTTAGCTCGCGCCGCTAGTGCAGCGGACCCGCAGGGGAGGCGATCGTCATCGTCGGCGCCGGTGACGCGTGGTGCAAGACGATGCGCCATCCCGAGGGGGTGCGCAGAAAGACATTGCTCGCGATGGCGGTGCCGCGTGGCGTGGGGTTATCGCCAACCGTAACCTGTTCGATCGCGCTCTGCAGCGCCATACCGACGGTCTCGAGCACCACCAGCTCTTCCAGGCGAAACAACAGTTTTGTCTCGCCCGAGAATATCTGTTCCCAGCCAACTCGAACCGCGTCGAATCCAACCAGCCGCGGACCGCCAGGATGAACGCACACGATCTCTTCGTCCTCCGCCCAGGCAGCCATCATTGCGTCGATGTCCTTGGCCTCGAAGGCGCGATAAAACGCCGTGGCCGCGTCCTGCGGCGTGGTGAAAATGGTCGGTGTCCGGACCTTTGCCATCACTTCATCAATTCAAATCGCGAGCACGATCGTGGGAAGTCTTGCTTTCGCCAAGGCGCGCCAGATCATACACAACGTTGGGCGACAGCTCGCGCATGCACTTGAAGTGCCCCAGCGGGCATACGCGCTGAAAACATGGGCTGCAGACGATGTCGATGCGGGCGACGCGGGCAAGCGGCGACAGAGGTGGAGTGTATTCCGGGCTTGACGAGCCGAACAGGGCAACCAGCGCAACGCCGACCGCCGCGGCGGCGTGCATGAGCCCCGAGTCGTTGCTGACCACGACCTTGGCAGTAGCGAGAAGATCGATCGCGGTCCCGAGGTCGGTGCGCCCGCAGGCGTTGCGTATTTCGGGAACCAGCGCGGCGAGCGGCTCCGCAGCGAGCTGATCGTTGGGGGAACCGATCACCCACACGGCGTAGCCCGAGTCGATCAAACGTCGAGCCAGGGTCACGAAATGCTCCGTCGGCCAACGCTTGGCGGGGCCATACTCGGCGCCCGGGCAGAAGATCGCCACCGGCCGCCGGGTCGCCAATCCCAGCGCGCGGATCGCGTCGGCCGCGTTGCCGGCATCGGGCACCAGCACCGGTGCGGAGACCATCGGCAGCATCTCGCCCGGGTTCGCGGCCAAGGCAACGAAACGGTCGACCAGCCGCGGGTACGCCTTGCGATCGAGCCTGCGAACGTCGTTCAACAATATCCCGCGCGCTTCGCCGACGTAGCCCGTTCGCCGCGGAATCCGGGCGAGCCACGGAATCAGCGCCGACTTGAATGAATTCGGGAGAACGAACGCGCGCGTGTAAGAACGCTCTCGCAGTGATGCTGCCAGCGCCCGGCGTTTGGCCAAGCCGAGCTCCCGATGCCCGACCGGATTCTCGATGACGTTACGAATCCCGCGCATGCGTTGGTAGATCGGCGCGCACCAGGGTGGAGCGAGCACGTCGACGATCGGCTCCGCGAGTGGCTCGCGCAGCACCGCGACCAAAGGCTCGGACAGGATTGCGTCGCCGACCCATGACGGCGCGACGATCAGAATGCGTTCAGGCATCGAGCTTGCTGCGGTCCAATGCGTGCGCCGAAGCGCGCTTTTGCAGGCGAGGCGCGCGTGCCTTTAGTTTCCGTGGCGCGCCGGACCGCCGCGCAGTCGGTAGCGCGTACCGCAATAGGGGCACATCGCTTCGCCGCTCGCACCAATATCGAGGAACACCCGCGGATGACTCGACCACAGCGGCATTGCCGGGTTCGGACAATAGAGAGGCATGTCGGCCGGCGTCACGTCGACGACGGAAGGCGCGGTGCCGGCGGTGTCGGCCATCACTTGTCCAATACTCGCTCTAGACCGGTGTGAGCCATGATTTGTATTTCGGATTCCGGCCGTTGACGACGTCGAAGAAAAGCGACTGCAGCTTCTTGGTGATCGGACCACGCTCCCCGTTGCCGATCGGCCGATTGTCGAGCTCGCGAATCGGCGTCACCTCGGCTGCGGTGCCGGTAAAGAATGCCTCGTCGGCGATGTACACGTCATCGCGCGTCAGCCGCTTCGCCTGCACGTCGATTCCGAGATCGTTGGCGAGCGTAATCACCGAATCGCGGGTAATGCCGACCAGGGCCGAGGTGAGCTCCGGCTCGTAGAGCTTGCCGTTCTTGGCCACAAAAATATTCTCGCCGGAGCCTTCGGCGACGAAGCCGTCGACGTCGAGCAACAAGGCTTCGTCATAGCCGTCCATCGTCGCCTCCTGATTGGCGAGGATGGAATTGGCATAGGTGCCGGCAAATTTTGCCCGCGCCATGGTGACGTTGATATGGTGCCTGGCAAAGGACGAGGTCTTGACGCGGATGCCTTTTTCGAGCGCCTCCGCGCCGAGGTACGCACCCCACGGCCACGCCGCGATCGCCACGTGCACCTTGGCCCCCTTCGGCGAGACGCCCATCTTTTCGGACCCGTAAAAGGCGATCGGCCGCAGATAGCACGAATCGAGCTTATTGGCGCGCACGACTTCGCGTTGGGCGGCCATTAACTGCTCCTTCTCATACGGGATCTGCATCAGATAGATGCGGGCCGAATTGAGCAAACGCTGCGTATGTTCCGCCAAGCGAAAAATCGCCGTGCCTTGTCCGGTCTTGTACGCGCGCACGCCCTCGAACACCGCGAGACCGTAGTGCAGCGAATGGGTCAGCACGTGCGTGGTCGCGTCGCGCCAGGGCACAAGCTTGCCGTCGTACCAGATAAACCCGTCGCGGTCGGACATCGACATCGCAAGACCTTAGGCAACCGTGGAAAGAAGCATTTTATCCGATTTCCGCCGGCCCCTCGGCCCACGCGCTGCCGAAGACGGCGTCCCACAACGCGGCAACCGCTTCCCGCCTCGGCGTCTGCGCATCGGCTTCGACGCGGGCCTCGCGAGCGCCTTGAAGGCGAACCTGGTGCTGCAGCCGGCGATATTCGCGATAGGCCTCCGCCGCCGCCGACGCGAGCCTCGCAGGCACCAGACCCAGTTGCGCGCACGTGCCGAGAAGGGCTATGTTGCCGACATTCCTGGTTAGCTCGCGCTCGCCGTGCGCATGTGCGAGGATCAGAAACTGGACCGCGAATTCGATGTCCACCATGCCGCCTCGGTCGTGCTTGAGATCGAAGAGTTTGCTGCGATTCGGATGCGCGGCATACATCCGCCGGCGCATGGTCATGACGTCGGTTCGCAGCTTGGCCAACTCGCGCGGCAGGCGCAGTATGGTTTCGCGCTCCGCCTCGAAGGCCGCGCCGACGGCCGCGTCGCCGGCGACGAAGCGGGCGCGGGTCAACGCCTGGTGCTCCCAGGTCCATGCGTGCTCGCGCTGATAGTTGCGAAAAGCCGTAAGGCTCGAAACCAGCAACCCGCTCGCCCCGTCGGGACGCAATCGAAGATCGGTCTCGTACAGGCGTCCCGCCCCGGTCATGCTGGTCACCGCGGTGTTGAACCGCTGCGCAAGTCGCGCATAGCATTGCGGCGCGGCTTCGTCGAGGTCGTCATACAAAAAAACGAGATCGAGGTCGGACGCGTACCCGAGCTCTTTGCCGCCGAGCTTTCCGTATCCGATGATGGCAAACTTCGGCGGCGGAGCGTCATTGCCCCGCAGCTGCGTCCAGCATTGCTTGAGCGTTGCCTCGAGCACGATATCGGCGAGCGCGGACAGGTGGTCGGCCAGCCGCTCGATCGACAGCCTGCCGTCGAGGTCCTGAGCCAGCAAGCGAAACGTCTGCGCCTGCTGAAAGTGCCGCAAGGCGTCGATCTGGCGTTCCGGGTCGCCATCGTGGGCCGCGAGCTGAATGGCAAGCTCGGCGCGCCAATCGTGCCAACCGGGCTCAGTGAGCAGCGCGCCGCTGTCGAGAAGCTCATCGAGCAGAATGGGATGCCGCGTCAGGTATTCCGCGGCCCACGCGCTTGCGCTCAGTAAATGGGCGAGCCGTGGAAGCACCGGCGGATGCTCGACCAGAAGCGCGAGATAGGCGCTGCGTCCGCTGATCGTCTCGAGCAGCACCAGCAATCGGATGAAAACTGCCTGCGGCTGTCCGGTCTGCCCCGCCACGCGCAGGAGCTGCGGCAGAAGCGCATCGAAACGCCGCCGTGACGCCGGAGGCAGCTGCATATAGCGTGCGCTGTTGCGGACCCGGGTGAGCTGCGCAAGAAGAGCCGGCGGGTCCGCGAAGCCCGCATCCTCGAGCAGTGCGCCATGCAATGCATTGTCCACAGGGTCCCTGCACAACGCCGCGAACGCGTCCTCTTCTTCATCGTCGGCATCGCCGAAAAGCGCCTCGAAATGACGATCGACCGCGTCACGATGCCGGCCGAGCGCGAAGGCAAAGGTGTTCCCGTCGGCGAAACCGCACGCCTTGGCCAGCGCGGATCTCGATTCGGCATCCGCCGGCAATTCATGCGTCTGGGCATCGTCGCGATACTGCAGCCGGTGTTCGACGTCGCGCAGGAAGACGTAAGCGTCGCCAAGCTCGGCCACCGCGGCCGACGGCAACAGTCCGCGCGCAGAGAGCGCCGCCAGCGCTGGAAGTGTTCCGCGAGGGCGCAACGCGGGCTCGCGCCCGCCGCGTACCAGTTGCAACGCCTGGACGATGAATTCGATCTCGCGGATGCCACCGGGGCCGAGCTTGATGTTGGACGCGTAATCCTTGCGCCGGACCTGGCCGCGGATCTGGCGATGAACATCGCGCAAGCCGCCGTAAGCGTCGTAATCGAGATATTTTCGAAACACGAACGGCTCGATCAGCCGCTCGAGTGCGTCGCCCTCGTTCCCGGTCAGCGCCCGTGCCTTCAGCCAGGCATAGCGCTCCCAAGTCCTCCCCTGCGCGATCAGATAGGTTTCCAGTGCTACGAACGACGAGCAAAGCGGGCCCGAGTCGCCATAAGGTCGCAGGCGCATGTCGACCCGGAACACGAATCCCTCTGCCGTCGCCTCGTTAAGCGTGTTGATGACCCTGCGGCCGAGGCGTTCGAAGAATTCCTGATTGGCCAGCGGTTTGGATCCGTCGGTCGTTCCCGCTTCGGGGTAGACGAACACGAGATCGATGTCCGATGACGCGTTAAGCTCGCCGCCTCCGAGCTTGCCCATGCCGACGACGATGAGCCTCTGATCGGATCCGCTCTCGGCGCCGAGCGGATTGCCGTGGGTTTCCGCCAGCCACCGATGATGCGCCGCGACCGTCTGCGAAATCGCGACCTCGGCCAATCGGGTCATTGCGGCACACACTTCGAGCAAGTCGGCGCGACCCGTCAGGTCGCGCAAGAGCGTGCCGAGGAACACTCTTTGCCGCAGCTTGCGAAGCAAAAGGGCCAACGCGGTTGAGTCGGGTGCTCGTTGCAGCGCCGCGGCATCGCTCTCGCTGACGCCGAAAGGCGATTCCAGGCTTGCGGCGACGGCGGAGAAAAACTCGGGTTGCGCGGCGCGAAGACGACTCGCGTACTGGCTGAACTCGAGCGCCTCGGCGAGGTCCATCGAAGATCCCAATGCGGCGACCGTCCCTTTCCGTATGGGGGTATAGCCGGTTATTATGCCCTCCGTGCGCGCACCGTCGAAAATCCTCGCCGCATATCCTTCCTGGTTGCAGATGACAGCCCGCGCGATCCGCGTGCTGCTCCTGGCTGCCATTGTTACCTTTTGTCTGTTGCTGCTCGCGGTTCGGTTCGTCGTTTTTCCGAGACTCGAGAGCAATCGCGACGGACTGACCCACTTGCTGGAACGGCAGATAGGCCAGCCGCTGGAGATCGATGCACTGGCGACCGGCTGGGACGGGTGGAATCCCCGCGTCGAGCTCAAGGGTGTTCGCATTCTCGATCGCGGCAGCGGTGCTCCGGCCATGGTCCTGCCCGCCATGCGGCTGACCGTCGCCTGGACGTCAGTGCTTTTTTTCGACCTTCGGTTCAAGGAACTGACCATCGATGAGCCGCAGTTGTCGGTTCGACGCGATACGGCGGGCAAATTGCACGTGGCCGGTCTGACCATCGACCCGGCCGAGAGCAGCGATGATCAGCGTCTCGCGGACTGGCTGTTGCGGCAGAGGCGCATCGTCGTGCACGACGCGGCGATCGTTTGGCGGGATGAGCTGCGCGCTGCCGCGCCGTTGTCCCTCGCTCACGTCGAATTTCGTCTGGAAAATAGCTTCGTCCATCACCGCTTCGGCCTGACCGGCAATCCGCCGGCCGTGCTGGCGTCGCCCCTTGATCTGCGCGGAGAGGTGACCGGCGTATCGCTCGCGGACTGGAGCGGGGCTAGCGGCCGGTTCTATGCGCGTCTCGACTATGCGGATGTCGCCGCCTGGCGATCGTGGCTGCCGCTTCCCGTTCCCATCCAGAGCGGCACCGGCGCGGTGCGGCTCTGGTTTCAATTCGCGCGCGGCCAAGCGCGTGAATTGGTGGCGGATCTCGTTCTGGCCGATGTCCAGGCGCGACTCGGCGACGATCTGCCGGAGCTCACGCTCGATCGCGTCGAGGGACGCGTGGGTTGGCGCGTCGACGGCCAACAGCGCGAATTTTTCGCCAAGCAGCTTGCGCTCGCCGGCCGCGATGGCCTTCGCCTGGATCCGACCGATCTCAAGCTTATCCTGCGTGGCGCGCCCGAAACGATGAACGACGGGCAGCTCGAGTTCGATCATCTGGAGCTCGCTTCTTTGCGACGTGTCGCTGCGGCGTTGCCGTTGCCCGCGCACCAGCGTGACACGCTCGCGCGACTGGCGCCGCGCGGTACCGTGGAGCAAGGCAAGCTGGAATGGATCGGCGAGGCCATCGCGCCAACATCGTTCAACGCGGCTGCGCGGCTCATCGACGTGGGCTTCGCGGCGCAGGATAGTCATCCGGGAGTGAGCGGGCTCTCGGGAAGCCTCGAGGGGACACATCTCGGCGGCTTGCTCAAGGTGCAGAGTCGTGCGCTGACCGTGGAATTGCCGCGCGTCTTCGCCGAACCGCTGGCTTTCGATCACCTGCAGGGGCAACTGCATTGGCGCCGGCAACATGAAGGGACGACGGTCGCGGTGGAAAAGCTAGTCTTCGACAATGCGGATGTCGCCGGCAACGCCGGCGGCGAGTACGGGACCTCGGCCAACGGACCTGGAACGATTAACGTCACGGCCCAACTGTCCCGCCTCGACGCCAGGCAGGCGTACCGCTACGTTCCGCTCGCAAGCGCGCCGGCGATTCGCGACCGGTTGCGCACGCTGCTGGTTGCCGGCAGCGGTTCCGATGTGCGGGTCAAGCTGGTTGGCAACCTCACCGATTTTCCGTTCGCCGACGGCAAGGCGGGCCAATTTCAAGTGTCGGTCAAAGGGCAGGGCGTCACCCTCGATTATGCCGACGGTTGGCCACGACTCTCCGGCGTCGACGCCGAGCTTCGATTCGATGGTGCCCGAATGACTATCGACGCCCATCATGCTCGCGTGTTCAGCACCGAGCTTAGTCGTCTCAAAGCCGACATTGCCGATTTACGCCTTGCCTACCCGGTACTTCGCGTCGACGGCGAGGCGCCCGGTCCGACCGCCGATGCCTTGCGTTTCATTGGCGAAAGCCCGGTCGCCGGCTGGATCGACCACTTTACCGATCGAGCCGAGGCCACTGGCTCCGGAACAGTGTCGTTCCGGCTCGAGCTGCCCTTGGGAAAACCGGAAGCAAACCAGGTGGTCGGCGAATACAACTTTGCCAACGATCGCATCAAGCTGGCCGGCGACATTCCGGCGTTTTCCCAGCTCAACGGCAAGCTCACGTTCTCCAACCACGACGTGCGTGCGGCGCCGCTGACAGCGGAGATCGTCGGTGGCCCGGCACGGTTGAACATCGCGAGCGCTGACGGGCGGGTGCGCGTAGACGCGCAGGGAACGGCGAATCTGAGCCTGCTTCGCTCGGAATATGCCTCGCAGCCGTTGCTGAATCGGGTATCAGGAACGACCGACTGGCAACTCGCGATGCAATTTGCCAATGACGCGACGATGTGGACGCTCGACTCCACGCTTCGCGGAGCCGCGATCGATTTGCCGCTGCCGATGGCCAAAGCTGCCGCCGACGCCATACCGTTCAGAATGCAGCGCCAGGTCACGGCTCCTGGCCACGACGCGCTGGCGATCCGTTACGGCGCGCTGGGTCGTTTGAACCTGCAGCGCCGGCTAACGCCCGCCGGGCCGGTCACCGAGCGTGCGTTTTTGGCGCTGGGCACGACTGAAGGCGAGGCCGACCGTCGCGGGCTATGGGTGCGCGGCGAGGTGGCGGCCCTGGATCTCGACGGCTGGCTTGCGGTCAAGCGCCAGCTCGACTCGGGCGCGGATTCATTGCCGTTGACAGGCGTAGATCTCCGCGTCGGCACCATGGAAGTCTTCGGCCGCCAGCTGAGCGACCTTCGCATTGGCGCCAGTCGCGGCGGGGACGACTGGCAGATAGACTTGCGTGGCCGCGATCTTGTCGGTACCGCACGTTGGCAAGGGGCCGCGCCGGGGTGGTTGAACGGCCGTATCGTCGCGCGCCTGCAGCGTTTCACCGCGCCACCATCCGCGCCGCCCTCCATGACCGCGATTCCGACGCTGGAAGGCGCTCCGCCGGCGGCCAATCCCTGGCCTTCGGTGGATATCGTCGCCGAAAGTTTTCTCCATAAGGGTCGCGACCTGGGCAAGCTCGAGTTGATCGCGCAGCCGAGCGAAAGCGACTGGCGCATCGAGAGCCTCAAGCTCAGCAGCGACGACGGCACTCTGGTTGCGTCGGGATGGTGGCGTGGCGCCGGTCGTTCGCCGAGAACGCAGCTCGATACCGACCTCGAGGTGCGCGACGCCGGAAAATATCTCGCCCGCTTCGGTATGCCTGACGCGGTCCGTGGCGGTCGGACGCACATTCACGGACAACTCGAATGGTCGGGCAGTCCGCAGGCATTCGATTATCCAACGCTCAACGGCATGTTCAGGGTAGAAACGGGCAGCGGTCAGTTCGTCAAACTGGACCCGGGTTTGGGAAAATTGCTCGGTGTGCTTTCCCTCCAAGCGCTCAAGCGCCGTTTTACCTTCGACTTTCAGGACCTCTTCGGCGAGGGTTTCGCCTTCGACGAGATCACCGGCGACGTGGGCATTCAGGACGGGGTGATGAAGAGCGATAACCTGAAAATCGTCGGACCCTCGGCGCGTGTGGCCATTGCCGGCGAGACCAACATCGCCAACGAAACGCAAAAGCTGCGAGTCCGGGTGCAGCCGACGCTTTCGGGGACTGTGTCGGTCGGCGCAGCTGCGTTGCTGCTTGCCAATCCGATTCTGGGTGCCGCGGTCGGCGCCGGATCGCTGCTGGCGCAAACGGCATTGAAGGACCCTATCGAGCAAATGTTCGCTTATGAGTACGCGGTGAGCGGCAACTGGTCCGATCCCATCGTCGAGCGAGTCGGTCGCCCGGCGACCGCCGCGGTCCCTGCGCAAACGACCAAGCAATGAGCGCGGAGCGGTTTCGGGTCGCCGCCGTGCAGACCGTTTCCGGCGGCGACGTCGCCGAGAATCTCGCCGCGATCGAACCTAGGGTCGCCGAAGCTGTGGGTCTCGGCGCGCAGCTTGTGTTGCTGCCGGAGTATTTCGGAATATTCGGCGCGCGCAGCATCGACAAGGTCGCCGCGCGGGAGCCGGAAGGCGCCGGGCCGCAGCAGAATTTTCTGGCACGTGTCGCGCGCGAGCACGGCGTATGGGTCGTCGGGGGTGCGTCGCCGATCGCGATTGCCGATCCGGCGCGCGTGCGCAGCGCGTCGCTGGTTTTCGATCCGACTGGCAGGCGTGTCGCGCGCTACGACAAGATACACCTTTTCACGTTCACCCAGGGCGACGAGCGATACGACGAGGGAAAGACTATCGAGCCGGGTCAGGAACCGGTTGCGTTCGAGGCGCCATTCGGCCGCGTAGCGCTTTCGATTTGCTATGACATGCGTTTCCCGGAGCTCTATCGGCAATTCACCGACCTGTCGTTAATCCTCGTGCCATCGGCATTCACCGCGGTAACCGGCGCGGCTCATTGGCATGTGCTGCTTCGCGCGCGTGCGATCGAGAACCAATGCTACGTGCTGGCCGCGGCGCAGGGCGGGGTGCATCCGAACGGTCGCCGGACCTTCGGCCACAGCATTTTCATCGATCCATGGGGCGTGGTTATTGCCGAACTTGAAACGGGGCCCGGCGTTATCGTTGGCGACGTGGATGCCTCGCGTCTGGAGCAGGTGCGGCGCGAGCTGCCGGCGTTTTCGCATCGCCGCGCGTGGCGATCAGCGCTGTAACGGAGGAACAGGAAGACGGCCTACTCTCGCCCGGCGTACAGTTGACGCTACTGCGCGTGCCTCGGGCAGACCCTCAGGTAGAAGAAGAAGGCGCCATCAGCAACACCACTACGGCTCCGCTTCCACCGCCGTGTCCAGCCGCTTCGCAATAGGCCAGCACCTCGTTGCGATGCGTCAGCCAGCGCCTGACCTTTCCCTTCAGCACCGGCTCCCGATTGGGTGAGGAGAGGCCCTTGCCGTGGATGACTCGGACGCAGCGCCAGCCATGTGATCGCGCCTCGGCGAGAAATAGGACCAGCGCGGCATGCGCCTGGTCGCTCGTGTGCCGATGCAGATCGAGCTCCGCTTGCACGGCCCAGTGTCCGCGCCGTAGCTTTGAGACTACGTCGGCGCCGAGTCCAGCCCGGCGAAAAGTCTGCTCCGGCTCGATCTCCTGACCGACGTCCCAAGCTGCGGGCGATGCGTCAAGGCTATGCTTGCTTGCAGCGAGTGCGTCGGCTTCATCGGCGATCCGTTTCGCGGGCGATGCGGAAGTAGGCACTTTGGCGTGTCGTGCCCGATTGCCGGAGGGAAGCGGTGCCACGTCGGCAAACGCATGCGCCAGATCGAGATCCACCACGGCCGCTTTCGCCGCCGGCACGGCGCTGTCGATCGTCACGCTTGTCGGCCCCCCATTGTCGCGGGCGGCGGCACGCTTGGCTCGCGGCGCACCGGCAAGCAGCGTTTTGAGATCGGATAGTTTGGCCATCGTATTTCTCCGCAACGACAAGCGTTGTGCGTGCGCCCCACGCGCTGCCCGCGGGTTGCGCTCTTTAGCTCAGGGTTTCCAGATACGCCTCGGCGTCCAATGCCGCCATGCATCCGGTGCCGGCGCTGGTGACCGCCTGCCGATAGACATGATCGGCTACATCTCCGGCGGCAAACACACCTGCAACGCTGGTCGCGGTCGCGTTGCCCTCGTTGCCGCTCTTGACGCGAATGTAGCCACCGGCCATGACCAGCTGACCTTCGAACAACTGCGTGTTGGGCGTGTGGCCGATGGCGACAAACACGCCTTGGACATCCAGCTGTTGCGTCGCTCCGCTGCCGACGTGCTTGACCCGTACACCGCTGACGCCGGAATGATCGCCGGTCACTTCGTCGAGCGTGTGATCCCACAGCACACGCAGGTTGCCGCCATTCTTGGTCTTCGCCATCAGCTTGTCGACGAGAATCGCTTCGGCCCGGAACTTGTCCCGACGGTGAACGACGTCAACACGTCTGGCGATGTTCGACAGGTACAGAGCCTCCTCGACCGCGGTGTTGCCGCCGCCGATGACCACGACGTCCTGTCCCTTGTAGAAAAATCCATCACAGGTCGCGCAGGCCGAAACACCTTTACCCATGAACGCCTGCTCCGACGGAATGCCAAGATACTTCGCCGAGGCGCCGGTAGCGATGATCAGCGCGTCGCACGTGAATACGCCCGTGTCGCCTATCAGGCGGAACGGCCGCTGGCCAAGCTCCGCCGTATGAATGTGATCGAAGATGATTTCGGTCTCGAAGCGCTCGGCATGTTTCTGAAATCGCATCATCAGATCCGGGCCCTGCACACCATCCGCGTCCGCGGGCCAATTATCGACATCGGTGGTCGTCATCAACTGGCCGCCTTGCGCGAGGCCGGTGATCAGCACCGGCTTCAGGTTCGCCCTTGCGGCGTATACTGCGGCCGAGAATCCGGCCGGCCCGGAGCCGAGAATCAACAATCGGTGATGCCTGGTGCTCATGTCGTCCGCGTTCCTGGAAAGATGGTCGGGATTCTAAAGGAAACGCAGAGTGCTTCGTTTTCAATGCCAGCGGCCTGCGTCATTCGTCATGTGCTACCGCCGGGCCGCTTATGCAAGCTGTGGAGAAGCTGCGGATTAGCTTCGCGAGATGAATGATCGTCGCGGGCTTGGCGTGGACGATCCGCGCCCGAAGCCCGTGGCGCATCTCGACCGGAGGATCGTGTGGTTCCTTGGTTGGGTGCTTTGCGTTGTGCAGAACGACGGCGTATCATAGTTCGGAATTAGTTTAAATGTTAATTATAAGTTGATGCTTTTCAAGAGAAAAAAGCAGCGAATCGTCAATCGCCGGCAAACCTCGGCGGCACCTCGATCACCACCGGCCGAATCCTCGTTCCCACCACGCTTCGCACGCCTCTTGCACGAATCCTGGTGGCTGTTGATCGTGGCCGCGCTTATCTACCTCGCATTGGTGCTAGGGACCTATCACAACACCGACGCCAGCTGGTCCTTCTCGGGCTCCGGCGCGCCTCTCCAAAACAAAGGTGGAGTGGTTGGCGCCTGGGTTGCCGACCTGTTGCTCTATCTGTTCGGGCTGTCGGCGTGGTGGTGGGTTATTGCCGGGGTAGTGGTTGTGGTTTCGGGTTACCGACGGCTTACCCGCGAGGCGGTGGAACGTCACCATCCGCTGCTGGCAATCCCGGGTTTCGCGCTGGTGCTAGTGGCCAGCTCATCGCTGGAGGCGTTGCGTCTCTATCGGCTGCCGGCCTTGCTGCCGAACGTCCCTGGCGGAGCCTTGGGGGACGCTATCGGACAGGGGTTGTCGCGCGCACTCGGTTTCAACGGCGCGACGCTGCTGCTCATCGCGCTGTTCGGGATTGGCTGGTCGCTTCTCACCGGCATGTCGTGGCTGAGGCTGATGGAGCGCGTGGGCGGGGGCATTGAAAATACGCTGGCCTGGGCTCGGCGAAGGCGTGAGGAGCAGCGCGACCGTGTCATCGGTGAAGCGGCGTTCGAGGAGCGCGAGCAAGTCGTCGGCGCCACACGCGAGACCATGGACGACCGGGAGCCGGTCATGGTCGTGCCGGCGGCGCTGGAGGTAAGGAAATCGGAGCGTGTGATCAAGGAAAAACAGAAGCCTTTGTTCCAGGACCTTCCTGATTCGCCGCTCCCACCGCTCGCATTGCTCGAAGACGCGCCGTCCTCGCTGGAAGTGGTCAGCGCCGAGACGCTAGACTTCACTTCGCGGGTGATAGAACGCAAGCTCGCCGACTTCGGCGTTGCCGTAAAAGTGCTGGCCGCGTATCCGGGTCCGGTGATCACGCGCTTCGAGATCGAGCCGGCGATCGGCGTCAAGGGTGCGCAGATCGTCAACCTGATGAAGGATCTTGCGCGGGCGCTGTCGGTGGTCAGCATTCGGGTGGTCGAGACCATTCCTGGCAAATCGTGCATGGGCTTGGAGCTGCCCAATCCCAAGCGCCAGATCGTGCGCCTGGTCGAATTGCTGTCGTCGACGACGTACAACGATAACGCCAGCCCGTTATCGCTGGCGCTGGGCAAGGACATCGCCGGCAAACCGGTGATCGTCGACTTGGCCCGGATGCCGCATCTGCTGGTCGCGGGCACCACGGGGTCCGGCAAATCGGTCGCGGTCAACGCCATGATCCTGTCGCTCCTCTACAAGGCCGAGCCGCGGCAGGTGCGATTGATTCTGATCGACCCGAAGATGCTTGAACTTTCGGTCTACGAAGGCATCGCACACCTGTTGGCGCCGGTCGTCACCGACATGAAGCTGGCCGCCAACGCGCTCAACTGGTGCGTCGGCGAGATGGAGCGCCGCTATCGGCTGATGTCGACCCTGGGCGTGCGCAATCTCTCCGGCTATAACGCGCGGGTCGCTGAAGCAAAAAAAACAAGCAAGCCGCTGACCAATCCCTTTTCGCTGACCCCGGACGCGCCGGAGCCGATCGAAGAAATGCCGCTGATCGTGGTCGTGATTGATGAGCTGGCCGATCTGATGATGGTCACCGGCCGGAAGATCGAGGAGTTGATTGCCCGCATCGCGCAAAAGGCGCGTGCCGCGGGGATTCATTTGATCCTGGCGACGCAGCGCCCTTCGGTTGATGTGATCACCGGGCTCATCAAGGCCAATATTCCCTCGCGCATCGCATTCCAGGTGGCGAGCAAGATCGACTCGCGGACGATCCTCGATCAGATGGGCGCCGAGACGCTGCTGGGCCAGGGCGACATGCTCTACCTTCCTCCGGGCACCGGCCACCCGCAGCGCGTGCACGGAGCGTTTGTCTCCGACGCCGAAGTGCACCGCGTGGTGGAACACCTTCAGGCGCAGAGCGCTCCCCAGTATCTGGACGGCATCCTCGAATCGAGTGTCGACGGCAGCGGCGAGGACGGCATCAGCGTCGACGCGGGTGGTGCCGAGGCCGATCCGATGTACGACCAGGCGGTCGCGGTGGTGCTGAAGACGCGGCGGCCGTCGATTTCGCTGGTGCAGCGCCATCTGCGCATAGGCTACAACCGGGCAGCGCGTTTGATCGAGCAGATGGAGCGCGCCGGGATGGTCTCGCCCATGCAGACCAACGGCAATCGCGAAGTTCTGGTGCCTGCAGGCAAGGGCGAAGCGGCGTGAGATCCTGCCGTTATGGCGCGGTCGCGGCCGCCATAGCGCTGGCGTTTGCGAGCGCGGCCGCAGCCTCCGGTATCGACCAACTGAGGGCGTTCGTCGACGGCGCGCGCACCGGCAAGGCGACCTTCCGGCAAATTGTTGCGGCCAAGTCTGGACGCGCGCCACAGGCTTCTAGCGGGACCTTCGCGTTTGCGCGGCCGGGCAAGTTCCGCTGGAGTTACGACAAGCCGTACGCCCAGCTGCTGGTGGGCGACGGCGAGAAACTCTGGATTTATGATCGCGATCTCAATCAGGTGATCATCAAGAAGCTGGATCGCGCGCTCGGTGCGACACCGGCTTCGCTATTGGCCGGGAGCAACGCGTTCGAGACAAACTTCGTGCTGATCGATGGCGGCAATACGGACGGAATCGAATTTGTCGAGGCAGAGCCCAAATCCCCAGACACCGGGTTCGATCACATTCGCATCGGGTTCAAGGAAAATCTGCCGCGAACGATGGAACTGCATGACAGCTTTGGCCAACTAACGCAGCTGACCTTCGACACGTTCGAGCGCAACCCGTCGATCGACCCCGCGCTTTTCCGATTTTCGCCGCCGCCCGGCGCGGACGTAATAGGCAAGTGAGCGGCAACTGAGCAGCAAGTGAGCGGCAACTGAGCGGAACCTGAGTGGAAGCTGATCTTTTCACAGTGGCCAATCCGGCCGCGCCGCTGGCCGAACGGCTGCGCCCGCGGACGGTGGGCGAAGTCATCGGACAACGCCACCTCCTGGCACCTGGCAAGCCGCTGGCCGTTGCATTCTCGACCGGCAAGCCGCACTCGATGATCCTGTGGGGCCCTCCTGGTGTCGGCAAGACGACCTTGGCGCGATTGATGGCCGACGCGTTCAACGCCGACTTCATCGCCTTGTCGGCAGTGCTGTCCGGGGTCAAGGATATTCGCGATTCGATCGCCCGCGCCGAAGCCACGCTTGCGCAATCGGGCCGCCATACCATCCTTTTCGTCGACGAAGTCCACCGTTTCAACAAAGCGCAGCAGGACGCCTTTCTTCCCTATGTCGAGCAGGGATTGGTGACCTTCATCGGTGCGACCACCGAGAATCCTTCGTTCGAGGTCAACAGCGCACTGCTGTCCCGGGCAACGGTGTATGTGCTCGAGGCGCTTGACGCCGATGAATTGGCGCAGCTCCTTGAGCGCGCGCTCGCGGTTGCGATGCCGGAGGCCACGCTCGCGGCGACGGCGCGCGACGCGATTATCTCCTACGCTGACGGCGACGGACGGCGCCTGCTCAATCTGGTGGAGCAGCTCGGCGTTGCGGCGCAGGACGCGGGCAGGAGCGACATCGACCTGGCGTTTGTCGAGGTAACGATCACCCGCAGCAGGCGTCGCTTCGACAAGAGTGGAGAAGCTTTTTATGATCAGATTTCGGCCCTGCACAAGTCGGTGCGCGGCTCCGACCCGGACGCATCGTTGTACTGGTTCTGCCGCATGCTCGACGGCGGTGCCGATCCTCTTTATGTCGGCCGGCGCATGATACGCATGGCGAGCGAGGATATCGGCCTCGCCGACCCGCGCGCTCTGCAGATCACGCTCGACGCGGTGGCAACCTACGAACGCCTGGGAACACCCGAAGGCGAGCTCGCACTGGCCGAGGCGGTCATCTATCTCGCCTGCGCGGCCAAGAGCAACGCGGTGTACCTCGCCTACAACGCCGCCCGCGACTTCATCGCCAACGACCAATCGCGGCCGGTGCCGCTGCGCCTGCGCAACGCGCCGACGCGGCTGATGAAGGATCTCGGTTACGGCAAGAACTACCGCTACGCGCACAACGAGGAAGACGCCTACGCAGCTGGCGAGCACTATTTTCCTGACGGCATGAAAGCAGCGCGCTGGTATGTCCCTACCGGGCGCGGGCTCGAGGCGAAGATAGAAGAGCGGCTCGCCAGTCTCCGCAATCGTGACGCGGTGGCACGATCGAAGGACGAAGAAAAGTCCTAGTGCTGAGCTCCACGGCTCGCGTTTGCTAGAATCGGCCGATGCTCGACATCCAGCTTTTGCGCAACGATCCGGCCGCCGTCGCGGCACGCCTGAAAACGCGCGGCTACGTGCTCGACGTAGCCCGATTCGAATCGACCGAAGCGCGTCGCAAGTCGGTCCAGACCCGCACCCAGGAGCTGCAGGCCCGGCGCAACGCGGTCTCCAAGGAAATCGGCACCGCCAAAGGCCGCGGCCAAGACCCGAAAGACCTGATGGCTGAAGTCGCCGGTCTCGGCGACGAGCTCAAGACGCTCGAAGCCGAGCTCAGTGACATTCAGTCCGCCCTGCGCGAATGGCTGCTCGCCGTGCCGAACCTGCCGCACGCGAGCGTACCGATCGGCGCGTCGGAGGCGCAGAACGTGGAGCTTCGCCGCGTGGGATCGCCGAGAGCATTTGGATTTGAAGCTCGCGACCACGTCGATGTCGGCGCCGCGGTGGGTGGCATTGAGTTCGACATTTCGGCCAAGCTTTCGGGGTCGCGGTTCCATACGCTGCGCGGCAACGTTGCGCGCCTCCACCGCGCGCTGACGCAGTGGATGCTCGACCTCCACTCGGCCGAGCATGGCTACCTCGAGTGTTACGTGCCGTATATCGTCAATCGCGCGACGCTGACGGGCACCGGCCAGCTGCCAAAGTTCGAGGATGACCTGTTCTGGGTGACCAAGGGTGGAGCGCCGGATGAGGATCGAATGTATTTGATCCCGACCGCCGAGGTTCCCCTGACCAACTTTGTGCGCGACGAGATCGTGCCCGGCGATACGCTCCCGCTCAAGTTCACCGCGCATACACCGTGCTTTCGCTCCGAAGCGGGAAGTTACGGCAAGGACAGCCGCGGAATGTTCCGCGTGCACCAGTACGACAAGGTCGAGCTGGTGCAGATCGTCCATCCTGACGAGTCCTACAGTGCACTCGAGGAGCTCGTCGGTCACGCCGAGTTGGTTTTGCAAAAACTCGAGCTGCCGTACCGGGTGGTGCTGCTCTGCACGGGTGACACCGGCTTTGCGTCGGCCAAGACATACGACCTCGAGGTCTGGCTGCCAGGACAAGGCAAATACCGGGAGATTTCTTCGTGTTCGAATTGCGAGGCGTTTCAGGCACGGCGCATGCAAGCGCGATTTCGCGGCGCGCAAGGCAAACCGGAGCTGGTGCATACCCTCAACGGCTCCGCGCTCGCGGTCGGTCGAACCCTGATTGCCGTGCTGGAAAATTATCAGCGCGCTGACGGCGGAGTCGACATCCCGACTGTGCTGCAAGCTTACATGGCGGGCATGACATTCATCCCCGCGATGCGAAAAACAGGGTAGCCTTACTGCAGACGCGGCGTCATCTATTGCCCAGCGCGGGTTCCTCGGTACGCGCAGGAGGATTGTCGATCTCCGAGAACATGCGCAGGCGAGGCGTTCGCGATGGCTGTTGCGCGAGCAGGATGTCGTAGTAAGCCCGAACCCGATCGACGAACGCCACCGGCATGCCGCCGCGCGCGTAGCCGAATTTCGCGTCCTCATAGTATTCGGGCAATGCCAGCAGCGGCAGCGTCTTTTTCACGGCCGACCATGCATCCGGATTGAGTTGTTGTTTTTGTGCCAGCACCCGTGCATCTTCCAGGTGTGCGATCCCGATGTTGTACGCTGCCAGCGCGAGCCAGGTGCGATCGGGCTCCTGAATGCGTGCCGGCAGCTTGTCCTTGAGGTTACCGACGTAGCGTGCCGCCGCGGTGATGCTTGCCTGAGGGTCGAGACGGTCGACGGCACCAAGATGGCGAGCGGTTTCTTCGGTCAGCTGCATCAGGCCACGGACACCGGTCTCGCTCGTCGCCTGCACATCCCACTGCGATTCCTGATAAGAGATCGCTGCGAGGAGGCGCCATTCAACTCCGGTCTCATCTTGTGCGCGCTCGAAGTTTTCCCGCAACTGCGGGAGCAGGGATTTGACCCGATCCTGAAAGACTCCGGCATCCAGGCGTGTAACCTGACCGCGCGAATAATATCGCTCGATCAATTTTGCCAGCGTGCCGTCGCGTCGGCAGCGGGCGAAGAAACTATCGACCTGATCACGCAGTCGGGTCTCTTCTCTTGGGAACGCCCAAGCCAGCTCCTGCTTGCCGGCGATCATGAATGCCGTATCGAACGAGAGGTAGACACTGCGCGTCGCGTTGGCCTCGCTGGACGCTACGATAGCGTAGCTCAGCGTCCCGTCCGACACCTGGCTGATCAGCGCTTCGGTTGACGGGAGGGCCAGCGATTGCCAGCGCACTTCCGGGTGCTCTTTGCGCACTTTGACCAATGCCGACTCGATGCCGCTGCCTTCGAGAATTCCGACGGTCTCGTCGGCCAGATCCCTCCACGTTCCCGGCTTGAAGCCGTCCACGTTGTAGATCAGAACCGGCTCGATCGCGTAATAGGCCGACGAATACACAAAGACACTGCTGTCGGTTGCGGGCGAACGCTCGGGTGGCCGATAAATCCCGCCGGCGCCGATCATCGCTCCGCTCGCGGCCTGGGCCAGCCTTTGCACCGGATTATTAGTGGGGATGATTTTGAGCGCAAGGCCATGCTGCGCCGCGAACATTCGCGCGAGATCGTAATCGAGGCCGGTACCCTGATCATCGGTGCCGCCGAACCAGGTGACGGCTCCCTGGCGCAGGAATACGACAAGATCATTCCCGGGCGGCGGTGGAGGCAGCGGAGGCGGAGGAGCGGGCGAGGGACCGCACGCGGACAATGCGACCGAAACGACGATGCAACTTCGCAGAAGGCGTAGTCTGATCAAACCGATCGCCTGCGTGATGCGCTGCAGACGATTATACGACCGTCATCGTGCGAGGCTTCCAGGCCGCGGTCACCGTCGACCGAGCGGCCAAGCGAATATCGCGACTCGCTGCGCGGCAACGGGAGTGGTCGACCATAGCGCGACCCGACGCGAATCGGCGATCGTCGCTTGCTGCGTCGGGTCACATCGTCGATAATGGCGGAGACGCGAAAAACACTCGCGCTACGATCAACGGCGGGCCGCCCCGCATCGCATAGGTGGTAAATCTGGTCAGGTCCGGAAGGAAGCAGCCATAGCTATTCTCTGCAAGTGCCGGGGGTACGGCTCGCCACCCTTTCGATGAGCTATCAGGTTCTCGCCCGCAAGTGGCGGCCGAAGCGATTCAGCGAACTGGCCGGCCAGCAGCACGTCGTGCAGGCGCTGACCAACGCGATCGAACGCGGGCGCCTGCATCATGCGTATCTACTCACCGGCACCCGCGGCGTCGGCAAGACCACGATCGCCCGCATCCTGGCGAAGAGTCTCAATTGCGTCAACGGCGTCACCGCGTCTCCCTGTGGCGTCTGCCCCGCGTGTGTCGATATCGACGCCGGGCGCTTCGTCGATCTGCTCGAGCTCGACGCCGCGTCGAATACCGGAATCGACAACATGCGCGAGATTCTCGACAACGCGCGCTACGCTCCGACCGTCGGACGCTACAAGGTCTATCTGATCGACGAAGTGCATATGCTGTCCAAAGCGGCGTTCAACTCGATGCTGAAGACGCTCGAAGAGCCGCCGGAGCACGTAAAATTCGTGCTCGCGACGACCGATCCGCAAAAGATCCCGGTCACTGTACTGTCACGCTGTCTGCAATTCAATCTCAAGGCACTGCCACAGCCGACGATCGCCGCGCGGCTCGGTGAGATCCTCGGTGCCGAGGACATCGCGTTCGACGATGCCGCGCTGCTGTTGATCGCCCACGCTGCGCGCGGATCGATGCGCGACGCATTGTCTCTGCTCGACCAGGCGATCGCCTACGGTGCCGGCGAGGTGCGCGCCGAGGTCGTGCGCACAATGCTCGGCACCGTCGAAACGGAGTACATCTATCGAATCGCCGACGCGCTCATAGCCGCGGATGGTCCCGCGCTCCTGGCGGAAGCCCGCGCGCTCACCGAGCGCAGCCTGTCGCTGCCATCCGCGCTGGATGAGCTCGCCGCGCTGTTTCATCGCATAGCTATCGCCCAGACGGTACCGGAGACCATCGACGCGCTTGCCGACGCGGACCGTATCGCTACGTACGCGAGGGCCTTTTCGGCTGAAAGTGTTCAGCTTGCCTACCAAATCTGCGTTCAGGGACGTGCCGATCTCGCCCTGGCGCCGGACGAGCCCACGGGTTTTGCGATGACGCTGCTGCGCCTCCTTGCATTCGAGCCCGCGACCGCGCATGAAACCAGCGGGGGGGCCGTGCGTCCCGGCACCGCCGCGCCAGTCAGGCCGGTCAGGCAGAACCCTGCGCCCTCGGAATCAACCAGCGCGCGGGCGCCATCGCCGGCGTCGGCAATGTCCGCGTCGAAGTCGGAATCACCGCCGGCCGGCGCGGCTGCAAACTCTGCGCTACGCTCAGTTCCCGTGCCCGCGCCTGCTCCAGTGGCGTCGACCGCGGCTCCCATCGCGGAAATTGCCGACTGGCCCGCGTTCGTCGCCGGCATGAAGCTCTCCGGCATCGCGCTGCAACTTGCCGCGCAGACCGAGCTCAAAGCCATTGCCGGCAATGAGCTGGTGCTGGCGGTGCCCGAGGCATCGCGGCACCTGACCGAAAAGGCGTATGCCGACAAGCTGAAGGCGGCGCTCGACGAAGCGTTCGGGCGTCGCATGCGTTTGCGCTTCGACGTCGGCGGAGCGGCGACGGCGAGCCTCGCAGTCGTCGAGAAACGCGAGCGCGCCGAGGCACAGTCGAAAACCGAAGCGGCATTTCGCGACGATCCGTTCGTGCAGGACGTGCTCGCGCGTTTCGACGCCAGGATCAAGCCCGACTCGATCAAACCGGTTTCCTAGAGAGGATTCGGACGATGATGAAGAACCAGCTTGCGGGTCTGATGAAGCAGGCGCAGGCCATGCAGGAGAACATGAAGCAGGCGCAGGACGCGATTGCCGCCATGGAAGTCGAAGGCGTGGCGGGTGGCGGCATGGTCAAGGTTGTCATGACCGGCCGTCACGACGTCAAACGAGTCACTATTGCGCCAGAACTGCTGGCAGAAGACAAGGACATGCTCGAGGACCTGGTCGCTGCGGCGATGAACGACGCGGTGCGCAAGGTCGAGGCCGCGTCACAGCAGAAAATGGCAGGGTTGACCGCGGGCATGCCTTTGCCTCCCGGATTCAAGCTTCCGTTCTAGTGTGCTGTCCCGCAAGTTCACTCGATGGTTCGCGGCGCTCATTGGCCAATGCGCAGACGCCATGCTGCGTTACTCGGCCCCACCGTAGCACAAGCTACGCTTTCGGCCTCGCGCCTTGCCTGGCGCCCGATTTCATCCGCTCCTTTATCTTCGAAACTTACGGGACAGCACACCAATGGAACCGCTCAGCAGCCTCGAGGAGCTGACCCAAGCGCTGCGCTGCCTTCCCAGCGTCGGACCCAAGGCGGCGCAACGCATGGCGCTGCATCTTCTGCAACACGACCGCGAAGGCGCGCAAAGGCTGGCGCTGGCGCTCGAAGCCGCGACGCGAGCCATCCGCCATTGCCAGCGCTGCAACACCTTTACAGAGGACGAAGTCTGCGCCCTCTGTCGATCGACGAAGCGCGATGCGACGCTCCTGTGCGTGGTGGAAACACCCGCCGATCTGATGATGGTCGAGCACACGCAGGCTTACGCAGGCTTGTATTTTGTGCTCATGGGTCGCCTTTCGCCGCTCGACGGCATCGGTCCCAAGGAGATTCGTCTCGACCGGCTGATCAAGCGAGCGCTCGATGGAGCAGTGCGCGAAGTCGTGCTGGCGACCAACTTTACCAACGAGGGCGAAGCGACCGCACACTACATCGCCGAGTTGCTCGCCGCGCGCAAGCTCAAGGTCACGCGGCTCGCGCGCGGCGTACCCGTCGGCGGCGAGCTCGAGTATGTCGACAGCGGCACCCTGGCGCAGGCGCTGCGCGAAAGGCGCCTCCTGGCGAATTAGATGCCGCGCCGCTTGGAACCGGTTGCCCGGTTGCGCGCGGCCATCGAGCCGGAGTAATCTGCAACAGAAGCCATGCGAGGAGGCTAGATGCTGGTCAGCGAAATCCTGCGTATCAAGGGAAACGCACTCTTCACTACGCCTCCGCACGGTACGGTGCTGGATGCGGTGAACGTCATGGCTCAGCATGATATAGGTTCACTGGTCGTGATGGATCACGGCCACATGGTTGGAATGATTACGTTCTCGGAAGTGCTCCAGGCGCTTGCGAAGCGAAATGGTCAACTCGGCGATCTCAAAGTGAGCGACATCCACGTGAGCGATCCGTTGACGGCCACCACCGGTCTCGACGTGATGGAGTTGCGGCGCGGGATGCTGGAGCGGCATGCACGGTATGTTCCGGTAGTCGACGGTCCTACGCTGCTCGGTGTGGTGTCGTTTCACGACGTCGCCAAAGCGGTGTACGAAGAGCAGAGCTTCGAGAACCGGATGCTCAGGAGCTACATCAAGAACTCGCCCGACGACGAGGGTCAGTAGGCAAAGCCGCGACGCGCGTCCGCCACGCGCTCGGGCGTGAACGGCCGATCCAGGTTATGCCGGCGGCCGCGTTTCAGAGGGTTCCAAGCAGGAAAATCGCAGGACGGCGGCCGAGCTCAGAGCGGGGGGGGAGGCGCCATTGCGCAATCGGCCGTCGGATCACCTGCTCGGTCGGTAGCGTCAGATCGGCCGCAACGCAGAGCGCTGTCGTCCCGCGGCATGCCGCCAGTGTCGCGGCCAGCAGCGCATCGTTGCGATACGGCGTCTCGATATAGATCTGGGTGACACCGCTGCGCACGACGGCTTCGTCGAGCGCCTTGAGCGCTTTGATGCGCGCTTCCGCGGCCACCGGCAGGTAGCCGTGAAACGCAAACTGCTGGCCGTTCATCCCCGCGGCCATAAGCGCCAGCAGCACCGCCGATGGTCCCACCAGCGGTACGACGCGTACGCCGGCGCGATGAGCGGCCGCAACCAGGAGCGCGCCGGGGTCGGCGACCCCGGGACAGCCGGCGTCGGAAAGCAGTCCCAGATCCTCTCCATGCAGCGCGGGCTCGAGCAGCCCGGGCACGCGCTCCGGCAGGGTGTTGACGTCAAGCGTCGCAAAATCGATCGACTGTATCGGTCGCTCCGAACCCAGCGATTTGATGAATTGTCGGGCCGCCTTGGGTGTCTCGACCACGAGATGCCTGAGCGCACGCGCGACCGCGATCGTGCGCTCGGGCAGCACCTCCGCCGGCGGCACGACGCCGAGCAGGTTCGGGACCAGATACAGGCGGCCGGGAGGAGGGCGAGGTGCGGTCAAAGGATCTGCACGCCTTCGGCCATCAGCATGGCGGTCAGGCGGATCAGCGGCAGCCCGATCAACGCCGTCGGGTCGTCGCTGGCGATGCGCGAGAACAGCGCGATACCAAGCGACTCACATTTGACCGAACCGGCACAGTCGTAAGGCTGGTCGCGATCGATATACGCGGCGAGCTGCTCGTCGCCGAGCACGCGGAAAGTGCTGGCAACGTCGACCAATGCAGTCTGGCAACGGTCGGTGCGGGTGTTGAGCAACGCCAAGGCGGTATGAAAGATGATGGTTCTGCCGCGCATCGCCTTGAGCTGCCCCAGCGCGTCGTCGCGATCGCGCGGCTTCCCGATCGCGATACCGTCGCAGGCGGCCACCTGGTCGCAACCGATGATGAGCGCATTCGGATGTGTCGCTGCGATGGCGCGCGCCTTGGCCTCGGCGAGCCGAACCGATGTGGCGGCGGGAAGCTCTCCGTGCCGCACGGCCTCATCGATCTTCGGCGCGACGACGCTGAACGGCAGGCCGAGCCGTTCCAGGAGGGCCCGGCGGTAGCTCGACGACGATGCCAGGACCAGTGCTGCCGATTGACGTGGCCGCGGCGAAGTCATTGTTTTCACGCTTTTCTTTGACACCGTATGGCCTATTCGCTATTATCCTACGTTTACCCTGCTGCAGTCGCGGGCGAAGTCCACTGCCGGCCGACGTCTCATGCCCTTCGACGCGCTTAAATTGTCCGCCAGCGGGGAGTCACTCAGCGGCGAAGTCGATGCGGCAGGTCTCCCGCGCGTTGCCGATCGACTGGCGGCTGATGCAGGCGCGGCAAAGCTCGCGTGGCGCCTGACGGGCTGCCGGGACGCACAAGGCCGTCAGGCGCTGACGCTGACGCTCGCGGGTTCGGTGCCGTTGGTGTGCCAGCGCTGCCTGCAGCCTTTTGCGGTGATCGTAGACCAGAGTACGGAGTTGCTGCTGGCACGCAGCGAAGGCGAGCTGGCGCGTTTGGACGCCGAAGCAATCGAAGTCGTCCTGGCTACCCAGCGGCTCGATGCGCTGGCCCTGGTCGAGGACGAGCTCCTGTTGTCGCTGCCGTTTTCGCCGCGTCACCCGGATGGTGAATGCGCAGCGAGCCCGATGGTCGCCGGCCACGAAAGCAGCCAGGAAAGGTCTTCCCCGTTCGGCCAGCTGGGGGAATTGAAAAAGACGACCCGCTGATATATTGACGCTAGCGGCGTGAAGGCAGCGGGCCCGTGCGAGCGGGGTCGGTTGAACATTTAAGGAGACGAACATGGCTGTCCAGCAAAACAAGAAGTCGCCGTCAAAGCGCGGCATGCATCGCGCGCATTCTTTTCTTCCCAAGCCTTCCCTTGGAGTGGAACCGGTGAGCGGCGAGGTTCATCTCCGCCATCACATCAGTCCCAGTGGATATTACCGCGGCAAGAAAATCGTCAAGACGAAGGCTGACGAGTAGATCGGTTCATGTCTCAGGCGCACGAAGTTAGTTCGCGGTGCGCTGATGGCACGGTCTGTCGCCTTGGTTGCCAACGAGCTGCCACCTGAGTTGTCAACTGAGCGGCGCGCGATTGATTGAGTTCATGACGCGTCGCTGCTGAATCGATGGGCATCAGCATAGCGGTCGATGCGATGGGTGGCGATCATGGCCCGCCGGTCATCGTCGTTGCGTCGATCCAGTTTCTCGAGGAGACGCCAGACGCGAGCGTGATTCTCGTCGGTCGCGAAGGCGATATTCGCAAGGCCCTGAGCAGCGTCCGGTCGACCGCGGCGGAAAGGGTGTCGGTCCGCGCCGCGACCGAGGTCGTCGAGATGCACGAAGGTCCGGCAAGCGCGTTGCGCGGCAAGAAGGACTCGTCGATGCGCGTCGCCGTCAACCTGGTCAAGGATGGAAGTGCGCAAGCCTGCGTGTCGGCCGGCAATACGGGCGCATTGATGGCGATTTCGCGTTTTGTGCTCAAGACTCTGCCGGGCATCGACCGGCCGGCCATCGCGTCGCAGCTGCCAACGCGCCAGGGCGTGACGACCGCGCTCGATCTTGGCGCAAACGTCAATTGCACCGCCGAGCAGCTGGTGCAGTTCGCAGTGATGGGCAGCGCGCTGGTCGCCGCCGTCGACGGCATCGAGCGGCCCACGGTGGGCCTGCTCAACATCGGCGAGGAAGACATCAAGGGCAACGACGTGGTCAAGGAGACCGCGGAGCTCCTCAAGACATCCGACCTCAATTTCTATGGCAACGTCGAAGGCGACGATATCTACAAGGGGACGACCGACGTCATCGTCTGCGACGGCTTCGTCGGCAACGTCGCGCTCAAGACCTCGGAGGGATTGGCGCTCATGCTCGCGGATTTCCTGCGCGAGGAATTCACGCGCAATCCGGTGCGCAAGCTGCTCGGCTTGTTCGCGCTGCCGGTGCTTGCGGCGTTCAAGCGGCGCGTCGACCCTCGGCGCTACAACGGGGCGACCCTCATCGGGCTAAAGGGAGTGGTCGTCAAAAGCCACGGCCACGCGGACGCGCTTGCTTTCCGCTATGCGCTCAAAAAGGCCTACACCGAAGTCGCGCAGGGTGTGCTGGATCGCATTGCGAAGCGTCTCGCCGCCATGCCGGTGCCAGCGGTTGCACCATCCCTGGAAGGTTCGAACGATGCATAGCAGGATCGTCGGCACCGGCGGCTATCTGCCGGCGCAGCTCCTGACCAATGCCGAGCTCGCGCGCCGGATCGACACCAGCGACGAATGGGTGCGCTCGCGCACCGGCATTCGTCAACGCTACATTGCGGCGCCGGACGAACAGACCAGCGATCTGGCGCTGGCAGCGTCGCGGGAGGCGCTGGCGGTTGCGGGTATTGCACCTGCCGACCTCGGCCTGATCGTCGTCGCGACCACGACGCCCGACATGATCTTTCCCTCGACGGCGTGCATTCTGCAGGCCAAGCTTGGCGCACGCGGCAGTCCTGCATTCGACGTTCAAGCGGTTTGCAGCGGCTTCGTCTACGCGCTGGCGATGGCAGACTTGATGATCAAGAGCGGCACGGTCAGGAATGCGCTGGTGGTCGGTGCCGAAATCTATTCGCGGATACTCGACTGGAACGATCGGGGAACTTGCGTCCTGTTTGGCGACGGTGCCGGCGCGGCGGTGGTTGCACCGTCGGAAATGCCCGGGATACTGTCGTCGCATCTGCACGCCGACGGCCGCTACGCCAATATCCTCGCAGTGCCGGGCACTGTGGCCAACGGCAAAATCCGGGGCACGCCTTTTCTGCACATGGACGGGGGTGCAGTATTCAAATTCGCCGTCAAGGTGCTGGCCGAGGTTGCGCAGGAAGCGCTTTCGGCAAACGATCTGCCGTCTAGCGCGATCGACTGGCTGATCCCGCATCAGGCGAACATCCGGATCATGGAAGCAACCATGAAAAAGCTTGCGCTGCCAATGGAGCGCATGGTGAGCACGGTCGCCGAGCACGCCAACACATCGGCCGCGTCGATCCCATTGGCGCTCGACGTCGCCGTTCGCGACGGCCGCATCAAGGCCGGACATCACGTGATGCTGGCGGGTGTCGGAGGCGGCTTCACCTGGGGCTCGGTCCTCTTGCGCTGGCATTGACAGCGCAGCGCGCTTTCCAACCATGGTGAATCGACGTCGATGAAACTTGCCATCGTATTTCCCGGGCAGGGCTCGCAGGCGGTCGGGATGATGGCGGGCTACGCCGAGCACCCTCTGGTGCGCGATACTTTTGATGAAGCAAGCCAGGTGCTGGGGCAGGACCTGTGGGCGCTGGTACACGACGGCCCTGCCGAAGTGCTCAACCAGACCGTGAATACGCAACCGGTGATGCTCACCGCCGACGTAGCGGTCTATCGCGCGTGGCGCGCCGCAGGCGGCGCCGACGCGTCCGTGATGGCCGGGCATAGTCTGGGCGAATACGCGGCACTGGTCGCGGCTGGAGCGATCGCCTTTGCCGACGCGCTGCGGCTGGTGCGCTTTCGGGCGCAGGCAATGCAGGATGCGGTCCCGCAGGGAGTCGGCGCGATGGCCGCCATCATGGGACTCGACGACGAAGGCGTGGTTGCGGCCTGCGCCGAAGCGGCGCAGATGCAGAGCGTCGAAGCGGTAAACTTCAACGCTCCCGGCCAGGTCGTGATCGCGGGCCACAAGGAGGCCGTTGAGCGCGCGATCGTTGCCGCCAAGGCGAGGGGTGCCAAGCGCGGGCTGCTGTTGCCGGTCAGTGCGCCGTTTCACAGCAAGCTGCTGCAACCGGCGGCAGAAAAGCTGGCCGCCTATCTCGAAGAGGTGCCGGTGCGGGTTGCCAGTGTTGGGGTCCTCCACAACGTCGATGTAGCGCGCGCCGCCACGCCCAAGGCTATTCGTGCGGCGCTTGCCAGACAGGCAGCGAGTCCCGTTCGCTGGGTCGAGACCATACAAGCGTTCGTGGCGCAGGGTGTGACCCATATTATCGAGAGCGGACCCGGCGCCGTACTGACCGGCCTCGCCCGGCGCATCGCGCCCGGTGTCGAAACATTACCGCTCAACGACGCAAACGCGATTGCGGCCGCAATCGTCGCAACCGCATCAAGTGGACCGTAGGAGAGGCGATGCTCGACGGTAGCGTGGCACTGGTCACCGGCGCGACGCGCGGTATCGGCAAGGCAATCGCAGAAACCCTGGCGCGCGACGGCGCAACCGTCGTTGGCACCGCAACCACCGATGAAGGCGCCGCAAGCATCGCCGCGTTCCTGCAAGCCGTACCGGGTAAAGGGCAGGGTAAGGGGCAGGGCATGAAGCTCGATGTTACGGACACCAAGTCCGTCGGCGAGACGATCGCCGATATCCAGGCGCGTTTGGGCGGAATAACGATTCTGGTCAACAACGCAGCCATCACCCGCGACAACCTGCTGGTGCGCATGAAGGACGACGAGTGGGACGCGATCCTGGATACCAACCTCAAATCGGCGTACCGGTTGTCGAAGGCTGTCTTGCGCGGAATGATGAAGGCTCGGCACGGCCGCATCATTAACATCGGCTCGGTCGTCGGCGTGAGCGGCAATGCCGGTCAAACCAATTATGCGGCGGCCAAGGCGGCTCTGATCGGTTTTACAAAATCGCTGGCCCAGGAAGTCGGGAGTCGCGAGATTACGGTGAATTGTGTTGCGCCTGGCTTCATCGACACCGACATGACACGCTCACTGGACGACGCGCAGCGTGCGAAATTGATCGAGCGCGTCCCGTTGAGACGTCTTGGGTCTCCTCAGGACGTCGCGCACGCAGTCGCGTTTCTCGCCTCGCCCGAGGCGGCGTATATCACCGGCGCGACATTGCATGTCAACGGCGGTATGTATATGCAGTAGCGGACAAGGAACCAGGTCTTGCGGGGTGGTGCGATGAGCGAACTTGGGCCGCGATTTTGGGCAAAAGCAGCCGTTCTGGTAAAATCAGCCGCTTTTGAACGTTCACATCCCGCAAGGGGGGGAGAAGCATGGAAAACGTAGAGCAACGAGTCAAGAAGATCGTCGCCGAGCAGCTGGGCGTGAACGAGGCCGAAATCAAGAACGAATCGTCGTTCGTCGACGACCTCGGCGCGGATTCCCTGGACACGGTCGAGCTCGTCATGGCGCTCGAAGAAGAGTTCGAGACCGAGATTCCCGACGAGGATGCCGAGAAAATCACCACCGTGCAGCAGGCTATCGATTACGTCGGCTCGCATATCAAGAAATAACGTCGCCCGCCCGCTTTTGTCCCGCTTCCGATCCCCGCTGTTGTCATCCTAGCTGGCTGGCGGCACCCACCGTCGGCGACAGGACGGAAAGCGGCCGCTTCTTAGCTAGCCTCGTTGGCAAACACCATGTCCAGACGCCGCGTCGTCGTAACCGGAATGGGCATCGTGTCTCCTGTCGGGATCGGCGTTTCCGCCTCGTGGGCGAACATACTCGCCGCGCGCTCCGGTATTGCCACCATTACGCGCTTCGACGCGAGCGCCTTTCCATCGCGTATCGCCGGCGAGGTCAAGGACTTCGACGTCACCCAATATCTCTCCGGCAAGGACGCGCGCCGCTATGACACCTTCGTGCATTATGGACAGGTCGCGACCATGGAAGCCGTTCGCGACGCGGGTCTCGAGGGCTACAGGGGCGACCACGAGCGTATCGGAGTCTGCGTCGGCTCAGGCATCGGTGGGCTGCCGATGATCGAGGATACGCACCGCGCGTACGGGCAGGGCGGCTTGCGCAAGATTTCACCGTTTTTCGTTCCCGGGTCGATTATCAACATGATCGCCGGGTTGGTATCGATTCAGTACGGCTTCAAGGGCCCGAACCTGGCGACGGTCAGTGCCTGCTCGACCGCGAATCACAGCCTCGGCGAGGCGTCGCGCATCATCGAGTACGGCGACGCCGACATCATGATCGCCGGTGGCGCGGAAGCGACCATCAGTCCGCTCGGTGTCGGCGGCTTCTGCGCCGCCCGTGCACTGTCGCACCGCAATGACGATCCTGCGACAGCGAGTCGCCCGTGGGATGTCGATCGCGATGGATTCGTGCTGGGGGAGGGCGCCGGGGTGCTCGTCCTGGAAGAGCTCGATCACGCCAAGGGACGCGGGGCCCGCGTCTATTGCGAGCTGGCCGGATACGGCATGTCGGCAGACGCCTGCCACATCACCGCGCCGCCGGAGAACGGAGAGGGCGCCGCGCGCAGCATGGCCAACGCGCTGAAGAACGGCGGCCTCAATGCAACGGATATCGACTATATCAATGCGCATGGGACCTCGACACAGATTGGAGATATTGCCGAGTGCGTCGCGGTCAGGCGCTGCTTCGGCGATCACGCGGCGAAGCTCGCGGTTTCGTCGACCAAGTCCATGACCGGACATCTGCTTGGCGCCGCAGGGGGCATCGAGGCGGTCTTCACGGTGCTCGCGATACGCGATCAGATCGCGCCGCCGACGGCGAACCTTCTCCATCGCGATCCCAAATGCGATCTCGATTTTGTTCCAAACATCGCGCGCGACATGAAAATCCGTGCGGCGCTGTCCAATTCCTTCGGCTTTGGCGGCACCAATGCCACCTTGGCCTTTCGTTCGCTCTGATTCCCAGTGGTTTGCATCCTGAGCCCAATGTGACACCGCCCTACTATTGTCCATGGGACTGATCGTTCAGAAGTATGGGGGCACCTCCGTTGGCAGCACCGAGCGCATTCGCAATGTCGCCCGGCGCGTGGCCCGATTCCACCGGGAGGGGCACCAGCTCGTCGTCGTTCCGTCCGCGATGAGCGGCGAAACCAATCGCCTGCTCGCGCTGGCCAAGGACTTGTCGCCCAATCCCGACCCGCGCGAGCTGGACGTTGTCGCAGCCACCGGCGAACAAGTGACTATCGGCTTGCTGGCAATTGCGCTTCATCACCTCGGTGTAAAAGCGAAGAGCTACACCGGCGGGCAGGTTCGGGTTCTCACCGACAGCGCATTCACCAAGGCGCGGATCCTCAAAATCGACGAAGAGCGAATACGCGCCGACCTTGCCGAGGGCACGGTCGTTATCGTCGCCGGGTTCCAGGGCGTCGACGGCGACGGCAACATCACCACGCTAGGGCGCGGCGGTTCCGATACTTCCGGCGTTGCGCTCGCCGCGGCACTGTCGGCCGACGAGTGCCAGATCTATACCGATGTCGACGGCGTCTATACGGCTGATCCGCGCATCGTTCGGGAGGCGCGACGGCTGGACCGAATCACCTTCGAGGAAATGCTGGAGATGGCGAGCCTGGGATCGAAAGTACTTCAGATCCGCTCGGTGGAGTTCGCGGGCAAGTACAAGGTCAAGTTACGCGTGCTGTCGTCATTCGAGGACCCCGACAGCACGTCAAACGGCACGTTGATTACGTTCGAGGAAAACGACACCATGGAGCAGGCCATCATATCGGGCATTGCATTTAATCGCGATGAAGCCAAGATTTCGTTGATGGGAGTCGAAGATCGCCCCGGCGTCGCGTACGCCATCCTCGGCCCGATCGCCGCGGCCAATGTCGACGTCGACATGATCGTGCAAAATATCGGCGCTTCGGGCCACACCGATTTCTCTTTCACCGTCAATCGCGCCGAATACCAAAAGGCGCTCGACGTTCTCGAGCACGAAAAAAACACCGGTTTCGCGGCGCGGGAAATCATCGGCGACAACAAGATCTGCAAGGTATCGCTGGTCGGTATCGGCATGCGCTCGCATGTCGGCATCGCCGCCAAGATGTTCAAGAGTCTGGCCGAGGAGGGCATCAACATCCAGATGATCTCCACCTCCGAGATCAAGACCTCGGTGGTGATCGATGAAAAATATCTGGAGCTGGCGGTGCGGGTGCTGCATCGCGCTTTCGAGCTCGAGCAAGCGCCCAAGGTGGCGTGAAGGCAAGGTTTACGGGGTTGAACGCTACCCGCACAAAAGTTCGGCGTGACTTCGCAGTAGCTATCTGTAAGCCACGGATTTCGCAAAGAAATTTGTTTGACGACGCAAGACGCTGAAAGGTACAATCGCGCGCTTGACCGGAGAGATGGCCGAGTGGTCGAAGGCACTCCCCTGCTAAGGGAGCATACGCCCAAAAAGTGTATCGAGGGTTCGAATCCCTCTCTCTCCGCCACCTATGTCTTTGATTGGTTGCGTTTTTTACTAAAACCGCCGGCACGCGTGGCGGTATCGTGGCGGAATGCGGCACTTGCCTTGTCCCGCTCGCGACTCTTATCGGCCCCGTCAATCCATTTGCCGTAGACCTTGAAGAGCATCTGCGCGTTAGCGTGGCCCATCTGCCGCGCGATATACACCGCGTTGACGCCGTCCATCAACTGCAGCGACGCGTAGGTATGACGCGTCTGATACGGTTCTCGGTAACGCAGCCCTAAGCGCTTCAGGCACGCACGCCAGATTTTCCACTGCGTTTGTATGTCTGCCCAAGGACGGCCCGTGGCCAGATTCCAGAAAATCTCACGATCGGCGAGCTGCGTATGGGCGCGCTGTGCCTCAAACACCGCCCACGCGCGATCGTTTAATTCGACGTCACGCGCAGCATAAGTCTTGGTGCTCGCTTTGCCGTGGCCGCGCACGATGGCCCGCTGCACGCGCACGTTGTGGCGGGCGAAGTCAACGTCCGACCACTTAAGCGCAATCTGCTCGCTCGGGCGAAAGCCCGCGAAAAACGCAGCAGCAAAGTAGTTGGCGACCTGAGCGCCGTCGCGCTTGGCTAAGTCGGTGATAATGCGCTCGACCTCATCGCGCTCGAACGGATCGGGATGAGCCGCTTGCACAGGCGCATTCTCGAGCCCGTCGGCTGGGTTGTCGTCGATCGCGCGATCCTTGAGCGCAAAGGCGAACACGCCGCGCAGCGGGATAAGGTAATTGTTGAGCGTCTTGCCTGAAACGTCGAGCTCATTGACGATCTGGACTAACTCGCTATAGCGGATGTTTTTGATTGGTCGTTCGGCCAGGCGTGGCAGCCATACGGCAGTGAGTTGTTTGCGATAATCCTCACGTGTGGCCGCTGCCTTTTTGCCGAGCGATTTTTGATAGAGTTCGGCGAACGAGCCAAACGTTAACGGCGCAGCCGCCGCGCCCACGGTGCTCGGCACACCACCATAGTCCGGAAAATAGTCTGCGGGGTTGAAAACGCCGTGGCGGATTTTCTGTTTGATCTCCTCGACCATCCGTAGCGCGGCGCGTCGATTGGGCGCGGTCCAAGGTAAGTCTAGCGTTGGCCGTAATTCCCTGCCGGACCAAAAAATCCGCAATCGGATCTTGCCGCGAGATTCGCTCACTCCGCCTGTTACTGACCTTCGACCCATCGCTCGTATCCTCTCATGTCTACGAGCACGTGCCCATCAGGCGCGCGCTTGTATTCACGGCCCTGTGTCCATGCGCCGCTCTGGATTTTCTTCTCGACCGCGTTGGGGCTGTACCCCGTGAGCACCTCGAAGAGAGGAAGGCGCACATACCGAGCTGGGGCTAGGACGGGAGCCATTGCCGCCGCGACCCGCGTGGGGCGGCTTCCCCGCCCCGTCTCGCCATGCCGAGAAAGCTCGCCGTCCACAGACGGCATCGCGGCGCTCACCCCTTGATCTCGTTACCCATGAGAGCGCTTGGTGCGTCCGCGATCCCAGTGGAGACCTGCGCGCTCTTGGCCTGAGCGCACGACCAGTGTCCTTTTGGTCGAACAATCATCGCATGATTTGGGTGAGTTGGCATCTCTGGTGAGGAAGCCACCGGAAAAGCGCACCAGCAGTGGTTTGTTGCGCAACGTCTCAACTCAAATACTCCAATAGCATCAGCGTCCGCCGCACTCACTCGTCCAAATACGAAACTTTGAAGGTGCGGGATGCCGACTTACTCCGCAACACTTTTGTCAGCTTTTTCTTCAAGCACCTGGTCGTACACGGCCAGCTCCGTTGGCCATCACTTCGTAGGTCCGCAATGTCGCTACACATAAGCCTGGCATCTGGGAGGTACGGAATTGGCGCGCGCGAAAAGAAAAGGCCCCCGGTCCTTGCGAACTGAGGGCCTTGCTGCGTGACGAACCGTCGAGTCCATGCACGAGGCATGGCCGAAGGCACATCACCGGGCACCGCCGGACCTTGCGGTCCAACAGCACCCGCTATGCTCGGGCGCTAG
>DASXBW010000107.1:0-1757 GCA_036491495.1 Casimicrobiaceae bacterium
TCGGCGAAACCGATCTGGCCCAACGTCGCATAGCCCTGCGCGATGCCGGCGCCAAAGCCCAACTCACGGCCGCGGCGGCGCCACTTGGCGATCAATGCGCCGGCGGCTTCGCGCATCGCCACTGCCATCGCGACCGCGCGCTCTGCCGGGTCGGGACAGGGGACCGGATCGTTGAAGAACACCATGATCCCATCGCCGGAGAATTGGTCGAGCGTCCCCTCGAATTGGGCGACAAGGGGTCCCAATGCGCCATGGTACTCGCGTAGGAAATCCAGCACTTCCTCGGGCTCTGCCGTCTCGGTGAAGGCGGTGTAGCCGCGCAAATCGCAAAACACGACGACGATCTCGCGGCGATGGCTTTCGAGGATCTGCTCGTCGCCCTGCGAGACGATCAACTCTGCCAGCTGCGGCGCGAGGAACCGCTTCAGTCGCCCCACCCGCCCCAACTCCTCGACCTGTTCGGCGACGCGCGCTTCGAGACTGCGGTTCAGCTCCGTTACTTGATCGGTGCGCTCGCGCAATTCGCCGATCAGCCGCGCATTCTCCATCGCAATGACCGCTTGCGCAGCGAAATTCTGGAGCAGCGTCACCTGTTTCTCGGTGAACGGCCGGACTTCTTTGCGGTACACAGTCATCATGCCAAGGAGCGCGCGTTCCTTTGTCAACGCGACAACAATCCCGCTCCGGATACCGCTGACTTCGACCATTTCTCTGAACCCTCGCGACGTCTGGTAAGCTAGCTCGCTCGCCGCATCGGCCATAACAACCAGCGGCTCGCCTCGGACGATCTGTCCCAACGGAGAAGCATCGCTTTGCTGCGGTGTGGGCGGACTCTCTCTTCGCGCCCAGTCGGTAAAGCGTAAGTCTCCGTAAGCCGCACCAAAATTGAAACGTTCGCCATCCCAGGTCCGCAGGACGCCGAAAGCCGCCTCGCAAAGCTTAGTGGCTTTTTCTAGCATCACGTCGAACACCGGCACGAGGTCGCCTGGCGACGAATTGATGACCTGCAGCACCTCGGCGGTCGCGGTCTGCTGCTCCAACGCCTCACGCGTCTCGCTCAAGAGCCGCGCGTTCTCCATCGCGATCACCGCCTGCGCCGCAAAATTCTGCAGCAGCGCGATCTGCTTGTCGGTGAAAGGAAAGACCTCTCGGCGATAAAGGACTATTAGGCCGAGGAAAACGCCTTCCTTGCGAAGCGCTACTGTAAGGTGGCTGCGCGCCCCGCTCAGTTCGACAAGCGTCCTCGCCGTCTCGCTTTCCGCGACATAAGACGGATCCGCAGCAACGTCGACAAAGGTCACCGCATCTTCGCCTCGCAGCATGCGGTAACTCGCCATACCAGGCGCGGGGCGTATCGGAGTTCGTAGAAAATCAGCGAACTTCGGCGGTGAATTGTAGTGAGCGACAGTGTGAAGCGCCTCGCCGTCATACTTCATTAGTAGGCCGAACGAAGCGCCGCATAAATTGACTGCCTTTTCGAGCGTCGCCTCGAACACCGGCGTGAGATCGCCGGGCGAAGAATTGATGACCTGCAACACCTCGGCGGTCGCGGTCTGCCGCTCCAGCGCCTCACGCGTCTCGGTCAGGAGCCGCGCGTTCTCCATCGCGATGACCGCCTGCGCCGCGAAATTCTGCAACAGCGTGATCTGCTTGTCGGTAAAGGGCCGGACCTCTTGGCGGTAGACAACCATTGCGCCGAGCAAAACGTCGTCTTTAAGCAGCGCGATCGTAATTTGGCTGCGGACACCACGGCGATC
>DASXBW010000108.1:0-40933 GCA_036491495.1 Casimicrobiaceae bacterium
CCGGGTAGCTCGCGCCGCGGCCTCCTCAACCCGCTCGTGAATGAGATGCATCGCGTGTCGGCCGCAAGCGTCGACTCGCAATTCCCCGTCGATCCCCGCTACGCGGGGGCCCCGCGCCGGGTAGCTCGCGCCGCGGCCTCCTCAACCCGCTCGTGAATGAGATGCGTCGCGTGTCGGCCGCAAGCGTCGACTCGCAATTCCCCGTCGATCCCCGCTACGCGGGGGCCCTCGCCGGGTAGCTCGCGCCGCTACACGATACGGCCGAAGAACGGATACTGCGGATCGTTGTAGCCGGGTTTCGATGGATGACCCGGCGTCACCAGCGAATCGATCAACGCTTCATCTTCCGCGTCGAGGACCTTGCCGACCGCGGACAGGTAATCGGTCCACTGCTCGAACGTGCGTGGCCCGGCAATTATCGAGCTGACGATCCGGTTGCGCAGCACCCACGCCAGCGCGAACTGGGTCGCAGTGAGTCCCTTCTTGGCGGCGTGCGCCTTGATGGTCTGCGCCATGGCGATCGATTCGTCGCGAAATTCCGTTTCCATCATCCGCCGATCCTTGCGCGCGACCCGCGATCCCGCCGGCGGCTCTGCGCCGGGCGGATACTTGCCGGTCAGTATCCCGCGCGCGAGAGGGCTGTAGGGCACCACACCGATGCCGTGATAGTCGCAGGCGGGCAGGATCTCGACCTCGGGCCCTCGATTCATCGCGTTGTAGTAGGGCTGGCACACGACCGGCTGCGCCACGCACAGATCGGCACACACGCCGACGACTTCAGCGATGCGCCAGCCGCGATAATTGGACACGCCGAAGTATCGTATCTTGCCGGCGCGGATCAGGTCGCCCATCGCTTCGATGGTCTCCGACAGCGGCGTGTCGGTATCATCCAAATGAAGGTAGTAGATGTCGATGTAGTCGGTGGCGAGCCGCTTCAGGCTTTCCTCGCAGGCCTGCATCACCCACCGGCGTGACAAGCCCCCATCGTGCGGAGCCTCGCTCATCACGTTGCCGACTTTGGTGGCAAGGATCCAGCGGCGGCGATTGGCGGCGATGGCGGGACCGACAATCGACTCCGACGCGCCCTGGACATACACATCTGCGGTGTCGATGAAGTTGACGCCCGCGTCGTAGGCCGAAGCGATGATGCGCTGCGCGGTGGCCGCGTCGGTGCGATCGCCGAACAGCATCGTACCAAGGCAAATCTCCGAAACTTCGAGACCGCTGTCACCCAAGCGGCGAAATTGCATCGACATGGTCGTCAACCGTTGATCGAAAGGCGACATGCTGAAGCAAAGTGCGCCCCCGCGCAATCGCCGTGAAGGGCGATGACGCTACGGTATAATTCACGCCTCCATCCCTCGCAGTTTCACTTCCCATGCATGTTTTTTTCGAGGACGACGGCGCGTTCAAGGCCGGCACTGTCCTCGCCGACAACGACACTTCGCTGCAGGTCGAAGCGATTTCCGGCAAGCGCTTGAAGCTCAAGGCGGCGAACGTACTGCTGCGTTTCTCGGGTCCGGCGCCGTCGATATTGCTCGCCGACGCGCAGGCGATCGCGGCCGGCATCGATCCCGACTTCCTGTGGGAGGTGTGTGGTGAGTCGGAGTTCGGGTTTGCCGAGCTCGCGGCGGAATATTTCGGCCGGGCGCCTGCGCCGAGCGAAGCCGCGGCGCTGGCGTTGCGGCTGCACGCCTCGCCGATGCATTTCTACAAAAAGGGCAAGGGACGTTACAAGGCTGCCCCTCCCGAGGCGCTGCAGGCCGCGCGCGCCTCGGTCGAGCGAAAACGGCGCGAGACCGAGGAAGTAGCGGCATACGCAGCCGAGCTGCAGGCACATCGCCTGCCGCTTGGCTTTCGTGAAAAGTTGCCGATGCTGCTCTACAAGCCCGACAAGCTCGCGCTCGAAACGCGCGCGCTCGCTGTCGCCTGCGAGTCCGCGCGCACTCACCCGCTGGCGCTGCTCGCCGCCTGCGGCGCGATTCCGTCCACCCATGATTACCACTTCAATCGCTTTCTGTTCGACGCGTTTCCGCGCGGGACGGATTTCCCCCGCATAGACGACCTGCCGCCGGTTCCCGATTTGCCGCTCGCGGCGGTGCGCGCATTCTCGATCGACGATGCGACGACCACCGAGATCGACGACGCGTTCTCGGTGCGCAGTCTTGCGAACGGAAACCTGGAGATCGGCATTCATATCGCGGCGCCGGCGCTGGTCATCGCTCGCGGCTCGCCGCTGGATGCGATTGCGCGGGCGAGGCTGTCCACCGTCTACATGCCCGGACGCAAGATCACCATGCTGCCCGAGCCCGTGATCGGGCGCTTCACGCTCGCCGCCACCAGCGCGCCTGCGGCGCTTTCGCTTTATGTCGAGACGACACACGACGGGGTCGTCGTCAGGCAGTCGACAAGGGCCGAGCGGGTGCCGATCGCCGCCAATCTTCGACTCGATGCGATCAGCGAGTGCTTTGCCTCGGACGCGTCAGCGTCGGACCCGGAATGGAGCGACGAGTTGCGCGCGCTGTGGCGGCTGGCCGGAAAGCTGGAGGAGAGCCGAGGCAAGGCGGACGTGCAACGCGTGGATTACAACTTCCTGGTCGACTGGGAAGCCTCGCCTGACGGCCGCGTTTCGATCGTGCCGCGGCCACGAGGGTCGCCGCTGGACAAGCTGGTCGCCGAGCTCATGATCCACGTCAACAGCAGCTGGGGAAAGGTGCTGGTCGACGCCGGCGTGCCGGGCCTTTATCGCACCCAGCAGGTGGGCAAGGTCCGCATGAGCACCAAGCCGGAGCCGCACCAGGGCCTGGGCGTTGCCCAATATCTGTGGGCTAGCTCGCCGCTGCGCCGCTACAGCGATCTGGTCAACCAGCGGCAGCTGCTCGCGGTTCTCGACGGCGCCGCGCCGGTCTACGCCGAGGGCGATGCGGAGCTGTTCGCGATCATGGCGGATTTCGAGCTTACGTATTCGCAGTACGCCGAGCTGCAAAGCCAGATGGAGCACTATTGGTGCCTGCGCTGGCTGCAGCAGGAAAATATCGTCGAGAGCGAGGCGACCGTCGTTCGCGACAATCTCGTCCGGTTCGACGGGATTCCGCTCTATGTTCGTGCCCCCGACCTGCCGGCGCTGACGCCCGGGACGCGGGTACGCGTCGGGGTGGGGCAGATCGACCTCCTTGCCGCGACCGTCGAGGCGCGGTTTATCGGCGCCGCCTGAGCCGTCCCCAAGTCCGGTGGCGAAAGGCCCCCGGAGCCGAAAAACAAGGATTTACGGGCGGAGATATACTAATGTCATGGCCAAGGCTACCAAGAGTCCCCATTTGCGTGTGGTCCCAGCCGCCCCGCCCGCGCCGCCGGCTCCTCAGGAGGAGAAGGCCGCCGTGCGCTCTCGCGTACGCGTGCTGCCGACGCCCGAGCCGCGCACCATGTCGCTGTCGTTTCTCACCGACGAACCAGCGCCGGGCAATCGTTTGCTCATGTGGGCGATTATCGGCTCGATATTCCTGCACGCGGTCGTGCTCGCGATACGCTTCGCCCCTATCGACCTGAGCAAATTCCAGCGCGACGCTTCACCGCTGGAAGTCGCGCTGGTCAATGCCAAATCGGTTTCCAAGCCGACCAAGGCCGACATCCTGGCCCAGGCGAACCTCGACGGCGGCGGCAATACCGACGCCAAACGCCGCGCCAAAACGCCGCTGCCCGCGCTTCCCAAGGACAATGCGACGACCGAGCTTGCGGTGGCCACGCAGAAGGTCGAGACGCTCGAAAAGAAGAGCCAGGAGATGATGACCCAGCTCAAATCGGCGGCGGCAATCGAGGCGCCGAAGCCGACACCGAATGCGGCGCCGGACAAGCCGGAGCTGCCGACCGCGACCGAGATGATGCAGCGAACGATGGAAGCGATGCGGCTCGAAGCGCAGATTGCCAAGGACATGGACGCGTACCAGAAGCGCCCGAAGCGGCGCTTTGTCGGTGCGCGCGCCGAGGAATATCGCTTTGCTCGCTACATCGAGGACTGGCGGCTCAAAGTCGAAGGCATCGGCAACCGCAACTATCCGGAGGCTGCGCGCGTACAAAAACTCTACGGCAGCCTGCTGTTGACCGTCGGCATTCGCGCCGATGGCAGCGTCGAAACCGTCGTCGTCGACCGTACCTCCGGCCAGAAAATACTCGACCTCGCCGCGATCCGGATCGTCGAGATGGGAGGACCCTACGCAGCGTTTCCACCCAGCATAAGCCGCGATACCGATATCCTCTACATTACTCGAACATGGAGTTTCACGCCCGGCGATTCCTTGACCTCGCATTGACCGCCAGCGTGCCGACGTCCGTATCGCCGCATCGCAGCCGGTCCTTTGGTGCACTGACACTTGCGGCGGTGCTTCGCTGAATCTCCGATCAGGGCCCGTTTCATGGACCGTTATGCCGTCATCGGCAATCCCGTCGCGCATAGCAAGTCGCCGCTGATCCACGAGGCGTTTGCTCGAGCGACCGGCCAGCGCATGAGTTACGAAAGGCTGCTCGCCCCGCTCGACGGGTTTGCTGCGACCGTTGAGCGTTTCTTGGCCGAAGGAGGTAGGGGTCTCAACGTCACGGTGCCGTTCAAGCTCGAGGCGTATGCGCTGGCAAGGGAGAAGAGCTCGCGCGCCGAACAGGCGCAGGCGTGCAACACGCTGGCCTGGCGCGACGATCATTGGTACGCGGACAATACCGACGGCATCGGATTGATGCGTGACCTTACCCACAACCTGAACGAGGCGCTCGCAGGCCGCGATGTGCTCGTGCTCGGTGCCGGCGGCGCGGCGCGCGGAATCATGGGTCCGTTGCTGGCGCAGAAACCGCGGAGCGTGGTCGTGCTCAATCGCACCGGGCGCAGGGCTGCGGAGCTCGCGGCGTCATTTGTGCGACACGGGCCGGTCACCGCGATGTCGTCGGCGCAGTTGAATGGCAGGCGATTCCATGTGGCCATCAACGCCACCAGCATCGGCATCAAGGGCGATGTCCCAGAAAACCTCTGGCCGCGGCGCGCCTTCGCGCCCGGTGGCCTAGCCTATGACCTTGTGTACGCGGACGTGCCCACGCCATTCCTGCGTTGGGCATCCGAGCAGTCCGCGGCGCGAATGGCCGACGGTCTCGGCATGCTGATCGAGCAGGCGGCGGAAAGCTTCGTTCTGTGGCGCGGAGTGCGCCCGCAGACCTCGCCCGTATTTGCCATGCTGCGTCCGGCAAGCTAAGCGGCAATGCGCAAGCTTGGCCGCTGGCTGCTGTGGGCGATTTTCGCGATTTTCGCGTTTGTCGCATTGCTGCAGGCGTGGTACGCCGTGCGCATCTGGTGGTGGCGCGACCACCCGCCGCGCGAAACCGCGTTCATGGCGATGCGGCTATCCGAGCTGCAGGCCAAGCGGCCGCAAGCGCGCCTGCAATACGTGTGGGTTCCCTATGAGCGGATTTCGATCAACCTCAAGAAGGCGATGATTGCCGCCGAAGACGCGAAGTTCGTCGACCACGAAGGCTTCGACTGGGACGGCATTCAGCTGGCGATGGACAAGAATTTCCGCAAGGGCCGCGTGGTCGCGGGCGGCTCCACGATTTCGCAGCAACTGGCCAAGAACCTGTTTCTTTCGGGGGAGCGAAGCTATTGGCGCAAGGCCGAGGAAGCCGCGATCACGGTGATGCTGGAAGCCATCCTCGACAAGCGGCGCATCTTCGAGCTCTACCTCAATGTCATCGAGTGGGGCAACGGGGTTTTCGGCAGCGAGGCGGCCGCGCGCCATTACTTCGGCATAGGCGCCGGCGATCTGAGCGCCGAGCAGGCGGCGCGGCTGGCGGCGATGGCGCCCAATCCGCGTCATTACGACAACACGCCGAACTCGAAAGGGCTGGCGCGCAAGGTGCCCATCATTCTCGCACGCATGCCATCGGCGGAGTTGCCGTAGCCCGCATTCTGGAGCCGGGGCCGCCCCAGTGAAGACGTACTCCCTCAGGTGCGGAATAAAATTCGCTTGAAGGCTGTTTACACACGGCGCCAGCATTCCGGCGTCTGAATGATCTACCATGGAGACAAGGGCGCCGAGCCGGACTATAAACGGCTTCCAGCGCCGCCGTCGCGCGATGTCCGACACCCTACCCGATCCCGATCTTATCGCTGCGCTGCCGCGATTGCGGCGTTACGCACGCGTTCTGACGGGCGATCTCAATCGGGCCGATGATCTGGTACAGGACACCCTGACCCGTGCCTGGGCAAAACGAGAGCTTTGGCGGGAAGGAAGCGATCTGCGTGCGTGGCTTTTCACCATCATGCATAACGTGCACATCAATCAGTTTTCCTTGCGTCAGCGTGAATTCTCGGAAATTTCTCTCGATGGCGACGAGGGGGCGGTGGGCGCATGGGAAATCCCGGTCCGTGCGACCCAATCCGACGGGGTGGAGCTGGCGGAGATCTTCGCGCAGATTGGCAGGCTGCCCGACGAGCAGCGCGAAGTGCTTCTGCTCGCGGCGGTCGAGGAAATGCGCTACCAGGACATCGCGAAGGTGCTGTGTGTGCCGATAGGCACCGTGATGTCCCGGCTTAGCCGAGCGCGCGAAAAGCTGCGAAGGATGACCGGCGACGCCTATTCGGCGCCGCTCAAGGTGGTGAGATGAAAGCGGCGCTACCGTTGACCGAGGACGATCTCCACGCCTATGCGGACGGCCAGCTCTCGCCCGAGCGCGCGGCGCAGGTTGGCGACGCGCTCGAGCGCGAACCGGCGCTTGCTGCGCGCCTGGCCGACATCCGGCAGCAGAATGCGAGGTTGCGCGCTGCGCTCGATCCCTGGCTTGGCGAGACACTGCCGCGCGAGCTTGTCGACGCCGCGAAGCCTCCGCGCTCGTGGCGCGATCGCCGGATACGTCGCGCCTGGCCGGTGATCGTCCTGGCCGCGGCGGCGTCGTTGTTCATCGGCATCGGGCTCGGCTGGCAGTTCCGCAACGAGATGCTCGAGCAGGCCGGAACGCCGGTCACGTTCCCTCGCCAGGCGGCGCTTACCCACGCGCTGTATGCGGGCGACGCGAATCGCCCGGTCGAGATCTGGGCCAACGAAGAAGAACGGATGGTGCGCTGGCTGTCGAAGCGACTCAGCTTTCCGCTGCGGGCACCGAATCTGAACGAGGTCGGATTTGCGCTCGTCGGCGGCCGCCTGGTTGCCGGCAATGAAAAGCCAGGTGCGCTGTTCATGTACGAAAACGCCGACAAGCAGCGCATTTCGCTTCTCGTTCGCAAGGACGACGAGCGGACGCGGGAAACCGCGTTCCGCTACGCGTACGAAGACGGCGTCGGTGTTTTCTACTGGATCGATGATGCCTGTGGCTACGCGCTGTCGGGCAAGCTCGAACGGGCGCAACTGCTGTCCATCGCGCGGCTCGTCTACGGGCAGCTTGCCCCGCTCGACGCCGCGGCGCCGAATTAGCGAGCCCGGTGAGCAGCCGCTGGCGGTCCTGATCCATCATCCTCGGCAATCTGCTGTGGGACCGCGTGTGGGCGTACGGCAGCCGAAGGTGGGCCGAGGCAAATGAGGTCCGAAAATCCTGCCTTGGCGGCGCGCATGCCGGCGCAGGTGGATGACCTCCTCGCCGAGGTCGACACTCCGGCGCTGGTCATCGATCTCGACCTCTTTGAGCGCAACCTCGCCGCCATGGCGGAGGCGGTTCGCTCCAAGAGTGTGCGGCTGCGACCGCACGCCAAGAGCCACAAGTGTCCGGAGATCGCGAAGCGCCAGATCGCCCACGGCGCAATCGGCATTTGCTGTCAGAAAGTCGGCGAAGCCGAAGCATTTGTCGCGGCCGGCATCAGTGACGTGCTGGTCACCAACGAAATCGTGGGCGGGCACAAGCTCGCGCGGCTCGCGGCGCTCGCCCGATCGGCCTCTATCGGCGTGCTGGTCGATGATCCCGGCAACGCTGCCAAGCTGGCGGCGGCCGCGACGCACGCGCGTTCGACCCTTGAAGTGCTGGTGGAGATCGATGTCGGCGCCCATCGCTGCGGCGTCGCCCCCGGCAGGAGTGCGCTCGAGCTTGCGCGCACCGTCGCGTCACACGCCGGGGCGGGGCTGCGCTTCGGCGGGCTGCACGCGTATCAGGGCGCGGCACAGCATTTGCGCCGCCCCGCGGAGCGCCGCGCAGCCATCGCGCGTGCGGTCGAATGCGCGCGCGATACCAAGCTGATGATCGAGAGCGCTGGCATAGCCTGTCCCACGGTGACCGGCGCGGGAACCGGCACTTTCCTGCTCGAGTGCAACAGCGGCGTCTATACTGAGCTGCAGCCGGGATCGTACGTCTTCATGGATGCCGACTACGGCCGGAACGAATTGAATGCCGGCGAGCCAGTGTTTGCGCAGAGCTTGTACGTCTGGACCACCGTGATGAGCGCGCCCGCCGCCGACCGCGCGATCGTCGATGCCGGACTCAAGGCGTTTTCGGTCGACTCAGGCTTGCCGCTGGTCGCCGACCGACCGGAGTTGGAATGCACCAAAGCCTCTGACGAGCACTGCGTGTTGCGGGTACCGACCGGTGCGGAAACGCTGCATGTCGGCGACAAGATACGGCTGGTACCCGGGCATTGCGATCCGACGGTCAATCTGCACGATTGGCTGGTGGGCGTGCGAAAGGGGCGCGTCGAATGTGTCTGGCCGGTGAGCGCGCGAGGCGCGCTCCTCTAGTGGCTGCGATCGAATTTCACTCTACAGCGTGACCGTCCCGCGCGGCGTTCGCAGCATCGCCGCAAGGCGCGGCGTCACCGCGTAAGTGACTTTCAGCATATCCGCCACGCCCAGGCTGCCAAGCGCGGCACGGATGGTCGCCGGCTCTGGATGCGCGCCGGCCATCGTCACGAGACCGATGCGATCGTCGGCCAGCGCATCGACCGGATGTTTCTCGTCGGCCCACTGGATCAGCGTCGGGATCAGGCCCTCGCCGGGCAAGTGTCCGTCGTCGGGGATGGTGATGCGCCATGAGTACGGCCCACGCGTCATCGGATAGACGCGACCATGTTCGTCCGGCGAGATTTGTCGCGAGGCTTCGATATCGGCACAGCGCGCAACCCAGTGAATCAAGCGGGGACCTTGCGCCAGCGACGCCCGCATCGAGGGCCGGTCGAGGTCGAACCATCGCGGGCGGTCCGGCTTGATGCCATCGGGGTCGATGGCGATCAGCTCCAGGTAACTTCGATCACCTAATCGCAGCACGCTGTTGTGGGTGCCCATCGCGGCGTGCTTGCCGCCGCGCCGGGGTCGCACTCCCAGCAGCGACTCGAGATGATCTTCGCCCTGCTCCAGGCTTTCCGCGGCGACGACCAGATGGTCCAGCGTCGCGCGCGGAACGGTTCTCAACGCGCCGATGGCCGTTCGTCGGGTGCGAAATCGAGCTCGATCTTGGCGCCATTCGGATCGTGGAAGAACACCTGCCATACGCCGGAGCCGGCCTGCTGCCGACACGCATATTCGACCTTCTCCCGCTCCAGTATGGCGAGCGTCGCGGACAGATCATGGCCGGTAAAAGCCATGTGGTCGATGACGCCGGGTTTGAGCTCGTTTTTCGGCCGGTCGCCGATGATGTGCAAGACCGGTTGATCGCCGGCGTACAGCCACGCGCCGTGGAAATTGAGGTGCGGGCGTGACCCCGCCTTGAGTCCCAGAAAATCGTCGTAAAAGCGCACGGTGCGCTCCACATCGTCGGTCAAAACCGTGAAGTGGTTCATGCCGGAAACTGCCATGTCGTGCTCCTCCGCGTTTTTGCCTCGGGTCAGCATTGCCCCGCGACGAATTCGGCGAGCAGCGCCGTTGCATCAGGGGGATTCGGGTCATTATAGGGGAAGGCGTCGTCGCCGCCGCTCCAGGCGTGGGCGAGACCGGTCACGCGCACCCGGCGCACCACCACGCGAGCGCCGTCGCGATAGTCGCTCACGGTCATCGTGCGGCCGGCGGGAAGCGTCGAGGTCGCTTCATGGTCTGCGGGCGGAAGCACATTCGGCGGATTGGGCTCCGGCACGAGCTTGCCGTTGAACACGAGATATTGCCTGACGAGCTGGATGGTGTTGATCTCGGCCACCGTCGCGTCGTCTGCGCCGCCGATCGCCAGCAGCGCGACGGGCAGCGCGCGGCGCGGCGCATCGGCACGCGCGTTGGCGCCAATCTTTTCATAGTTCGTATCGGCGCCGTAGGTAAGCACCTGCATCGCCGTCAGCGGAGCCGACGCCGCGCCGCACGCGACGCCCGAATGGACGAAGACGCCCGCGAAGAGCTTCGGGTGTCTCAAGCCTAGCACCGCCGCGAGACAGCCGCCGGCCGACATGCCGACCGCATAGACCTTGCGCGGGTGAACGCGATAGGACCGGCGCACCGATTTTACCTGCGCCGCGACGATCGCCGCTTCGCCCTTGCCGGCGCTGGTCGCGGTGTCGAACCAGTTCCAGCACGACCACGGGTTGGCTTTCGCAACTTGACGTGGCAGAAGCACCAGCCAGCCGTTCTCGTCGGCGTGCGCGGCGATGCGTGTCGCGGCGGCGATCTCTTCAGGCGTCTGCTTGCAGCCGTGGATCAGGACGATCAGCGGCCGCCGCCGCCATCCGCCGTAGCCCTGCGGGACGTACAAAAGATAATCGCGCGCTGGCCAGATCCAGGGGCCCGAAGCGAGCCATCCGCGCCATGAAAAATTGCTTCCGCTCACGAAGTGGCCGGGTTCGGGCGGCTTGCGACCGAAGATCCTCGCGATGAGCTCGCGCGCGCCGGTACGCAGTTTTTCGAACATCGATGGGTCAGTGCCGGTGCTGGCTATGTGCCGTTGGTTGCCAGCACACTAGATCAAGATAATGTCGTATTGTTCCTGCGTGTAGATCGACTCGACCTGCAGCGAGATCGGCTTGCCGATGAAGTCGCCGAGCTGCGCCAGGCTCTGCGACTCCTCGTCGAGAAAAAGATCGATCACCGACTGCGAGGCAAGAATTCGAAACTCTCGCGCGCTGAACTGCTTCGACTCGCGCACGATCTCGCGCAGGATCTCGTAGCAAATCGTTTGCGCGGTCTTGATTTCGCCGCGTCCGCCGCAGGTCATGCACGGCTCGCAGAGGACATGCGCGAGGCTTTCGCGGGTGCGCTTGCGCGTCATCTCGACCAGGCCAAGCTGCGTGAATCCGTTGACCGTCAGGCGGGTGCGGTCGCGGTCGAGCGCCTTGTTGAATTCCGCCAGCACCGCGGCTCGATGATCGGCGTTTTCCATGTCGATGAAGTCGATGATGATGATGCCGCCGAGGTTCCGCAGGCGGAGCTGCCGCGCAATGACCTGCGCCGCCTCGAGGTTGGTCTTGAAAATCGTGTCATCGAAGCTGCGGCCGCCGACAAAGCCTCCGGTGTTGACGTCTACAGTCGTCATCGCTTCCGTCTGATCCATGATCAGGTAACCGCCGGATTTGAGGTCGACCCGTCGCGCCAGGGCTTTTTGAATCTCGTCCTCGACGCCGTGCAGGTCGTAGAGCGGACGGTCGCCGACGTAATGCTCTAGACGCTCGAGGATGTTTTGCGTGTATTGCGAGGCGAATTCCTCCATCTTCTGAAATGTCTCGCGCGAGTCGACCAGGATGCGTGAGGTCTCCTCGGTCGCCATGTCGCGCAGCACCCGTTGCGCAAGATTCAAATCCTGGTAGATCAGCGACGGGAAGGGAACGGTCCCGGATTTTTCGGTCAGATCGCGCCAGAGCTTGGTCAGGTATTCGATGTCATTCTGCATCTCCCGCTCGCTCGCCGTTTCGGCCATGGTGCGGATGATGAATCCGCCAGCCAGGCCCTCGGGCAGGAGTTGCTGCAATTTCTCGCGCAGATTCTCGCGCTCGGCCTCGTCCTCGATGCGCTGGGAGATGCCGATGTGCGAGTCCTGCGGCAGGAACACCAGCAGCCGACCGGCCAGGCTCACCTGTGTCGACAGCCGCGCGCCTTTGGTGCCGATCGGGTCCTTGATCACCTGCACCAGCAGGGATTGGCCCTCGTGCAGGATGCGCTCGATCGGCTTGCTGTCGTCGCGGTGTCCGTTCTGGCGGTGCTCCCAGATGTCGGCGATGTGCAGGAACGCGGCGCGTTCGAGGCCGATCTCGATGAACGCCGATTGCATGCCAGGCAACACGCGGGCGACCTTGCCCAGGTAGATATTGCCGACCAGGCCGCGCGCACTCGAGCGCTCCATGTGCAGCTCCTGGACGACTCCCTGCTCGAGCATCGCCACCCGGGTTTCCTGTGGCGTCACGTTGATGAGGATCTCGTGGCTCATGGCGAAGGTGATTCCGGAGTACGACGCACGTTGAGAGAAGCAGCCGCGTGCACCAGTCGGCGTCGCGAGCGATCGGGGGACGTCGCGTGTGCGCTCACAGCACCTGCAACCCGAGCTTGGCCAGTATCTCGGCAGTTTCGAAAAGAGGAAGCCCCATCACTCCCGAATAGCTGCCCTCGAGATGGCTTACGAATGCCGCGGCCCGTCCCTGGATTGCGTAGGCGCCGGCCTTGTCGAAGGGCTCGCTGGTGGCGACGTAGCGTTCGATCTCGTCATCGACCAGCGCGCGAAATGTCACCCGCGACGATGAGACCGTCATCAGGATCTGGGTGTTCCAGCGGATCGCCACCGCGGTGCTGACTTCATGCGTTTGGCCGGAAAGGCGCCGGAGCATCTCCGTGGCGTTTGTTGCGTCCTTGGGCTTGCCGAGCACCGCGCCGTCGAACACGACCTCGGTGTCTGCGGCAAGCACCGGCTTCGGGGCGAGGCCGCGCCTGCCCATCTGGTGCCACCCCACGGCCACCTTGGTTCGCGCGACGCGCTTGATGTATTCGATCGGCGACTCGTCCTTGCGCGAAGCCTCGACCATGTCGCGCCGCCGCCCGGCGGCCTCGCGCAGCAAAAGCTCCGTAAAATCGACTCCCAGCTGGCGCAGCAATTCCTGCCGCCGCGGGCTCTTCGAGGCGAGATAGATCGAGGGTCGCTCGGTGAGAACGAACAGTTTGCTCATTCGCGATGGTAGGGATGGCCTTGCAGCAGGCTTGCTGCCCGGTAGAGCTGCTCGGCAAGCATCACCCGGACGAGCCCGTGCGGCAATGTTAACGCGGAAAGCGCGATCACGACATTCGCGTCATGCTTGACGCTCTCGGCGAGGCCGTCGGCGCTGCCGATCACGAAGGCTACCTCGAGCGCGGAATCGCGCCAGTCGCCGAGGGCAGAAGCGAGCTCGGCGGTCGTCCACATTCGCCCGCGCTCATCGAGTGCGATGACGCGGAAGCCTCGGGTCGCGGCGGCGATACGCTCGGCCTCGGCGGCGAGAACTTGCCCGGTGCTCTTGCCGCGATCGCGCGGCTCCGCCTTGAGCTCCACCAGTTCCAGGCTTAAGGCTCGAGGCATGCGCCGGGCGTAGTCGGCGTACGCCTCGCCGACCCAGGACGGCAGCCGGTGGCCGAGCGCGACGATGCGCAGGTTCATGGAATCGGAGGTGAAGGCGCGGGCTTTTTCGCCCGCGAGAGCCGGCTTAAGCCGCGGCGGGTAGTGGCGGCTTCGCGCGACGTTGTGCCGCGGCGGGCGCCCACAGCTCCTCGAGGTTGTAATACGCGCGCACGGCCGGTTGCATGATATGAACGACGACCTCTCCGCCGTCGACCAGTACCCATTCGCCTGATTGCTCGCCTTCGACGCCGATAATGGTCGCGCCGGCGGCTTTCAGCGCGTCGCGGACGTGGTGGGCGAGCGCGTTCACCTGCCGATTCGATTCGGCAGTGGCGACGATCATCGTGTCGTACAGGCTGGTCAGCTTGCGGACATCGAGAACAGTGATGTCGCGGGCTTTGATGTCTTCGAGGGCGGTAACTGCAGTTTTCTGAATCTTGTTAAGGCGCATCCGGAAGGGACCGATACAGTTGATTGCGGTCAATATAAGCCAGAACCGCAGCCGGAAGCAAACCGCGAACTTCAGCCCGGCCGGAGGCGCCCAGGCTGAGCGCCGCTCGAATCTCGGTCGCCGAAATCGGCTGCGGTGTCACGCTCTGGCGCACGATCGCGCCCGCCAGTTGCCGCGACAGGCGTGAGGGGTCGGTCGTCAGGCGCCGATTCCATTGCTCTTGCAGCGCGGGTGGCGCCGCCTGGGGCAAGGTCGGCGCACCCGGCCTTTCCACCACCACCAGATGGGCGAGGGTGAACAATTGCTCCCATCGTCGCCAGCTTGAAAGGCCCGCGAACGCGTCGCTGCCGATGATGAGCGCCAAGGGTCGCGTCACGTCTTCGGCGTGAAGCGCTTGCAGGGTATCCACCGTGTAACTCGGTCCCGGGTGACGAATCTCGCGGCCATCTGCGGAGAGTCCGGCGAATTCGGCGCAACCCAGCTCGGTCATCGCCAGCCTGTCTACTCCAGAGGCGACCGGAGCCGGCCGATGTGGCGGAATGCCCGCGGGAATGAGCAATACTTGGGAAAGCCCCAGCGCCAGCTTGACCTCAGCGGCGAGCCGCAGATGGCCGTAGTGAATCGGGTCGAAGGTCCCGCCGACGATGCCCAGGGTGCGAATCATCGGCGCGGCGTCGCTTGGAACCCGGGCCTAGGGCTCATGCCGCGCCGCGCCCACGATCAGCGTTTCCTCGACATAGATGTCGGCCTGCGGCGCGCGCATCACTTCGTCGTTGATCACGTCGGGTTCGCGCATTTCCATCAGCTCCTTGCGTCCGACTTTGACTGCGTCCACCCAGTGTCGCGCTGCGTGTCGTGCAGGGCATCGAGTTGTTGCCGCCGGGCGGCATTGGATGATTGCCACGGGCGGATGGTAGCTCAGCAGCCTGTGGTTTCAAAAAGGCGTTGCGCGATACCGCGCTATCACGAAGTTCAAACGGTGGTTCACAGACGCGTTAGAAGCCGCGGCCGCCCGCGGCGAGGTATTCGGTTTCCTCCGCAGCCGATTCGCGGCCAAGGATGGCGTTGCGATGAGGATAGCGGCCGAAGCGGCGGATCACCGCGGCGTGGCGCTCGGCCCAGACGACTGGCTCGCTCAAGCCGGTCTCGTCACGCAGGCGAGCGAACAGGTCTAGTGAAGTCTCTTGCGCGGCAGAGTCTTCGGCGTGCACGAAAGGCATGTAAAGAAACCAGCGCTCGACCGGCATCAGCGCCTGATCGTCGCGGTTTGCAACCGCTGCCCTCGAAATGCCGAGCGCCAGAATGTCGCCCGCGAAGGCGCGCGGCGTCTCGCGATAGATGTTGCGGGTGAACTGATCGAGCAAGAGCACGCGTGCGAGCGCGCCGCGCGGCGTGGTCCATTCGCCGAATCCGCCGCCGAGCGCCGTCTCGACGGCGCCGCCGAACCGCGCGCGGATCGATTGATCGACCGCGGCGTCCTTGCGAAACCACAGCTCGCGGGTCTTGCCATGTTCCGCACTGCCGCTGGGCGCGAACCAGAAATCGAGGATCTCGTCCTGCATGGGAATCGCTCCGTTGAATGGCTGATATAGTGCCGTAATCGCGGCAATGCAAGTTCCGGTGCTGCGCCCAAGCTTGATTGCCTCTCGATTGGCGATGCGAACTTCCTACCGCGACATAGCGCTCCTTGCCTGCTGTCAGGCGTTATTGCTGATCAATAACTCCGGCCTCATTGCGATGAACGGCCTGGTCGGCTACGCGCTGGTCGAGAACAAGGCGTTCGCGACGCTCGGCGCGACGACCTTCGTCCTCGGATCCGCGTTTGCCGCGATGCCCGCCGCACTGTGGATGGCCAGGGTCGGCCGACGACCCGGATTCATGACGGGCTCGGCGATCGCGGTCGCCGGCGCCGCCATGTGCGCGCTTGCGCTGTGGCGCGGAAGCTTTGCGCTGTTTTGCTTCGGCACCGCGGTGATCGGCATTTACACGGCGTTCGGACTGCAGTATCGCTTTGCGGCGGCGGAAGTGGCCGCGCCGGAATTCAGGTCCAAAGCCATTTCGCTGGTGCTTGCCGGTGGCATAGCCGGGGGCTTCCTCGGCCCTCAGGCGAGCGTTTGGGCAAAAGACCTGCTCGGAGTTCCTTTCCTGGGTTCATTTCTGGTTCTGTCGGCCTTTGCCTTGGTCGCTCTCGGCGTCCAGTCGCAAGTACGCGTACCGCCGCCGACCGTGGAGGAGACCCGTGGCGGCGGACGTCCCTTATCGGAGATCGTGCGTCAGCCGGTGTTCATCGTCGCGGCGCTGTCCGCGGCGCTGGGCTACGGCATCATGAATCTGCTGATGACCGCCACGCCGCTGGCGATGAGCTTTTGCAGTCATCCGTTCAGTGCGGCGGCGTTCGTCATCGAGTGGCACGTCGTTGGGATGTATGCGCCGGGGTTCTTCACCGGATCGCTGATACGTCGCTTCGGCGCGCTCAAGGTGATTGCCGTCGGCATCGTGCTGATGGGCGCTTGCGTCGCGGTAGCGTTGTCCGGCATCGCGCTGTGGCAGTTCTGGGCGGCGCTGGTCCTTCTTGGCGTGGGCTGGAATTTCATGTACATCGGCGGCACCACCCTGCTGATCGACGCTTACACTCCCTCCGAAAAAGCGAAGACCCAGGGCATGAACGATGTCATCGTGTTCACGGTGATGAGCATCTCATCCTTTTCGTCGGGTGCGTTGGTCAGCGCCGCCGGTTGGGATTGGATGAACCTGGGCGCGCTTCCGCTGCTCGCCGTCGTCGCCAGTGCGGTGCTGTGGCTGACGTTATTGCGCCACCGGAACACACGCGTTACCGGCAATGCCAAAGCAAGCAAAGCTACCTGAGGCGCCGCATGTACCATACCGCCGATGCATCCGCTGCCTGCCGTTGACCGTCATCAGGAATTGCGCGAGGGCGTGCGCGCGTTGTGCGCGCGCTTCGACTCCGCGTATTGGCAGCGCGTCGACGCGGAGCGAGGCTACCCCGAGGCGTTCGTCGACGCATTGACCGGTGCAGGCTGGCTCGCGGCGATGATCCCCACCGAGTACGGCGGCTCGGGCCTGGGACTGACCGAAGCATCGGTGATCATGGAGGAGATCAACCGCAGCGGCGGTAATGCCGGGGCCTGCCATGGCCAGATGTACAACATGGGCACGCTTTTGCGCCACGGCTCGGAAACGCAAAAGCGGACCTGGCTGCCGTCGATCGCCGCGGGAAAGCTGCGCCTCCAGTCGATGGCGGTAACCGAGCCATCGACCGGCAGCGACACCACGCGTCTCGCGACCACCGCGGTGCGGCAAGGCGATCGCTACGTCATCAGCGGTCAGAAAGTATGGACCTCGCGCCTGCAACATTCCGACCTGATGATCGTGCTCGCCCGCACGACGCCGCTCCCCGAGGTCAAGCGCCGGTCGGAGGGCATGTCGGTGCTGATGGTCGATCTTCGCGACGCGCTCTCCGGCGCTCACGGCGGCATCAACGTGCGTCCGATCGCCAACATGGTCAACCACGAGACCAACGAAGTCTTCTTCGACCGTCTCGAGGTGTCGTCGGCAAATCTGATCGGCGAGGAAGGGCAGGGCTTTCGCTACATCCTCGACGGGCTCAACGCCGAGCGCACACTGATCGCCGCCGAGTGCATCGGCGACGGATACTGGTTCGTCGATCGCGCCCGACGCTATGCGAGCGAACGCGTGGTGTTCGGCCGGCCGATCGGCCAGAACCAGGGCGTGCAGTTTCCGATCGCCGAGACTTACATTGAGATCGAAGCCGCAAACCTGATGCGCTTTCACGCGGCTTCGCTGTTCGATGCCGGCAAACCCTGCGGCGCGGAGGCGAACATGGCCAAGTTGCTGGCGGCGAAGGCGTCGTGGGAAGCGGCTAACGTCTGCTTGCAGACACACGGAGGCTTCGGCTTCGCCTGCGAGTTCGACGTCGAGCGCAAGTTCCGTGAGACCAGGCTCTATCAGGTCGCGCCGGTGTCGACCAACATGATTTTTTCGTACGTTGCCGAGCACGTGCTCGGCTTGCCTCGGTCGTTCTGACCGGCTGCGAACCGGCAGCGGATGGAAACCCGTCCCTAGGCCGGGAACTGCCAATAGACGGCGTCGACCGTTTTGCCGTCGTGCTCGAGCGCATGCGCCTTCAACGCCTCGCCCAGCGCATGCGATTCGATGGTGCGCTCATGAGCGTCCGCGCGCGGCACGCGAACGAACAGCACGCCTCGATCGTCATCGACCAGGATCGAGCTCACCTTCGCCCGCAGGCCCTGTTCGCCGAGAAAGCGTTCGGCGCTGCGATCGAGTCCCGGATCGGAGCTGTCGATCAAGAGGCGCCGATTGATGCCGGCGAGGAAAATCGCCATCGCGCCGAGCAGCCCACCGACGCCGATCGCCACCGCCGCGTCGAACGCCGGATGCGGCCCCCACAGCAGCGACACTCCGGCGACGATCAGCGTCAGCAGAATGCCGAGCAGCGCCACCGCATCCTCGAGCAGCACGGCCAGGACGGTGGTGTTGTTGCGGTTTTTGGCGATGCCCTTCCAGCCGCCGATCTCGCGCAATGCGACGACAAAGGTGAACGATTCGAGCGCCAGCGCAAACATCAGCAAGCCCAGCACCAGCGGCGTGAAGGGCTCGATGACGCTTGGGCTGATCAGGGCGTGAACGCCGTGGTAGATGTTGAGCCCGCAGCCGATGAAGAACACGCTGACGGCGGATACCAGCGCCCAGAAGAATTTTTCCTGGCCCCGACCTATGGGATGCGCGGCGTCGGGGCCGCGCCGGCCGCGCACCTCGCCGACCTTGAGCAGCAGTTGGTTGGCGACGTCGGCGACCGAGTGGATTGTTTCCGCGAACAGCGTCGGCGAGCCGGTTACCGCCCAGCCAAAGGCCTTGGCCGCGGTGATCACGGTATTGGTCGCAATGGAAATCGAAACCGAGGACGACATCGGCGGAGCTAGCGACGCATCAACCAACTGGGTCCTACTGGCGAGCCTGTGTCCGGTTTTGTCTCACTCGCGTCTCATTTGCGTCTTACTTGCGTATCTGTCCGCTGCCCAGAACGACCCATTTCCGGCTGGTAAGCCCCTCGAGACCGACCGGACCGCGCGCATGAAGCTTGTTGGTCGAAATGCCGATCTCGGCGCCGAGGCCGTATTCGAAGCCATCGGCAAATCGCGTCGAAGCATTGACCATCACCGAGCTCGAATCGACCTCGCGCACGAACCGCATCGCGTTGCCGTAATCCTCGGTGACGATGGCGTCGGTGTGCTGCGAGCCATAGAGCGCGATGTGGTCGATCGCAGCATCAAGCGACGCAACGATACGCACGGAAAGGATCGGCCCGAGATACTCGGTGCGCCAATCTTCTTCGGTCGCCGGCTTCATCGCCGGCACGATCACCCGGGCGGCGGGATCGCCGCGAAGCTCGACACTCTTTGCCGTGTAGATTTGTGCCAGCGCGGGAAGCACGCGAGAGGCGATCCGCTCGTGAACGAGCAGCGTCTCCATCGTATTGCACGGGCTGTAACGCTGGGTCTTGGCGTTGTCGGCGATGCGGATCGCCATCTCGACGTCGGCATGCTCGTCGACGAAGACGTGGCACACACCGTCGAGATGCTTGATCACGGGCACCGTCGCTTCCTCGGCGACACGCTGAATCAATCCCTTGCCGCCGCGCGGGATGAGCACGTCGACATGCTTGTCCATCGTCGCCAACAGGCCGACAACCGCGCGATCGGTGGTCGCGATCAGTTGCACCGCGTCCTCCGGCAACCCGGCAACGGCGAGCCCTTCCCGAACCCGGGTCGCGATCGCCTGATTCGAATGCAACGCTTCCGAGCCACCGCGCAGGATGCAGGCGTTTCCCGACTTGAGACAGAGGGCAGCGGCGTCGGCGGTAACGTTGGGCCGCGATTCGTAGACGATGCCGACGACGCCGAGCGGCACCCGCATGTGACCGACCTGGATGCCGCTCGGCCTGAATTTGAGTTCGCTGATTTCGCCGACGGGGTCGGGCAATGCGGCGATTTCGCGCACGCCTTCGGCCATGGCCGCGACGCTCGACGCTGCCAGCGCGAGCCGATCGACGAACGCCGCATCGCTGCCCGCGCCGTGTGCCGCGGCGACATCTTGCGCGTTGGCGGCCAGCAGACTTTTCTGGTCGCGAATGATTGCCAGGGCGATTGCCTCCAGCGCGGCATTCTTTGCCGCCGTCGGCGCGCGAGCCAGGAGGCGCGATGCAGCACGTGCGCGCTCGCCGACCTCGCGCATGTACGCGGGCAAATCCAGACCGGGCACGTTGAGGTTGGTCATGCGAGATATTCTATCCCGATCGGTGCTCACGCAGGAGACCGGGGCCCCGTCGGGCGAACCACGGACGAGGCACGGTGCGATCAGAACTTGTGCGCGTCGAGCGTCCTGACGCCGGTGTCGGTCCCGATCAGAATGATGTCGGCGCCACGATCGGCGAACAAGCCGTTGGTGACGACGCCGACGATGTTGTTGATCTTCATTTCGAGCTGGACCGGATTCAGGATCCGCATGTCCTCGACGTCGAGGATGACGTTGCCGTTGTCGGTGATGAAATTCGGGCGCAGTTGCGGATGACCGCCGAGCTTGACCAGCTCGTGCGCGGCGAAGCTGCGCGCCATGGGAATCACTTCAACCGGTAGCGGAAAGTTCCCCAGCACGCCGACCAGCTTCGACTGGTCGACGATGCAGACGAACTTCTGCGCCACCGCGGCGACGATTTTTTCCCGGGTCAGCGCGCCGCCGCCGCCCTTGATCATCGCACCGTGCTCGGTCACCTCGTCGGCGCCGTCGATATAGACCGGGAGCGTATCGATGGTGGTGAGCTCGAGCACGGGAATGCCGTGACCCTTCAGGCGTTCTGCCGTCTTGATCGAGCTTGCCACCGCACCTTTGATGCGATGCTTGACCTTCGCCAGCTCGTCGATGAAAAAGTTGGCCGTCGAGCCGCTGCCCACGCCAATGTAGGCGTCGTCGACGACGTACTTGATCGCTTCGCGGGCGGCCAGCTGTTTTTGCTCGTCCTGGGTCATGACTTCTTGCGCGCCGGCGGCAGATCGGTGCAGACACCCTCGAACACCTCGGCGGCGAAGCCGATCGACTCGCTCAACGTCGGATGCGGATGGATGGTCTTGCCGATGTCGACGGCATCCGCGCCCATCTCGATCGCCAGCGCGATTTCGCTGATCAGGTCGCCGGCATGCGTGCCGACGATGGCACCGCCGACCACGCGATGCGTGGTGTCGTCGAAAAGGAGCTTGGTGAAGCCCTCGTCGCGTCCGTTGGCGATGGCGCGGCCCGACGCCGCCCACGGAAAGACGCTCTTTTGCACCTTCACGCCTTTGGCCTTGGCCTCGTCCTCGGTCAGCCCCACCCACGCGACTTCCGGATCGGTGTACGCGACCGAGGGAATGACGCGCGCGTCGAAGAACGACTTCTCGCCCGCCGCGGCCTCCGCCGCGACGTGTGCTTCGTGCACCGCCTTATGCGCCAGCATCGGCTGGCGGGCGATATCGCCGATGGCGTAGATGTGAGGTACGTTGGTGCGCATCTGATCGTCGGCCGGGATGAAACCGCGGTCGGTCACCGCGACGCCGGCCTTGTCGGCGCCGATCTTCTTTCCGTTGGGGCTGCGGCCGACGGAGAGAAGAACCATGTCGTACGGCTGTGCTTTCGGCGGCGCCTGCTCGCCTTCGAAGCTGACGTAGACCGCATCTTTCTTGGCCTCGATGGCGACGGTTCTGGTCTTGAGCATGACGCGATCGAAGCGATGCTTGTTCATCTTGTCCCACACCCGGACCAGGTCGCGGTCGGCGCCCAGCATCAAGCCGTCGAGCATCTCGACCACATCCAGCCGCGAGCCCAGCGTCGAATACACGGTTCCCATTTCGAGGCCGATGATGCCGCCACCGACCACTAGCAGGCGCTTCGGCACCGACGTGAGCTCCAGCGCGCCGGTCGAGTCGACGATGCGCGAGTCTTCCGGCGCGAAGGGCAGCCGAACCGATTGCGAACCGGCGGCGATAATCGCTTTCTGGAAGCGCACCACTTTTTTGGCGCCGGTCTTGTTCTGGGCGGGTCCGTCGGTCAACTCGACGATGACATGGTGCGCATCGAGAAACGTCCCGTAGCCGCGAACGACTTCGACCTTGCGCGCCTTGGCCATCCCGGTAAGACCGCCGGTCAGCTTGCCGACGACCTTGTTCTTCCATCCCAGCAGCTTGGGTAGATCGAGCTCCGGTGCGCCGAAGCTGATGCCGTGCTCGCTTAAAGCCGCCGCCTCGTCGATCACCGCGGCGACGTGCAACAAGGCCTTCGACGGGATACAGCCGACGTTGAGGCACACGCCGCCCAAGGTCGGATAGCGCTCGATCAGCACGGTCTTCATGCCGAGATCCGCGGCGCGAAACGCGCCGCTGTAACCGCCGGGACCCGAGCCAAGGACCAGCATTTCGCATTCCAGGTCGACGCCGCCCGAGTAGGTCGCGGCGGCAGGAGCGGGAGCGGCTGCTGCGCCCGAAGGCGTCCCCGCTGCTTTTGCAGCCGGTGTGCCGGCTGATGGTGGCGCCGCCACAGGGCCGGGGGCGGGTTTCGGTGGGGCGGCGCTCGACGCGGATTTGGATGCCGCGCCAGCCGCGGGCTTCGCCGCTGCATCGCCGGCCGCTTCCAGGGTCAGGATTATGTTGCCTTCGCTAACCTTGTCGCCGAGCTTGACCTTGAGCTCCTTGACCACACCCGCGGCGGGCGAAGGCACGTCCATGGTCGCCTTGTCCGACTCGAGCGTCACCAGCGAATCTTCGGCCGCGACCGCGTCGCCGGGCTTCACCAGAACTTCGATGACCGGCACGTCCTTGAAGTCGCCGATGTCGGGGACCTTGACTTCGATGAGCTGGCTCACGTTTGGCTTTCGATCGGTGTCCCAGGCTGCGTTTTAGGTGATCTCACGAGCGAATTCCCGGCCGAGCATCCAGTTCTTCAGCGCCTTGACCACCGGCGCCTCGCGCCCGAAGTAACCATGAGGGCTCATAGGCTCGCACGGCCCCGACTGCGGCGGATCGCCTCCGCTGACGCTGATCAGCGACTGCTTATTCGAGATCCGCTCGACGTTGTGATAGGGGCTAATGGAACAGGCATCGTCGCGATGATGAATAAACAGTAGCGGAATCCGGATGGTCTTGAAATCGAAGTGCGACAATCCCTCGCCCACCTTGTTGCTGTTGGTCACCGACGAACTCAGCGCGACGCCTTGAATGGAGTCGCCCAGCTTGGCGGCAAGCGCCGCGGCCGAGATAGTCCCCCGGCTGGTACCCACCAGGTAGATTCTGGCATCCGGATATCGTTGCTTGAGATCGACGATCAGCGCGCGGATATCCGCCAGGTGCTCCGGGCCCAGCCGAAAGGCGTCGTCCATGCCCTGCGGCAACTTGTCGGAAGGCGCGTCGACGATCGCCTCGGCGATATCCGCGTCGACCAGCTCGTCGCGGATCCGCACCAGAAAGTTGGCGCCGGGGCCAAATTTCACGGCTCCGCTCTCGCTGCGCTTGGCGATGCCGATCGCACCCGGCCCGCCGACAAAGGCTATCGCGACCGCCTTGGGCGCCGCCGATTTGTCCTGCAGCAGGAGGTAGGAAAGCTTCACGCCGTCGCGCGTCGGAAGGGTGATCACTTCCTCGGCCGCATGGCAGATCGCCGAAGACACGACGAATAGAAACAGCACGCCGCGGATCACAGGAGCGACCTCCGCATGTCGCCCAGGAGCGCGATCAGGTAGGTGTTGAAGCGCGCCGCGGCCGCGCCGTCGATCACCCGGTGATCGTAGGACAGCGACAGCGGCAGGATGAGCCTTGGTGCGAATTGCTTGCCGTCCCACACCGGACGCATGCTCGAGCGGCAGACGCCGAGAATGGCGACCTCGGGAGCGTTGATGATGGGCGTGAAATACGTCCCGCCGATGCCGCCCAGGCTCGAGATCGAAAAACATCCGCCCTGCATGTCGACGGGCCCCAGCTTGCCTTCGCGAGCCTTGGCCGAGAGCTCACCCATCTCCTTGGCGATCGCCAGCACGCCCTTCTGATCGGCGTTCTTGACTACCGGCACCATGAGCCCGTTGGGCGTGTCGGCGGCGAAGCCGATGTGGTAGTACTGCTTGTAAATGAGGTTGTCGCCGTCCAGCGATGCGTTGAATTCGGGAAACTTCTTCAGCGCCGACACGCAGACCTTGATCAGGAACGCGAGCATGGTCACCTTGATGCCGGCTTTTTCGTTTTCCTTGTTGAGGGTGACGCGAAGCGCTTCGAGGTCGGTGATGTCGGCATCGTCGTGATTGGTGACGTGCGGAATCATGACCCAATTGCGATGCAGATTCGCGCCGGAGATCTTCTTGATCCGCGACAGCGGCTTCGCCTCGACCGGGCCGAACTTGGCGAAATCGACTTGCGGCCACGGCAACAGACCCAGCGCCGCGCCGCCGGCCGACGATGTCGCCGCCAAGCCTGGAGCGGTCGCCGCGCCGCTCATCGCTTCCTTGACGTATTGCTGAACGTCTTCCCGCAGAACGCGATTCTTGGGTCCGCTGCCTTTTACGCGGGAAAGATCCACGCCGAGCTCGCGTGCGAATGCGCGAACCGACGGCGAGGCATGCGCCTTCCTGAAGCTTTCGCTGTCGACCTGAGGAGCTGCCCCGGCGGACGCACTCGGCGCTTTCCTTTCCGGCGACGCAGAGGCGGGGGGTGACTGCGATGGCGCGGGTGCGGCGGGAGCAGCAGCGGCCTGCGGCGGCGCGGCAGAGGCTCGCGCGCCTGCCGCTTCGAGGACGACGATCACGTTGCCTTCGCTGACCTTGTCGCCGAGCTTGACCTTCACCTCCTTGATCACGCCGCCGGCAGGCGAAGGTACATCCATGGTCGCTTTCTCGGATTCGAGCGTGACCAGCGAATCCTCGGCCTTCACCGTGTCGCCCGGTTTGACCAGAACTTCGATCACCGGCACGTCCTTGAAGTCGCCGATGTCGGGGACCTTGACCTCGATCATTTGCGCCACTCCGGCAGGCGCGCTTGGCGCTTCGGTCTTCCCCTGCCCGGGGACGGAACGTGAGGGAGAAGTTGCGGCAGCAGACCCGCCCGCAGGGGCGGTGGCAGGTGCGGCGGCGGCCTGCGCCGGCGAGGCAGCCTTGCCACCGTTTGCCGCCGCGGCTTCGAGCGTCACGATAACGCTTCCCTCGCTGACCTTGTCGCCGAGCTTGACCTTGACGTCCTTGATAATCCCCGCGGAGGGTGAAGGCACATCCATCGTCGCCTTGTCGGATTCGAGCGTGACCAATGAATCCTCGGCTTTGACGCTGTCACCCGCCTTGACCAGCACCTCGATGACTGGGACGTCGGTGAAGTCGCCGATGTCAGGGACCTTGACTTCAACTGTCTGGGGCATGATGTTCCTGGGCGGAAGTGCCGCGTTCGTGGATCTCGAGCTAAGACAGATCAGCGAGGCTCACACCGTCCACGGCGCCGGTTTCGCGCCATCGACGCCATACTTTTTCATGGCCTCGGCGGCTTTCGCCGCCGGAATCTCGCCGTCGTCGGCAAGTGCCTTGAGAGCTGCGACCACAATGTAGTGGCGATCCACTTCGAAAAACTGACGGAGCTTTTCCCGCGTATCGGAGCGGCCGAATCCGTCGGTGCCGAGCACCACGTAGCGACGCGGCACGAAGGCTCGTATCTGTTCGGCAAAGGCGCGAATGTAATCGCTGCTCGCGATGACCGGACCCCTGGTGTCGGCCAGACACGACCCGACGTGGGAGATCCTGGGCTTCGAGGTCGGGTTTATCATGTTCCAGCGCGTCACTGCATTGCCGTCGCGCGCGAGCTCGGTGAACGACGGGCAGCTCCACACGTCCGATTCGACGCCCCAGTCCTTCGCGAGGAGCTCCGCCGCCGCGATTGCTTCACGCAGGATGACACCGCTCCCCAGCAGTTGCACGCGAAGCGACTTGGTCTTCTTCTCGCCTGCCTTGAGCAGGTACATGCCCTTGATGATGTTCGTCGCCGCGCCCTCCGGCATCGCCGGGTGCGTGTAGTTCTCGTTCATCACCGTGATGTAGTAATAGACATCCTCCTGCTCGGCGTACATGCGGCGCAACCCGTCCTGGACTATCACCGCGATCTCGTAGCCGAAGGTCGGGTCGTACGAAATGCAGTTCGGCACCGTCGCCGCGTAGACGTGCGAATGGCCGTCTTCGTGCTGCAAGCCTTCGCCGTTGAGGGTGGTGCGCCCGGCGGTGCCGCCGAGCAGGAAACCACGCGAGCGCATGTCGCCCGCGGCCCAGGCGAGATCGCCGATGCGCTGGAAGCCGAACATCGAATAGAAGATGTAGAACGGGATCATCGGTACGCCGTGCGTAGAATAGCTCGTCGCCGCGGCGATCCAGTCGCACATCGCGCCTGGCTCGTTGATGCCCTCCTGCAGGACCTGCCCATCCTTGCTTTCCTTGTAGAACATGAGCTGATCGGCGTCCTGCGGCGTGTAGAGCTGGCCGAGCTGGTTCCAGATCCCGAGCTGCCGGAACATGCCTTCCATTCCGAAGGTGCGCGATTCGTCGGGCACGATAGGGACGATGCGTTTGCCGACGTTCTTGTCGCGGATGAGCGTCTGCAGGACCTGTACGAACGCCATGGTCGTCGATATCTCGCGGTCCTCGGTGCTTTTCAGGAACCGCTCGAAAGTAGACAGCGGCGGCACGACCAGCGGCTCAGCCTTGCGCCGCCGCGCGGGCAGAAAGCCGCCGAGGTCCATGCGCCGGGACATCATGTATTCAGCCTCGCGTGACCCGGTTGCGAAGGTCATGTAGGGAACATCCTCGATCTTGTCGTCGGGCACGGGAATCTGGAAGCGGTCGCGCATTGCGCGGATCGATTCGAGCGACATCTTCTTCTGCTGGTGGGTGATGTTTTGGGCCTCGCCAGACTCACCCATTCCGTAACCCTTGATCGTCTTGGCGAGAACGACCGTGGGCTCGCCTTTGTGGTCGACCGCCGCGCGGTAGCCCGCGTACACCTTAAACGGGTCGAGGCCGCCGCGATTCAGGTGCCAGATGTCGTCGTCCGTCCAATCGGCGACGAGCTCCTTCAGTTCCGGCGTATTGAAGAAGTACTCGCGAACGTAGGCGCCGTCCTTTGACTTGAAGGTCTGGTATTCGCCGTCGACGCACTCCATCATCCGGCGCATCAGGATGCCCTTCTTGTCGCGGGCGAGCAGCGGGTCCCAATGCGTGCCCCAGATCACCTTGATGACGTTCCAGCCCGCGCCGCGGAAGTCGCTCTCGAGCTCCTGGATGATCTTGCCGTTGCCGCGCACCGGACCGTCGAGACGCTGCAGGTTGCAGTTGACGACGAAGATCAGATTGTCGAGCGTTTCGCGCCCGGCCATGCCGATGGCGCCCATCGATTCGGGCTCGTCCATTTCGCCGTCGCCGCAGAAGCACCACACCTTGCGGCCCTCGGTTTGTGCCAGACCGCGGTCCTGCAAATACTTCATGAAGCGCGCCTGGTAGATCGCCATCAGCGGCCCGAGACCCATCGACACCGTCGGGAACTGCCAGAAATCGGGCATCAGCCACGGGTGGGGATACGACGAGATGCCCCTGCCGTCGACTTCCTGGCGGAAGTTGTCCATCTGCTCCGTCGTAAGGCGGCCGAGCATGAAAGCGCGCGCGTAGATTCCGGGCGACGAGTGTCCCTGCACGAACACCAGGTCGCCGCCGTGGTCGGCGGACGGAGCGTGCCAGAAGTGGTTATACCCGACGTCGTAGAGCGTCGCCGCCGACGCGTAGCTCGCGATGTGCCCGCCGACGTTGGTATGCTTGTTCGCGCGCAAGACCATCGCCATCGCGTTCCAGCGCGCGTAATTGCGGATTTTTTCCTCGATCGCAGGGTCGCCCGGCATGTGCGACTGCCGGTCGACGGGAATCGTATTGATGTACGCGGTGTTGGCCGAAAACGGCATGTACGCGCCGGAGCGCCGCGACTTGTCGATCACCTGCTCGATGAGGAAATGTGCGCGGTCCGGTCCCTCGTGCTCGAGCACACCGTCGATCGCGTCCAGCCATTCCTTGGTTTCTTGCGGGTCGACGTCAGGGTTCATGTCCATGGAATCTTCCTCACGGTAATGTCCGCGATGCGCGTCCGATCGGACCTTGACCTAGCGTCGGATGCTGACGCCGCATCGTTGCGATGCAGTCCGCAATCTGGGTTTCTGCGCGTTTCAGGGGAAGTTTTATCATAACATTCCACGGATATCGTTTCCAACGATGCCCTCGGAAAAGACGTTTTTCGTATGAAGCCGCAGGCGGCAAAGGTCATCTCTGGCCGAGGCGCCCCTGGCGCCGCATCGCCGACGACTATCGCGCGATTGAAATGGACCGCGCTTCGGTAACGACCGCGTCGACGGCGACATCGTGGGATGCCGCTGGAACATGATCGACCAGCTGCAGCTCGAAAGCGCCCGCGACGCGGTGGGCGTCGGCACGCAGCAGCGGCAGCAGCCTGTCGTAATGGCCTCCCCCGTAGCCGATTCGGTGGCCAGTGCGATCGAACGCCACGCCAGGGACGAGCACCCAGTCGATGCTTGCGACACCGAGTAGCTCGCAGTGCGCACCTGGCTCCGGAATGCCGCGATAGCCGGGCGCCGCATCGTGCTCGAGGCGGGTGATCGAGCAGATGTCCAGTACGCCCGTCGCCAGGTTCACTCTCGGAAGCGCGACCGTTTTGGCTCGGGCCAGCGCCGCATGAAGCAGCGCCCGAGTATCCCATTCGCTTCCAAACGGAAGCGTGAGCAGCACGGTCTTCGATGACGCGAAATCCTCACGCGCGAGCAGCGAAGCCGCGATCGACGCACTGGCCGTGGCCCGCTCCTCGGCCGGGGTAGCGTCGCGCTCGCGCAGAATCCGCGCGCGCAGTCCGCGCTTCGCGTCGAGCAGCTCGCCGCTCGCTGCGCCGTCCGGGATCGATCGAGGCTCGGATGAAGATGCGGACACGCGAAGGATGTTACCGCAAAGCCCGCGCCGCGAACGGAACGCCTATAATCACGCTTGCGATTTCCCAAGTCCTGCCCATCTCCTTCGAAAACGGCATGAACTACAATCATCAGCATCACCGAAACCGGCGTTCGCGGCTCATTGCCGAAATGCGAAGGCAGACCGGAGGCGGTATCGCCTCCATTCCGACCGCGCCGGAGGCGATACGCAACGCCGATACCCATTACCCGTACCGGCCGGACAGTCATTTTTACTACCTGTGCGGTTTCCCGGAGCCCGAAGCGGTTGTCGTTCTTATTGCTGGCGCGGCGGAAAGCGACTCGAAGCAGATTCTTTTTTGCCGGGACAAGAACCAGGAGCGCGAAATCTGGGACGGCTTTCGCTATGGTCCCGATGCCGCGCGCGAAATCTTCGGATTTGACGAGACGTATCCGATAACCCAGCTTGGCACCAAGCTTGCCGACTGGACCTGTGACCAGCGTGCAATCTACACCCCACTCGGACTTTATCCTCCGTGGGACGACGCGACCGCGGCGACCCTGAACGAAGTGCGCAGCCGCGTGCGCACGGGCGTCGCGGCGCCGGAGACGGTGATCGACGTGCGTGCTCCGCTCGCGGCAATGAGGCTCTACAAGGATGAGCGCGAGCTGGAGCTCCTCCGCCGCGCGGCGCTCATTTCGAGCGGCGCGCACCGCCGCGCGATGCGCGAGACGCGTCCGGGCTGGTACGAATATCAGGTCGAGGCCGAGCTGATGCACGAATTCTTGCGCTCCGGCGCGCAGGCGGTCGCTTATCCCTCGATCGTCGCGTCAGGACCCAACGCGTGCGTCCTGCACTATCGCGACAACAATCGCCAGGCGCAGTCGAGCGACCTGCTGCTGATCGACGCCGGCTGCGAGGTCGATGGCTACGCGTCGGATATCACGCGCACGTTTCCGGTGGGCGGAAAATTCAGCGGCGGGCAAAAAGCGATCTATGAGCTTGTGCTCGCGGCGCAGCTCGCCTGCATCGACGCCGTGCAGCCGGGCAGGATGTTTCACGACTATCACAAAGTGGCCGAGCGCGTGCTCGCGCAGGGCCTAATCGACCTCAAGCTCTGCGAGGGGACCCTCGAGGGCGTGCTCGAGTCCGGCGCATACAAGCAGTTCTACATGCATCGCGCCGGGCATTGGCTCGGGCTTGACGTGCACGATGTCGGGTTGTACCGGATTGACGGAGAATCGCGCCGGCTCGAGCCCGGCATGGTTCTTACGGTCGAGCCCGGTTGTTATATCCGCCCTACCGGCAAGGTGCCCGAGGAATTCTGGGACATCGGCGTGCGGATCGAGGACGATGTTCTGGTGACCGCCGCCGGCAACGAAAATCTGACCGGCTCGACGCCGAAGACCGTCGCCGACGTCGAAGCTGCTTGCGCGCGCTGACTCGGCGATTGCTTCCGACACCGACCCAAGTCCCATGTTGCACGATCTGGTCATCGTCGGCGCGGGCCCTGTCGGCGCAACGCTTGCGCTGGCGCTTCTCGACAGCGATCTCGATATCGTCGCGCTCGATGCCCGTCCTGCCGGCAGCATCGCGCGAAGCGACCGCTCGCTTGCGTTATCCCACGGGACCAGGCTCGTCTTCGAGCGGCTCGGTGTGTGGAACGAAGTCACAGCGACGCCGGGCGCCGTAACGCCTATCACGGACATCGACATTTCGCAGCGGGGCGGTTTTGGGCGCGCGCGCCTTCATGCTCGCGATCATGGCGTCGATGCGCTGGGCTATGTCGTCAGCTATCGCGCGCTGCAGCAGGCCCTGGACTCAGCGCTTGGCCGTGCGGGGATGTCGATCGAGCATGGCGTCGATGTGACGCGCGTGAGCGCGACGACCGAGTCCGCTCATGTCGTCGGTGAGCGCAGCGGCGCCGCGGTCGAATGGACCGCACGTCTGGCGGCCATTGCCGATGGTGGTGGCGAGATCGTGGACTACATCGCGCGACGCCGGCACGACTACCGAAAAGTCGCGCTGGTGGCGAGGATCTGGTCGGTTGAGCCGCACGGTGGACTCGCGTTCGAGCGCTTTACCGACGAAGGTCCGATGGCACTCCTGCCCGAAGAGGATCATTACGGTTTGGTGTGGACGACAACTCCGGAAGATGCAAGTGCACTGGTCGCGCTGCCGGAACAAAGGTTTTTGGAAGCCCTCACCAAGCGTTTCGGGTCCGGCGCCGGGCCATGGACTCGTGTTGCCGATCGACGCACCTTCCCCCTGACGCTTGAATTCGCGACCCGCATCGCCGGCGAGCGCACCGTTCTCTTGGGCAACGCAGCACAGGCGCTGCATCCGGTCGCGGGTCAAGGCTTCAATCTCGGCGTTCGCGACGCATATGAACTGGCGCAAGAGTTGCTTGCGACCTCGACGCTGACCGGCCGCGAACATTTTGGTGCGCCTCAATTTCTCGCGGCGTATTCACGGCACCGCACGGCCGATCGTTGGTCCGGCATCGCATTCACGCACGGTCTGCTCGGGATTTTTGGAGCGGACGTCGCGTTGCTGCGCTGGCCGCGCGGGTTGGCGCTTACTCTTCTCGACGCGTTGCCGCCGGTCAAGCGAATGTTCACGCGCGCGATGTTGTATGGCGTGCATTGAAAACTTGATCGACATCAAACGAACCGACGAACGCGCTGACTACCGCGCCGCAAACTGGGTATAATCCGCTCCCTTCCGTCGCAATTTCCGCGAAAGATTCAAGCAGTGCATATCGGCTCGCATCACATCCAGAGCAATCTTGTCGTCGCCCCTATGGCCGGTGTGACCGACCGTCCGTTCCGGCAACTGTGCAAACGGCTGGGTGCCGGCCTCGCCATCTCGGAAATGGTCGCGTCGAATCCAAGGCTCCGGGATACCGGCAAGTCGCAGCGGCGCATGAATCACGATGGCGAGGTCGAGCCGATCGTCGTGCAGATTGCCGGCGCCGACCCTCTACAGATGGCCGACTCGGCGCGCTACAACGTCGATCGAGGCGCGCAGATCATCGACATCAACATGGGCTGTCCGGCAAAGAAGGTCTGCAACGTCGCTGCCGGCTCCGCGTTGCTGCAGAACGAGTCGCTGGTGGGCGCCATCGTCGAGCGCGTGGTTGCGGCGGTCGACGTGCCGGTGACACTGAAGATCCGGACCGGGTGGGACCGGCAGCATCGAAACGCGGTACGGATTGCGCACATTGCCGAAAACGCGGGCATCGCGGCGCTGTCGGTGCACGGCCGCACGCGGGAGTGCGGCTTTGTCGGTGCCGTCGAGTACGACACGATTCGGGCGGTGAAGCAGGCGGTCAACGTGCCGGTGACGGCAAACGGCGATGTCGACTCACCGGAAATGGCGCGCGAGGTGCTGGAGCATACGGGTGCGGACGCGGTCATGATCGGACGTGCGGCCCAGGGCCGTCCGTGGATCTTTCGCGAGATCCGTCATTTCCTCGATTATGGCGAGAAGCTTCCTTCGCCCTGTGTCGCGGAGATCCGTCAGCTTATTCTCGAGCATCTGGCCGAGCACCACGCCTTTCACGGCGAAGAGAGCGGCGTACGCATCGCGCGCAAGCATCTCGGTTGGTATACGGCGGATCTGGAAGGTGGCAACGCGTTTCGGCACGAGATGAACGCGATCGACGATGCATCGGCGCAAATCGCGGCGGTCAATCGTTTTTTCGATGAACTGAGCACGCGCGGTGATCGGCTCACCTATATGTCCAATGAGGCGCCAATAGAGCGCGCGCGGCGGACTCTGCCGCGGAACTTCGGGACGCAGGAGGCGCAGGCAGCATGAAGAAGACGGTACGTATCAATGGTGGCAGCGAGATCTGCCGCAGCGTCGAAAAGTCACTCGATGAATATTTCCGTAGGCTGGATGGCGAGCAGCCCCACGGCATTTACAACATGGTCATCACCAATGTCGAGCGTTCACTGCTGGCGATGGTCATGCATCGTGCCAGCGGCAACCAGACGCAGGCGGCGGACATGCTGGGCATGAACCGGAACACGCTTCGCTCCAAGCTTTCGAAGTACAAGATCGGCTAGTACACTAGGCCAGCGTTGGCGTCGCCTTCGCGCGAGCGACGTCACGAGCACGGGAGCCTTTTTTCGCCCGCGCACCCGCCGTTCGCGGCGCGCCTTCCGTGAGCAGCGTTTCATGAATCTTTCCCGATGACCGCTCCTATCGCCCAGGCGCTTTTGTCTGTCTCCGATAAGACAGGCCTCGTGGAATTCGCGCGCGGCCTGGACGCGATGGGTGTCAAGCTCATCTCCACCGGAGGCACCGCGAAATCGCTGATGGATGCCGGGCTGCCGGTCACCGAAGTCGCCGACTACACCGGATTCCCGGAGATGCTCGACGGTCGCGTCAAGACCTTGCACCCCAGAGTCCATGGCGCGATTCTCGCGCGCCGCGATTCCCTCGAGCACATGGCCGCGCTCACCAAGCACGCGATTCCAACGATCGATCTGGTGGTGGTCAATCTCTATCCGTTTCGACAGACCGTAGCCAGGCCCGGCTGCTCGCTCGACGATGCCATCGAGAATATCGACATCGGCGGACCGGCCCTGGTGCGCGCCGCGGCTAAGAATCATGCGCACGTCGGCGTAGTCGTCGATCCGGCCGATTATCCGGCGTTGCTCGACGAGCTCTCTGCCAACGGCAGGCAGCTCGGAAGCGCGACCCGCTTCCGGCTTGCGCGTAAGGCGTTTTCGCATACCGCCGCCTATGACGGCGCGATCAGCAACTACCTGACCGCGCGCGACGAGACTGGCGCGCCGCAGTTGTTTCCGGACCGCTTCAACTGGCAGGGAGCGAAGGCGCAGGATCTGCGCTACGGCGAAAATCCGCACCAGCAGGCGGCCTTCTACCGTGACGAAGCGCCGGCGCCCGGGACCATCGCGACCTACCGGCAGCTCCAGGGCAAGGAACTCTCGTTCAATAACATCGGCGACAGCGACGCAGCCTGGGAATGCGTACAGAGCTTCGCCGAGCCGGCTTGCGTGATCGTCAAACACGCCAATCCTTGCGGAGCCGCGATTGCACAAACGCCGCTGGAGGCGTATCGGCAAGCGTTCGCCACCGACCCCACGTCGGCGTTCGGAGGCATCATTGCCTTCAATCGCGAAATCGACGCCGCGACCGTCGAGCTGGTCAGCGCGCAATTTCTCGAGGTCCTGATCGCCCCGGGCTATTCCGCCGATGCGCTCGAATGCATCGCAAAAAAAGGCAATGTCCGTGTGCTGACGGTTCAGGGCGCGGGGACGGAAGCGGGCAATGCGTGGGACATGAAACGGGTCGGCGGCGGCATGCTGCTGCAAACGGCTGACCGGCGCGGCATCGATCCTGGCGACCTGTCGGTGGTTTCGCGCAAGGCGCCGACGTCCTCGCAGCTTGCCGACTTGCTGTTTGTCTGGCGTGTGGCCAAGTTCGTCAAGTCCAATGCCATCGTCTATGGCGGTGGCGGAAGGACGCTCGGCATTGGCGCCGGACAGATGAGCCGAGTCGATTCGACACGCATTGCCGCGATCAAGGCGCAAGCGGCGGGGCTATCGCTCGCCGGGTCGGTAGTTGCGTCGGACGCGTTCTTCCCGTTTCGTGACGGCCTCGATGTCGTCGCGGACAACGGCGCGGTCGCGGTCATCCAGCCCGGCGGAAGCGTGCGCGATGCCGAAGTCATCGCCGCGGCCGACGAGCGCGGTCTGGCGATGGTGTTTACCGGCGTGCGGCACTTTCGTCATTGAGCACGAGCCGCCGCCGAGTGTGCTTTTCTAAAGCGTTGCCTTCGTCGTGCAGGGCGTGAGTTGATGCGATGAATATTCTGGTCATCGGCGGCGGTGGGCGCGAACATGCATTGGCATGGAAAATCGCGCAATCGAGCCGGGTTGCGAAAGTCTTCGTCGCGCCCGGCAACGCCGGCACAGCCCGCGAGCGCGAGCTCAGCAACGTCGCCTTGACCTCGATCCCGGATCTGGTCGCTTTCGTGCAGCGCGAGCGCGTCGGTCTTACGGTCGTGGGTCCGGAAGCGCCGCTTGCCGAAGGCGTGGTGGACGCCTTCAGGCGCGCGGGCCTGAAGATCTTCGGTCCCACCCAGGCCGCGGCGCAACTCGAGAGCTCCAAGGATTTCGCCAAGGCCTTCATGGCCCGCCACGGTATTCCGACCGCCGAGTATAGGAGCTTCACCGACGCCGCCGAAGCGCATGCCTACGTCGACCATCGAGGTGCTCCGATCGTCGTCAAAGCCGATGGGCTGGCGGCAGGCAAAGGCGTGGTCGTGGCCATGAACGCCAGCGAAGCGCACGCGGCGATCGGCGCCATGCTTGTCGACGGGCCGCCGACGCCGCATCAGCATGGAGCGCCTGCGATGCGCAATGAGGCGCCTGCGAGGATAGTCATCGAAGCATTCCTGACCGGCGAGGAAGCGAGCTTCATCGTCATGGCCGACGGCTCGCACGTTCTCCCGCTCGCCTCGTCGCAGGATCACAAGCGGCTCCTGGACGGCGATGCGGGGCCCAACACTGGCGGCATGGGTGCCTACTCGCCCGCGCCGGTGGTGACGCCCGCGGTTCACGCGCGCATCATGCGCGAGATTATCGTACCCGCCGTCGACGGCATGGCCGCTGATGGGATTCCATACAGTGGATTTCTCTACGCCGGGGTGATGATCGATAACGAAGGCAATCCGCGCACGCTTGAGTTCAACTGCCGGCTGGGAGACCCCGAGACGCAGCCGATCATGATGCGGCTCAAGACCGATCTGGTCGAGCTGCTGGAGCACGCGGTCGAAGGCAGGCTCGATCGAATCGACGCCGACTGGGATCGCCGCGCCGCGTTGGGCGTAGTGCTGGCGGCGGCGGGTTATCCTGATGCGCCACGCAAGGGCGCCGCGATTTCGGGGCTTGAGGCCGCTCGCGACGACTGCAAGGTTTTCCACGCCGCGACCGCGCAGGAGGGCGAGCGCATCGTGACCGCGGGTGGACGCGTTCTCTGCGTCACTGCGCTGGGCGAAACCCTGCGACAGGCGCAGCGCACCGCGTACGCCGCGGTGAGCGGCATACACTTCGACGGTATGCAGTATCGCGGCGATATCGGCCACCGCGCGCTCGACGCGCGCAAGACCTGACTCGCGGCGCTGCGCCAAGCGTCGCGGACCATCATGAACCTCCTTCAAGACCTGCCGCGCGCACACCGTTATTTCACCGGCCTGCAATCGAGCATCGTCGGCCGCCTCGAGGCCTTGGACGGTGCGGCTTTTCGTCGCGATGAATGGCAACGAACCGAAGGCGGCAGCGGAACGAGCTGCATCCTGGAGGAGGGCGGGGTGTTCGAGCGTGGCGGCGTCAATTTTTCGCACGTCAAGGGTGAACGACTGCCCCCGTCGGCGAGCGCGGCGCGCCCGCAGCTTGCCGGGCGCTCGTTCGAGGTCATGGGAGTGTCGTTGGTGCTGCATCCGCGCAATCCGTATGTGCCGACCGTCCACATGAACCTGCGATTCTTTGCCGCCCTCCCGCGTGAGCCCGAATCGCAGCCGGCCTGGTGGTTCGGTGGCGGCATGGATCTCACGCCCTATTACGGCTTCGAGGACGACGCGACTCATTTTCACCGAACCTGCCGTGCGTCGCTCTCGCCATTCGGCGACGACTACCATCCCCGGTTCAAGGCCTGGTGCGACGATTATTTTTTCCTCAAGCACCGCGGCGAGCCGCGCGGCATCGGCGGCATTTTTTTCGACGATTTGAACGAGCGTGGGTTCGAGCATTGCTTCGCGCTGACGCGAAGCGTCGGCGACCATTTTCTCGCCGCGTACGAACCGATCCTGCAGCGGCGCAAGGACCTGCCCTACGCTGAGCGCGAGCGCGACTTCCAGGCCTACCGCCGCGGGCGCTATGTCGAGTTCAACCTGGTCTACGATCGCGGCACGCTGTTCGGCCTTCAATCCAACGGCCGGACCGAAGCCATCCTCATGTCGCTGCCGCCCATCGTGCGCTGGCGTTACGACTGGCGCCCTGATCCGGGCAGCGCCGAGGAAAGGCTCTACGCCGAGTTTCTTACCGCGCGGGACTGGCTGGCATGAGCGCCAAGACCCCGGACGACGAGAAGCGAGGCGGCGACGACGCGCATCTGGTCGAGACGCGCATCGCCTCGGAAGACGTCTTCGATGGCAAGTTGCTGCATGTCAAGCGCGACACCGTCCGCCTGCCGGATGGAAAAACCGCCACGCGCGAATACATCGCTCATCCGGGGGCGGTGATGATCATTCCGCGGCTGCCGGATGGAAAGCTGCTGATGGAACGGCAGTTCAGGTATCCGCTGGCACGCGTGTTCATCGAGTTTCCCGCCGGCAAGATCGATCCTGGCGAGGATCCCGCCACGACCGCGGCGCGTGAATTGCTCGAGGAGACCGGCTACACCGCGGAGCGCTGGTCGCACATCGGTACCTTGCACCCATTGATCACCTATTCCACCGAGCGCATCGAAATCTACACCGCCGATGCGCTGACGTTTGTCGGCGCGAAACGCGACGAGGGCGAGTTCATCGAAATCCTTAGCGCCACGCTCGAGGAAGCGCTGGCGTGGATCGAGCGCGGCGAGCTCACCGACGTCAAGACCATGCTCGGCTTGCTGCTGCTGTCGCGCCGGGCGGCGGCCGCTTGAGGATGAGTGCGGTCGGCGCAACGGCAGATGACACTACGCTGCGGCTGATCATCCGCGGCCGTGTGCAGGGGGTCGGCTTTCGTTACGCCTTCGCCGACGAGGCTCGCTCGCGTAAGCTTCACGGCTGGGTGCGAAACCGGCGCGACGGTTCTGTCGAGGCGATCGTCGCCGGTCCCGCCGCCGACGTCGATGCCATCGTCGCCTGGTCGCGTCGGGGCCCCTCGGCGGCGCAAGTCACTGCGGTCGAGACCACCGCCACGGATGGCGACTTTGCGAGCTTCGAGGTCGCGCCGACTGTCTAGGTACCGCCCACGCCGGCGGCGAAAATGTCCTTCCACGCGGCGTAGCTCGCCGCGGATAGCAGCGGAAACACCGCGATCAATCCGACACCCAGGAGCAACAAGCCCAGCACGACCAGCACCACCGCGATCGCTGCGAAAAGGAGCAGCGGCGCGAGGTTGAGCGCGAACGCACGCGCGCTGCTTACGAATGCATCGACGAACGACGCGCCCGAGAACAGCACCGCGAAGGGCACGAACGCGACGGGCAGCGAGGCCAGCGCACCGGTCATGACGATGCCGGCCACTGCCGCGGAGGACAGCTCACCGGTCTCGGAATCCGGAGCCAGCAGATTGGCGCCGGCGAAATAATAGGCGGCGAGCGCTTCGGCGGCAAAGACTGCCAGCGCACCGATGACGATCGCCGCCACCGCGCCGGGGCGCGCACCGAAGGCGGTGAGCGCGTATCGAAGCGTCAGCGGCTGCCCGCGATCGAGCGCAGCTGCCCCGATCAACATCCCGCATTCGACCAGCGGCACGATGACTTTGGAGGCGGCGATACCGATGCCGGGAACGAGTTGCAGGCCGAAATCGGCGGCGAGGGTGATGAATCCCAGGACGCACCAGGTGATGGGCGCGAGCTTGAACAGCCGCATCGCGTCTTCGTACCACGCGAATGCGCGCCTAGGCTGCACTGCGCGCGGCGCGGCGACGACGATGGTGGAAAAGGGCAGGTCCAAGTGATGCCGAGCGGATGCCGAGAGCGTCGGCGCGTCAGGCGCTGCTCTCTCCGAGATACGCCGCGCGAACCTTCGGGTCGGAAAGAAGCTCTTTCGCGTCGCCTGACAGGGTGACCTCGCCGCTTTCCATCACGTAGCCGCGGTCGCTGACTTCGAGGGCGAGCTTCGCATTCTGCTCGATCAGCAGGATGGTCACGCCTTCGCTGGCGATCGCGAGCACGGTCTCGAAGACTTTCTGCACCATCAGCGGCGCCAAGCCCATCGACGGCTCGTCGAGCAAAAGGAGCTTGGGCCGGGACATCATCGCGCGGCCCATCGCCAGCATCTGCTGCTCGCCGCCGGAGAGCGTTCCCGCGGTTTGCGTGCGGCGTTCCTTCAGCCGGGGAAACAGCCCGTACACGCGCTCGACGTCGGACCGGACCGCCGCGTGATCGTTGCGCGTGTAGGCGCCCATGGCCAGATTTTCCTCGATGGAGAGCGCTCCGAAGACGCCGCGTCCCTCGGGAACCATCGACAGTCCGCGGCGCACGAGCACGAATGCGGGCTTGCCGGTGATGTCCTGGCCGTCGTAGTGGATCGACCCGCTCTTGATGGGCTGCAGGCCGGTGATGCCCTTCAGCGTCGTCGTTTTGCCCGCGCCGTTGGCGCCGATGAGGCAGACGAGCTCGCGCTCCCTGACCACGAGATCGATGCCCTTGACGGCCTGGATGCCGCCATAGGCGACCTGCAGACCCTTGAGCTCGAGCAGCGCGGTCTCGCCCATCCGGTCACGCCCTTCGCAGCTTCAGGGTCACCTCGCCACCGAGGTATGCGGCGACGACTTTCGGGTCCGTTTGGACCTCGGCGGCCGAGCCTTCGGCGATTTTCTTGCCGTAGTCGAGCACCAGCACGCGGTCGCAGATGCTCATCACCAGCTTCATGTCGTGTTCGATCAATAGAATCGTGGTCCCGTCGCGGCGGATGTCGTCGAGGAGCGCCTTCAGCGCCTTGGTCTCGGTTGCATTCATCCCGGCCGCGGGTTCGTCCAGGGCAAGGAGCTTGGGTTCGGTCGCCAGTGCACGCGCGATTTCCAGGCGCCGCTGATCGCCGTAGGCAAGGTGCTTGGCGAGATGATTGGCGCGATTCGCGACGCCAACGTAGTCGAGCAGCTCGTAGGATCGCGACTCGATGCCCGCCTCTTCCGCGAGCGTTCGCCGGTCGCGAAAGATCGCACCGAATACGCCGGCGCGGGTGCGAATGTGGCGCCCGATCATGACGTTTTCCAGCGCCGACAGATTCTGGAAGAGGCGGATGTTCTGAAAGGTGCGCGCGATGCCGCGCTCCGCGACTTCGTTCGGTTTCAGCCGGTCGAGCGGCGCGCCGTCGAAAGTGAAATTTCCACTGTCGGGCATATAGATGCCTGTCAGCACGTTGAATAGGGAGGTTTTGCCAGCGCCGTTGGGGCCGATCAAACCGTAGATCTCGCCGCGGTTGATGCTGAAGCTGACATCGGTGAGCGCCTGAACGCCGCCGAAGCGTTTGCCGATGGAACTCGCCGTGAGCAGCGCGGATGGTTTGACGCTCACGTCGTGCCGCCTTTGACTTCGAGCTCGCGTTTGCGTACCGCGGAAGGCCAGAGGCCGGCGGGACGGTAAAGCATGATCGCCACCAGCGCGACGCCGAAGACGAGCAAGCGGATCGTTTCGGCGTCGAGGATTACTCTGCCGAAGAGCGCGTTCTGCAGCGGCTCCATCGTGTAGCGCAACACCTCGGGTAGCAGCGTGAGCAGTATCGCGCCGAGAATGACGCCGGGAATATTGCCCATGCCGCCGAGCACCACCATCGCCAGCACGATGATGGATTCGAACAGGCCAAAGCTCTCCGGGCTCACGAACTGTTGCGTCGCCGAAAACACCGCGCCGGCGATGCCGCCAAACGACGCACCCATGGCGAACGCCAGCAGTTTTACGTTGCGGGTGTTGATGCCCATCGCCTTGGCGGCAATCTCGTCTTCGCGGATCGCTTCCCACGCGCGGCCAAGGCGCGAATTCTGCAGGCGGAGATTGACCACGACGACGCCGATGGTGATCAGCAGCAGGAGGTAGTAGTACTTCTGCGGTCCGGAAAACGCCACGCCGAGAACGACTTCGGGCCTCGCGAAGGAGAAGCCGCCGATGCGAAACGGATCGATCAGGTTGACGCCCTGCGGGCCGTTGGTGATGTTGAGAGGAGCATTGAGGTTGTTCAGGAAGATGCGGATGATCTCGCCAAAGCCGAGCGTTACGATGGCGAGATAGTCGCCGCG
>DASXBW010000109.1:0-1838 GCA_036491495.1 Casimicrobiaceae bacterium
CGCCACGCGCACGCTCACCAACGAAAGCGCAGCCCCGCTCTGACGATGTGCGCTCCAGAAGGCGGCGAGCGTTGCGCTGGTCACCATCGGCACGTCGCCGTAGCCGATCAGGACGTCGCCGGTGAAATGCTCGGGAATTGCCGCCAGCCCATGGCGCGCCGAGTCGCCGGTGCCTAGCAGACGCGGTTGCAGTGCAAACGTCAGCGGCGTCTGGGAGTTGGCGCGGGCTGCGGCCTCCACCTCCGCGGCTTGGTGTCCGACCACTACCACGACGGGCCGAGCGTCCAGCGCACTCACCGCGCGCAGGCTCCGCGCGATCATCGGCCGCCCGCCCAGCGGATGCAGCACCTTGGCGTGCTTCGAGCGCATCCTGGTACCGAGTCCGGCGGCGAGCACGATAGCGGCGAGATTCCGGTCCTCCATGCGCCTCAGTCGTACTCGCTGAAGTTCGAGATTTTCCAGGCATCGGCTTGTTTGCGCGCCGTGATCATCCAGTTTTTCTCGAACGAGCCGCCGTCGGGAACATCGATGGTGGCGCGGAACAGATATTCGATGTGGTCTGGGCTCTCACGTTTTGCGGTGAGCTTGTAGTGAACGATCGGCTTGCGCGTCGTTTCGTCGATGTGCTGCCCCTCCGTGAGTCGCATCTCTTCGTGCAGCTTGTCGAGTGCAAGACCGGTACAGAGCGGCTCGGCCGCCTTCAGATCGATTGCCATGTAATGAGCCGCGATGAAACGGTCGACTACGCCGCGGGGACTGTTCGGCGCCGGGCAAGCCGTCGCGGCGATGGTCGCGAATGCGGCAAACAGGATGATTGGCGCCACGCGCCACCGGATGGGGTTCGGGGTCATGGTTTTTTCTTGAACAGGTCCTCCAGTTTGCCGACCGCCGAGGACTTGGTCGCCGGTCCCGCAGCCGCGGCGCGCCGCTGGGAGGGGGTGAAATACTCGCAGAAGTTCGCGCGCTCCTTGTCGACTACCCGGTCCGCCTGGGTCTCGCGGCATTGGTTGTGATAAGTCCGGTCATAGAAATCGCAATTGCGGCAGGCGTGCAGCGGGCGATCGCATCCGGGACACGTGTCGCGAAACCCGACGCGCTCGCGCGTTTCGATCTCGCGGCCGCAGAAAAAGCAGTTCATTCGCTGTTAAGTCCAGGTCGCACCGCCCGCAGTGCGACCGCCAGTGCAAAAACTCGGATGGGCGACCCTGGCTTTTTCGCGTGGGACACCCTTGGTAGCATAGCGTCAAGAGACGGAGCGAGCGAGGCGGATGGTCGTGGAGATAGAGGACTTTGCAGCAGCGTTGGCCAAGGTGTCGCGCGCCTCACGGCATACCGTGGACAGCTACCGTCGCGACCTTAAATTTTTCCGCCAATTCCTTCTTGACCGGGCGGCCGCCCGCGGACAGGTTCGCGAGAAGATCGATTGCAGGGAGATCGACGCGGACGACATTCGCTCGTGGCTCGACCATATGATGAAAGGTGGCGCCCAACGTGCCAGCGTGCAGAGGCGGCTTGCGGCGGTGAAAGCTTTTTTCCGCTACCGCGAGGCCGGCACCGGCGCGCCCAGCCCAGCCCGGACGCTGCGTTCGCCCAAGCTCCAGCGCAAGCTGCCATCGATCATGGACGGTAACGACATCCGGCGGTTGATCGAATTCGACGCGCAAGACCATGGTTCCCAGGCACTTCGCGACCGCGCGATCGTCGAGACCCTCTACTCCAGTGGGCTGCGGGTGAGCGAGCTGGTCGGGCTTGCGTGGCGGGATATCGACGAGGAACTGGCGATGCTTACGGTGCGCGCGGGCAAAGGCAACAAGGATCGGGTGGTGCCGGTTGGTGAG
>DASXBW010000110.1:0-2425 GCA_036491495.1 Casimicrobiaceae bacterium
GAGCAGTACCGGCCCAGCACCATCACCGAACTCTACGACGATCAGAACCGCGTGATCGGGCAGTTCGCGCTGCAGCGGCGGGTCATCGACAAGTACGACGACTTCCCCAAAGTCTTGCGCGACGCCATCACCTCTACCGAAGACAAGGACTTCGAGCGGCACTGGGGCGTCGACGTGTGGCGCGTCTTTGGCGCAGCCTATCGCGACGTCGCCGTCGGAGGCCGCGCGCAAGGCGCGTCCACGCTCACCATGCAGCTTTCGCGCAACCTGTTTCTGTCGCCCGACCGCAACTTCCGGCGCAAGATGCAGGAAGTGATGTTGGCCATCCAGATCGAGCGGCGTTTCACCAAGCCGCAAATCTTTACGCTCTATGCCAACCAGATTTATCTCGGGCACGGCGTCTACGGATTCGAAGCGGGCGCGAACTATTACTTCGGCAAGAAGGCCAAAGACCTCACGCTGGAAGAAGCCGCCGTGCTGGCTGGTCTGCCCAAAGCGCCGAATGCGTACTCGCCGATCAATAATCCCGACCGCGCTCTGCACCGCCGCAACCTGGTGATCAACAACATGCTGGAGGACGGCAAGATCACCGCGGAAGAGGCGCAGCGCGCCAAGAATTCGCCGATCCGCCTGAACGTGCAAGGTGAGCCCAACAGCATCGCGCCGTACTTCGTCGAGGAGATTCGCCAATATCTGGAGAAGAAATACGGCAGCGAGGAGGTCCACGAAAAAGGGCTGCGCGTTTACACCTCGCTCGACGTCGAACTGCAAAAGGCGGCGAATTTAGCGGTGTTGGACGGGTTGGCCGCCTACGAGCATCGCCACGGATGGAAGGGCAGCCTGTTGAACGTGGTCGCCAATGGCGAGTCGCTGGAGACGTACCGCCATGTCGATTGGGACGACGACATCGCGGCCGGCAGCTACGTTCATGCCCTCGTCACCAGCGTCGGTCCGCAATACGCGACCCTCAAGTTTGGGCAGCGGTATGGCGCGGAGCTTGGCCCCGCCGAGATCAAGTGGGCCCACTACACCTCGCCGCAGCAATTCCTGACGCGCGGTGACCTGGTGTACGTAAAGGTTATTGAACTGAATGGCACCCAAAGCCGGGTCTCGCTCGAGCACGAGTCGGGTGTACAAGGGGCTTTGCTGGCGTTAGACAATTCCACTGGCGACATCAAGGCTATGGTCGGCGGACGCAGCTTCGAGCAATCGAAATTCAATCGCTCGACGCAGGCCCTGCGCCAGGTGGGCTCGTCGTTCAAGCCGTACATCTATACCGCCGCGATCGATCAGGGCATGACCCCCGACGACACCGTGCTCGATGCGCCCATCAGTTTTCCGGGCGGGCCCGCAGGCCCGTATGTACCCCACAACTACGACGGCAAGTTTGAGGGCGTCATCACTTTCCGGCATGCCCTGGCGGAATCGCGCAACATTCCAGCGCTCAAGGTCACCGAACGCGTCGGCGGCATCAAGACCGTCATCGAGTACGCGCGCAAATTCGGCATCACCTCGCCGCTTCCAGCTTATCTGCCGGTAGCGCTGGGCGCGGCCGACATCACGTTGTACGAGCAGACCGCCGCCTTCACCACGTTCCCCAACGACGGCGTGCGCGTAGCCCCGCGCATGATTCGCAAAGTCGAAGACTACGACGGCCGTGTGCTGGAAGAGAACTATCCCGAGGTTAAGGATGTGGTTAGCGCGCGCACGGCACGCATCATGGTCAGCATGTTGCAAGAGGTCGTCAAGCACGGCACCGGCGCGGCAGCCCTCAAGCTCAATCATCCGCTGGGCGGCAAGACCGGCACCACCAACGACTTTACCGACGCGTGGTTCGTAGGCTTTTCACCGTCGATCACCTGCGGCGTGTGGGTTGGCTTCGACGAGAAAAAGACACTCGGCAATAAGGAGACCGGAGCCGTTGCCGCGCTGCCCATCTGGATGGACTTCATGCGCGTAGCGCTGCGGGGTCGCGAGTCGGAGGACTTTGCCGCTCCGCCTCCGCCCCCACCGAACGCTGTTGCAAAGAAGGTGGAAGCTCCCGAGCAGACCTCCGCCGATACGGAGTCGCACTAATGCGCCGCTTTTTTCGCTGGCTGGTACGCGCGCTGGTGCTGATCGTGGTCTTTATGGCTTCGGCGCTGACCGCTATGCGCTTTGCCATTCACGGGCGCCAGACCTCGGTGCCAAAAGTCATCGGCATGTCGCCGCGCGATGCCGAAACCTCGCTGGAAAAGAGTGGCCTGGTGCTTGACCGATCCGACCGCTTCTACAGTGCCGAGATTCCCGAGGGACACATCGTGTCGCAGGTGCCTCTGCCTGGGGAGCAAGTGCGGCGCGGCTGGCATGTGCGTGTCGCCGAAAGCATGGGTCCGCAGCGCGTCACCATTCCTGACCTCACGGGCGACAGCGAGCGCTCGGCTGA
>DASXBW010000111.1:0-10950 GCA_036491495.1 Casimicrobiaceae bacterium
GCAAGTCGATGACCTATCGCGTGCGCTGGACGCTGATCAACGACTCGTCATACGAGGCGTGGAGCGAGATGCAGGTGAAGGACGCGTGGGTCACCATGTTCAAGGTGACCATGAAGCGGACGTCGTAACGCCGCTTGATTAGATGCCGCCCTTAGCCGGATGAAGGCCGGCGCTCGCAAAAGGGTTTCGGGTCGTGATCTCGACGCGAGCGGACAGGCCATGTCCGATCAGAGTCGTCTTGCGAGGGTGGACGGCGCGAGGAAGCGGAGAGCAAGATACACTGCTCGTACTTCCGGATAACAGCGCGAGCGTCGATGAACCGGCAATGGAATGAATCCGGCCGTATCGGTGTTGGCCGTGAAATGCCCCGCCGGGCTTGACGGACCACAACGGCTTGCTTGATGAGCGACGGAGGACCGATGTCGACCAGTGTGCTGCATAAAGTATTAATCCTGTCCATCGTTGCGTTGGGATGGATGCCTGCGGCGGTCTTCGCAGAAGACGCGGCGCTGGAGCGCGCGTCGACGGCCATGGGGGCCGGCGGATTGAAGTCGATCCGTTACGCGGGCGACGGCATCGGTTACACGTTCGGCCAAGCCTACAAGCCCGGCCTCCCGTGGCCGAAGATCAGGGTCCATTCGTTCGTGCGCTCAGTTAACTACGAGACGGGCTCGATGAAGGACGAAATCGTGTTATCCCGCGCCGAAGGGCTCGGCGGCGGCGGCTATCCACATGTCGCGCAGCAGCGCAACGAGCAATACGTAAGCGGCGCGTATGCCTGGAACCAGACGGCCGCGGGACCCGCGCCCGGGCCTCGTTTTGTCGCCGACCGCGTCCACCAGTTGTGGATTACGCCGCAAGGCGTCATCAAGGCGGCGATTCGCAACCACGCGACGGTCCGGCAGGAAACGCGGAACGGGCAGTCCTACGCGGCAGCGTCGTTCGGAGAGCCGGGCCGGTTCACCGCGATCGTATTCATCAACGCCGGCGGTCTCGTCGAGCGGGTCGAATCGCGGATTCCCGATCCGGTACTGGGCGAAACAGACGTTGTGACGACGTATTCGGACTATCGCGATTATGGTGGCGTGAAATTCCCGACCCGGATCGCGCAGACCCAGGGAGGGTTTCCCGTACTCGATCTTACGGTGAAGGAAGTGCAGCCGAACGCGCCGGCCGAGATCGAGCTACCGGATGCGGTGAAAAACGCAACGGAGCGTGTGACCACGGAAAAAGTGGCGGAGGGCGTGTGGTTCATCGCCGGCGGCTCGCACAACAGCGTCGCCATCGAAATGAGGGACTACATGATCGTCGTCGAAACACCGCTGAATGACGGTCGCAGTGTCCCGGTGCTGGCACAGGTGAAGCAACTGGTTCCCGGCAAGCCCATTCGCTACGTGATCAACTCGCACACCCATTTCGATCACTCTGGTGGACTGCGCGCCGCGATTGCGGAAGGCGCCACGATCATCACGCAGGCGCAGAACAAGCCCTATTTCGAGCGCGCCTTCGCCGTGAAGAACACGATCAACCCGGACCAGCTTGCCAAGTCGGGCAAAAAGGCCAATTTCAAGGTCGTCGACGAAAAAATGGTGTTGACCGACGGCATGCGTTCGGTCGAGCTCTACCACGTCGCCGATAATCATCACAGCGACACCTTCCTGATGGCGTACCTGCCCAAGGAAAGGCTGCTGATCGAGGCCGATTCGTTCACGCCCGGACCGCCGAATGCGCAGCCGCCGGCGCAGCTCAACCCACTGCACACGAATCTGGTCGACAACCTGCAGCGGCTCAATATCCCGGTCGACAAGATCCTGCCCTTGCACGGCCGGGTGGTAGCTGCGACCGAGCTCTACGCTGCGGTAGGGCAGAGTCCGCCCAAGTAGTCCCCTCACCGCGGGCCTGTGCCGGTTCGCGGTTCGTGGGCCCACAACACTTGGCGTGCCAAGTGTTGTATGGCGCACGTTGCAATGACTCGCAACCCTCGAGGGCAAATACGATCCGACGTTGGCCGACAGATCCAATGCGGCCCAAGACACCTTATCTTGCCGCGTCAGCGCTGCGGCAGGCGACGCAAGCCCGCTGGGATCAACCACCGCTCTGCCATCCGGAATCCGCCCTCGATCAATAGCGCCAGCGCGGCGGCCGGTAGCGCGCCCGCGAGCAGCATGCCGTGATCGTTGAGCGCGAGGCCGGTAACAATACGCTCGCCGTAGCCGCCGGCGCCGATGAACGCCGCGATGGTGGCGGTGCCGACATTGATCACTGCGGAAGTCTTGATTCCCGCCATGATCGTCGGGGCGGCGAGCGGCAGCTCGATCTTGTGCAGGATGGTGCCGGTTCTCAAGCCGAGCGACAGCGCCGCGTCCTTCATCCCTCGCGTAATCTGCGTCAGCGCGGTATGCGTATTGCGCACGATGGGCAGCAACGCGTAGAGACTGAGCGCGATGAACGCCGGCACCGCTCCGATGCGCCCGGTCAATGGGATCAGCACCGCAAGCAGCGCCAGCGAGGGTATGGTCTGCACCACACCGGTCGCACCCAGGATTATCGTTTCGGTCGCGGGGCGCTTGGCGGCAAGGATGCCCAGTGGTATGCCGATCACGATGCTCGCCACGAGCGACAGGAACACCAGTGTCAGGTGCTCGAGCGTCAGGCGGGCAAAATCGGGCCCGAAGATCTTGTGCCACAGGTCGTCTGCCGGCCGTACGCTTGTGGTTGTCGACCCAGCCGATGCGGCCTGCGTCGCCGCGCCAGCCGCGCCGGCATGTTGTGCCAGAAAGCTCGCGGCCACCGTCGCGAAATCCTTGTGCTCGAGCTCGGCGTCAGCGTTCATCCGCCGCATCGCGGCATCGTCGATGGTGCCTTCCAGACGCTTCAGCGCTTCCCATGTCTTCGGCAGACGCTGCGGCAGATCCGCGCGGTAGAGCAGCACCGCGTCATAGCGCGGAAAATACTGGCGGTCGTCGGCGAGCACGGTCAAGCCGTATTTATCGATTTTGGCATCGGTCGAGTAGATGTCGATCGCATCCACCTGGCGCTCGGCGATGGCTTCGTAGGCAAGGCCGTGATCGAGGCCGCGCGGGGTCGCGAACGGCAAATCGTAGGCGCGCTTCAATCCAGGCCAGCCATCGGCGCGGCCGATGAACTCCTGCGATAGCCCCAGGCGCAACTCGGGGTGCGCTTTCAGATCGGACAAGCGGGCGATGCTTTTGGCGCGGGCGTCGTCGCCGCGCATCGCCAGCGCGTAGGTGTTGTTGAAGCCGAGCGGCACCGCGACCGCGAGCCCCATAGGCGCGAGCTTGGCGTTGAGCTCGGGTAGCGGCGGCACCTGGTCGAGCTTGAGAATCTCCCGCGCGATCGTGCCGGTGTACTCGGGGTAGACGTCGATGCTGCCGGTCGTGAGCGCGTTCAGCACGATCGCGGTATTGCCCAGCCCCTGGCTGTGCGTGGCCGTCGTCTCGCCGGCGCCTTGCGCCGACTGCTTGATGATTTCGCCGAGAATGTATGATTCGGTGAACCGCTTCGAGCCTACGTTGAGCGTCGGTGCGGCCGTTGCCGTGGCGCCGAGTCCGCAGGCGACCACGACTGCCACGGCGATCCGCAACGGGCTGAGGAAGACTCTCATCGGCAGTGATCTCGCAGGATAGGTTACGCGAAACCCCGGATGAACGGCAGCCGTGAAGATTGCGCAAGCTCAACGGCACTGACCGTGCGCTCGCGATACCTAATCGGGCTTTCCATCGGTGCGCGTGGTACCCCGGGGCCGGGAACGCGCGCTTGGCTGCCGCCATCCAATGCGTGAACGATCGCCCATCCCTTGATGCCCACCAAGCCCACTCCCTCGGCACCGGCGCCGAGACCTGCCTCCGAAGTCGACGACGCCGAGCTCGTGGGGCGTATTGGGCGCCACAATCAGGCTGCCTTCGAAGTTCTGATGCGGCGTTACAACGGAAAGCTGTTCCGTGTCGCGCGGGCGATTCTCAAGGACGACGCCGAGGCAGAAGAAGCGCTCCAGGATGCCTATCTCGAGGCCTATCGCCACATGGGCGACTTCCGTGGCGGCGCACGGCTTTCGACATGGCTCACCCGCATCGTCATCAATCAGGCGCTGATGCGCTTGCGCAAGCAAAAGCGCGATCGCATTGTCGTGCCATTTGGGAGCGAGCGCGCGACGGAACAGGGCCAAGCGGAGGCCGACGTGACCGATGAACGAAGCGAAACGCCACCCGGCGCCACGCTGCGCGCCGAAATCCGTCGCGCGCTCGAGCGCAGAATCGACGAGCTGCCGATTGCGTTCCGTACGGTATTCGTCATGCGCGAGGTCGAGGACATGACGGTGGATGAAACCGCCGAGTGTCTTTCGATCCCCGCCGCGACGGTCCGGACACGCCTGTTCCGCGCGCGTGCACTACTGCGCGAGGCGCTGGCGCGCGACATGGATATGGCGACGGTCGACGTGTTCAGCTTCGCCGGCGAGCGCTGCGATCGTATCGTGGCCGGAGTGCTGGCGAGGTTGCGCGCTTAGGCTCCTGGCTCGTGGATAGACGCTAAGCCAACGCCACTGTGATTGCCCGATCGGGCCCGCGGGAACGCCAGGAGCCAAATTCCCATCCAATGTTCATTCGACCGGCGGAAGTTCTCCTATAGTATGGGGCCCCGCCGCTAAGGGTGGAATAAGAGCAATCGCCGCTCGCCCGTTTTGCACCAAAGGGACAAAGGGACAGGGCGTCAATCCATAAAACTGAGGAGTCACACATGAGAGTTCCAGCCATTGTCATTGCCAGTACGCTGTTGTTCGCGGTCGCAGGTGCGTCCGCGCAAGGGGTCAACGACGCGCAGATCGCCTCGATCGTCGTCACCGCCAATCAGGTCGATATCGACGCCGGCAAGCTGGCGCAATCGACGTCGGCCAACGCCGAAGTCAAGAAGTTCGCGGAGCGCATGATCACCGATCACACCGGCGTGAATAAATCGGCGGTCGATCTGGTGACCAAGCTCAAGGTCACTCCGGAGGACAACCCGACCAGCAAGAGCCTCCAATCAGGAGGCGAGTCGAACCTCGCCAACCTGAAGACACTGAAGGGCGCCGCGTTCGACAAGGCCTACATTGACCACGAAGTTACCTATCACCAGCAGGTGCTCGATGCCGTCGACAAGACGCTGATCCCCAGTGCCAAGAACGAAGAGCTGAAGGCGTTGCTGGTCAAGGTGCGGCCGGCGTTTGTCGCGCACCTCGAGCACGCCAAGATGCTCCAGTCGTCGATGGGCGGCGGCTCGATGGGCAAGAAGTAATCGCCTGCCGGTGAATACCAGCCCGTATCGCACCGTTCTTTTTTTCGCCGCGGTTCTGGCCCTGCTCTGCTGGAGCATGGGCCCGGCCGCGGCGGCTGATGCGCCCAAGGCCGCGACCCTCACGGTCGCGATCGACGGCACCGCGTTTCAGCCTGCGATGCTGACCGTCAAAGTCGGCGACTCGGTCATGTGGGTGAATAAGGATCCTTTTCCGCATACGGTGACGTCGGCCGCCGGCGGCTTCGATTCCCACGAAATCGCACCCGGCAAGTCCTGGAAGTACACCGCCGCGAAGAAGGGCGAGTTTGCATACATCTGCATCTTCCATCCGACGATGAAGGCTACGCTGAAGGTCGAGTAGCTTCGGCGCGCTTCCCGTCGTATCGGGTTTGTTCGCGCGAGTCGGGACGGTAGCGCGAAGTGAGCGCTGGATTGCGGGCGGGCTATGGTTTACCCTCCCTCGCTTCGGTGCTTCAAACGGTGGCCCGCCATGAGCGGACCCATAAACCAATACCCGCACCTCCTCGCACCGCTGCGGCTCGGTTTTACGACGCTCAAGAACCGCGTCCTCATGGGCTCGATGCACACGGGTCTGGAGGAGGCGCCGGATGGATTCAATAAGCTCGCGGCGTACTATGCGGCTCGGGCGAGGGGCGGCGTCGGCCTGATCGTCACCGGCGGCATCGCGCCCAACTTCGCCGGCCGGGTCGAGCCGCGGGCCTCGCAGCTATCGTTTCCGTGGCAGGTGGCCAAGCATCGGATCATCACCGACGCGGTGCACGCGGCCGGCGGCAAGATCGCGATGCAGATCCTGCACGCCGGCCGCTATGCGTATCACCCGCTGTCCGTCGCGCCATCGTCACTCAAGTCGCCGATCACGCCTTTCCGGCCGCGCGCGCTCACCCGGTGGGGCGTGCGCAGAACCATCGCCGCCTACGCCCGCTGCGCGACGCTCGCGCAACGGGCGGGCTACGACGGGGTGGAGATCATGGGCTCCGAGGGTTACCTCATCAACCAGTTCATTGCGCCGCAGACCAATCATCGCGACGATGCGTGGGGCGGCTCGTTCCTGAATCGCATTCGCTTTCCGGTCGCCATCGTGCGCCGCACGCGCGAAGCGGTCGGCGCCAACTTCATCATCATCTACCGGCTGTCGATGCTGGACCTGGTCGAAGGCGGCAGCACCTGGGACGAAGTCGTCTCGCTTGCGCAGGCGATCGAAGCCGCGGGCGCGACGATCATCAACACCGGCATTGGCTGGCACGAGGCGCGGATCCCGACCATCGCCACCATGGTCCCGCGCGCCGCGTTCGCGTGGGTGACGCGGCGCATGAAAAGCAACGTAGCGATTCCGCTGATCACCACCAACCGCATCAACGATCCCGCGACCGCCGAGACCCTGATCGCGCGCGGCGACGCCGACATGGTGTCGATGGCGCGGCCCTTCCTCGCCGACCCGGAGTTCGTGAACAAGGCGGCACAGAATCGCGCCGCCGAAATCAACACCTGCATCGGCTGCAACCAGGCCTGCTTGGATCAGATCTTCGAGCGGGAGACCGCGACCTGCCTGGTCAACCCGTTCGCGTGCCGCGAAACCGTGCTGAAGCTCACACCCACGACGCAGCGGAGAAAGGTCGCGGTGGTCGGCGCCGGCCCCGCGGGGATGGCGTGCGCCGTGACTGCCGCCGAGCGCGGTCACGACGTGACGCTGTTCGACGCCGCCGCCGAAATCGGCGGACAGTTCAACCTGGCGCGGCGGATTCCCGGCAAGGAGGAGTTTGCCGAGACCTTGCGCTATTTTCGTACACGGCTCGACCAGCTTGGGGCGCGGGTGGAGCTGAATCGACGCGTCGGGGCGGAGGACTTGAGCGCGTTCGACGACGTGATTCTCGCCACCGGCATCGTGCCGCGCATACCGGCGATCCCCGGCATCGATCATTGCAAGGTCGCGAGCTACGTCGAAATCGTCGAAGGACGAAAGCGCGCGGGCAAGCGAGTCGCCATCGTCGGTGCCGGCGGCATTGGTTTCGACGTCGCCGAGTTGCTCACCGAAGATCATCCTGCCGACGGTCACGCGAGCGACGGGCGCCGCGACGACCCGGCTATCGCCGCCTTCTGTGCGGAGTGGGGCATCGACGCCGAGCTCGTGCATCGCGGGGGCGTGAAGACCGCGCACGAAAATCCTCCGCCGCGGCAGCTGTGGCTGCTGCAGCGCAAGACCGAGAAGGTCGGCGCAGGCTTGGCCAAGACGACGGGCTGGATACGCCGCACGCTGCTCAAGCGCCGCGGTGTCGCGATGTTGGCCGGTGTCGAGTACGACCGCATCGACGACGCCGGTTTGCACATCAGGATCGACGGCACGCCGCAATTGCTCGAGGTCGATACAATCGTGATTTGCGCCGGGCAGGAACCGCGCCGTGAACTGGTTGCGAGCCTCGAAGCAGCGGGCATCAAGCCACAGCTGATCGGCGGCGCAGATGTCGCGCTCGAGCTCGACGCCAAGCGGGCGATCGATCAGGGGACGAGGGTCGCGTTGGCGTTGTAGGGCGAACCTGCTTGCGCGAGACCGACGCTAAGGCGACAAAGAATAGGTGGCGACTAGATCGAGCCCGTCGAGTCGCGCCAACACCGCTTCTCCCTCGACCAAGGCGTAAGCGATGATCGACAGCAAGAGGGCGACCCACAGTGCCGTGACTGCGTTATCCAGCCAGAGCCAGTATCGCTTGCGCTTGTCGGCCGGTGCGTTCCCGGTCGCCGCGATCCGCTCGCCAGAATCGCGCGTCTGCTGCCGAATTGCTTCGGACCCGCTTTTCTGAAGTGCGCGGCGCCCTCCGTCGCGATGGCCCCGCTTGAACGAGGTGAGCAGCGACAGTGCTCCGCTGACGCTCACGGAGTTCTCGACTTTATCGGCGCGTATGCGACGCCTTCCCGGGGACATCCATGCACTTTCGGCTGCAAGCTGCATGCCAACGGCAGGCGGCATCAAGACCCTGATCTGGAACAAGGAGTTAACAATTTGCGCACGGGCGGGAACGTCATCGACTCGCACCGTCGCGATGCAGCAACGATTTTTCCGCACCATTCCAGCACGGTCGTGGACGATTCCCAAAATGCGGCGGCGAGTGGGGCAGACGCGTTTTTCATCGATATCCTAACGGCTTACCAAGGCATCAACAAAAGCGATGATGCCCATTGCGAATTTCGATTGGACTTCCGGAACGCGATTGGCCATTGTGATTTGGTGCAACGCAACAATGTAACTTCAACCTGTTACAGTTGTAATTTGATGCAACGCAACAATGTAACCTGAGGCTGTTAATGTTGGGTGTCGATATCGGCTATCCGCCGGTGTGACACGGACCGCACCGCGCAATTTTGCGTGGATTGTCGGGCGCGCCGAGACAGGAAGGTTTCGGCCGTTCGAGCGTCGCTCAAATCGACGCATGCATTGTCGACAGGCCACAAGCCTTGGCGACCACCAACTATGAAAAAAAACCGTGCTGAAATTCATGTTCAACCGGCTACCACGCCGCAAAGGGTGAAGAAGCCGATCGGCCTCGCGCTGCAGGGCGGAGGCTCGTGGGGCGCCTACACCTGGGGCGTGCTCGACGTGCTGCTTGCCAGCCGCACCATCTCCATCGCGCAGCTGAGCGGCACCAGCGCCGGCGCGATCAACGCTGCGATCGTGGCCAGCGCGTTGGCCAAGGGCTCCGCTGCGCAGGCAAGAAAATCGTTGCGTGCGTTCTGGTTGCGGGTCGCGGATCCGGCGCTGGCCGATCTTGCGCGCAAGATCTGGGGGCCCGCCGAGCGCAGCTTGCGGCAGTCGTTCGGCGCCTGGCTGTTGTCGAGCGGCGCGGTGACGCCTTACAACGCCAATCCGTTGGGCATCAATCCGCTGCGCGATGCGATCGAGGCTCACGTCGATATCGACGCAATCCGCAGCAAATCCTCACCGGCGCTCTTCGTGACCGTCACCAACGTCAAGACCGGGCTGCCGCGCGTCATTGCCAACGATGCGATGTCGATCGATGCATTGCTCGCGTCGGCATGTGTGCCGGAACTGTTCCAGGCAGTCGAGCTCGACGGAGAGCGGTACTGGGACGGAGGCTATTGCGGCAATCCGACGCTATGGCCGATGATCCACAGCGGGCTTGCCGACGATCTGATCGTTGTCCAGCTCGCGCCCGAGTTTGCCGAGGTACCGACCGATGGCCTGGCGATACGGCGCCGTGTCGGCGAGATCATATTCAATTCGAGCCTTGTCGCCGAGATGCAGGCGATCACCGCGATGCGCGCGTTTGCCGAGCGAAACACCGATACGTCGCACCTGCTTGCGCTTCGCATGCACCGCATCGGACCGCCGCGCGACGAGCTCCACGAGCAAGGCTCGTCGTCGGAACGCTCGCGCGCGTGGCTGCAGCTGCTTCATGGCGAAGGGCGGATCGCCAGCAGGCGCTTCCTGTCCGCACACGGCGCCGACATCGGCGTGCGTGAAACCCTGGACGTGGCCAGGGCCTATTCCGACGGTCGCAAGCCCAAAATGCGTGTGCCCGTGAAGGAGGGACCGCCCGACGTCGCCAAACGCCCGCAGCCGGCGAATCCCGAATCCCGCTTACCAGGGACTATCGAATCGGGTGACAGACTCGGTAAAACGGGCGCCGTTCCCGCGAAAGCGGGGACCCAGCGGCGTTCGTCGAAAGACACTGGGTTCCCGCTTGTGCGGGACTGACGATATTAAGGATTCAAGCGTCAGGCACTTTCGTAATGCTCAATCGTTGCGCTTCTGCCCCACGCAGACAGATCGGGGCGCCGAGAGTGCCAGTCGGTGCTTTTTTGGTATGCGCGTCCGATGCGGACCAAGGTCGGTTCGGTGAAGGGTGCGCCGATCAACTGCATCGCGACCGGTAGCCCGCCGCTCGACAATCCCGCCGGCAGCGAGAGCGCGCATGCGCCCAGATAGTTGGCGACCCGCGTGAATGTCGCCAGCGGTGTCGTTGCCTCATCGACCTCGTCGAGCGGTGTCGCGCTGATCGGAAGCGTCGGCGTGAGCAGCGCATCGCGTCCCAGCATCCATTGCGCAAACATCGCGGCCGTCCGCTTGCGTTGGGCGAGCTCTTCGATGTAATCCCCGGCGCTGATCGATTTTCCTCCGAGCGTGCGCTTGCGCACCCAGGGATCGATGTCGAGCGCAGGGTCCTCGATGTATGCACGGTGCATCGCCCACGCTTCGGCGGCGATGATGCGGCCGTTGCGCACCATCATGTCCTCGAAATCGAACGGTGCCCGCGCTTCCTCGACAATGGCTCCGAGCTCGCGCAGCGTCGCGATCGCATCGTTGAACGCGCGCAGAACCGCTGGCTCGGTCGTTGAAGGAAAATCCCCGGCTGCGAGCGCGGCAAGGCGCATCCCGCGAACGTCGGGAGCGCCGGCGAGCGCCGCGGCGAAGTCGACCCGCGGCGCGGAAAACGTCGAAGGATCGCGCGCATCGAGCCCGGCCATGGCGGCGGTCAGCAGCGCGGCGTCTTCGACGTCATGCGTCAACGGTCCGAGCGAATCGAGGGTGAGCGCGAGCGGCACGACCCCCGCGAGGCTGATGAGTCCGTACGTGGGTTTCAATCCCGTGAGACCGCAAAGCGAAGCCGGAATGCGGATCGATCC
>DASXBW010000112.1:0-2492 GCA_036491495.1 Casimicrobiaceae bacterium
AGCGCGTCGAACCCGATCGCCGCCGGTGAATCTTGCGCCAGCGCCATCATCGCCGCCTTGGTGAACGGGCGTCCCGTGGTCAGCGAACCGCCCTCGGGCGCGCGGAACACCTCCGGCGCGTCCGAGTTTTCATCCGACGAAGCGCTGACCGGCTGCGCCTGAGTAGCGATACGCAGTCCGAAGATGCGCTCCGGCGAAACCTTGCGCGTCAAGGTTGCGCTTTGATGCGTGAGCAGCGTCTGTCGAAACGTCTGGTTACGCAGGAAATCGAGGAACTGCTCTCGCTGCAAAAGGTCTGGTGCGATCCTGGCAAGCGTCTGTCCGACTTCCGGCGAGAGCTCGCCCCCGAGCATGCTCCTGAAATCGGCCTCGGCCAGGTAGCGCAATCCGTGTTTCGCGGCATGCTTGCTGAACTCGTGGAAATAGACCGGGTCGTTCACTGTCTCCAGATGCTCGTGATAAATGTAGCCGTCCGGCATCTGGCGCACCCGTTGCGCCTCTTCGAGCAGCATGGCGCCCCAGGTAGACGCCGTTGCCTGCAATGACTCGGCGAGGAAATCCAGCATCGCGCGTGCCTGCAGTACCTTCGTCTTGACGTCGGCGATCTGGCGGGTGTGGTAGCGCATCGCATCGCGGACCGCGCCGCGCGCATGCCATCCGGGCAGCGTGTTGTAGCTCACATAGGCAATTCCATTGGAGCCAAGCTGCCGTGCGCAGATCGCCAGCACGCTTTCTCGCGCGTCGGCGGGTACCCACGAATACACGCCGTGCGCAATGATGTAATCGAAGGTCCCGAAGGCGGGTTCGAAATCACGAATGTCCATCTGCAGCAGACGGATGTTCGTCAATTGCAATGCGGCGATGTCGGCGACACCTCTGCCGATCGCCGTTGCCGAGAAATCGATGCCGACAAATTCGGAGTGCGGCAGCGTCGCGGCCATGGGAATCAGGTTGCCGCCTGCCGAGCAGCCCAACTCGAGGACGCGGCAGCGGTCGACCGCCGCCGGTGTGAGTCCGAACAGCCACCCGAGCGTCGCAAGCCGGTCAGGATGTGTCTGCGCGAACGAGTAGCTCGGATAGGTAAGCTCCTCATAACTCTCGTGCAGCGAGGAGGTCATGCGGTGCCTCCGTGAGCGCCAACGCCTGCCATGGAACGGGCGGCCACGCGGCCCGGGGATCGATCAACCCGCGCTACGGACACTTGACGACGTTTTCGCACCGCCGGATCATACTGAGCGCGACCCACGCGGTCGTTCGTGTGCGAGGCACCATACACTGCGCCCGCGAGGGTGCTCCCGGAAATGAGAACGTAGCCGGCACCGGCTGCGAGCAAGCTGCGCGACCCTCCGACCGCTGTCATTATCAGGTCCTCTTTGTTGATCGGCCCGCCCCGAGTCGCAACGGCGCGGGGAGCGCGAAGAATACAACGTCGGATACCCGTACGCTACGCTCGTTGTCGGGTGCCGCTATACTCGGCTCGCGTGACCAAACACCAACCGATGTAAAGAAGTGTTCATGAATGCCGATGTCAGGCTCATCGCGTTTTACCTGCCGCAATTCCATCCGATACTCGAAAACGACCGCTGGTGGGGCGCGGGATTCACCGAGTGGACCAATGTCATGCGAGCGCGGCCGGTATTCACTGGCCATACCCAACCCCGCGTCCCGGCCGACCTCGGCTATTACGATTTGCGCGTGCCCGAAACGCGGGCAGCACAAGCCGACTTGGCGCGTGCGCACGGGATACACGGGTTTTGCTATTACTTCTACTGGTTCAGCGGAAAGCGCCTGCTCGAGCAACCTCTGGAGGAAGTCGCCGCCTCCGGCAGGCCGGAGTTTCCGTTCTGCATCTGCTGGGCGAATCATCCCTGGAACCGTCGATGGGACGGCGCTAGCGACGACCTTCTGCAGCCGATGGAATATCTTCCCGGCGACGACCGCCGCTTCATCCAGGATGTGATGCCGCTGTTGCGCGATCCGCGCTACGTCCGCGTCGGCGAGCGCCCGCTGCTGGTGGTGTCGCGGCCGCAGGACATTCCTGATGCACGGGCGATGGTGGCGGTGTGGCGGCAGGAATGCGCGCGAGCCGGGTTAGCCCCGCCCTACCTTTGCCTTGTGCAAGATGCCGAAGCCGCCGACCCATTCCGGTATGATTTCGATGCGGCGATCGAGTTTCCACCGCACGGCCTGCTTGCGACCGACGTGACCGGCAATATCGCCGATCTGGATTCGCAGTTTGAAGGCGGCGTGTGGGACTACATATCCGCCGCGAAATGGGCGCTCGCCCGATCGCTCCCGGATTATCCGTTCTTCCGCGGCGTGATGACGGGCTGGGACAATACGCCACGACTGCCGCACAACGGGCAGATCTTCGTCAACGCGCATCCGGCGAACTACGAGCGGTGGCTTACCGGTGTTATCGCACAGACGCGCGCTAGACACCGAGCGGACGCGCGCCTCGTGTTCATCAACGCCTGGAACGAATGGGCGGA
>DASXBW010000113.1:0-5843 GCA_036491495.1 Casimicrobiaceae bacterium
AAGCCCGACTATTACGTCGAGTATCTGGCCGACAGTCCGTGGATCCATCAACCGTTCGAGATCTACGACAATCTGCGACCCGAGGGCGTGAAGGCGCGGCTCGAAAAATAACACGCGCCGGCGCGCCAATGAGCGCATCCGAATGGATCGAATGCGGGAATTTTTGGGGCGTGGAAGGATGAACGTGGTGCCCAGAAGAGGACTCGAACCTCCACAGTGTTGCCACCGCTAGGACCTGAACCTAGTGCGTCTACCAATTCCGCCATCTGGGCGACAGCAAGCCATTAATTTTACGAAAGAGAAGATTCCTTGTCAAAGAAATCCACCGCGTCTCCTGCAGTCGCACGCCGATCACGACGCAAGCAAGCCGACGTAGATATTCCGAGCCGCGAGCAGATCCTCGATGTGTTGCGCGAGCGCGGCGTGCCGATGCGCGCAGACGAGCTCGCGATTGCGCTCGGCGTCGCCGGTGACGCCGAGCGCGATGCTTTTGAAGGTCGCCTGGCAGCGATGACGCGCGAGGGTCAGTTGATGACCAATCGCAAGGGACAGCTCTGCGTCGTCGCCAAGCTCGACCTGGTCACGGGGAAGGTTCAAGGGCACCCGGACGGATTCGGTTTTCTGATCCCCGACGACGGCGGACCGGACGTGTTTCTCGGCCCCAAGGAGATGCACAAGGCATTGCACGGCGACCGCGCGACGGTGCGCTTGATCGGCGTCGACAAGCGCGGACGTCCCGAAGGCGCCATCGTCGACGTCGTCGAGCGCGCGAATCGCGAGATCGTCGGCCGCGTGTACGAGGAGCGAGGCATCTGGTACCTGGTCGCCGAGAACAAGCGCATCAGCCAGGACATCCTCATTCCTCCGGACATGCGCGGCAAGGCGAAGCCCGGCCAGGTCGTGGTCGCCGAGCTCGTCGAACAGCCCTCGGTGCACCGCGAGGCGATGGCGCGGATCGTGCAGATTCTCGGCAACTACACCGACCCGGGAATGGAAATCGAGATCGCGCTGCGCAAGCACGATCTGCCGTACGAGTTTTCGGCCGCGGCGAAGCGCCAGGCGGCGCGCTTTCCCCGCGACGTGCAAAACGCCGACCGCAAGGGTCGCACCGACATCACCAAGCTGCCGCTGGTGACGATCGACGGCGAAACCGCACGCGACTTCGACGACGCAGTGTATTGCGAGCGCGTCGGCAAGGACTTTCGCCTTCTCGTCGCCATCGCCGACGTGAGCCATTACGTGCGCGACGCAGACGGCCTCGACGCCGACGCGCGCGATCGCGGCACATCGGTCTACTTCCCGCGGCGCGTGATTCCGATGCTGCCCGAGGAGCTCTCCAACGAGCTCTGCTCACTGAAGCCCGAGGTCGATCGACTGTGCATGGTCTGCGACATGTCGATTACCGGCGACGGCGAAATCCGGGGTTACCGTTTCTACCCGGCGGTGATGCATTCGCGCGCGAGGCTTACCTACACCCAGGTGTGGGAGTGGTTGTCGCAGCCGGCAACGGTCAAAGATAAAAATGCGAAGTCGCTCTTGCCGCATCTCGAAACCGTGCATGCGCTCTACAAGGTGCTCGCTAAGGCGCGCGCGCAGCGCGGGGCGCTCGACTTCGAAACCATCGAGCTCGAGCTCAAGTTCGACCCCCACGGCAAGATCGAGACCATCGTGCCGGTGGTGCGCAACGAAGCGCACAAGCTGATCGAGGAATGCATGCTGGCGGCCAATGTGTGCACGGCGGAGTATTTGCTCAAACAAAAGCAGCCCGCGCTCTACCGGGTGCACGAAGGTCCGACACCGGAGAAACTGACCGCGCTCAAGGAATTTCTTGCCGGCTCAGCGTTATCGCTCGACGGCGGAGACAATCCTCAGCCTGCCGATTACGCCAAGCTGCTCGCCCAGATCAGGGGCCGACCCGATTTCAACCTGTTGCAGACGGTGCTGCTGCGCTCCCTGCAGCAGGCGGTCTACAGCCCGGACAACGAAGGCCACTTCGGCCTGGGCTACGACGCCTACACGCATTTCACTTCGCCGATCCGGCGCTATCCGGACTTGTTGATTCATCGCTGCATCAAGGCGTGTCTCGCCGGCGAGCGCTATCGCCCGTCCGGCGCCACCTGGCCCGAGCTTGGGGTGCATTGCTCGCTGACCGAGCGCCGCGCCGACGACGCGACACGAGACGTCGAGAACTGGCTCAAGTGCTACTTCATGCAGGACAAGATCGGAGAAGTGTTCGCCGGCACGGTAAGCGGTGTGACGCATTTCGGATTGTTCGTCACACTCGACGGTCTCAACGTCGACGGCCTGGTGCACGTCACCGAGCTCGGCAACGATTACTTTCACTTCGACCCGATACGTCACGCGATGAACGGTGAGCGAACCGGAAAGAGCTTTCGCCTCGCCGATCGCATCACCGTCAAAGTAGCGCGCGTCGATCTCGAGACAACCAAGATCGACTTTGTGCTGGTCGAGGGGGAGGCTGGCGCGGCGGCGCAACCGGTCAGAAAGCGCGCTTCGAGGTCGAAGTAAGGGGGCAGGATGAGAACTTCGGCCTCGGACTCCCTGATCTTCTCGCTGGTGATTCAGGCACCGGAAATTCCAACGCCTACGCTCAAGGAGCTCGGCCGACGGACAGGCGCGTCGCGCATCGTCGGCGTTCCAGGTGGAGACACCCAGGCATTTCGACTCGAAGGAGCCAGCAAGTGGGCCAGCATCGCGGCTTTCTGCGCCGAGGAACATCTCGACTTCGCCTTCGTTCCCGCCGGCCAGCACCTCGACCGCGTCCGGCTGGTGTCGATGGATATGGATTCCACGCTCATCACCATCGAGTGCGTCGATGAAATCGCCGCCATGCAGGGACTTAAAGCCGAAGTCGCCCCCATCACTGCCGCAGCGATGCGCGGCGAAATCGACTTCGGCGAGAGCCTCGCACGCCGCGTAGCGTTATTCGCCGGACTCGACGTTTCCGTTCTCGAACACGTCTACCAGGAACGGCTCGCGCTTTCGCCCGGGGCCGAGCGCATGCTTGCCAGCTTGCGCAAGGTCGGCGCCAAGACGCTGCTCGTCTCCGGCGGTTTCAGCTTTTTCACCGAACGCCTGAAGCAGCGCCTCGGCCTCGATTACACCGTGTCCAATAACTTGGAGGTCGTCGCCGGCAAACTCACTGGCCGAATCGAGGGACCGATCGTCGACGCAAAAATCAAGGCGGACTGGGTGCGTAAGCTCCGCGCCGAGCACGCGCATGCAGGCGGCTTCACCGTCGCGATCGGCGACGGCGCGAACGATCTGCCTATGCTTGGAGAGGCGGATATCAGCATCGCCTATCGTGCGAAGCCTATCGTCCGTGCCGCGTGCACCTACGCGATCGACTACTGCGGGCTGGACGCGGTGGTGAATCTGTTCGTGTGAGCCGTGCGGCATTCACCCGCAAATTCACGCTGCACACAAGACCTGCGTCGTTCCCGCGCAAGCGGGAACCCAGTGGCGCTCGTCACACTATCGCAGCGTTTTCAAAGACACTGGATCCCCGCTTTTCGCGGGGATGACGAAATTGAGGATATCGGCGTCGTCAACTACGAGTCCAGGCGTCACGCGCACTCGCAAGGCGCAAGGCTCGCTAATCGTCAAAATCACCCTCGTCCATCCACGCCATCTGAATCGCCTCGAGGATTTTTTCGCCGCTATGCTTGGGGTCGTCGTCGAAGTCCGGCAACTCCAGTACCCACCGCCTCAAGTCGGTAAACAGCACGCTTCGGGGATTTGCGTCGGGGTGTTTCTCGGCGAGCGCGATCGCGATATCACGGGTATCGGTCCACTTCATTTGGTGGCCTCCTTGGCGTAGTTGATCGTGTACTTGGGAATCTCGATCACCAGCTTCTGCTCGCCGACCTTGGCCTGACAGGAAAGACGCGACAGCGGCGTCAGGCCCCACGCGCGGTCGAGAAGATCGTCCTCGTCCTCGGACGACGGCTCGAGCGAATTGAAGCCCTCGCGCACGATGACATGACAGGTCGTGCACGCACAGGATTTTTCACACGCGTGCTCGATTTCAATGCCGCGGTCGAGCAGGCTGTCGCAGATCGAGACGCCGGTTTCGGCTTCGAAGGTCTTGCCCTCGGGGCATAGCTCGGCGTGCGGCAGGACGACGATCTCCGGCATGACTTCAGCGCAGCGTGTCGATGCTGCGACCCGTCAGTGCCTGCGCCACGCTTCGGTCCATGCGCCGGCCGGCGAAGTCTTCGCTTGCCCGATTGAGCGCATCGGTCGCCTCGATCAGCGCCCGACGATCGGCGTTCTCCTCCACCAGGCGCTTGAGCCGAGTCAGCGCGTCGTCGAGCGCCCGTCGCTCATCCTCGGCCAGCAGCTCGGCATCCGCTGCCAGCGCGCGCTCAGTCGCGTCGACGATGCGTGCGGCATCGACGCGAGCTTCGAGAAGCGCGCGAGTGGCCATGTCGGCAGCGGCGTTGGCATGCGATTCCTCGAGCATCCGCGCGATTTCGGCGTCGGACAATCCATACGATGGCTTCACCGTGATCGCGGCCTCGACCCCTGTCGTCTCCTCGCGCGCGGTGACCGACAGCAGGCCGTCGGCGTCGACCTGGAAAGACACGAGGATCCGCGCCGCGCCCGCGACCATGGGCGGGATGCCGTGCAATTCAAACCGTGCCAGCGATCGGCAATCGTCGACCCGCTCCCGCTCTCCCTGCACGACGTGGATCGCCATCGCCGTCTGGCCGTCCTTGAAGGTCGTGAATGCCTGCGCGCGAGCGATAGGAATGGTGGAGTTGCGCGAAATAATCTTCTCGGTCAGGCCGCCCATCGTTTCCAGCCCCAGCGACAGCGGAATGACGTCGAGCAGGAGCCAGTCTTCCCCCGGTGCCCGGTTTCCGGCAAGGACGTTGGCCTGGATCGCCGCCCCTAGCGCGACAACCTGATCGGGATCGAGATTGTTGAGCGGGGGTTGGCCGAAAAATTCCGCGACCGCCTTTTGCACCTGCGGCATGCGAGTCGCGCCGCCGACCATGACCACCCCTTTTATGTCGGTCGTCGCAAGCTTCGCGTCACGAAGCGCCCTTTTGATCGGCGCAAGCGTCTTGCCGACCAAGGTCTGAGTGATGGCGGTAAATGCTTCGGCGGTCAGCGTCGCGGAAATCGTTTCGCCGGAGGACAGTGTGGTCAGCAGGGTAGACGAGCCGTGGCTGGTCAGGTTTTCTTTCGCTTCCCGCGCCTTCATCATCAATAGCCGGGTGTCGGCGGGCGACACCGGTCCAACGCGTTGGGTTTCCAACGCCCAGCAGTAGACGCGGTGGTCGAAATCGTCGCCACCCAACGCGGTATCGCCGGCGGTTGCGAGCACCTCGAACACGCCGCGGGAGAGCTTCAGAATCGATAGATCGAACGTGCCGCCACCCAAATCGTAGACGGCATAAATACCTTCGGACGCGTTGTCGAGGCCATAGGCGATCGCAGCAGCGGTTGGCTCGTTCAGAAGGCGCAAAACATTCAGGCCGGCGAGTCTCGCCGCGTCGCGCGTCGCCTGCCGCTGCGCATCGTCGAAATACGCTGGCACGGTCACCACGGCGCCGGCGAGCTCGCCGCCAAGGCTCTTCTCGGCGCGAATGCGCAGCGTTTTCAATATCTCCGCGGAAATCTCGACCGGGCTCTTGCTGCCGGCGCGAGTCTCGATCTGCACCATGCCCGGCAGATCGGTGTAGTGATACGGGAACCGCCGCACATCCGACAGATCGGATAACGCGCGACCCATGAGGCGCTTTACCGACACAATCGTGTTCTGCGGATCGTGAGCCTGCGCATCCTGTGCCGGGTATCCCACCGAGACTGCG
>DASXBW010000114.1:0-31042 GCA_036491495.1 Casimicrobiaceae bacterium
GGATGCTTCAGCAAGGCCTCGTCGATTTCGCGCGGCGCGATGTTCTCGCCGCCTTTGATGATCAGCTCCTTGAGCCTGCCGGTGATGAAATAGAAGCCATCGTCGTCGCAGTAGCCCAAGTCGCCGGTGGCGAGCCAACCCTCCGCGCTCAGCGTTGCCGCGGTGAGCTCGGGCTCCTTGTAGTAGCCCAGCATGACATTGGCGCCGCGCAACTGGATCTCGCCCGATATGCCTCGTTCGAGCGGGCGTCCGCCCGGCGCGACCACACGCGCCTCCAGGCCCAGCGGCAGTCCGGGCGTGCCGTATTTGCGACGCGCGGGATCGAGCGGGTTGGCAAACGCGACCGATGCGCATTCGGTCAGTCCCATCGCCTCGATCACCGAAACACCGAAGCGCCGCTCGAAAGCCTTGTGCTGCTCCGGCGGCAACGGTGACGACGCCGAGCGCCCGAAGCGAATGCCTTGGCAGGCGCCGACCTGCGCGGGCGTGAGGTCCGGTCCGTTGAGCAAATACGAAATAATGGTCGGCACCATGTTGAGCCAGGTCGGGTGATAACGCTCGACCAGCGGCCACCACTGCGACACGCTGAAACGGTGCGGCAGCACGAGGCTTCCTCCGGCGAAAACAGGACTGACGGTCGCGATGCACTGCCCGTTGACGTGATACAGGGGCAGCGACGACAGTACCCTGTCCGCCGCAGTGAGCGCATGCGCGTTGACCACGGCCTCGGCAGCGTGCACCAGATTGCCGTGCGACAGGAGCGCACCTTTGGGCAAGCCGGTGGTGCCCGAGGTGTACATCAGCAATGCGGGCGTACGCGAGTCGACCGCTATGGGCGTACGGGCAAGTCCGCCGTCGATTTGCAGCGCGTCGGGATCGGTCGCGCGCACGGTGACCTTGCGCACGGCCGTGCCCAGCAGACGTTTTACCCGGTCGACGAATTCGGGCGCGGCGAACACAAAGCGCGTATCGGAATGCGCAAGGGTGTATTCGAGGTGCGCGTCCTGAGCGAGGAGATTCAACGGCGAAACGACATACCCTGCAACCATGGTCCCCAGCAGCAGCGTCGCCGCGGTGGCGCCGTTGGGCAACATGAAGGAAACCACTTCGCCGGGAGCAACCCCGGCGTCGGCGAGCAGTCCGGCTAGTGCGTAGCTCGACTCGCGAAGCTCGCCGTAGGTGATAACTGTATCGGGTTCGGGAGCGAACAGAAACGAAGCGTCGGGGCGCGCATCGGCGTGATGCTCAATCACGTCGCGCAAGGTGCGCATGACGGGCATCGCTGGCGCCTGGTGTGTCTTAGGCGCCGAACTTCCGCCGGTAGGCTCCAAAGAGCTCGGCCTCGGTCGGCTCTTGCCGGGGAACGCGAAGGGGATGCACCACGCGAGTGATGTTGAGAAAGTGCCGGTAGTTCAAATTGTCGGAAATGCTGTTGCCGCCCCAGGTTCCGCATCCCATCGACAGCGAGAATGGAAGGCCGTTGTCGAAGCTGCCGCCGGTGGCGAAGCAATGCGCCTGGTTGACGATCACGCGGCATACCGGCAACTCGAGGCCGAGCGCAAGCGCGCGCGCGTCGTTCGTGCTATGTAGCCCGACCGAGTGGCCAGCTCCCTGGTAGCGAAGGATGCTGGCGGCAAGCGCCGTCGCGTGCGCGAAATCCCGTGCCCGGTACACCGCCAGAACCGGCGAGAGTTTTTCGCCCGAAAAAGGGTGAGCGGCGCCGACGCCGGTTTCTTCGACCATCAGAAAAGCAGCGCTCTTGAGCGCCGCTCGCGCGAGCCCTGCACGTTCGGCAAGCACCGCCGCCGATTGCGCCGTGAATCGGTGAGAGAGCCTGCCGTGCTCGAACATTGCCGCCGAGAGCTCTCCCGACTCGGCGGCGTCGAGCATGACGCCTCCTTCCGCGACAAGCGCCGCGATCGTCGGTGCGTAAACATCCTCAATCACCACCACGCTGTTCTCCGACGAGCAGCTGGTCGCGTGGTCGAAAGTCTTCGAGGCGGCGATCTTCTTTGCCGCGTCGCCTACGTCAGCGGTCTCGTCGACGATCGCGACCACGTTGCCCGCGCCGACGCCGATCGCCGGTGTCCCGCTGGAGTACGCCGCGCGGACGTTGGTCTGCGAGCCCGTCGCGACCACGAGATCCGCCTGGCGCATGAGCTCGATGGTCGCTTCGCGGGTAACCGGCGCCGGCAGTTGCTGGATCAAATCCCGCGGCGCGCCGATGCGATCGAGCTCGGCGTGCATGTACTCGAGCAGCAACTTAGCCGTGGAATGGCCTTTGGGTGATGGGGCAAGAACGATCGCGTTGCGACCCTTGAGCGCATTGATGATGTTGTTGGCGGGCGTCGCTCCCGGATTGGTCGATGGCGTGACGGCGGCGACGACACCCACCGGTCGCGCGATTTCGGTCAAGCCCAGCTCCGGCAACTCGGCGATCACGCCGACCGATTTGGCGCCGCGCAAATCGTCGAGCAGGCCGATGGTCTTGCGCCTGTTCTTGGCAATCTTGTCGGCGACGTTGCCGAGGGCGGTGTCGCGCACCGCGATCTCGGCCAGCATGCGATTGTGCTCGGGATGGATGACCGCCCATCCTGCCGCGGTAACGACTTCGTCGACCTGTTCCTGGGTCCAGTTGTCGATCGCACGCTGCGCAACGCGGGCGCGCAGGACGAGTGCGCCCACCAGACGCACCGTCTCGCGGTCCAATTCGAGTCGGTCCTTGCCGCCCACGCTATTCGCTCACTCGGCTCATTCGGGTTTTATCCTGGCTTCGCGAATGACGTACTCCCACTGCTTGAGCTCGTCACGTATCAGCCGATCGAAGTCGGCCGAGGTCGAGAAGGCGGCTTCGGCGCCCTGAACGAAGAGTCGTTCCTTGACGTCGGGCATTTGCAGCACCTTCGCGAAAGTGGTCTGAAGCTTGGCAACCACCGCTGAGGATGTCTTGGCCGGCACCAGAGCGCCGTACCAGGAGTTGACGACGCAATCCGGAACGCCAGACTCGGCGATGGTAGGAACATCCGGCGCCGCGGCGCTGCGCTGGTCACTGGTCACGGCGAGAGCCTTGAGCCTGCCGGCCTTGACGTACTGCAATGCCGCCGGCATCGAGACGAACAGGAGCTGCACCTGCCCGCCGAGCGTGTCGCTCACCGCCGGCCCGCCTCCCTTGTAGGGAACGTGGACCATGTCGATGCCGGTCTTGAGCTTGAAGAGCTCTCCCGCGATATGGCCCGGAGAGCCGGTGCCGACGGACGCGTAGTTGAGCCTTCCCGGCCGCGACTTGGCGAGCGCGATCAGCTCCTTGATGTTGTTCGCGGGAACCGCCGGATGCGCGACCAGAATCTGCGGGATGTAAGCCGCCAGCGAGATCGGAATGAAGTCTTTTTCGACGTCGAATGGCAGCTTGTCGTAGAGCTTTGGATTGATGGTGTGCGACGACAGCGTGAACAGAATCGTGTAGCCGTCCGGCGCTGACTTGGCGGCGAGATCGGTGCCGATGTTACCGGCCGCGCCACCGCGGTTGTCGACGATGATCGGCTGGCCAAGCTCCCTTGCGAGCGGCTCCGATAGGGTGCGAGCGACGATGTCGGTGCCGCCTGCCGGAGGATAAGGCACGATCATGCGGATGGGTTTGGTCGGATAATCCTGCGCGTGCAAAGGCGGTGCGCAGAACGCTGCCGCCAGCAACAGCGACAACACGGGCAACGCGCGCCTGGGCGCGATCAACCATCGGTGTCTACTACGGCGATCGGGCATTGGTCTGATGGGCATCGGCTTACGCAGCCCTCTGTCTCGCGAAATTTTTGCGATCAGTGGCCAGGCGAACGATCAGCGCTTCGCGGCGGTCGATTTGTATTTGTCCAGATGACGCACCGGCAAGGCCAGCGCATCGCGCCGGAAAGGATCGCCGAGCTCCCGAGTGACCATCATTTCGAGGACGGTCGTCCTGCCTCCCGACTGCGCTTTTGTCGCAGCGGCGAGCGCGGGTCCGACGTCGGATAACTTGTCGATGCGAACGCCTTCCGCGCCCATGGCCTTGGCCACCGCGGCCCACGACGGTTGCTTGTCCAGGTTCACGCCGACAAAGCGATTGTCGTAGAAATCGACGTGGTTCTTTTTTTCCGCGCCCCACTGCCCGTTGTTGAAGACGACCGCGGTGACGGCGATGTTCTCTCGCACGCAGGTCTGGAGCTCGCCGAAGCTCATGCCCCACGCGCCGTCGCCGACGTAGGCGACAGCCGGGCGGTCGGGCGCTGCGACCTTGGCGCCGATGATGGTCGGGAACGCGTAACCGCAGTTGCCGAAGCTCATCGCCGCGAACATGCTTCGTGGTTGGTTGAAGCGCAAGTAGGAGTTCGAGATCGAGCAGATGTTGCCGATGTCGGTGGAAACCATGGCGCCGTCCGGCATCGCCCGCTCGAGCTCGCGTAGCATCTGGCGCGGGTGCATGTAGCGCGAGTCCTTGGCTACTTTGAGCGACCACGCGTCCTTTTCATGCGCCCATCCATCGAGCTCGGTCTTCCACGCCGCTTGTTCGGAACGCACGTCGGCCAGACGCGCTTCCTTGTTCGCTTGACACGCCAATGCCTTGCCGGCAAGGCGAGTGATCAGGGCCCTCGCGGCCGCCTTCGCATCTCCGCAAATGCCGACCGTCGCCGCTTTCACCAGCCCCAGCATCGTGGCATCGGCGTCGATCTGGATAATCTTGGCGCTCTTGGGCCAGTAATCCAATCCATGTTGCGGCAGCGTGCCGAACGGTCCTAGCCGCGTGCCCAGCGCCAGGACGACGTCGGCCTTACTGATCAGTTTCATCGCCGCCTTCGAGCCCTGATAGCCGAGCGGCCCGCACCACAGCGGGTGGCTCGCGGGGAACGAGTCGTTGTGCAAATAACTGTTGGCCACCGGTGCCTGCAGCAACTCGGCAAGCTCGATGGCTTCGCGCTCCGCATCGCCCATGACGACACCGCCGCCACAAAGGATGACGGGGAATTTGGCGCCCGCAAGCAAATCGGCGGCCGTGTCCAGACTCTGCTCGCCGCCCGCGCCACGCTCGACGGTCATCGGTCGTGGTATTTCGCATTCAATATCGCCATAGAAGAAGTCGCGCGGAATATTGAGCTGCGTGGGCCCCATCTCCAGCATCGCGCGATCGAAGGAGCGCGAGGTCAGCTCCGCCATGCGCGCCTTGTTGTTGACCTGCGCCTGGTACTTGGTGATCTTGGAGAAGATCGGCAGCTGCTCGGTTTCCTGGAAGCCGCCGAGCCCCAAGGTCATCGATCCCGTCTCGGGGGTGATCACGACCACCGGCGTATGCGCCCAGTACGCCGCGGCAACGGAGGTCACGAAATTGGTGATGCCGGGACCATTCTGCGCAATGCAGACGCCGTGCCGGCCCGAGACGCGCGAATAGCCGTCGGCCATGTGGCCGCCGCCCTGCTCGTGGGCGACCGAAATGAAACGGATGCCCGCCAACGGGAACAGATCCAGCGCATCCATGTACGCCGAGCCGACGATGCCGAACACTTCCGTCACGCCCTGCGCAACGAGGGTCTCGACAAAGGCCTCGGAAGGGGTCATGGTCCGGCGGCCAGTCACCACCGCGCGAGCGCCGGCCTTGGCGGCTAGCTTCTTGCTATCGGTCATGGTGTTCATATCGGCTCCAGGATATCGGGCGCCGCTTTAGGCGCCTGAGCATGTAGCAACGCGCAATGGCAAAAAATCTAGTGCAACACCGAGTCCGCCTCGATGTATTCGTAGCCGAGCGCGTCAGCGACCGGTCTGCAGGTGACCTTGCCGAACGCGACGTTCAGGCCGTTCTTCAGATGCGGATCGTCAGCCAGCGCTCTCTTCCAGCCCTTGTCGGCGAGCGCGAGAACGAACGGCAAGGTCGCGTTGTTGAGCGCGAAGGTAGAGGTGCGCGGCACTCCTCCGGGCATGTTGGCGACGCAATAATGGATCACGCCGTCGACGACATAGGTTGGATCCGCGTGCGTAGTCGGGTGCGATGTCTCGAAGCAGCCGCCCTGGTCGATGGCCACGTCGACGATCACCGAACCCTTTTTCATCTTCTTCACCAGCGCCGCGGACACGAGTTTGGGCGCAAACGCGCCCGGAATCAAAACACCGCCGACGACGAGATCGGCAGTCGTGACATGGTGCTCGATGGCATCGTGGGTCGAAAACACGGTGTTGAGCGGCCGGCCGAACTGGCGCCAGAGTGCGCGCAACACTTCGGTGCTGCGGTCGAGCACCCAGACATCGGCACCCATTCCGAGCGCGATGTGGCAGGCATGCGCTCCGACGACACCGCCGCCGAGGATGACGACTTTGGCGGGATCGACACCGGGCACGCCGCCCAGAAGCACGCCCAGCCCGCCATGTGCCTTCTCCAGAAAATAGGCGCCAGCCTGGATCGCCATCCGACCCGCGACTTCCGACATCGGCGCGAGCAGCGGCAGTCCACCCGATGACGAGGTGACGGTCTCGTAGGCGATGCACACCGCGCCGCTTGCGACCAGATCGCGCGTCTGCTCCGCGTCGGGCGCGAGATGCAGATAAGTAAACAATATCTGTCCCGGGCGAAGCATCCTGCGCTCGACAGCCTGAGGCTCCTTGACCTTGACGATCATCTCCGCCTGGCCAAACACCTCGGCCGCGGTGGCGACGATACTGGCGCCGGCGTGGCGATACGCATCATCGTCCATGCCGATGCCCTGGCCTGCGCAGGACTCGACGATCAGCTGATGTCCGTGCCCATGCAGCTCACGCGCGCTTCCCGGAGTGAGTCCGACCCGATGCTCGAGGACCTTGATCTCTTTGGGAACGCCGATGCGCATGGATAGGTCCTTTCTTGGAGAATTCAGGAATGACGCGACGCGATGGATTGCGCGAGTTTTGGACGCTTTTGGCTCGATGCGACCGCCGACCAGCGTCGCTCATTTGGGTACCGAGTAGCGTAGAATCGTAGCATAGCGAGGCACCACGGCGGGCTCGCGACCCCGGCCGCCGTTGGATCCAAGTCGCTCGCATCGCAACGTCGAGGAGAAAATCGCATGGGCCACGCCGAAACTACGCTCCGCGAACAGGTCGCACCGCGCCAGATCTCGATGGACGAGTACTGGATGCCGTTCACCCCGAATCGCGATTTCAAGCACGACCCGAAGATGGTCGTGCGCGCCGAAGGCATGTATTTATGGAGCGACCGCGGCGCCAAGATACTCGACGGCTCGTCGGGCCTGTTCTGCGTCAACGCGGGCCACGGCCGCAGGGAAATCGCCGACGCAGTGGGTGCGCAGCTGCGCGAGCTGGACTTCATCGCGCCCTTCACCCGCGGCCACCCCAAGCAGTTCGAGCTCGCCACTCGCGTGGCCGAGCTCACGCCCGGCGACCTGAACCGGATTTTTTTCGTCAATTCCGGCTCCGAGGCGGTCGACACGGCGATGAAAGTAGCGCTCGCCTATCACCAGGCGCGCGGCCAAGGCGGGCGCAACATGTTCATCTCCCGCGAGCGTGCGTACCACGGCGTCAATTTCGGCGGCATTTCGCTGGCCGGCATGGTCAACAATCGGCGCCGGTTTGGCCCGACGCTGGCCGGCATCGCGCATATGCGCCACACGCACATCAAGGAGAATTTCTTCGTCCCCGGCGAAGGCAGCCAAGGGATCGAGCTGGCCGAAGACCTGCTGCGCTTCGTCAACCTTTACGGCGCCGAGAACATCGCGGCTTGCTTCGTCGAGCCGATCGCCGGATCAACCGGCTGCCTGGTGCCGCCGAAGGGCTATCTGCAGCGATTGCGCGACATCTGCGACGCGCACGGCATTCTTCTCGTCTTCGACGAGGTGATCTGCGGCTTTGGCCGCACCGGGTCGGCCTTCGCGGCGCAAAGCTTCGGCGTCACGCCGGACGTGATGACCATGGCCAAGGGCATCACCAACGGCGCGCAACCGATGGGCGCGGTCGCGATCAGCGAGCGTATTCACGACACGATCATGGGAGCCGCCGCCGACGGGGCAGTCGAGTTCTTTCATGGCTACACCTATTCCGGCCACCCCGCACCGTGCGCGGCGGGACTCGCGACCCTGGATATCTACCGGAACGAGGGTCTGTTCGAGCGGGGCGCCGCGCTCTCGCCGTACTTTCTCGACGCGCTCTGGTCGCTCAAGGACGTGTCGGTCGTCTCCGACATTCGTGGTTACGGCTTGCTGGCGGCGATCGACATCCACGCCGTGGGCGCGCCGGGCAAGCGCGGTCACGCGCTGCAAAAGCGGCTTTTCGACAACGGCCTGCACGTCAAGGCAACCGGCGATTGCGTGATCATCGCCCCGCCGCTGATCGCGGAGCGGCAGCACATCGATGCGATGGTCGATTGCTTGCAGAAGACGCTCGCCGGGATTTAGCGCTTCGGACGCCACATCGCGCCCCTTGCGTCGCCACGCCAAGCTTTTGCCGAAGGAGGAAGCATGAAACGCTTGCTGACAGCACTGTTGTTTACTGTGGCCACGGCCGCCGCCCTGCCCGCCGCGGCGCAGAAAACGGTCACCTTCGCCTACCAGGACATGATGAATCCCTGGCGCTGGGTGCAGCAAAGCCAGGAGGTTGAAAAAGCGACCGGCTTCAAGATCAACTGGCGTCAATTCGGCGGTGGTGGCGACGTCATCCGCGCCATGGCGTCGGGCGATGTGCAATTGGGCGAAGTCGGCTCGACCGGCGCCGCGACGGCCATCAGCCAGGGCATGGATGTCGAGCTGTTCTGGATCCTCGAGGATATCGCCGCGGCGGAAGCGCTGGTCGCGCGCAACGGCAGCGGCGTCAACACCATCGCCGATCTCAAAGGCAAGAAGATCGGCACCCCGTTCGTGTCCACGTCGCATTTTCAGCTCCTGTATGCGATGCAAAAGGCGGGACTGAAGGCTTCCGACGCGCAAGTGCTGAACATGCGTCCCCCGGAGATCGCGGCGGCGTGGGGTCGCGGCGACATCGACGCGACCTTCATCTGGGACCCGGTGCTGTCCACCGTCAAGAAGACCGGCAAGGTGTTGATGACTTCAGGTGACATCTGCAAGGCGGGGGCGTGCACCTTCGATGGCTTGATCGTCACCCGCAAGTTCGCCAAGGAGAATCCGGAGTTCATGGTTGCGCTGGTGAAGGCGCTGGCCAAGGCCGACGCCGACTATCGCGGCAATCCAAAAGCCTGGACCGGTGACGCGGCCAAGGTCGCCGCCGTCGCCAAGTGGTCGGGAGCCAAGCCGGAGGATGTCCCCGACGCGATGGCGCTCTATGGCTTCCCCAGCTTGCAGCAGCAGGCGTCACCGGAATGGCTGGGTGGGGGCGCCAACGGTGCCGCCGCAAAGGCGCTGGCGCAACAGGCCAATTTTCTGAAGGATCAAGGAAGGCTGACGTCGGTCGCGCCGGACTACAGCAAGAACGTCTCGGTGGAGTGGGTCACCCGGGCAATGAAGTAGCTGCGGGTCGGGCTACACTTTCGATATTGAAGACGGCGGCGCGCGATGCGCCGCTGTCTGTTTGTGGGAATCGAACTTGCCCTCGCTCGACATTCGAAACCTTGGTGTTCGCTACGCGACCAAGACCGGCACGGTAGAGGCGCTTTCCGACATCAACCTCGCAATGAGCGAAGGCGATTTCGTGGTCGCGATCGGCGCCTCGGGCTGCGGCAAGACGACGCTCTTATCCTGCATCGCCGGGTTCCTGCCGCCGACGCATGGAACGATCGAGCTCGACGGCAAGCCCGTCACCGGCCCCGGCGCCGATCGCGGTGTCGTATTCCAGAAACATGCCTTGATGCCCTGGCTCGACGTTGGCCAGAACGTCGAGTTCGGCTTGCGCATGCGCGGCGTTGCCGCAGCCGAGCGGCGAACCGCCGCCATGGAGCAATTGCGCCTGGTGGGCCTCGACACGCTCGCCGATCGGCCGATCTACGAGCTTTCGGGAGGGATGCAGCAGCGCGTGGGCATCGCTCGCGCGCTCGCTTCGGGCCCGCGATTGATGTTGATGGACGAGCCGCTCGGCGCGCTCGATGCGTTCACCCGCGAGTCCATCCAGGAGCTGATACTCGACGTCTGGCACGGCACCGGCAAGATGTGCTTTTTCATCACCCACAGCGTGGAGGAAGCGCTATTCCTGGCGACGCACCTGGTCGTGATGACGCCGAGCCCGGGGCGTATCTCGCACGAATTCGACCTCGATTTCGGACGCCGCTTCCTCGAAACGCGCGACGCGCGCGCGGTCAAGTCCGACCCCGAGTTCATACGCGTACGGGAGGAAGTCCTGTCGGTCATCCTGCATCGGCATGGCGCTCCCGCATTGGCGGGGAGTAGCCGATGAGCGCCAACGAGGAAGTCACGGCGGCGTCCAACGGCGGCGAAGAGAAGACGAGTCCGGAGACCCGCGACGGCGCGCGGCAGAAGACGTCCGGCTACTCCACACCGGGCGAGGGTCGCAGCACCGCGATCTCCGTGGTCACCATGCTTTCGATTTTCGCCCTGTGGTGGGCCGCGAGCCACCTGGGCTGGATGCCGCCGCTGTTTCTCCCCACGCCGGAAACGGTGCTCCGTCGGTTATGGGAGTCGGCCCGTGGCGATCTCACCGACGCTCCGCTCGCCACCCATTTCGGGTGGTCGATGTTCAGGGTCTTCACCGCGTTCTTCCTCGCCTGCCTGACTGCGATACCGGTCGGCATCGCCATGGGCGTCTCGCGCATCGCCCGCGGGATTTTCGACCCACCGATCGAGTTCTATCGACCCCTGCCGCCGCTTGCCTACCTGCCGCTGATCATCATCTGGTTCGGCATCGATGAGCTGTCCAAGGTGCTGCTTATATATCTCGCTTGCTTCGCTCCGCTCGCGATGAGCGCTCGGGCGGGCGTGCGGTCAGTGTCGCAGGAACAGATTCACGCCGCGTATTCGATGGGCGCGTCGAAGTGGCAGGTGATCCGTCATGTGATCATCCCCGCTGCCATGCCCGAGATCCTGACCGCGATGCGAATTTCGATCGGTTTCGGCTGGACCACGCTGGTCGCCGCGGAAATGGTCGCCGCCACCCACGGCCTGGGCCAGATGGTCCTGAACGCCTCGAACTTTCTGCGTACCGACATCGTCATCATGGGCATCGTGGTGATCGGCACCATCGCGTACCTGTTCGATCTCCTGATGCGCTACGTCGAGCGCGTGGTTGTGCCGTGGAAAGGAAAAGCATGAAAGACCGGTCCTCGGGCGGCAGGACTCGACGGCTGGACCCCGCCGACAGCCGGTCATCGGCGCAGGGTTGACAGCGACCCCGCCCTTTGCCACGCTCGGCGCATGGTCAATCGCGTGCACTTCCAAAAGCTTGTCGAGCAGGCTCGCAATTTCCCGCCATTGCCGACGGCAATCGTCTATCCCTGCGACCGCGATTCGCTGCAGATCGCATTGTCGGGCCAGTTCGCCGGCTACCTTGCCCCGGTGCTGGTCGGTCCGGAAGGTCGGATCGCCGACGCGGCTGCCCAGGCGGGCCTCGACTTGTCCCGCATCGAGCGTGTCGACACACCGGACGATCCCTTCGCCGCGGCACAGCAAGCCGTTCTGCTGGCCCGCAACGGCGAAGTCCGCGCTTTGATTAAGGGGAGCCTCTACCCGGACGACCTGATGCGCGCGGTGGCCGCGCCCGACTCCGGGCTGCGCAGCGACCGTCGCCTCACCCATGGCTTCTTTGTCGACGTGCCCAATTTCGTGCGTCCATTCCTGCTCTCCGACGCGGTGCTGAACATCTCACCGACGCTGGCCGCCAAGCGTGAAATCGTCCAGAACGCGGTCGAGCTGGCCCGGGCTATCGGGATAGCCGCGCCCCAGGTGGCGGTGCTGGCGGCGGTCGAAGGCGTCACCGCCGCCCTGCCGGCGACCGGCGATGCCGCCGCGCTTGCCAAGATGGCAGTTCAGGGCCTGATCAACGGGGCGGTCGTCGAGGGACCCCTGACCGTCGACAGCGCGCTGTCCGCAGCAGCGGCGCGCGCCAACGGGATCGAATCCAAGATCGCCGGCCACGCCGACGTGCTGATCGTGCCCAGCCTTGAATCGGGCGCGATGATGTTGCAGATGCTGACCGCCATGTTCGGCGCGCTCGCCGCCGGCGTGGTGCTCGGTGCCAAGATCCCTGTCGTTCTTGCCAGCCGCAGCGACACCATGGAAGTGCGCATGGCTTCGTGCGTGCTGGCGTTGCTGGTTGCCCATTCGATGCCCGTCGTCGAAAAGCAGCCCGCGACCGCAGCTGCCGCCGAAAGCGGCGTTCGCGTCGCAGCCTGAACGTAGTGCGCGCGTTGCGCGCTGCACGCTGATCGCTGCATGATGGCGCTCGTACCGCGCCATCCTCGCCCCATGTCTTCCCTAGCGCTGAAGCTTTTCCCGTTTCTGTCATGGCGCGACCGCATTACGCGCTTGACGCTGCGCGCCGATCTCCTGGCAGGGCTGGTCGGCGCGCTGCTTGTTTTGCCACAGGCGGTGGCGTTCGCGACGCTTGCCGGCATGCCTCCGGAGTACGGCTTGTACGGGGCAATGGTGCCGGCGGTGGTCGGCGCTCTCTGGGGATCGTCGTCGCACCTTGTCTCCGGTCCGACCAACGCCACTTCGCTGATGGTGTTCGCGATGCTGGGCGCGCTGGCCACGCCCTTTTCGCAGGACTACATCCAGCTGGTATTGACCTTGAACCTTATGATCGGCGTCATCAAGCTGGGCCTCGGCGTCGCTCGCCTCGGTGCGCTGGTCAACTTCATTTCGACGACGGTCATCATCGGCTTCACCGCGGGCGCAGGTCTGCTGATCATTGCTGCACAGCTGCGCAATTTCTTCGGGCTGCCGGTCGCTCAAGAACCGACTTTCGCCGGTGCGATGTCGACCTTCTTCACTCACCTCGCAGACATCGACGGCTGGACAGCGGCAGTCGGTGCCGTCACGCTGGTCGTCGCCTTGGTGGGCAAGCGTCTGCTGCCGCGCGTTCCGTACATGCTCACCGGCATGATCGTCGGCAGTGCATTCGCCTACCTGCTCGCCCGCGCCGGCGTGGCGAAGGTGGCGACCATCGGAGCGCTGCCTTCTGCGATTCCCGGTCTGTCGTTACCGGATTTCTCGGCCGGCACCTGGCGCATGCTCGCACCGGCCGCGCTTGCCTTGACGCTGATCGGCCTGACCGAAGCGGTCTCCAGCGCCCGCGCCGTCGCGGCCCGATCAGGTGAGCGCATCGACGGCAACCAGGAATTCATCGGTCAGGGCCTGGCCAACATCGCTGGCGCGTTCACATCGTCGTATCCGACGTCCGGATCGTTCAACCGCAGCGGGGCGAATTTCGAGGCCGGTGCGCGCACCCCGCTCGCCGCAATATTCTCGGCCGGCTTTCTGCTGCTGATTCTGCTGTTCGTCTCGCCACTGGCGGCGTACCTTCCCCTGGCCACCATGGCGGCATTGCTGTTCCTGGTCGCCTGGGGCCTGATCGACCTTGCCCACATCCGCGCGACGGTGCGCGCGAGCCGCAGCGAAACGCTGGTGCTTATGGTCACCTTCCTGGCGACCCTGTCGCTGCAGCTCGAATTCGCGGTTCTGGTCGGCGTGCTCTGTTCGCTCCTGGTATATCTCAATCGGACCACGCACCCGGCGATCCACACGGTGGCGCCGGATCCCGCATCGCCACAGCGCCGCTTCGTGCCCGTGACAGCCAAGACGGTCGTGGAGTGCCCACAACTCGCGCTGGCGCGCATCGATGGCTCATTGTTCTTCGGCGCGGTCGAACATGTGCACGCGGCGCTTGGCCGGGTGCGCGCGGCCGCTCCGGCCAGAGCTCATCTGCTGCTTATCGGCAGCGGCATCAATTTCGTCGACGTCGCGGGCGCCGAGCTGCTGGTGCGGGAAGCGCAGGCTCAGCAGGACCGTGGCGGCGCGCTTTACCTCTGCAGCCTGAAGCCGGGGGTAATGAGGATGCTTGAGCGTGGCGGCTACCTGGATCGACTCGGCCGCGACAAGCTATTCACGACCAAGCACGCGGCGGTCGAGGCCATTTATTCGCGTCTGGACAGTGCGATTTGCCGCTCGTGCCCGGCAAGGATCTTCGTAGAGTGCCAGACGTTTCTTCCGGACGGGACCGCGCGCGGGTAGTGGGCAATTCGCCCACGCGGTGAATAACTTATTTCGGCCGCACGCAGTCGACGTAGTAGCGAAGCTTCCCGGCGTCGCTGGTCTCGACCAGCCCGTGGATGTCGGTATCGAATCCCGGAAACTGCTGGTTGAAGTTGCGCGCGAACTGCAGGAACTGGACGATGGTGCGGTTGAAGCGCTCGCCCGGAATTAAGAGCGGAATGCCAGGCGGATACGGCGTCAGCAGCACGCTGGTCACGCGGCCTTCGAGCTGGTCGATCTCGACGCGGTCGATCTCCCGATGCGCCATGCAGGCGAACGCGTCCGACGGCTTCATCGACGGCTGCATGTCCGACAAATACATCTCGGTGGTCACCCGCGCCACGTCGTGCGCCTTGTACATGTCGTGAATCTGCTGGCAGAGCTCGCGTAAGCCCACGCGCTCGTATTTCGGCTGCTGCGCGCAGAACTCGGGCAGTATTTTCCACAAGGGCTGGTTCTTGTCGTAGTCGTCCTTGAACTGCTGCAGCGCCGTGACCAGCGTGTTCCAGCGGCCCTTGGTGATGCCGATCGTGAACATGATGAAAAAAGAGTAGAGCCCGGTTTTTTCGACGATCACGCCGTGCTCGTTCAGGTACCGAGTGACGATCGACGCCGGTATGCCGGTCTTGGCGAACTTGCCCGAGACGTCCAGCCCGGGCGTGATCACCGTCGCTTTGATCGGGTCGAGAATGTTGAAGCCGGGCGCGAGCTCGCCGAATCCATGCCATTTTTCGTTGGCTTTGAGCATCCAGTCGTCGCGCTTGCCGATCCCTTCGGCGGCGAGCTTTTCGGGGCCCCACACCTTGAACCACCAATCCTTTCCCCATTCGTCGTCGACCTTGCGCATCGCGCGCCGGAAGTCGAGCGCCTCCATGATCGACTCCTCGACCAGCGCGGTTCCGCCCGGTGCCTCCATCATCGCCGCCGACACATCGCACGAAGCGATGATCGCGTACTGCGGTGAAGTCGAGGTGTGCATCAGGTACGCCTCGTTGAAGATGTGGCGGTCGAGCTTGCGGGTCTCCGACTCCTGGACAATGATCTGCGAGGCCTGTGAAATCCCGGCCAGCAGCTTGTGCGTCGAGTGCGTCGCAAAAATGATCGCTTCCTTGCTGCGCGGCCGGTCCTTGCCGATCGCGTGCATGTCCTTGTAGAACTCGTGGAACGCGGCGTGCGGAAGCCACGCCTCGTCGAAATGCAACGTGTCGATCGTGTTGTCGAGCGTCTGCTTGAGCATTTCGACGTTGTAGGCAATTCCGTCGTAGGTGCTCTGGGTGATGGTGAGAATCCGCGGCTTCTTGTTCTTCGCCACGCGCGCGAACGGGTTGGCTTCGATCTTCTTGCGGATGTTCTCAGGCTTGAATTCGTCGAGCGCGATCGGCCCGATGATGCCCAAATGATTGCGCTTGGGTGTGAGGAAGACGGGGATCGCGCCGGTCATCGTAATCGCGTGCAGGATCGACACATGGCAGTTGCGATCGACGACGACGATATCATCCGGCGCGACGTTTGCATGCCAGACCATCTTGTTCGACGTCGATGTGCCGTTGGTCACGAAAAAACAGTGGTCGGCGTTGAAGATGCGCGCCGCGTTTCGCTCCGACGCCGCCACCGGACCGGTGTGGTCCAGCAGCTGCCCGAGCTCGTCGACCGCATTGCACACGTCGGCGCGCAGCATGTTCTCGCCGAAGAACTGATGGAACATCTGGCCGACGGGGCTCTTGAGAAACGCGACCCCGCCCGAGTGCCCCGGGCAATGCCAGGAATAAGATCCATCCTGCGCGTAATGCACCAGGGCGCGGAAAAACGGCGGCGAGAGTGAATCGAGGTAGGCCTTCGCCTCGCGGATGATGTGCCGCGCCACGAACTCCGGCGTGTCCTCGAACATGTGGATGAATCCGTGCAGCTCTCGCAGCACGTCGTTCGGAATGTGGCGCGAGGTTCGTGTCTCGCCGTACAGATAAATCGGTATCTCGGCGTTGCGAAAGCGGATCTCCTCGATGAACGCGCGCAGGTTCACCACCGCCGGATCGAGCTCGGGGCCGGGGGTGAACTCCTCGTCGTCGATCGACAAAATGAACGCCGACGCGCGCGACTGCTGCTGGGCAAACTGAGACAGGTCGCCGTAGCTGGTCACGCCCAGGATTTCGAATCCCTCCTTCTCGATCGCCGCCGCCAGCGCGCGAATGCCGAGCCCCGAGGTGTTTTCCGAGCGGAAATCTTCATCGATGATGACCACGGGGAAGCGGAATTTCATGGATGCGGTCCAGTGCCGGACTTGTCGCCGGCGGTTGCCAGTGGTCGCCCGCCAGCCGAGCGACAAGCATGCCGGGCGGGCCAGGTGGAAAGGCGCGAATTATGCGGCGATTCGCAAGGGATGGCTACCGGCGGCGCCCGACGCCTCGATCGAGGGGCGCCCAGGACCGGCCGGCGCAGGTGTCAGATCTTGGGCAGCGTGACGCCTTGCTGACCCTGATATTTGCCGCCGCGGTCCTTGTACGAGGTCTCGCAGACTTCGTCGGACTCGAAGAAGATCACCTGCGCGATACCTTCGTTGGCGTAGATTTTCGCGGGCAGCGGAGTGGTGTTGGAAAACTCCAGCGTGACATAGCCTTCCCACTCAGGCTCGAACGGCGTGACGTTGACGATGATGCCGCAGCGGGCGTAGGTCGAATTGTGGACGACGATGTCGTTCGCTAAGAAGTTCTGCAATCGTGGAACGCTAATGTCAAAGACTTCTTCTTCCCCTGCAGGCTCGATCGACTCAACCACATCCCATACGGGACCGTCGAGCAACGGGATTAGATTATCGTCGCCAGTTGCAGCGGCTACTCTCGCCAGCAGCGCGAACGGCAGCGATTGGCGGGGTTGGGTCTTCACGGCGAGGCGGTTGAGGCTCGTGCCGGCACCGACGACCGCTACCTGGAGGAGGGTCCATGCCGCAACGGGCAGCGTATCAAAATTGCTCCGCAGCCTTACCGGCGAAGCTCGTAGAATCGGAACTATCTCGTTCTCGAGTCGCTGCTGCTTGGTGGAATCCGGACAGAATCCGATCTGATCCGCGAAGCGAAGGATTTGCTCGCGATCGGTGATCTGGATGGAATGGGCCTGCGTGCCTATTGCGGTCGTCTTTTGACGCATTAAAGAAAAGACGCCAAAGCGAAGAAGAAGGTGGTGCACATCTTCGATTAGTTGACGAGACTTGGAGTAATACTCCAGAAAGAAACTATCTCCACTGCGATAAAGGCCGCCATCGCCGGAAAACAACGCCTGCAGGAACAACCGGACCGATCCGCGGGGCGCCCGAAAAACGCACTGCGGCACAAATTTCCCCTCTGCGGTAACGTTGAGCCGGTGGCCCTTGAGCCAAAGCGTTGCACGATTTCGCGTCACGCAACCTCCTCGGCCGGCCCTATTTACTAGGCGATACCCATAAGGGCCTCGATACGTCACAGTACCAAGACCGCTCTCGGCCACAGCCTTCTTTACCAGCGCCACAAGAGCTGCGTCGCTGCTGGTAAAAGTCGGGCTATGCCCAGGCGTATCGCACTGCCCCTCCGAGATCATCAGGCCGAGTAAAGTTGCCTCCCAGTCGGGGATCGTCGTTTTGCCAAATACGGGAATCTGACGCGCAACGGCGATTCGATCTCCGACCTTTAGGTCGCGAAGCTCCGTCCAGCCATGAAGTTGTCGAAATGGGTGATTGGCGGTCGCTCTAATGCTCAGTCCGGTCTTGGTGCGCAAAGCAAACACTGGCTTCTTCCCTTGGGGGAGGAACGCCGAAACTCTCGCCGCCTGAAGGTGCCAGCTGTCCAGCCCGAGCGTCCGCGTGCCATCGCGAAACTCAGAGATTGGCAGCCAGGCGCCCGTGTCGGCATCGACGACGCGTGTCTCTCCAGTCACGCACTTGCCAAGACAAATTGTGAGCACATTGCGTGGTATCCGAAAATATTCGACCGTCCGCGCGAGCGCGAACGAGTTCGGCGGGATGATGCACCAATCGCCCCTGAAGTCGACAAATGACTTTTCGTCGAAATTCTTCGGATCGACGATGGTGGAGTTGAGGTTGGTGAACAGCTTGAACTCGTTCGAGCAGCGGATATCGTAGCCGTAGCTCGATGTGCCGTACGACACGATCTTGTGGCCGGCATGCTCGCGCACCTGGCCGGGCTCGAACGGCTCGATCATCTTGTGATCCCGCGCCATCCGGCGAATCCAATTGTCGGACTTGATCACGTGTTCTGGATGACGATGCTCGGAAACTTGGCCGAGAAATCCTCGGCCTTTTGCGCCACGAACACCGCGGTCTTGCGCGCGATTTCCTTGTAGACTTGCGCGATCGCGCCGTCCGGGTCGGCGACGACGGTCGGCCGCCCCGAATCGGCGTTTTCCCGGATGCGGATGTCGAGCGGAAGGCTGCCCAGGAACGGCACCTTGTAGTCGCGACACATGCGCTCGGCGCCGCCCTCGCCGAAGATGTGCTCGGCGTGGCCGCATTTCGAGCAGATGTGGACCGCCATGTTCTCGACGATACCGACGATCGGCACGCTCACCTTCTCGAACATCTTGAGTCCCTTGCGGGCGTCGATCAGCGCGATATCCTGCGGCGTGGTCACGATCACGGCGCCGGTCACCGGAACTTTCTGAGCCAGCGTAAGCTGGATGTCGCCGGTGCCAGGCGGCAAGTCGACGATCAGGTAGTCGATGTCGCGCCAGTTGGTGTCCCTCAAGAGCTGCTCGAGCGCCTGAGTCACCATCGGGCCGCGCCAGACCATGGGAGTGTCGACGTCGATCAGAAAACCGATCGACATCGCCTGCACGCCGTAGGCCTCGAGCGGTTCGAGCGTCTTGCCGTCCTTGGATTCGGGCCGGCCGGCGATGCCAAGCATGGTCGGTTGCGAAGGCCCGTAGATGTCCGCGTCGAGCACGCCCACCTGCGCACCCTCGGCGGCGAGCGCCAGCGCGAGGTTCACCGCCGTCGTCGACTTTCCGACGCCGCCTTTGCCGCTGGCGACCGCGATGATGTTCTTGACGCCCGGTATCAATTTCACGCCGCGTTGGACCGCGTGCGACGCTACCTTATGACTGATGTTGACCGCGATCTTGCCCGCACCGGGCAGCGTAGCGAGCTGCTGGGCGACCAGCTTGCGCAGCGCCTCGTGCTGGCTGCGCGCCGGATACGCAAGCATCAGGTCGACCGCGACGTTGTTGCCGTCGATCTGCACCTTGCGTACCGATTTGCCGGAGACGAAATCGCGCCCGGTGTTGGGATCGTTCAGTGCGCGCAAGCTGGCCTGAACGTCGGTCTCGGAGATTGCCATCGTAGGATCGTTCGCTCGTGTTCGTTGAGAGCCCGAGTTTAGCGAAAAACAACATCGCTCGGTACTCAGTGTGCAGGTGCTTTGCTAGAATGGACAATTCCCCTGTCGCGTCAAAGGTTTTCGCGCATGTCGCGCCGCACGCTCTTCGTCACCACCGCGCTGCCCTACGCTAACGGTCTGTTTCACATCGGACACATCATGGAGTACATCCAGGCCGATATCTGGGTGCGCTTCCAGCGGATGCAGGGGCATACGGTCCATTTCGTCGGCGCGGACGACACCCATGGCGCGGCGATCATGCTCCGGGCGGAGGCTGAAGGGGTCACACCGCACGAGCTGGTGGCAAGGATCGCCGCCACTCGCCCGAAACACCTCAACGGCTTTCACATTTCCTACGACCATTGGGGCAGCACCGACGCACCGGCCAACACGGAGTTGTCGCAGGATATCTACTTCAAGCTCAAGCGGGCGGGTCTGATCTATGCCAAGCCTGTCGAGCAGTTCTTCGATCCGGTCAAGGCGATGTTCCTGCCCGACCGCTACATTAAGGGCGAATGCCCGAAATGCGGCGCCAAGGATCAATACGGCGACGCCTGCGAGAACTGCAGCTCGGTCTATTCGCCCACCGATCTTATCAATCCCTATTCGACGCTCTCGGGTGCGACGCCGGTGCTCAAGACCTCCGAGCATTTCTTCTTCAGGCTTTCCGATCCGCAGTGCGTTGCATTCCTGCAGGAATGGACACGCAAGGACGCGCACGGAAACGCCCGCCTGCAGCCGGAAGTCTTCAACAAGGCGCAGGAGTGGCTGGGCAAGGATGGCAAGGGTCTCGCCGACTGGGATATCTCACGCGATGCGCCGTACTTCGGCATTCCGATTCCCGACGCGCCGGGCAAGTACTTTTACGTCTGGCTCGATGCGCCCGTCGGCTACCTGGCCAGTCTGAAGGAGTACGTCGCGTCCGGTGCCGCGTTGAGCGCGGGCGAAACAAGAACCTTCGAGCAGATTCTGGCCGACCCCGAAACGCGGCAGATTCACTTTATCGGCAAGGACATCGTCTACCACCACACGCTGTTCTGGCCGGCGATGCTCAAGTTCGCGGGCGCACCATACAGGGTTCCGGATAACGTTTATGTACACGGCTTCCTGACCGCGCTCGGCGAGAAGATGTCCAAGTCGCGCGGCACGGGTATCAGCCCCGACTACTATCTCGACCTCGGCTTGAACTCCGAATGGTTGCGCTACTACATTGCCGCCAAACTCAATGACAAGGTCGAGGACATCGATTTCAACCCGGATGACTTTGTCGCGCGAGTGAATAGCGACTTGATCGGGAAGTACGTGAATATCGCGAGCCGCGTGGCGCCGTTTCTGACGAAGTATTTTGACGGACAGTTGACGCCTCCCGCGACATCGACCAACGACGCCGGGATCGCGATTACGGGCGCGGTAGAGATCGAAGAAGAGGTGGCAGCCGCGTACGAAAGTCGAGAGTTCGGGAAAGCACTTCGCTTGATCATGTCCTTCGCGGACCGCGTTAACGAGTACTTCGATGCGAAAAAGCCTTGGACGCTGGCAACGGACCCCGGACGGCGGGATGAACTTCACCGGGTTTGCAGCGAATGCGTCACCGCGTTCTATCGAATGACCATCATGTTGAAGCCGGTTCTCCCGCACGTAGCGGAACTCGTGGAACAATGGCTAGGAACGCCGAAGCTCACCTGGGCTGATCTCGGCACCAAGCCCGAAGGTACCGGTCGAACGCCATCGCAAGTTGCCGTCTTCAAGCACCTGCTAAATCGCATCGATCCCAAGCAGATAGAGGCGCTGCTCGAGGGGCCCCAGGCGGCTGTGCTTCCCGCACCTCAGCCCTCTCCCACCGCGAAAGCCGGGGCGTCTCCTTCGATGGACGCCGCGCAAATCACGATTGACGACTTCGCCAAGATCGACCTTCGCATCGCGAAGATCGTCAACGCCGAACAGGTCGATGGTGCCGACAAGCTGCTGCGACTGACACTCGATGTCGGCGATGGGCGCCACCGCACGGTCTTCGCCGGCATCAAGTCGGCGTACGAGCCGGAGGATCTCATCGGACGTCTCACGCCGATGGTGGCGAATCTGGCGCCGCGTAAGATGAAGTTCGGACTCTCCGAGGGAATGGTGCTTGCCGCTTCCGGAGACGGCCCCGGTATTTTCCTGCTCGCACCCGATTCGGGCGCGCTGCCCGGCATGCGCGTCAAATGACCGGCGTGCCCAGGCGGTCAGCGTGCGTAAGGATCCGCGCCTTATGCACCTTGGTAATTCTCACTAGGTTACGGTGTTAAGCGCGCTTCAACTCGTCGTCGCAGCCATCGCCGCTTGGCTGACGATAGGAGTGCTGGCGCTCGTCAGCGTCCGCGACAGCTCTCGCATCATCCGGCTGCTGTTCATCGTCGGAACGGGCGTCGGTTTGCTGGTCGCCGTCGTCGCATTCATGGCGATGGGCCAGATCGCCCAGAACATCGTGTTGCCGCTGGGCCTCCCCGACCTGCCGTTTCATTTGCGGCTCGATTCCCTGTCGGCGTTTTTCCTGCTGCTGCTCGGGGTGACCGCCGCCGGCATTTCCCTCTTTTCCGCCGGCTACTTTCGCGACAGCGAAGGCAGCGCGCCGGGATTGTTGTGTCTCCAATATCACACCTTCCTCGCCGCGATGGCGCTGGTGCTCATCGCCGACGACGCCTACGTCTTCATGGTGGCGTGGGAGAGCATGGCGCTCTCATCTTACTTTCTGGTGACCACCGATCACCGCGTCGCCGAAGTCCGGCGCGCGGGGTTCCTCTACCTGCTGATCGCGCATATCGGAGCCATTGCCATCCTGCTGTGCTTCGGCGTGCTTCAGGGCGGAAGTGGCGATTACACCTTTGGCTCGATGCGCTCGGTCATCCTTCCCGGCGCCTGGGGATCGATCGCCTTTCTGCTCGCGCTTTTCGGCTTCGGCGCCAAGGCCGGCTTGCTGCCGCTGCACATCTGGCTGCCGGAGGCCCATCCGGCGGCGCCTTCGCCGGTCTCGGCATTGATGAGCGGTGTAATGCTCAAGACCGCCATCTACGGGCTGCTGCGGGTGAGCTTCGACCTTCTCAACGGCCAGCTGTGGTGGTGGGGCGTCGTCGCGCTGGTACTCGGCCTTGTCAGCGCGCTCTTCGGCGTCATTTTTGCCACCGTGCAAACCGACATGAAGCGGCTTCTCGCCTACTCGTCGATCGAGAACATCGGCATCATCGTCGCCGGCATCGGTCTCAGCATTTTGTTCAAGTCCTACGACAAGACGCTGCTTGCCGCGCTGACGCTCACCGCGACGCTTTACCACGCGCTCAATCACGCCGTCTTCAAGAGTCTGTTGTTCCTGGCCACGGGCTCGGTGCTGCACGCGACCAAGGAGCGCAGCCTCGGCAAGCTTGGCGGGCTGATCCACCGCATGCCGTGGGTAGCCTGGCTCGCGCTGGTCGGAACGCTGGCGATGGCCGGGCTGCCACCGTTGAACGGATTCGTCTCCGAATGGCTGCTGCTGCAGGCTTTTCTGTTCACGCCGAGCCTGCCGCACTCGTTCGTCAACATGCTGGTGCCGCTCGCCGCGGCGGCGCTGGTCCTCGCGGTTGCGCTGGCAGCGTATGTCATGGTCAAGTTCTACGGAGTGGTCTTCCTGGGCCGCCCGCGAGAGCCCAACCTCGCCTACGCCAAGGATCCCGACCGGCTGGAGCGCGCGGCGCTGGTCTGGTTCGCGATCGGCTGCGTGCTGCTGGGCCTGTTTCCCGTCAACGTTATTGCGCACATCGATCCGGTGGACGCGATGCTGGTCGGCTCGACCGTCGGCGGACGCGGCGGGAGCTGGATGCTGCTCGCGCCGGTGAATGCCGATCGTTCGAGTTACAGCCCGATCATCTTCCTCGCCGTCATCGCCGCGGTGGTTATGCTTACCATTCAGGTCGTACACCGGCAATATCATGGCCGCGTCCGCAAGGGCCCGGCATGGGACTGCGGCTACCCCCTGCAGACGCCGCGCATGCAGGATACCGCAGAGGGTTTCGGCCAGCCGATCCGGCAGGTATTCGAGCCATTTTTCCGCATCGAGCGCACGCTGCCGTCTCCGTTCGACGCCAAGCCGCAGTACAAGGTTTTGCTCGAGGATCATTTCTGGCATTGGCTCTATCTTCCCGTTGCGCACGCCGCAGACGCGGTGGCCCGGCTGATCGGGCGCATCCAGCAAGGCCGCATTTCCATTTACCTGACGTACAGCTTCCTCACGCTGCTTGCGCTGCTGTTCTTCATCCGATGACCCCATGATCACCGCCCCATGACGGCGACCGGATTTCTATCGCAACTGCTGCAGCTCGCCATCGCGCTGCTGCTGGCGCCGCTCCTCGTGGGCTGGGTCAACCAATGCCGCGCGTGGCTTGCGAACAAGAGCGCGCCATCGCTCCTTCTGCCCTACCGGACGATCCGCAAGCTGTTTCACAAGGATGCGGTCGTCGCCGAAAACGCGTCGCCCATTTTTCGCCTCACCCCCTACATCGTGTTCGGTGCCATGGCGCTCGCGGCGGCGATCGTTCCCTCGCTTGCCACGGACCTGCCGTTCGCCCACGCGGCGGATGCGATCGCGCTGGTCGGGCTGTTCGCGCTCGCTCGCGTCTTCATCGCGCTGGCGGCAATGGACATCGGCACCGCCTTCGGAACCATGGGCGCGCGGCGCGAGATGTTCGTCGGCTTCCTGGCCGAGCCCGCGCTGTTGATGGTGCTGTTCACCGCGTCGCTGCTTTCCGGCTCGACGTCGTTGCCGACCATAGTCGAAACCCTGGCGCATAGCGATATCGCGATCTACCCCAGCCTCGCTTTCGCCGGTGTCGCATTCACCATGGTGTCGCTGGCCGAGAATGCGCGCATTCCCATCGACAACCCAGCGACGCACCTCGAGCTCACCATGATCCACGAGGCGATGACGCTCGAATACTCCGCGCGCCACCTGGCGCTGCTCGAATGGGCATCGGCGCTGAAGCTGTTCAACTATTCGTGCATCGGTCTGGCGCTTTTCCTGCCGTTCGGGATCGCGCAAGGCAGCTACGACTGGCTAGACGTTCTCGGCGCCACCCCGGTACTCATCGCCAAGCTCGCCGCCGGCGGCTTCGCCCTTGCGCTGATCGAAACCTTGTCGGCGAAGTTGCGCATCTTTCGCGCTCCGGAGTTTCTGGGCACGGCATTTCTGCTCGCGGTGCTGGGGATGCTGGTCAACCTGCTGCTGGGAAGCTAGCGCCCGATGGCCGCGACCCCGCTCTGGGCACAGCTTATCAACCTGCTGGCCGCCGTGCTGCTCTTGCTTGCGTTTGCGATGCTCGCCCAGCGACGGGTACTGACGCTGATCGATCTGTTCGCGGCGCAAGGGCTCGCACTGGCGAGCTCGACCGCCATCGTCGCCTTCGCCACCGGTCAAAGGCACCTCTACTGGTCGGCAGGCCTGACGCTGATACTCAAGGTCGCGCTGCTGCCGTGGCTGCTGCACCGGCTGATCCGCAAGCTCGACGTTCGCTGGGACGTGGAGGGATTGATCAATATTCCCATGACCATGCTCATCGGCATCGTGCTGGTGGTGTTCGCATTCAACCTGGCGCTGCCCATCTCGCAGCTCGCCAATACGGTGACCCGCGCGACCCTGGGGATCGCCATGGCCAGCGTGATGCTGTCCTTCCTGATGATGATCACGCGGCGCAAGGCGATCCCGCAGGTGATCGGATTTCTGTCGATGGAAAACGGCCTGTTTTTTGCGGCGACCAGCGCGACCTATGGCATGCCCATGGTGGTCGAGCTCGGCATCGCGCTCGACGTCCTGGTCGGCATGCTGATCCTTGGCGTCTTCTTCTTCCAGATCCGGGAGCAGTTCGACAGCCTGGATCTCAAGCATCTCGAGCGCTTGAAGGAAGAGGAGTGATCGAAATCCTCATCGTCCTCGGCTTCCCCGTCGCTGGCGCGCTGGTGCTTGCCGCAGTCGGTCACCGCGACCAGGCGTCGACGGTCAATGTGATCGTTTGCCTGGCCACGTTTCTTTCCGCTGTGGCGCTGACCGTGCGCGTGATTTCTGACGGCCCGCTGCTGGTGCTCGACCGTTTGTTCTTCGTCGACCCCTTCAACGTGTTTCTGGTGGCGCTCACCGCATTTGTCGGCTTCACCACGTCGCTATTCTCCAGGCCGTACATGAGAATCGAGCACGAGCACGGACGTCTGACGCCGGCACGATTGCGCCTCTACCACAGCATGTTCCAGGTGTTCAATTTCACCATGCTGCTGGCGCTCTTGACCAATAACATGGGCATCCTGTGGGTCGCGCTGGAGGCGGCGACACTGGCGACCGTACTGCTGGTATCGCTCTACCGTACGCCGGCAAGTCTCGAGGCCGCCTGGAAGTATTTCATTCTTTGCGGGGTCGGCATTGCGCAGGCGCTGTTCGGCACCATCCTGCTCTATTTCGCGGCGGAAAGGCTTCTCGGCGCAGGGGGTGGCGCGCTGCTGTGGACCGAGCTCAACGCGGTCAAGGGTCAGCTCGAGCCCACCGTCCTCTCGCTCGCGTTCGTGTTCCTGCTCGTCGGATACGGCACCAAGGTTGGACTCGTTCCTCTGCACAACTGGCTGCCGGATGCTCACGCCGAGGGTCCGACGCCCGTGTCGGCCGTGCTCTCGGGATTGCTGCTCAATGTCGCGCTGTATGCGGTCGTCCGTTGCAAAGTCCTCGTCGACGGCTCGCTGCAGACCTCGTTCGCCAAGGGCCTCATGATGGGCTTCGGCATGCTGTCGGTGGTCGTCGCGGCGTTTCTGCTGTCGCGCCAGAAGGACATCAAGCGGCTGTTCGCCTACTCGTCGATCGAGCACATGGGCATCATCACCTTCGCCTTCGGCATGGGTGGCCCGATCGCCAACTTCGCGGGCCTCTTGCATATGACGGTGCACTCGCTGACCAAGTCGGCGATTTTTTTCGCGGCCGGTCACGCCGCGCAGAAGACCGGCACCCAGCTCATGGACGGCATCCGCGGCCTGATCACCATCAGTCCCGCCATCGGCTGGGGACTGGTCCTGGGGACGCTCGCGATCCTCGGCATGCCTCCTTTCGGCGTCTTCGCCAGCGAGTTTCTGATCCTGACCACGGCGATGCGCGAGCAGCCCTGGGCGACTCCACTGCTGCTGCTGGCCCTCGGCGTCGCATTCGCCGCGGTATTTTCCAAAGTGCAGCCGATGGTATTCGGGGAGACCAACGCCAAGCAGCTGCCGCATCGGCCGACGATGATCCCCGTGTTCGTGCACATGGCCATCGTGCTCATGCTGGGCCTCTGGATCCCGCCCTTCCTGGCCGACTGGTACCGCCAGGCCGCGAAACTCATCGGCTAACGGAAAACTGCGAGCTTCGATGAACGTCTCGCCTCTGGGCATCTCTTCCGCGACCTTGGCCGCTTCGGTTCCCGCGCAGCGCTGCCCCGTGAACTCGGGCCAGTTGCTGACGGCATGCCGGCTTGCGTGGGAACAAGGCGGGCAACTGGCGGCGCTCTGGGCGAGCGACGAGCGCGACCGCCAGCGAGGCTTTTGCGTGCACGTTCTGCTGCGCGACCGCGACGGCCTGACCCTGCTCGAGCACACGCTTCCGGATGGCGAGGCGCGCTATCCCGATCTGTCGCCCATTTTTCCAGTAGCGAATCGGATGCAACGCGCGGCGTTCGACCTGGTCGGCACCCAGTGCGACACCGACGATCCGCGGCCCTGGACGTGGCAGGCGGCATGGCCGATCGATCAATTTCCGCTGCGGCGAGACTTCGCCGCGTCGCCAAAGTGGGAGCCAGGCGAGGAAGACTATCCCTTTGTGCGCGTGTCCGGCGACGGGGTACACGAAATCGCTGTCGGCCCGGTCCATGCCGGGACGATCGAGCCCGGACATTTTCGCTTCCAGGTGGTGGGGGAAAAAGTGCTTCGTCTGGAGGAGCGGTTGAGTTATGTGCACAAGGGCATCGAAAAACGCTTCGAGGCGCTGTCGATCGCCGATGGATCCCGACTCGCCGCCAGGATTTCGGGCGACAGCGCGGTCGCCTACGGCTGGGCCTACGCGCAAGCGGTCGAGGAGATAGCCGGCCTCGAGCTTAGCCAGCGCGCGACGTGGCTGCGTGCGCTATGCCTCGAGCGCGAACGGCTGGCCAACCATCTGGGCGACTTGGGCTACCTCGGCAACGATGGTGGATTGGCGTTCGGCCTTTCGCAATTCTCGCGTCTGAAAGAGGATTTGCTGCGCCTCAACCGCCGCGTGTTCGGGCACCGCCTGCTGATGGACGTGATCGTTCCGGGCGGTGTAACGCACGATATCGCGCCCGAATCCGCCGCCGAAATGCGCGGGCAATGCACCGTGCTCGGTCGCGAGATTCGCCTCCTGCGCGACATCTACGATGATCACGCGGGACTCCAGGACCGATTTCGCAACTGCGGCAGAGTCAGCAACGAGCTGGCCACCAAGCTAGGCCTGTGCGGCTTCGCAGCGCGCGCGAGCGGCGTTCCCGACGATCTGCGCTGCGATTTCCCGCTTGCGCCGTACGACGCCCTCGCTGTTCGCCGAGCCGGCAACCGCGATGGTGATGTGGCCGCGCGGGTCGCGGTGCGCTTCGACGAAGCACTCGAATCGCTGCGCCTGATCGATGTGATTCTCGATGCGCTGCCACAGGGCGACATCATCACCGCGCTGCCGCGCTGTCGCGAATTCAAGCCCGCGCTGGGTTGCGTCGAAGGCTGGCGCGGACCGGTGTGGCTCGCCCTCGAAAGCGGACCTGCGGACACGATCCGCCGCTGCCACCCGCACGATCCGTCATGGCAAAACTGGCCGGTCATCGAGCACGCGGTGATCGGCAACATCGTTCCCGACTTCCCGCTGATCAACAAGTCGTTCAACCTGTCTTACTCGGGCCACGACCTGTAGCCATGCTCCACGTCCTGCGCCAGATCGCCAAGTGCGGTATCAAGACCGAGCCATCGCCGGCACCCGCCGAGGAGATGGTCCTCGTCGCCAGGCTGCAGAAAAAAATCCTGCGCCTGCTCGGACGTGCGCTGACCATTCGCCACGTCGATGCCGGCTCCTGCAACGGCTGCGAGCTGGAAATTCATGCGCTGGCCAATCCCTATTACAACATCGAGGGCCTGGGCATCCGATTCGTCGCCAGCCCCCGCCACGCCGACCTGCTGCTGGTAACCGGACCGGTGTCCAAGCACATGGTCATTGCGCTCAAGCGGACCTACGATGCAACACCGGATCCGAAGCTGGTGGTGGCGGTCGGCGATTGCGGCTGCAGCGGCGGTATCTTCGGCGAGAGCTATGCGAGCCTCGGGCGGGTATCGAACGTGATCCCGGTCGACGTCGCGATACCAGGCTGCCCGCCGGCGCCAGTCGCGTTGCTGCAGGGGATCCTCGCCGCGGTCAGCGTTGCCGCGCCAGGCGCTGAATCCGACACCGAGTTGGCAGCCCAATTGGCAGCGGAGGCGCGAACCGAGCCGACCATGAAGACCGGCGCAGCCGGGTTGCCGGAGACGGCAGCTGAGCCAGCGCCCTATGTCCCGGCCGAAGAACCGCCCACACGTACTGGCGACCCCCCTTGAAATGTCCGGTGGTATCTCCATCTTGTCTTCGTGCGCGGCAACCCAATCGCCGCCGTCCCAAATGGAGAAGAGACTAATGAGCAACCTGATTCGTTATTACAACCCGCTGGACCGGGCGTTCGATCGCGCCCTGGGTGTATTGCTGCCGTCGGTGAATGCCGATAGCGTCTCCGCCGGCCGCGCCATCGCGCTGGACGTCGTCGAAACGCCGGAAGCGTACATCGTCAAGGCAGAGCTTCCTGGCATCGCCAAGGACAAGATCGAGGTCAATGTCGAGGATCGCGATGTCACGATCGGTGCCGAGTTCGTCGATGAAGTCGACGTGAGCGGCAAGACGCTCTGGAAAGAGCGGACCTTCAGCAAGGCGAGCCGTTCGATCCGCCTGCCGGAAGCGGTCGACGCCAACGCGGCGCAAGCCAAGCATGTCGACGGCGTGTTGCAACTGACGCTGCCGAAGATCGCGAAGGCCAACGCGAAGCAGATCACGATCCAGTAATACTGCAGCAAATAAAAGCGCGGCCACGGCCGCGCTTTTATCGTTCGCGCTTGAGCATCACCCAGGTACGGACGTCGCATCCCAAATTCGTCATTCCCGCGGCCTTTAGTCCCCGCGAAAGCGGGGGAGGGAATCCAGTGGCTTTAGAACGAACGCCACTGGGTCCCCGCCTTCGCGGGGACGACCCCAATTTTGGGCAAGGGTCGCCTGTTTCGCGAATCCTCAGTAACACAACTCCTGGCTCCTTCTTACTCACCAAGAAGGTCGGCCGGCTGCTTTCTTTCACGCCCGTTACGCACCGGGGCAGCGATGGGGACAGGTGCGCGCTTGCTCGCCCGTCGATTGAGCACCGGCTTCAGGTAACGTCCGGTATAGCTTTCGGCGACGGCGGCGACCTGCTCCGGCGATCCCTGCGCGATGATCTTCCCGCCTCCCGCTCCGCCTTCCGGCCCGAGGTCGATGATCCAATCGGCGGTCTTGATCACATCCAGGTTGTGCTCGATCACCACCACCGTATTGCCATGGTCGCGCAGCCGGTGCAGCACAGTCAACAACAGCTCGATATCGTGAAAATGCAGGCCCGTGGTCGGCTCGTCGAGGATGTACAGCGTGCGCCCGGTGTCGCGCTTGGACAGCTCGAGCGCCAGCTTGACCCGTTGCGCCTCGCCGCCTGAAAGCGTCGTCGCCGACTGGCCGAGGGTGATGTAACCCAGGCCCACGTCGAGCAGCGTATGCAGCTTGCGGGCGACCACCGGCACCGGCTCGAAAAAAGCGTGCGCCTGCTCGACGGTCATCGACAGTACGTCGTGAATGTTGCGGCCCTTGTACTGAATCTCCAGCGTCTCGCGGTTGTAGCGCTGGCCGTGACAGACGTCGCACGCCACATAGACGTCGGGGAGGAAGTGCATCTCGACCTTGATCAGCCCGTCGCCTTGGCACGCCTCGCAGCGTCCGCCCTTGACGTTGAATGAAAACCGGCCCGGCCCGTAGCCGCGCTCGCGCGCTTCCTTCACTTGCGCAAAAAGCTCGCGAATCGGCGTGAACAATCCCGTATAGGTCGCCGGATTCGATCGCGGCGTGCGGCCGATAGGGCTCTGGTCGACACTGATCACCTTGTCGTAATGTTCGAGGCCTTCCATTTCGACATAGGGCGCCGGCTCGGCGCTGCTGCCGTACAGATGCCGCGCTACCGCCTGATACAAGGTGTCGTTGATCAGCGTCGATTTGCCTGAGCCTGAGACGCCGGTCACGCAGACGAAAAGTCCCACCGGCAGCTTAAGCGTTACATCCTGCAAGTTATTGCCCGTCGCCCCGGTAATGGTCAGGGTCCGCTTGAGGTCAGCCTTGTGCCGGTGCGACGGAAACGGAATCTCGCGCCGCCCGGCAAGATATTGTCCGGTCAGGGAATGTTCCGCGCTTCGTATGTC
>DASXBW010000115.1:0-4725 GCA_036491495.1 Casimicrobiaceae bacterium
GTTGAACGTCAGCTTTGCCGCGGCGAACGTCGGCTTTGCGCAGAATCGATGGACCGCAACGGGTCCGGTTGTTCGCGTAGGGCGTCGCGATCGCAACGTCGGGTCACGGTCCGTCGCCCGACCTACGTCCCACCGCATTGCATGACGCCACTCGGTACGTCACCTGACCTTCGTCCCAACTCATTGCACGTCGTGACCCGGCCATCTCCGGGCGCCACGGAAATTTCCGGTAAGTGGGCATTGATGAGGCGGCCTGCGCCCGGCGATCCCACGGCGCCTTCATGCGCCCGCCGCCTGAAACAAACGAAACAAAATTCGCATCCAGGCGAAACTCTCCTGCTGCTACGGTTCGATACGATGACCTCACAACGCCGCGGACAGCCGCGCGGCATAGCTCGAGTGGGTGGTCGATCATGCGTACCGTTGAAGGACAAGTGTTGCAGCTTTCTGACGGCTCCGAGGTTGTCGTGCGGCCGATCGGACCCGATGACGCATCGCTGCTGCAGGCTTTCGTTCGCCGGCTCTCCGCAAGGTCGCGGCGCTTTCGGTTCTTCGTCGCGCTTGCCGAGTTGTCGGCGGCGCAATTGGATCGCTTCGTCAATGTGGACTCCGCCCGGGGTTTGGCATTGGTCGCACTGAGCGGGCGACAGGAGGGCACCGCCATCGTTGCGGAAGCGCGCTACGCGCTAGCGCAGGATGGTGGCAACGCGGAGTTCGCGATCGCCGTTGCCGACGACTTCCAGAGGCGAGGTTTAGGGCGGCAGCTCGTGAAGCGGCTTCTGACGACTGCCTGGCGCCGAGGCGTGCCGCGACTGTTCGGCGAGATCAAGAGCGACAATCGCGCGATGCTTGCCTTCGCGATGCAGCTTGGTTTCCGGCTCCGGAGCAACCTGGAGGACCAGAGCGTGGTTATCGCCAGCATGGCCTCGGCGACCGATCGAATCGGATCGACGGAGGCGTCATGATCCGGGCGATCGCAGCGAGCACGACGCGGAAAGCTTACGGCGCAAACCACGCGCCGGTGATCGCATTGCATTGCTCGGGTGCTGGTGCCGGGCAATGGCGCCAGCTCGGCGACGTTCTCGACGCACGCTATGAGCTAGTCGCGCCTGAGCATTACGGCTGTGATAGCGCGGGGCCATGGAGTGGCGAGCATGTCTTCACCCTTGCGGACGAGGCGGCCAGGACCGTCGGGATCATCGACTGCTCCGATCACAAAGTGCACCTCGTGGGCCACTCCTACGGTGGAGGCGTCGCGCTGCGCGCGGCTATCGAAAGACCGAGCCGTATTGCCAGCCTCACGCTGTATGAACCGTCGGCATTCCACCTCCTCAAGGCGATGGGCGCTGGTGGGGCAGCCGCGTTTGCGGAAATCCAAGCGATAACGAACAAGACCGCCGAAGGCGTGATCACCGGCGACTACCGGGGAGCGGCGGCCTCGTTTGTCGACTACTGGGGCGGGCCGGGCGCATGGAGTGCGCTGCGGCCGTCCGTGCAGGCCGCGCTAACGCGCTGGATGCCCAAGGCGCCGCTCGATTTTCGGGCGCTGATTGATGAGCCGACGCCCGCAAGCGCATACGCCGATCTGCGTTTTCCGGCGCTGATCATGCGGGGCGAGCATGCGCCCGCGCCGACGCGCCTGATCGCAGAGACCCTGCCGATGCTCATACCCGCCGCCCGTCTCGTGGTAATCGCAGGCGCCGGCCATATGGGCCCGCTGACGCATGCGTCCGAGGTCAACGCGGCGATCACACGGCATATCGCGGAGTCACAAGCAAGGAAAACCAACCCGGAAAGGATGAACCGTGGAAAAGCTCTACGACAAAGTATTTCTCCATCTAGCGAGCCCCACCATCGGCAATGATGTTCGTCGCCTTGTACGCGAAGTGGCGACGCTCGCGGGCGTCGCCCGCGTCGCCCCTGGCTCGCGCGCTTCCAACCTCGTCAGAATCGACTACGACCCTGAGCTAATCTCCGTGCGGATACTCCTCGCATACGTACGGCGCGGTTGGACGACCGTGCATAGGGTCGGCATGCGATACCGGCGAGCGATCACGAATCAGAGTACACCAGCGCGCGCTTTACATACGTCGCCCACTTTTCCGCAGTGAACCCGACCGCATTCCTGCACCATCAGGGAGAACTTCCATGTCAGCCACGCAATCCATCCAGCAGCCCCACGTTGATACTGCGCGTTACGCCAAGGCCGTCGAAGTGTCCAAGCGCATCCGGTGGGACATCGATCGCGACGTGATTCGTCATCGCGAATTCGACTTCACGAAGAAATTCCTTCCTGACGGCCTGTCGTTAGTTGACCGGCTGCCGTTCCTCGGTAGCGACGAGCGCCGCCTGCTTTCGCAAGTACAGGGACGCTCGTACGCCAATATCTTCGGCCTCGTCGAGCGTTTCATAGGCGCCAAGATCCTTGAGGTGAGCCGCGACCACTGGCTCGGCGACCAGATCGCGCTCGAGGCGCTGGTTCGCTTCACCGATGAAGAGCTCAAGCACCAGGCGTTGTTTCGCCGGATCGAGACCATGATTGGCGCTGGTATGCCGACCGGGTACACGTTCCTGCCGCGGCCGAACGACGTTGCGTCGGTCGTAATGAGTAAATCGACCTGGTCGGTGCTTGCACTGACCTGCCTTATCGAACTGTTCGTGCTGGCGCACTATCGTGAGAGTATCGAGCCCGACAGCGAACTTTCCCCGCTGTTCAAGGATGTGTTCCTATTTCACGCGAAAGAGGAATCGCAGCACGCGATCCTCGACGAGCTGGAGTGGGTGCGCGAGAACGCGAAAGTTACGGCCGAGGCGCGCGATGCGGCGGTAGATGACCTGATTGCGCTGGTGGGTGCCGTCGACGGAATCCTGCAGGTCCAGTCCGCGGCCGATACGCACTACTTCGTTGAACTCTGTGGCCTGCCCATGGCGACGGCTGAGGTCGAAACGCTGAAGGCCACCGTACTTGCCGCTTATCGCTGGACATACATCGTGTCGGGCGTGCAGATTCCGCGCTTCGGTGAATTGCTGAACGGCATGATCACGCCAGCCCAAGGGGCGCGCATCGGCGCCGCGCTCGCTCTGATCATGGCCTGACCGACCCATCGAAAGACAGGAGCCCCAATCATGGCAACGACATGCCCCATCGGATTCGACGTTGCAGGGCTGCGCGCGCAAGTGCTTGCGACTTACGATCGCGTCGCGCGCGATCCCGGTGGTGATTTTCACTTTCACCGCGGCCCGCACTACGCGGCCGAATACCTTCGGTACGGGCCCGACGAGCTCGCGCTACTGCCCAACGCCTGCACGGCGCGTTTCGCCGGCGTGGGCAATCCCTTACGCATCGGCCCAATCCATCCGGGCGAGACCGTCCTCGACCACGCCTGCGGCGCCGGGATGGACCTGCTGCTGGCGGCTCGCCGCGTCGGGCGGGGTGGCCATGCCATCGGCGTCGACATGACGTCCACCATGCGACATGTCGCGACCCACGCGGCGGCCGCAGCCGGCCTGGGTGCGATCGTCACGATCCGCGCCGGCTTTTTCGAACAACTGCCGGTGGACGATGAGAGTGTCGACGTGGTGATTTCGAATGGCGTCGTCAACCTCGCGCCCGACAAGTCCCAGGTGTTCGCCGAGATCTATCGGGTGCTGCGTCCGGGTGGCCGGCTGTATCTCGCCGACGTGGTGGTACAGCGCGAACTTAAGTACGAGGTGCGCAACAGCCCGGACCTGTGGGCGGCATGCATCGCCGGTGCGCTATGGGAGCCCGAACTCGCCGAGCTTGCGCTCGCGTCCGGATTGGGTGATCCGCAAGTTAGGGAGCGCTTCGACTGCTTTCGCGATACCACGGCCGAGGCGAAAGTGGCGCGCGATCTGCGCATCCAAGCGGTCAATTTCATGGCGCGCAAGTAGGAGATGAATTCGTCGCGGACTACCGGGCATCGTGAAAGCCCCGCGCCCCGTCGGGCGCAAATGGACGAGGTGTGACATGTCTACGACTCTTGTAACTATCCGGGAGAACATCCAGGCTCAGGGCTTCTGCGGCCTGGATGACACGGCCTACGCGCAGATCAACTACCCGCTACGGCTGTCGCCTGCAATATGCATGCTGTGGACGGCCGTGGGAACGGCGCTCGCTTCGCTCTCATCGTTCGGGTCTTCTTCGGTAAGGTAGTTTGTGAGTAACCTAGAGCCTGACCTCGGCTTGCACACGCCGGTACAACGGATCGTTGGACGTCTGCTTCGATAAGGGGGGAACGTCCGCCGATGAGAGTGTGCGGTGACGGCTCGGGGTCGATAAGGGTCGTTGGCGAAGGTCAATTCCCGCTCGAGGTGTACGATGATGGCTGGACTTGCTCTCATCGACGAGGTAATTGCGTAATGCATCGACACGCGTTCATCGGTACGGTCGCCGCGAGCGTTCTGACCACGCCGCTTGGCGGCGATCCTGCAATCGATTTTGCTGTGGGCGGACGAGGTAAACCACTGATCGCTCGCCACGCGTTGATCGAGTTCGCATTGGTCTTCGCGGTCACCTAGTGATCTGAGTCGTTGAGCGTCTGCTCTTGAAGACTGTGACCGGCTCTGGTGTGGGTCGGTTGTTCGCGTAGGGCGTCGCGATCGCAACGTCGGGTCACGGTCCGTCACCCGACCTACGTCCCACCGCATTGCATGACGCCACCCGGCCCAGAAGCCGTCCTAAGCCAATCACGCCGCAAGCCGACG
>DASXBW010000116.1:0-2081 GCA_036491495.1 Casimicrobiaceae bacterium
CAAGGATCGCGGCCAGAGACGCGGCGGCGATGCCCTTCCCCAGAGAGGAAACGACGCCACCGGTCACAAAAACGAACTTGGTCATGGACGACAAGTCCCGGAAATTTCTATTCTACCGGAACACCTCATTCGGCACAAACCCAAAGTCCGACTGCGGCGAGGCATCGCGCCGCTTCACTCCTTCATGGCATGGTGTGCACGCTTGGCGGCAGAGCAAGGCCGGTCTCGATGCGCGCACGCACAGTCTCGCGACCAAGCAGCGCCACCACCGCGTCGATCGCCGGGCTTTGCGGCATGCCCGTGACCAGCGCCCGCACAGCCATCATGATTTGGGGCGGCTTGAGGCTCTTCATTGCCGCGACCGATTTGATTGCGGCGCCAATGGCCTCGCGGGTCCAGTCGATACGCTCCAACTCCTCGAGTAAGTCCGGAAGCGCGTCTCGCACTGCATCGGTCATCAGCTTGGCAAACTTTTCCGGAATCTGTGACGCATTCTGCGGCGGCTCGTAGAAGTAACGTGCTTCATCGGCCATCACGGCGAGCGTCGCGGCCCGATCGCGGAGCAGCGCTGCGACGCTTGCAGGCGGGGGTCCGCGCGAGACATCGAGCCCCGCTCGCTCCAGGAACGGGCGCAGCCGCTCTGCGAGTGTCTCGTCGTCAAGCCGCTTAATATGCTCGTGATTAACCCATAGCAGCTTATCGGCGTCGAATCTTGCCGGCGCCGGATGCACGTGCGCGATGTCGAACCAGCTTACCAATTGGTCACGCGTGAAGATCTCGTCGTCGCCGTGCGCCCAGCCCAGGCGAGCGAGGAAATTGACCATCGCTTCGGGCAAAAACCCCTCCTCCGCGTAATGCATGACGCTGACGGCGCCATGGCGCTTGGACAGCTTGGTGCCATCGGTGCCCAATACCGTCGGCAGGTGACCATAGACCGGAGGTTCGGCGCCGAGCGCGCGAATCATGTTGATCTGCCGCGGGGTGTTGTTGACGTGGTCATCGCCGCGGATCACGTGCGTGATCTTCATGTCCAGATCGTCGACCACGACGCAAAAATTGTACGTCGGCGTTCCGTCGCTGCGGGCGATGACCAGGTCGTCGAGCTCGGCGTTGGCGATCTCGATGCGGCCCTTCACCTGATCGTCCCACGCGACGCTGCCTGAAATCGGATTCTTGAATCTGACGACCGGCGCGACACCCGGTGGCGGATGTTGTCCCGCTTTCAGATTTTCCGGCCGCCAACGACCGTCGTAGCGCGGCTTTTCGCCGCGCGCAACCTGCTCGGCGCGTAGCGCGTCGAGCTCCTGGACAGACATGTAGCAGTGATACGCATGTCCCTGCGCGAGCATTTGCGCCAGGACCTCGCGATAGCGATCCATTCGCTGCATCTGATGGTAAGGACCTTCGTCGTAATCGAACGCCAGCCAGGCCATGCCGTCGAGGATGGCCTGGATCGCCTGGGGCGTGGAACGCTCGACGTCGGTGTCCTCGATACGAAGGATAAATCGGCCCTTGTGCCGCCGGGCGAACGCCCAGGCGAACAATGCGGTCCGTGCGCCACCCAGATGCAGAAATCCGGTCGGGCTCGGAGCAAATCGGGTTCGAACAGGGAGGGAAGCGCTGGACACGCGGATCGCTAGACCGGCTGCCAGCGAAGATCGAGCGTCGTCGGTGTCGCCGGATTAATAGGTTCGGCTTTCAATGTTAGCGGCCCCTCAGTGTGCCCGTGCGGCCAGAAGCGTGCTACGCGCCGCGCTTCCGCTTCATTGGCGTTGACCGGAAAAGTATCGTAGTTGCGCCCGCCCGGGTGCACGACGTGATAGGTGCAGCCGCCGATCGCGCGCCCCGCCCAAAGATCGACCAGATCGAAGGTCAGCGGCGCCTGCACGCCGATGGTCGGATGCAGCGCCGACGACGGGGCCCAGGCGCGAAACCGGACTCCGGCGACGAACTCCCGCGCGACGCCGGTCGCGGTCAGCGGCAGCGGGCGCCCGTTGCAGGTCACGACATGCCTTCCGGAGGTCATACCGCATACCTTGATCTGCAATCGCTCCACCGAAGAGTCGACATAACGCGCGGTG
>DASXBW010000117.1:0-14243 GCA_036491495.1 Casimicrobiaceae bacterium
GCATCCGATTGGGCGCGCAGGAATTGGACCAGGTCCCAGATTTCCGCGTCGCTGAGGCGCGACGTGAATCCGGGCATCGGCGTTCCCGGTATGCCGTGCGCGATCCACCAGAAAAGTTCCCCGACGCGGTGACCCGACGCGTGCGCGGCCAGGTCCGTCGGCACGATAGACAGTGAGAGTGCAGCCGGGCCGTCACCGCGACCGTAGGGACCGTGGCAGATACTGCAACTTTGCGTGTAGAGATTGGCGCCACGGACGATCGAGTCAGTCGTGTAGCCTACCGGCGCTTCAGCGTAGGTGGTCGGATACGCCGGCACCGCAAGTAACCAGGCACCCGCCGCAGCGCTCGCCAAGATGGCCCCAAGCCCGGCTATACCTAGAAGCCAGTTACGGAGCATGCCGCTAACCGCGACGACGGCAGCGACGCATGCGCCGATGCCAATCACCACCACCGCCGCGCCGACGGCGAAGGATTGTTGGGCCGCCTGCCAGCTCAGCGTGTAATCAAACGGCCAGACCGGAGATTGATGTGCCGCTGGGACCTTGATGCCAAGCACGCCGACAATCGTGACGACGATCATTCCGGCGGCGATTTCCAGGGTCGCATTGCGCCGAAGCGAACGCAGCGCTGCTCGGTTCGAGAGGCCCTGAACTGTCAGCCGTGCGGTCAGAGACAGACGATTTACTGCAGCCAATGCCACCATCGCGGCAAACAGGGCGAGCTTCACGAGCAGGAAGTGACCGTAGTCCGTGCCTACGAGCGCGGGCACACCGCCGACCAGGTACCAGCCGTTGCCCAGGCCGCTAAAGACCAGCGCGGCCACACTCACCGCACCCAGCGTCGAAAAGCGCCGGACCATCTGAGCAGCAGCCTCGAATGGCTGTGCACCTCCAAGCAGGAATGCGAGTCCAGGCAGGGCGCCCAGCCATGCGCCCGCGGCGAGCAAGTGCACGACGTCGGACACGATCTGGACATAACGACCGGATGCCTGCCCGGCGGCGGCATGTCCGGCCCATGCGAGCGAGGCGAGGTATGCGGCAGCGACCAGGACGGCTCCAACTGCGAAGCGCAACCTCCGCTTCTCGTTCGCCGGCCGGCCGATCGACAGCAGCAGCGCCCCAAGTGTCAGCGCAAGGACAAAGCGCAACACCCAGAGGCGACCAAATTCGGTCCTGCCTAGTACCAAGCCAATGGTATCGGCGTTGATCGCCTGCGGGAGAGGCGTGCCGCTCATGATGGCGGCTTCGGCGGCGAGCCAAATCACTCCCGAGATCACGCTTGCTACAAGAGTCCAGGCCCCGCACACAAGAGCCGCGGGCAGGTGTCTTCGTCCGCGCCGTGGGCTCACGCGATCAGCATCGCGCCAGACGGGCGGTGCCACAGTGAGCACGAACAGCAGCCCGCCAAACAGCAATATGGCCGAGGCGAAATGGACGCTCCGCGCTGCGACGATCATCGCGTCCATCATGGAGGGTATGCTTGCGTAATGCTTAGGTAGTGGGTGCGCTTACGGCGCGATATCGAACGTGAATTGACCCGTGGCCAGATGCGTGTCAACCGACAGCACGCGCCATGTCACGCGATATCTGCCGGGCGCGAGCCGTGGCAGCGAGATCCGCAGCAGCGTGGGATCGGCACTGTCGACCTGGGGATCGCCCTTGTCAATGCGCTGGTCGCTCCGGTCCAGAACCTCCACGGTGCTAAATTCGCGCTCGAGCCGTTCGCTGAACCACAATTTGAGCTGCGCAGGCGGTTCGTGGACCGTGCTGCCTACACCGGGTATCGCGTGGTCCAGAAAAGCGTGCGCCGCGGCGAGCGGGATGAAAACCAGTGCTGACGCGAGCGCGAATAGCATTCGCAATGACCGAGCTATCTCGGTTGCGGACGATCGGCGGGCCATGGCCATGGGGAACCTCACGAAGTGCGATCGCGCGATCCAGCCCGTTGTAATTATTGACCGCAATGGTGGTTTCCCCCGATGAAACACTGCCCGGCGCAGATGATTTCACATTCACCGCGAATCGTTCGAAGCCTCGGCACCATAATGCGGCGTTCCGTCGCGAACAGTTGGCGTCCATCCTCAGGACGGCAATCTTAACAGCGCGCTCAGGTGCGGCGACTCATCGGGGAGGTTTTGGGGCGCTCGCGTAAAAAAGCGCGGCCTTGGGGGCCGCGCAGGATTCCACCATAGGAGGAGAATGGAGGAATAGTGTCCGCGATTGGAAAGGAGGAGGATCCCGAACCGTGGACGCGAAAATAATCGCATACTGCATTGCACAAGGCAAGGATTTTTTGCGTTGCACCATATTGGATTTGTCCACGACGTAATGGCAGGCTGGCAGGGTATCGAGCGCCCGCATCAACCCCGGAGCAAACGGCATTGAGAGCATCGGCGAAGTGGATCGACGGCGTCAGCTTTGTGGTCGAAACGGGCAGCGGACACGCCCTTGTCGTAGACGGCGCGGCGGAGGCAGGGGGCCGTAATCTGGGTCCCCGGCCGATGGAGCTGGTCTTGGCGGGGACGGCGGCTTGCACCGCCTTCGACGTGGTGTGGATCCTGAAAAAGGCACGGCAGGCGGTCACTGACTGCGTCGTGGACGCCGAAGCGAAGCGCGCGCCAGAGGATCCCAAAGTCTTTACCCGCATCCACCTGCGCTATCGCATTCGCGGCCAGGGTCTCAATCAGGCGCAGGTCGAGCGGGCGGTAAAGCTTTCCAAGGAAAAATACTGTTCTGCGACACTGATGCTGGCCAAGACCGCGAAAATAAGCTTCGAAGTCGCGATCGAAGACCCTTCGATCCCGCTACCGTAGCAATCGGATGAGGCTGGTAGTATCCCATCGAGCACCACCCAGTGCCTGGATCCGCGCATAGAACTGATCGACGAGCGCGGTGACAGGTAGCGCGGCGCCGTTGGTACGCGCCTCGCCCAGGCAGATGGCAAGATCCTTGCGCATCCAGTCGACAGCGAAGCCGAAGTTGAATTGATCGGCTGCCATCGTCTTACCGCGATTATCCATCTGCCACGATTGCGCCGCGCCCTTTCCAATAGCGCCCAATACCCTTTCGACGTCGAGCCCGGCGCGCGCGGCAAAGTTGATTCCCTCGGAAAGAGCCTGAACCAGCCCAGCGATGCAGATCTGGTTGACCATCTTGGTGAGCTGCCCTGAACCGGGGCCTCCCATGAGCGTGACCGCCTTCGCATAAGTAGCCAACACCGGCTCGGCGGCAGCGTACGTGTCGGCATCACCGCCAACCATGATCGTCAGCTTGCCGTTCTCCGCGCCCGCCTGCCCGCCGGACAGCGGGGCATCGAGAAAGCCGATGCCCCGAGCCGCCGCCGCGTGATGGACTTCGCGCGCGACCGTTGCCGACGCTGTCGTGTGATCGACGAGAATGGTGCCCGGCTGCATCGCCGCCACCGCGCCGTCAGGGCCCAGCGCCACCGCGCGCACGTCGTCGTCATTGCCGACACACATCATGACCATGCTGGCGTCTGTCGCCGCTGCGGCAGGGGTCGGCGCGGACGAGCTCTTTTGCGCGGCGGGTGTGCTTGCAAGCCACTTCTCCGCCCGCGAGGCGGTGCGGTTGTAGACGGTGACCTCGTGTCCGGCGCGGGCAAGATGTCCGGCCATCGGAAAGCCCATCACGCCCAGTCCCAGGAACGCAAGCTTGCGCGTCTCCATTGCTGCTCCTTGATTGAAGGATCTTCTTGGGCCGGCTGCGTCAATCGAACCCGCGACTAAACGACCAGATCAGCGGGCGTCGAGCGCCGCGCGCGCGGCGCTGATCGCGCTTCGTACCTGCTCGGGCGCCGTGCCTCCGGCGCGATTTCGGCTTGCCACCGAGCCGTCGAGGGTCAGCACGCCATAAACGTCATCGTCGATCAGCGGTGAAAAACGTCGCAATGCATCCAGCGGCAATTGCGCAAGATCGACGTGGCTCGCTTCCGCGTGACGCACCGCCTGCGCCACTGCCTCGTGCGCGTCACGAAATGGAACGCCTTTCCGGACCAGATAGTCGGCGAGATCGGTCGCCGTCGCGTGTCCCAGCCCTGCAGCCGCACGCATGCGCCCGGCGTCGACCTCGATGCCCCCCGCGACCAGATCAGTGATTATGATGAGCGTGGGCAGCAGCGTGTCGACGATGTCGAACACCGGCTCCTTGTCTTCCTGGTTGTCCTTGTTGTACGCCAGTGGCTGACCTTTCATGATTGTCAGCAGCGCGACCAGATCCCCGAAGACGCGTCCGCTTTTTCCCCGCACGAGCTCCGGCACGTCGGGATTTTTTTTCTGCGGCATGATCGAGCTGCCGGTGCAGAACCGGTCGGCCAGGCGGACAAAGCCGAAGCCCGGGCTGGACCAGAGAACCAACTCTTCCGCGAAGCGCGACAGGTGCATCATCGTCAGCGCCGCCGCCGCGGCGAATTCGATGGCGAAATCGCGGTCGGAAACCGCGTCGAGCGAGTTTTCGCACAGGCCGTCGAATCCCAACTCGCGCGCAACGCGGTCGCGCTCGATAGGAAACCCCGTTCCCGCGAGCGCCGCACTGCCCAAAGGCAGGCGATTGACGCGTCTACGGCAATCGTCGAATCGTTCGGCGTCGCGCGAGAGCATCGCATCGTAGGCCATAAGATGGTGACCGAATGTGACCGGCTGCGCGACCTGAAGGTGCGTGAATCCCGGCATGACGGTGGCAGCGTGCGCTTCGGCCAGATCGAGCAACGCGCGCCGCAGCGCGGTGATGCGCGTTGCGGCGTCATCGATCGCGGAGCGTACGTAGAGCCTCATGTCGGTCGCGACCTGATCGTTGCGGGAACGGCCGGTGTGCAAGCGCTTGCCGGCGTCGCCGATCAGGGCGATCAACCGCTTTTCGATATTGAGGTGTACGTCCTCGAAGTCACGTGACCACGCGAATTCGGAACGCTCGACCTCGCCTCTGATCGCGGTCAATCCGCGTTCGATCGCGGCGAGGTCGGCGGCCGTCAGTACGCCGATTGCGGCCAGCATTCGAGCGTGCGCGAGCGACCCCGCGATGTCTGCTTCCGCAAGGCGCTGATCGAAATCGACCGACGCGGTGTATTGCTTCACGAGTTCGGTCACCGGCTCGCTGAAACGGCCGGACCGGCCGTGGAGGGCGCCATCGCGGGAATCTGATCTGTCTGCAGACATGGCTTGCCTCACCCGGACCTCTTGCCCACAATAGGAAGTAGACGTTGCATCGCCTGGCGTAATGATCCGGACCTGCTGCGGCGCGCGGCGACGAAATCTCCGCCGCCGCGCCGGAAGCGACGAATGCGCACGAGTATAAATCAAAACAGGATCCCACTATCGCTTCCCGAGCTGCGCAATCTGGGAACGATCCTTCGGATATTGCTGCTGGTTAACGCGGTCGTCATGCTCGCGGCGTTTGTCCGCGAGGAGCGTGGGGCGGCGATCTCCGACGCGTGGGTGCAGATGAGCGCGGTGGTCGAGCCGCATCTGCTGATCGAGCTGCTGATTCTCTATTTGCTTGCGCCATGGCTGGAGCGCGCGCCGTACGCCATTGGCGCGGCTTCCGTCATGGCCGTGACGCTCGCGGTCGGTCTCGCCTTCAACACCGCGCTCGCTGCGCTTATTCCGGACATGACCACCGGAGCCATGTTACGGCACGTGATGTTCTCGCTGTTGATCGCGGGCGTGCTGCTGTTCTACTTTCAGCTCAGGGCGAAAGCGCTTTCGCCCGCGATTGCCGAAGCGCGGCTGCAAGCACTGCAGGCCCGCATCCGGCCGCATTTCCTCTTCAACAGCATCACTGCGGTATTGTCGTTGATGCGCAGCGAGCCGCGGCGCGCGGAAACCGCACTCGAAGACCTTGCGGATCTTTTTCGCGTTCTGATGCGCGATAACCGTCAGCTCGCGCCGCTCTCCGACGAGGTCGAGCTGTGCCGGCAGTACCTCGACCTCGAAAAGCTGAGGCTCGGCGAGCGCCTCACCATCGAATGGCACATCGACAACATGCCCGGAGACGCGCAGGTGCCGCCGCTGCTGCTGCAGCCGCTGCTCGAGAACGCCGTCTATCATGGTATCGAGCGATCTAGCGTTCCGGGGGTCATCGCGATTAATATCTTTCTGCGCCGCGGTGAGGTGCACGCGATCCTTCGCAACCCCTATAAGATGACCCATAAGGATCACGGCGGCAACAAAATGGCGATCGCCAACATTCGCGAGCGGCTCGCGCTGCATTTCGACGCCGAGGCGAGCCTGGCGAGCAAGACAAAGCGGGACAGCTACGAAGTGCACATTCGCATGCCGTATCGTACGTACGTGGAATCGGGAGAGGCGCATGACTGAAGCACCGCTGAGGATCGTGCTGGTCGACGACGAGGCTCCCGCCCGCAGGCGCTTGCGCGAGTTGCTGGACGATTGCACCGGCGCGCTCCCGCTGCTGGTGGTCGGCGAAGCCGGCAGTGGGCGCGAGGCGCTGCACTTGCTCGGCACGACGCCCGCGGACCTGGTGCTTACCGACATTCACATGCCCGATATGGATGGAATCGAGCTCGCGCGCCATCTGCTCAAGCTGCCGCTTCCGCCAGTGCTGATCTTCACTACTGCGTACCACGAGCACGCCATCGCGGCGTTCGAAGTGCACGCCATCGATTATCTGGTGAAGCCGGTACGCGTTCAGCGCCTGCTCACCGCGCTGCAAAAAGTACCACGGCTGAAGCCCCTCTCGGATACCAAGCTCAACCGCTTACCGGCCGCGGCTCGCCGCTTTCTGTCGGTGACCGAGCGATCACGGGTGGTGCTCGTTCCCATCGACGAAATCGTCTACCTCAAGGCGGAGCTCAAATACATTACGATACGCACGGCCGATCGGGAGTTTCTCCTCGAGGAGTCGCTAACCAGGCTGGAAGAGGAATTTGGACCGCGCTTCGTGCGCGTGCACCGGAATTGTCTGGTCGCACGCGAGGCCATACGAGGGTTCGAGCGGCGGGTGAGCGCTGATGGCGACGCTCATTGGGAAGTGATGTTGCGCGGCGTGACCGAGGCACTTCCGGTGTCGCGCCGCCAGCAATTCATTGTCCGCGAGATCGGCCGCGACGCTTAGGTGAGCGCCTTGCGGTGCGATAAGCGCCGGGCGCGGACCCCGCGCAGCTCCGGGCGCCGGGTTAAACTGCGCGTCTTTCCAGCTTCAGCCGCTCACGCTTCATGCCTCCACGCACACTGATCTGCGGTTCGCTCGCGATCGACACCATCACGGTGTTTCCCGACCGCTTCGCGCGCCACATCCTGCCAGAGCAGACGCACGTGCTGTCGGTGTCGTTTCAGATCACCGAAATGCGCCGCGAATGGGGCGGCTGCGCGGGCAACATCGCCTATAACCTGAAGGGCCTGGGCGGCGACCCGGTGGTGATGGCGACGGTAGGCGACGACGGCGGCGCCTATATCGAGCGCCTGTCTTCCTTCGCCATCGCGACCGACGCCGTGCGCACCGTCGCCGGGACATTTACCGCGCAGGCTTACATCATCACCGATCTCGACGACAACCAGATCACCGCGTTTCATCCGGGAGCGATGAATCAGGCGCACCTGAACCATGTTTCCGATGTCGATCGAGTCGCGCTCGGTATTGTCGCGCCCGACGGCCGCGACGGTATGGCGGCGCACGTGCGCGAATTCGCGGCCGCGCGCATACCTTTCGTGTTCGATCCGGGGCAGGGGCTGCCGCTCTTCTCGGGCGCGGAGCTGATCGAGATGATCGATTGCGCGGATTACGTCGCGGTGAACGATTACGAAGCGCGCTTGCTCGCCGAGCGCACCGGCCTGTCGGAAAAGGAAATTGCCACGCGGGTCGACGCCATGATCGTGACCCTTGGCGCGGATGGCTCGCGCATCCATGCCGGCGGGACAGTGTTCGAGATACCGACCTTGACTCCGACCAAGCTCGTCGATCCCACCGGTTGCGGCGACGCATACCGCGCCGGACTCCTCTACGGCATCGGGCAAGGCTGGGACTGGGACCGTACCGGGAGGCTCGCGTCACTGCTCGGTTCGCTGAAGATCGCATCTCGGGGCGGCCAGAACCACATCGTCGACCGCGACGCGCTGGCGGCGACCTATCACAAGCACTATGGCCACCATCTCTGGTGACGTGCCGCTGATCCACCGTTCCGCTGATCGCACGCCGTTGCCCATACGGGTCTATCGCTATGCGCGCGTGAGCTTGCATGTGTTTCAGGGAATCGCCACCACCGCCTTCGTGTTTCCGATAATCGGGCTTCCGCGACGACAGGTGCTGATCCGCCGCTGGAGCGAGCGTTTGCTCAGGATCATGCACGTCGAAGCGCGGGTGCAGGGGCTGCCGCCCGCCGGATTGCCCGGAAACATGCTCATCGTCGCCAATCACATCTCGTGGCTGGATATTTTCGTGCTCAACACGGTTCAGCCCGCGAGATTCATCGCCAAGGCCGAGCTGAAGCGATGGCCGCTGGTCGGTCTGATGATCGCTGGATGTGGAACGCTTTTCATCGAGCGCGAGCGGCGGCGCGACGCGCATCGCGTCAACGATCACGCACGCGAAGTTCTCGCCGCGGGGGACACCATCGCCATTTTTCCGGAGGGCACGACGACCGACGGTACGACGTTGCTGCCGTTTCATGGCTCGTTGTTGCAACCGGTAATCGACGCACGGGGACACCTGCAGCCGATCGCGATCCGCTACCGGCAGCTCGATGGCAGCCACAACGATGCGCCCGCCTATGTCGGCGAGACGTCGTTCATGGGCTCGTTCTGGCGCGTGCTTGGGGAGCGCGCGATGGTCGTGGAAATGACGCTGGTGCCGGCGCTGGCGGCGCACGCGCGGCATCGGCGCGAACTGTCGCGCGAGGCCGAGCGGGCTATCCGCGTGGCCTTAGGCTTGAGCGGCCCGGCACCTGAAACAATCGGCGATCGTCGAGCCTGATCGCGGTCAGCGTCCCGCCCCACAGGCAGCCCGAGTCTAGCATCAGTACGTTGGGCGAGAGCATCAGATCGATGGTCGACCAATGTCCGCATAGAATCGTGACACCGGCGGATTTGCGCTCGGCGTGCGAGAACCACGGTGCATAGCCCTCGGGGGTGTGCTCAATGCCGCGCTTCTCGGAGAGCTGCATGGTGTCGTCGGCGGCGCAAAAACGGAGCCGCGTGCACGTGTTGACGATGACGCGAAGCCTGTCATAGCCGGTAAGCGCTGGGTCCCAGCGCGCGGGCTGATCGCCGTAGAGGTGGCGTAGAAAATCGTCGTGTCCGGGCGAGTCCAGGATGGCTTCGACTTCCGCCGACAGCATTTCGGCGGTTGCCGGCGTCCATGACGGCAGCAGACCGGCGTGAACGAGCAGCAAATCGCCCTGGCGCACGACCAGCGGACGCGTTCGCAGCCAGGCAAGCAGTTCATCGCGGTCGGCAGCGTCGAGGATGTCGCCGAGCGTGTCCTGCCGATGCGCGCCTCGATGTCCTGCCGCCACGGTCAGCAGGTGCAGGTCGTGATTGCCGAGCACGGTAACGGCGGCGGGGCCGAGGCGCTTGACCGCGCGCAACACGGCAAGCGAATCCGGACCCCGATTGACGAGGTCGCCGACCAGCCAAAGCAAATCGTGCGCCGGGTCGAATGCGATCACGTCGAGCAGTTGCTGGAATTCGGCGTGGCATCCCTGGATGTCGCCGACGACGTAGTGGCTCATGGCCGGAGCTGAACTTGGCGCGCTGTCAAGCGGCACCCATTGTTAGAATCGGCATCATTCTAGTGTACTGAGTCGGAAAATCGCTCGATAGTTCACGGCCTCCTTCATGAATTTTCCGCTCAACGAGCCGCAGCGCGCCGCGGTGCGATACCTCGACGGCCCGCTGCTCGTGCTGGCGGGGGCGGGCAGCGGCAAGACGCGCGTGATCACGGCCAAGATCGCGCATTTGATCGATCGCGGCTTCGAGCCCGCGCACATCGCGGCGATCACGTTCACCAACAAGGCCGCGCGCGAAATGCGAGAGCGTGCGTTGCGGCTCCTGCCGAAGCGCGACAGCGCCGAAGCGCCGATCATCTGCACTTTTCACTCACTCGGCTTGAGGATCCTGCGGACCGAGGCCGCTGCCCTGGGGCTCGCGACGCGCTTTTCCATTCTCGATCCGGGCGACATCGAGGGTATTGTCTCGGAGCTGCTGGCGACAAGCGATCGGGCGCGCGCTCGCGCCGCGCAGTGGCGTATCAGCGCCTGGAAAAACTCGCTGGTCACACCCGCCGAAGCGCTCAGCGCCGCGTCGAACGATGCCGACGTCGCCGCCGCGCGCGCCTATCAGAGCTACGACCAGACGCTGCGCTCCTATCAGGCTGTGGACTTCGACGATCTGATCGCCATGCCGCTCGCGGCGCTCGAACGCGACGCCACCGCCGCCGAACGATGGCGCGATCGGCTTTCCTACCTTCTGATCGATGAGTACCAGGACACCAACCCTGTCCAGTATCGTTTGCTCAAGATGCTCGCAGGCACACGCGCGGCATTTACCGCCGTGGGCGACGACGATCAGGCAATCTACGGCTGGCGCGGCGCGACGATCGAGAACCTGGAGCGGTTGCCACGCGATTTCGATTCGCTCAAGGTCATCAAGCTCGAGCAGAATTATCGATCCGAGGTGCGCATACTGCGCTCGGCAAACGCGCTGATCGCCAACAATGCCAAGCTTTACGATAAGAAATTGTGGAGCGAGCGGGGTTTGGGCGACCTGATTCGCATCGTCCCCGCGACGGACGAAGCGGCAGAGGCCGAGGGCGTCGCGCGCCGCCTGCTCGCGCAGAAGTTCGAGCAACGGAGCAGCTTTTCGGACTTCGCCGTCCTGTATCGAGGCAATCATCAGGCGCGCGCGTTCGAGCGCGCGCTATCGGCGCAAAACGTGCCCTATGTCATCAGCGGCGGCCAGTCCTGGTTCGAGCGCACCGAGATCAAGGACCTCGTGTCGTACCTGCGGTTGATCGCCAACGACGACGACGATCCGGCTTTCGTCCGCGCCGTGACGACGCCCAGGCGCGGTGTCGGCGCGCAAACGCTGGACAAGCTCGGCGCCGCTGCCAAGGCGCACGGTGGGAGCCTGTTCGCGGCAATCTACGTCGATTCGCCAGCGCCCGATCTGGCGCCACGGCAGCACGGCGCGCTGCTCGAGTTCGGCACATTGATCAACGGATTGAAGCACCGTGCCGAGCGCGAGGCCGCGGGCACGCTGCTCTCCGATCTTGTCTCGGCCATCGGTTATGAAAGTTATCTCTTCGAGACGTTCGACAAGGCACAGGCGCAGTCACGCTCGGAAAGCGTGCGCGATTTCGTCGGCTGGCTGTCGACCAAGGGCGAAGCCGATGGAAAGAATCTGCTCGAGCTCACGCAGATGGTGGCGCTGATCACCATGCTGGAAGGTCAGGAGGGCAACGCGCCCGATGCAGTCCGCTTGTCGACCTTGCACGCGGCCAAAGGCCTCGAATTCCGTCACGTATTCATGGTCGGGGTCGAGGAAGGCATTCTGCCGCACCGCGAGTCGGTCGCCTCCGGCAGCGTCGACGAGGAGCGGCGCCTGATGTACGTCGGCATGACGCGTGCGCAGCGGAGCCTGCAGTTATCGTGGTGCCGGCGGCGCAAGCGCGCGGGTGAATGGCACGATTCCAAGCCGTCACGTTTTATCGCGGAGTTGACCCAAGAGGATTTGCGCCACGCCGACGTGCCCGCCGGTCCGGAAGAGCTCGCGCGGGAAAAAGAAGCAGGAAACGCGCGCTTGAAGGGTCTGCGCGCGATGCTGATGCGATGAACCTGCTCTTGTTCGACCCGGTTATTTTTTCAGGGCGAGTATCCAGCTCACCAAAGCCTTGATGTCGCCGTCAGCGACCTGCGGGTTGGGCGGCATCGGCACCGGGCCCCAAACGCCGGCACCGCCCGTCTTGACCTTCTGACTCAACTTGGCCAACGCACCGGCATCGCCTTGGTACTTCGCGGCGACGTCCTGATACGCGGGGCCCACGATCTTCTTATCGACGGCGTGGCATGCGCCGCAGCCATCCTTTTGCATCAGGGCTTGGCCCGCGGCCGGATCGAGCGGAGCGCCCGCGCTTGGAGTTGCACTCGGCGCTGCGGCCGCCGTCACGCCGGCGGCGGTTGCAGTGGCTGCCGTCGGTGCCGCGGAAGATGAGGGGGCCGGGACTGCTGCTGCCGGCGCTGCGGTCGCCATCGCGGCGGGCGGCGATGGCGACACTGTGGCGGCGGGTGCAGCAGGCTCCTTGAAATTCGCGCCCGATTGGTTGGCCATGTAAACCACCGCGCGCTGCACTTCGACATCGGCGAGGTCGGGGTTGCCGCCCTTGGGAGGCATGAACTTGCCGGATTCCTGAATACCATTGATGGCGTGCTGAACGAGGGTCTCGTAGCCCTTCTTGATCGAGACAGCCCATTGAGCCTTGTCGCCGACCTTGGGTGCGCCGGCGATCCCCGGCTCGTGACAGGTCTTGCACACTGATTGAAAGACCTGCTCGCCGGTCAGATTGCCTTTCGGGCTGCTCGCATCCGCCATCGTGACCTCGCCGAAGGGCTTGATGCGCGACAGGAGTTGAGTGTGCGCTTCCGCGCCTCCAGGCGGTTTCATGTCGGTGACAAGTTGCGAAAGCGATACGATCAAAGCGATTGGTATCGCGAAGGCGAGCACGACGACAATGACCAGCTGTTTGTGCGTCTTGATGAAAGTGGACCGGTCGTCGCTCATTACGAAATCCTTCGGGCGCCGCCCGAAGGCGGTATCGCGAGTCGCGCATTATAGCCCGGGCATATTTGGCACCGGACTGGAAGGCTGCGATCGAATGGACTGTAGCGTAAGCGGTGCGTAAAATGCACGGCGGGCGCCCGTAGCTCAGTTGGATAGAGTGTTGGTTTCCGAAGCCAAAGGTCACAGGTTCGACTCCTGTCGGGCGCGCCAATTTCTTCAAGCAGTTATCTGTTTTTCCTTTCACTGTTGATCACTTGTGGCCCATCCATGGCCCATCTGTGGCCCATCCATGGCCCACGCCAACACGCCCGACCTCTTTAAACGACTGTTGGTCTAGTGGCCCGTTTTCGAGAGCGGTGCGGCCAATGACCGTTGGCGTAGTGGCCCATTTTCGAAGGCGCCATGCTGAACGACCGTTGGCGTAGTGGCCCATTCTCGAAGGCGCCGCGCTGAACGACTGTTGGTCTAATGGTCCCTCTTCGAGGGCGAGACGCGTTTTGCCTTTGCGCTTCTACCGAGGTACTCGTCGAGCGCCAAGCGTGCGATGTCGGATCGAGTAGGGATATACCCTAGTTTCTTTCGCAATTCGATCCGCTTGACATCGATGGCTTGCTCCAGCTCCTTGTCGATCCGCAGGTTGAGCTGAATTCGTTCCATTCGTTCGCTCCGAGGGTTGACAGCGGCCGATTTTAGGCTCGGACCTCACCCACGTCTAGGTAGCTGGGGCGCTGCCTGACAGACAGGTTGACAGAGAGACGAAGTGCGATATTGTCCATATGTCTAGTCGAGAGACGACTAGCTAGCTCACGTATGGAGGTATCGATGCAAGACGAGTACATCACCACCCAGCAACTGGCTGCGCGTATCAACTACGACGAACGGACCATCCGGGAGTCGTGGAAAGACAGCGTCCTGTTGGAGGGCGTGCATTACATCAGGCCGTTCGGCGGCAGGAAGATCCTATTCCTGTGGTCCGCCATCGAACGCGACATGGTCACCTGGTCCAAGGAGCGCTCGGTCGGAATCCCCATGGCCAACGGCGGGGCGTGCCATGAGTAGCGTTCGCCTCCTTAAGCGGAAGGGGACGCTCTTCTTCGACTTCCGGGTCCGCGGCGTCCGCTGCCGGGAATATACGGCTCTCGCCGATAGCGAGGCGAACCGCAAGAGACTCAAGAAAGTCCTCGACCGGATCGAAGCGGAAATTGCGACCGGTACCTTCGACTACCGACGTTTCTTCCCCGAGAGCAAGCTCGCGGCGCAGTTCGATCTGCCGGCGAGAGCGACCCCTGCAATCGATAAAGCCACGCTGGTGACGCCTCTTTTCCGCGACTTCGCGAACGAGTGGTACGCCCAGCACGAGATCGAGTGGAAGCGCTCCTACCGGAAGACGGTTCGGGGCGCTCTTGACCAGCATTTGGTCCCGCGCTTTGGCGAGATCGATGTCGGCCGCATCACGAAAGAGGACATCTTGAACTTCCGCTCCGCTTTGGGGAAGCT
>DASXBW010000118.1:0-12340 GCA_036491495.1 Casimicrobiaceae bacterium
GTCAGGGAAATGTAAGCCCTGATGTAAGGCTTCCTGACGTCAGCCACTTGTCAGCCTGCGGCTAGCGTCGAGGATGCTCCCCGCGAGCCGCCTGATCTTCGACGGTCGCAGCTCAAGCCGTTCAAAGCAACAGCTTACTGAATCACCTCATCCGCGCGCACGAGCAGGGACTGTGGGATCGTGATGCCGAGCGCCTTGGCCGTTTTGAGGTTAATCACCAGTTCGAACTTCGTGGGTTGCTCGACGGGTAGGTCGGCCGGTTGTGCACCTCTGAGGATCTTGTCCACATAATCGGCGGCCTGCCCGGAACAACTCGGTGAAGCTCGCCCCCGTATGATATGAGACCACCGTCCACGACGTGCTCCCGCAGTCCATACATTGCGGGCATGCGGGCAAGGGAAGCGAGGTGGGTCGCCTCATGACGGAACATCGGATCCGTCAGCACGAGAATCGCTTCAGCCCTTCTCCTCGCGATGACAGTAAAGGCACTCTCGATTTCGCTGGCCTGACGCGCCTCCACCACCTCGAGCTGGAGATGCAACGTGCCTGCCGCGACCCCTGCCTCCCTCACTTTAAACGCGTGCGAGGCATTAGCGGGGTTGCTCAGCACGGCCACCCTGGATAGCCGGGGAAACGCTTCCTTGAGCAGATCGAGCTGTTTACCGGCCAGCTCGGTCCCCTGAAAGCTGATCCCCGTAATGTTTCCGCCCGGACGCGCAAGGCTGGCGACCAATCCGGTGCCCACGGGATCGCCGATATTCGCCATAACTATGGGAATTGCACCAGTTGCTTGCTTGACTGCGAGGGCCGCCTCGGTGCTCGTGACAACGATGACGTCCGCATTGCGCGCCACAAGGTCTTTCGCCAAGGCGACCGATGTTTTCCCCGTGTCTTCCGTGAACCGGCTCTCGGTGACGAAATTCTGGTTCTCGATCCACCCGTGCTCGCGTAGCCGCTGTAGAAAGGCCGGCCACCACGGTCCGGTGTTCACCGCAGAGGTGCCCAGCACACCAATCCGATAGATTCGGCCGGCTTGCTGGGCCTTAGCGGCGAGCGAGGCGACGACTACGCTACCTGTTATTGTGCCGATAAACGTCCGTCGATCCATCATTGAGTCACTTGATTGACGACAGGAAGCGCAACCATAGCACGGCTCCCGACGGGGCTTCACGCCCGCCGGCGGGTGACTGCTTTCGGGAAATTTTCGCGTCGCTGACGAATGTCTCCAGTCGGGCCAGTTCCCGTCCTTCGTTGCCGCACCAAACGCGACGCACGCAACTTCCCGGTCGGCTGCATTCGTGGTGGGGTCTCGCGACGACCTCTCGAACTGGGGGGCGAATTACCAGCATCGTGTCGTCGTCCACGACCCGGAGGTTACCCGGGCGAAGCCTGACAAGCGCTTGCGCGTGCAACGGCGCCAAGCGCGTAGATTGCGCGCTAGACCTTGAACTCCTTGTCCAAGACGAACACCTTGACGGTCTCTCGCTTGATGCCATCAAAGGCCATGGCTTCCCCCGTCGCTGGGGAATCCATGATCTTCATGAACGTGTCCAAGTCATTGGGCTCAGCGCACACCGCGACGTGATTGCCTGCGATGGTCGCGAAATTAATGGGTTTGGTAACGGTTTGACTCTTGAAAAGGTTACCGTGGGTGCGGAAGCCCTTTTCCCACTTCACTGGGTCTTCAACCTGCGCTGTAATTACCACCTTGGGCATGTCATGTCTCCTTGAGTACAAGCCCCGTCGCCTGAGGGTACGGGGGGAGGGCATGATAGCAGTTGTCACCGCACGTCGCCGACGTGGTCTTCGACGACTCCTCATTCCGTTCAACGTTTTTTTTCAAAGTCTCGGCCGAATGCAGTCTTACATGACGCACCCAGCGCGCAGCCTTCGTACTTTGTACGTAGAATTTTTCTGAATTTTCTGCTGCGATTTTTTTGGAAAGTCGTCTCAGCGGGCATTGAACTCAGGGCGGCGCATGACGAGCTTAGCGCCAAGTTCGATGAAGCCAAGTCAAGACTAGTGTGCTTGGCGAGCCACGCGAGGGAGCAAGGTGGGGGTCTCGCGGGCACCCGTCTGTGGAAACGTGGCAACGTTGAATACAAGCGTATACCGGAGCTCTCCAAAATCGATTTGGACCACTATCGCGCACCCTCAAGAGAAGAGACACGCGTGGCGATCCTCAACCAGCCGCCGAGCTAATTTACGGATTTTCACTGATTGGCGCAGCGCGTCTGCATCTGTAAAATGTAAAACGAGTTTCGAGGAGCCTTCAAGGGGACACCGAAGGGGCACTGCGCAGTCCGACACTCGAGAGCGCCGACTAAGTGGCTGTATACTGGCGCCCTCGACACGAATCGAACGTGTGACCTACCCCTTAGGAGGGGGTTGCTCTATCCACTGAGCTACGAGGGCGACGTCGCGGATTTTACCCGAGGCCGCCCGCTCCGTCGCCGGGGCTTGGCTCGCCGCAGCACGCGCCAAGCCGCCCTTATAATGTCTCCTCTGTCGGACACATGGTTCCTGCTTTGTCGACTGCTGCGCCATCGCCCGTCCCCGTCGTTCGCACTCTCGCGCGACTGTCGCAATATCTGGCGCCGTATCGCGCCCGCTTCGCGGTAGCGGGAGTCGCTTTGCTGGTAGCTGCCGGTTGCACGCTGGCGGTTGGACAGGGGCTGAAATTCGTAGTCGATCGCGGGTTTTCTGCCGGCGACGCCGCCGAGCTCGATCGCGCACTGTTTGCCCTGCTGGCGATCATCGCGGCGATGTCCGTCGCCACCTACGTCCGCTTCTACAACGTGTCATGGATCGGCGAGCGCGTGACCGCCGATCTTCGCAAGCGGGTATTCGATCATCTGCTGACGCTGTCGCCCGGGTTCTTCGAGATTACGCGTACCGGTGAAGTGATTTCGCGATTGACCAACGACACGACCATGCTCGAGTCGGTGATCGGATCGAGCCTGTCGATGGCTTTACGCAACATTGTCCTTGGCGTCGGGGCCCTGATCCTGCTGATGCTCACCAGCCTCAAGCTCACCTTGCTGGTGCTGGGCGGCCTGCCGGTGGTGGTGTTGCCCATCATCCTTTTCGGTCGTCGGGTGCGGCGGCTGTCGCGCGCGAGCCAGGATCGGGTGGCGGACACCGGCGCCTACGTCGACGAGGCGATTCACGAAATTCGCACCGTACAGGCCTACGCGCACGAGCCGCAGGATCGCCGCGCGTACGGAGATCGCGTCGAAGCCGCGTTCGCCGCCGGAGTGCGGCGCATTCGGCAGCGAGCGCTGCTGATCGGTGCGGTCATCTTTCTCGTCTTCGTCGCCGTCGGGATCATCCTCTGGATCGGCGGCCACGATGTGCTTGCGGGCCGCTTATCCGCCGGACAGCTTTCCGCATTCGTGTTCTATTCAGTGATCGTCGCATCCTCGGTCGGCGCGGTAAGCGAAGTCGCCGGCGAATTGCAGCGTGCGGCCGGCGCGACCGAGCGGCTGCTGGAAATACTCGACACGCCGCCCGAGATTGCGTCGCCTGCGTCCCCGTTACCCTTGCCCGAGCCGCCGCGAGGCACGGTAGCGCTCGAGGCTGTGACCTTCGCCTACCCTTCGCGCCCAGCCGACCCGGCGCTTTCGTCGCTGTCTCTGAAGGTCGCAACCGGCGAGCGCGTTGCGTTGGTAGGGCCCTCTGGCGCGGGTAAGACCACGGTCTTCCAGCTCTTGCTGCGCTTCTACGATCCGCAGGCGGGCAGGGTGCTGATCGACGGCGTCGACGTGCGAACCGCGGATCCACGAGCGGTTCGCGGTCGCATTGCGGTCGTTCCGCAAGACGCGGTCATATTTGCGGCAAGCGTGTGGAACAACGTGCGTTATGGCCGGCCCGATGCGACCGACGCCGAAGTACGAGACGCCTGTGAAGCTGCGTATGCGACCGAGTTTCTCGCGCGGCTGCCACAGGGAATGGACTCGGAGCTCGGCGAGCGCGGCGTCAGGCTTTCGGGCGGCCAGCGGCAGCGACTGGCCATCGCCCGCGCCGTGCTTGCACGACGCCCGATTCTCCTGCTCGACGAGGCCACCAGCGCGCTCGACGCAGAAAGCGAGCGCATGGTGCAGCTCGCGCTCGACCGGCTGATGCAGGGACGCACGACGCTCATCATCGCTCACCGGCTGTCGACGGTCATCGGCGCCGACCGCATCATCGTGCTCGACGGCGGCGTGGCCATGGCCGAGGGCACACACGCAACGCTGGTTCGCGACGATCCGCTATACCGACGCCTCGCGTCGTTGCAGTTCGGATTGAGCAAGGAGCAGGACGCAAACGAGGAAAGCCTCGCCCTCGAGTGATACAGGCGCGAGGACTATCACTGAGCGAAAGTCACTGCGTAAAGCGAACCGTCACGCCCAGGCCGCGGCCGTCGATCCCGGTCCCGAGCTCGACGCCGGCACGGTGGCGCTCGGCGATGCGCTTGACGATCGCCAAGCCGAGACCGCTGCCACGGATGCCGCCGGCACCGCTCCCGCGATAGAAGCGGTCGAACACGCGCTCGCGGTCCTCGACCGCAATGCCCGGCCCGCTGTCGCGCACGGTGAGCACGACGCTGCCTGCGTCGTCGGCGAGCGCGACATCGACTCTGCCGCCGGCGGGGGTGTAACGAATCGCGTTGTCGACCAGATTCGAGATCAGCGTGCGTAGCGCGTCGGCGTCGCCCTTGATCGTCGACGCAGACGTCGAGGACAGCCCGAGATCGATGCCCTTGGCACCGGCGAGCGGCGCCAGATCGGTGATGACTTCGCGCGCCAGCGCCGCCAGATCCACCGACGCCGGCGGCACCTCGCTGACTCCCGGTTCCTCGCGCGCCAGCGTCAGCAGCTGCTCGACCAGGCGCGTCGCGCGCTCGAGACCGCCCTTGAGCTCAGCGAGCGCCGCCGCGCGTTCCGCGGCAGTCGTCGCGCGCTCGGCGAGCTGCGCCTGCAGATGCACCGCGGTGAGCGGTGTGCGCAGCTCGTGCGCGGCATCGGCGACGAATGCGCGCTGGGCGTCGAGCGTATGGGAGAGGCGCGAGAGCAGATCATTGAGCGCACCGACCAGCGGTTGAACTTCGCGCGGCAGATCGGTCTCGGGCAGCGGCTCGAGCAGCGTAGGAGAACGCCGTGCCACCGCGGCGGCGACCCGATCGAGCGGCTTCAGCCCTCGGGCAATGGTGAACCAGATCAGGATGGCAAGAAACGGCAACACCGCCAACAGCGGCATGATGGTTCGCAATGCCATGCTCGCCGCGAGCTCGCGCCGCGCGCTCATCGGCTGCGCGATTTGCACCACCTGCCCCGCGGCGAGCGCGCTGAACACCCGCCACGGCCCGTTTTCGGTGGCGAGTGTCGTGAACCCGAGTTGCGCGTTCTGGGGCAGAACCCGGTGCGGCTGCGACAGGAAAAGCTGAACGCCGTTGCGATCCCAGATCTGCACCACCATGGCGTCGCTGCCGGCGCCAATGGTGCCCGCGCCTGCCGGGACAGCGGCAAACGGTGCGTCGGTGAGCGACGCGGCCATTTCCTTGAGCTGATAGTCGAACAGTGCGTTGGCTTCGTCGCGCGCGCGCCAATAGGTGCCTACCGCAGCGGCCGCGACCGCCAGTGCGATGCCAAGCAGCAGCCAGACCAGCAACTCGCGCCGGATCGATCTCACGACGTCGCTTGAGGGACGTCCGGTTTCGCCACCATCCAGCCGACACCGCGAACGTTGCGAATCAAATCCGCGCCGAGCTTCTTGCGCAAGGCGTGTATGTGCACCTCGACCGCATTGCTCTCCACCGAGTCGCTCCAGCCGTAGAGCTTGGCCTCGAGTTGCGTGCGCGATAACACCGCTCCGGGCCGCGCCAGCAACGCTTGGAGCAGCGCGAACTCGCGTGCCGAGAGCGAAACGGGCTGTCCGCGCACGCGTGTTTCGTGCGTTGCCGGATCGAGCTCGATCTCGCCAAAGGCGAGAATCGGATCGGCGCGGCCGGCCCGCCGGCGCGACAGCGCCCGCAGTCGCGCCGCGAGCTCGGTCAGATCGAAGGGCTTGACCACGTAATCGTCCGCGCCGGCATCGAGGCCGGCGACGCGATCGGCGATGGCATCGCGCGCGGTCATGATCAGCACCGGACGAGTGTCCCCGGCGCGACGCATCGCCGACAGCACCTCGAGCCCCGATTTGCGAGGCAGGCCCAGATCGAGCAGCACCGCATCGTGCACCCGCTCCGCGAGTGCCAACTCGGCCGCGCGGCCGTCCTCAACCCAGTCGACGGTGAAGCCGTCCTGGGACAGGCCGCGGCGCACGCTGGCGCCGATCATCGCATCGTCTTCGGCGAGCAGCACGCGCAAAGCGTCACGCTTTCTTCGGCTCGAACTTGAGCGATGCGGAGTTCATGCAGTAGCGTTGTCCGGTGGGCTGTGGACCGTCGTCGAAGACGTGGCCGAGATGCGCGTCGCACGTTGCGCACAAGACTTCGGTGCGGCGCATCAGATGACTGTTGTCCTCGGCGGTGCGGACGCTTTCGGCCGCGGCCGGGGCGTAAAAACTCGGCCACCCGCAACCGGCATCGAATTTGGTTTCGGCGTCGAAAAGGAGCGTGCCGCAGCACGAGCAGCGATAGCGCCCCGGTTCTTCGTTGTCCCAATATTCGCCGCTGAAGGGCGCCTCGGTGCCTTTCTTGCGGGTGATGCGGTACTGCTCCGGTGCGAGCACGGCTTTCCATTCGGCGTCGGTCTTGCTTACCTTGTCTGGCATGACAGCGTCTCCTTCGTTGCGGGTTGCCTGGTCACGATTGCGAAGCTGAGTGTTGGAGTGTTGACTGCGCCTGGCGTTCCATCCAGGCCGCGACAGACGCACATGCACCAGGCACGCCCATGGGGTGCGATGGGGATTTTACGCTGGGAGCGATCGCCGTTCGGCACGCAGCGTCGGCCGCGCCGACGGCTGATTCGGTATACTTAAAGCCTGTTGCCGCAAGTTTCAAGCGCTTCCGAGTTTGCAACGCTTCCGAATTCCGCTCAGTGACCGCCGCCTCATCTCCTGCCGACACACATTCCTTTCGCCGCGATGTCCGCGTGATCGGCGTGATCGGTGTCGCGCACGGTATGTCGCATTTCTTCCAGCTTGTCCTGCCGCCGCTGTTTCCATTGTTGCGCGCCGAATTCGATGTGAGCTATGCGACCCTGGGTGCGCTGGTGAGCACCTTCTACGTTGCAAGCGCCCTGTGCCAGTTTGGCGCAGGCTTCGCCGTCGACCGCTTCGGCGCACGGCCCGTGCTCCTCGGCGGCCTGGCCTTGCTCGCCGGCGGTACGCTCCTGGCCGGCAGCGTTCCCGGCATCGTCTGGTTGTTTCCGCTGGCCGCGCTCATGGGCGTCGGCAATGGAGTCTTCCATCCGGCCGATTTCGCGGTGCTCAATGCTAACGTCGCGCCGCGCCGCCTCGGCCACGCGTACAGCTCGCACGGTATCGGCGGCAGCTTGGGTTACGCGCTTGCGCCCATCGTCAGTTACGGACTGGGCGACATTCTCGGCTGGCGAACCGCGCTGCTGGCGATGGGCGCGGCGGGGTTCTTTGCGCTGGCGCTGCTCGCGTCACAGAGCAGCGTGCTGCGCAGCCGCGCTCATGGCGCCACTCCCCCACAGCACACGCTGGCTAACAGCGTCGAGCTTTTTCGTCAGAAGCCGATCCTGCTTTGCTTCGCCTACTTCTGCGCGCTAACCGTGGCGACCGTCGGCATCCAGACATTTGTTGGTACCGGGCTCAATGCTGCCTACGGTATTTCGCTGGCGATTGCGACCTCCGCCGTCACCGCCTATCTGCTGGGAAACACGACCGGCATTCTTGCCGGCGGCTTTCTCGCTGCGCGAACCGCGCGGCATGATCGCGTCGCCGCGACCGGGCTCGCGGTCGGCGGGTCGCTGATGATGCTCATCGCGGCATCGCCTGCGATCGCGCATTGGGCGATTCCGATGCTCGCGCTGACCGGGTTCGCCATCGGATCGACCGGGCCGTCGCGCGATATGATCGTACGCGGCGCGACACCGCCGGGCGCTTCCGGACGCGTCTATGGCTTCGTGTACTCGGGGCTCGACCTCGGTTCGACGATCGGGCCGGTGGCGATGGGCGCGCTGATCGATCACGGCTCGCCGCGAACCGCGTTCGCCGTTGTGTCGGTGTTTCTGTTCCTGGCGATCGGTACCGTGGTTCAAGTGCGGCGCACCGGTCGCCTTAGCGCCGCGAGCGCGCACGCCGCAGACTAACAATTCGACATTCGCGCTTGCATTCGCACCCGCTGACCGCCATATTGTCGGGGCCAGTAATGGAGAAACCGATGAAACGTACGTCCATCCTGCTTCTCGCCGCGGTTGCCGCACTGACGCTTGGCTTGAGCGATCTTGCTGACGCTCGGCGCATGGGCAGCGGACGCACGCTTGGCGCGCAGCGCGAGAGCGTCACGCCATCGCGACCCGCGCCTGCTCCGACCGCGCCCGCGGGAACTGCCGCCTCACCAGCGGCGGGAGCGGCGACACCGAGTCCAACGCCGACCCCGGCACCGACGGGCGCGTCGCGCTGGCTGGGACCGATCGCCGGCCTTGCTGCCGGTCTCGGCCTTGCCGCGTTGATGTCGCATCTCGGATTGTCGGAAGACTTCGGCAGCCTGTTGCTGATTGCGCTTGGTGTGTTCGGCGCGATTTTCCTGGTGCGGATGTTCCTCAGTCGCCGGCAAACGGCTGCTCCCATTCGATTCGCCGGAGCCAGCACGAACAAGGCGATACCAGCGAGCTATGAGACGCAGGCTGTCCCGGCATGGTCCGGTGCGGAGAAGACCGAGCCACTGATGGCCGCGGAGCCCGCGGCGCCGGCATTTGGTGTCGCGCGCAAACCGTTGCCCCCAGGATTCGACGCCGAGGGATTCGCGAAAGAGGCGAAGCGTCAGTACATCCAGATCCAGCGCTCGTACGACAACGCCGATCGGGCGGCGCTCTCCAGCGTGATGACCTCCGAGATGAACACTGAAATCGGGCGCGAAATCGACGGGCGTGGCGCACATCAGCCTACCGAAATCGTCACCCTCGACGCCGATGTGCTGGAGGTGACGACCGAGAACGACAAGTACTGGGTGAGCGTGCGCTTTACCGGCCTCCTGCGTGAGGACGGCGAACCGCAGCCGAAGTCGGTCGACGAAATATGGAACCTGACCAAACCTGTCAACGGCTCGTCGGGATGGCTGTTGGCCGGTATTTCGCAACTGCAATAAGCGCTGCGCGACCCAGCCGCTCGGGGCTAACTGGTGGCTTGCGAATCCATATGCTCATCCGTGTCCGGCGCCGCGTAGGCGTCCAGACTGAGTAGATCGCGCCATGCGCCTGCGTTTACCCTCGACAAGCTTGAGCTTCATGGCTCGTTCGAGCGCGCGTGTCGTTGGCGCCTTGCTGGCGACGGCCGCGATTGCTGCCTTTCCGGCGTCGGCGCAAGCGGAAACCAATGAAGTCCGCGCTGCACAGCAGTACGGCCTGTCCTATCTCAACTTGATGATCATGGAGGATTCCAAGCTGATCGAGAAGCAGGCGAAGGCGGCAGGCTTGGGCGAGATCAAGGTGACCTGGGCCAAGCTGGGCGGTCCGGGCGCGATGAACGACGCGCTCCTTTCGGGAAGCCTCGACTTTGGCACCGGCGGAGTGCCGTCGCTGATCACGCTGTGGGCCAAGACTCACGGAACCGCGAACGAGGTCAAAGGTGTCGGCGCACTCAACTCGATGCCGGTGAATCTGGTGACGTCGAATCCGAACGTGAAATCGATCCGCGACTTCACCGACCAGGACAAGATCGCGGTGACCACGGTCAAGGTGTCGACACAGGCACTGCTGCTGCAGATGGCGGCCGCCAAGGAGTTCGGCGAGCAGAACTATGCCAAGCTCGATCCGCTGACGGTGTCGCTGCCGCATCCGGACGCGATGACGGCACTCCTCGCCGGCAGCGGCACCATCACCGCGCATTTCAGCTCGCCGCCGTTTCAATACCAGGAAGTGGCCAAGCCCGGCATTCGCAGCATTCTCAATAATTACGACATTCTCGGCGGTCCGGCGACGTTCAATCTGGTCTGGTCCACGACCAGGTTCAGAGACGGCAATCCGAAGACCTATGCCGCCTTCGTGGCCGCATTCGAGGAAGCCACGGCGACGATCAATCGCGACAAGCGCGCGGCGGCGGAAGTCTACAAGCGCATGTCGGGGACCAAGGAGAGCGTTGACGATCTCTTGAAGATGATGCAGGACCCGCTGGTCGAATATACGCTGACGCCGAAGAGCATCATGAAGACGGCGGAGTTCATGGCCAAGGTCGGCACCATCAAGGATCGGCCGGCATCGTGGAAGGATTTGTTCTTTCCCAACGTCTACAACTACCAGGGGAGCTAGTGCATTCCCTGATTTCGCTTCTCGGAGTGGCACGCTAGTGGATCTCGGCATTAGCGGGCGCAAGGCCCTGGTCTGTGCGGCAAGCAAGGGGCTCGGGCGCGGCTGCGCCGAGGCGCTGGCGCGCGAAGGCGTCGAAGTCACGATCCTGGCGCGGACCGAAAGCGCGGTGCGCAAGACGGCAGAGGAAATCGGCGCGATGTCGGGCCACCCGGTGCAATGGCTCGCCTGCGACATCACCACGGCCGAGGGACGCGCCGCGGCGCTGCTGAAGTGTCCTCAGCCGGACATTCTGGTCAATAATGCGGGCGGCCCGCCGCCGGGCGACTTTCGCGACTGGGATCGCGACGCATGGCTACGCGCCATCGACGCCAATATGCTGACGCCGATCGAGCTGATCAAAGCCACCATCGATGGGATGATCGCCCGCGAATTCGGCCGCATCATCAACATCACCTCTTCGGCGGTCAAGGCACCGATTGACATTCTCGGACTGTCCAACGGCGCGCGCAGCGGACTGACCGGGTTCGTCGCCGGTATCGCGCGCAAGGTGGCGCGGCATAACGTGACCATCAACAATCTGCTTCCGGGCTCGTTCGATACCGATCGCCTGCGCGGCAACCTGGAGTCGCGGGCGAAAGCTACCGGCAAGCCAGTCGAGGAATTGCGCAAGGCGCAGATGAGCGCGAATCCGGCCGGACGCTTCGGCAGTCCGGCCGAGTTCGGCGCCGCGTGCGCGTTTCTCTGCAGCGCACAGGCCGGCTATATCGTGGGGCAGAACGTGCTGATCGACGGCGGCGCTTTCCCAGGGACGTTCTGACAACTCATTCCCGATTCCTGAAAATGATCGACCTGTATTACTGGACCACGCCCAACGGGCACAAGATGACGATGTTCCTCGAGGAAACGGGAATGCCGTACACGATCCATCCGGTGAATATCGGCAAGGGCGATCAGTTCAAGCCGGAATTCCTGAAGATCTCGCCCAACAACCGCATCCCGGCGATCGTCGATCGGTCGCCGGCCGACGGCGGCGAGCCGATCGCCATGTTCGAGTCGGGCGCAATACTGCTATATCTTGCCGACAAGGTCGCTCGCTTCATTCCGCGCGACACCCGCGCACGCCTGGACTGCATCCAATGGCTGTTCTGGCAGATGGCCAACCTCGGACCGCTGGCCGGCCAGAACCATCACTTCGTGCATTACGCGCCGGAGAAGATTCCCTACGCGATCGACCGCTACGTGAACGAGACGGGACGACTCTACGCGGTGCTCAACAAACGTCTTGCCGACCGCGAATTCATCAGCGGCGAATACACCATCGCCGACATGGCGAGCTATTCCTGGGTGCTGCCCGAGCGGCAGAGCCAGAACATCGACGAGTTCCCGCATTTGAAGCGCTGGAAGGAAGCCATCAAGGCGCGTCCGGCGACGCAGCGTGCCTACGCCAGAGCCAAGGAGATCAACCCGGGAGCCGGCGGCATCCGAACCGAGGGCGAAAAAAAGATCCTCTTTGGGCAGACCAAGGACGTCGTCCGCTGATCTAACTACGGAGCTGTGAGCGCGTCCCAGCCATCCTTGGGAATCCGCGCCACGATCCGGAATCCCTGCGCGCCCAGCGGCCGGATCACCGCCGCTTCACCTTCGGCCAGATATTGCGTGTCCGTCACGGCATGGAACGGGTTGCCGTGGCTGGCGATCGCCAGATTCGTCCCCGCACGCGGAGGTGTGGACAAGAGCTTGCGCAACTCGGCGTAGCGATCGTCGCTGTCGGGGCGCGCGGGGCCGCCGCGTACGGCGGGCGCCACCGTCGCCCGGCCGAAGATCAGTTGCGCGGTTTCGCGCGTCCGGCAGAAAGGGCTCGCCAGAACGTCGCCGATCGGAATGTTCAGGCGCTTGATGGCGCCGCCGATGCGGCGCGCCTC
>DASXBW010000119.1:0-16823 GCA_036491495.1 Casimicrobiaceae bacterium
GTTCCTGGGCCAATGCCTCGGCGGGCGGGTCGAGCCGATCGGCGACACGCTGAAATCATCGACGCTTACCGTGCCCCATGGCGCGGAGTTCGTCCCGCGCCTGAAGCAGGCCGTTATTTCACAGTGACGCCCGGCATTGGAGATGCGCAATGAGCGAAGAACCCGTCACAATGACGCTCGCCGGTCCGGCGGAGCGATTAATGCGTTGAGCAGAAAGAAGGGAGCGCAAACATGAACACCAACGATGAACTGCAAGCCACCATCGCGAAGCTGATACGGCCGGGTAAAGGCATCCTCGCTGCCGACGAAAGCTTGCCGACGATCGCCAAGCGGTTCCAGCCGCTGAGCATCGCTAATACGGACGAGAGCCGGCGCGCGTATCGCTCGTTGCTGTTTACCGCGCCAGGCGCGGAAGAATTCATCAGCGGAGCCATTCTGTTCGAGGAGACGCTCGGCCAGCGCGCCGACGACGGAACGGCACTGCCAGAGGTGCTGGAGCGGCGCGGCATCGTGCCGGGTATCAAGGTGGATAAAGGCACGGCGCCCCTGGCCAACGCGCCCGGCGATCTGATCACCCGCGGCCTCGACGGCTTGCCCGAGCGTCTCAAGGGCTACAAGGCCCAGGGAGCGCGCTTCGCCAAATGGCGCGAGGTTTACGCCATCACCGACCGCAATCCGACGCCGCTTGGCGTTAAGGCCAACGCGGAAGCCTTGGCCAGCTACGCCGCGATCTGCCAGGCGGAAGGCATCGTACCGATCGTCGAACCCGAGGTGCTCATGGACGGCGATCACACCATGGAGCGTTGTGACGAGGTAACCGAGGCGGTATTGCACGCGGTCTTTCACGCCTTGCATCGACACCAGGTAATCCTGGAACAGATGATTCTGAAACCGAACATGGTGCTGCCCGGCAAGGATCGTCCGCCCAAAGCGACGACGGAGCAGGTCGCCGCAGCAACGCTCAGGGTTCTAAGGCGAACCGTTCCGGCGGCTGTCCCGGGCATCTATTTCTTGTCCGGCGGGCAGCGCCCGGAGGAAGCGACGGCCAACCTGAATGCGATGAACGTGCAGTTTCCCAACGCGCCCTGGCAGCTCTCGTTTTCCTATGGTCGTGCGTTGCAGGATCCGGTCATCCAGGCATGGGCAGGTCGCGCGGAAAATCGACTCGCCGCGCAGCAGGCATTTTGCCTTCGCGCCAAGATGAACGGGCTCGCGCGCAGCGGCAGATGGAGCTCCGAGTTGGAAAAACGCGCTTGACGCAAGCGGCGGCGACTACGTAGCGGCAAAGTTCTCGACCGGCGCGTGGTCACGGCCACCAAAAAGGATGAAAAGATGGCAGTGGCCGAATCGGACGCCTTCGTTTTCTTCGGTGCAACCGGCGATCTGGCCTATAAAAAGATCTTCCCCGCGCTGCAAGCACTGATCCAAGGAGGCCACCTGGAGATGCCGATCATCGGCATGGCCCGCGCTGGCTGGACGCTGGACAAGCTGCGCGAGCGGGCGCGCGACAGCCTCGAGCACAATGGCGGTGTCGACGCTGACGCGTTTGTCAAACTGTCGGCGCGGCTGAAGTACGTTGGCGGCGACTACCAGGATCCGGCGACCTACGAGCGCCTGCGGCAGGCGCTCGACGGGGCGTCGCGTCCACTGCACTATCTGGCCATTCCCCCCAGCATGTTCGCGACCGTGGTGCAGGGGCTGGCGAAGGCGGGCTGCGCGACGGACGCGCGAGTCATCGTCGAAAAGCCCTTCGGCCGCGACTTGGCCTCGGCGCAGGAGCTCGACCGCACGCTGCACCAAGTGTTTCCCGAATCCGCGGTGTTCCGCATCGACCACTATCTGGCTAAGGAGGCGGTGCAGAACCTGCTTTATTTCCGCTTTGCCAACGCGTTCCTGGAGCCGGTTTGGAATCGCAATTTCGTCGACTGCATCCAGATCACCATGGCCGAGAATTTTGGGGTGGAGGGCCGCGGCAGCTTCTACGAGGAGGTTGGCGCGATCCGCGATGTGGTGCAGAACCATCTGCTGCAGGTGATCGCATTGCTGGCGATGGACGCGCCGGTCGGCCGCGATCCGGATGCGATGCGCGCCGAGAAGCTGCGCTTGTTCCGCGCCATGCGGCCGCTCGATCCCAAGCAGGTGGTGCGCGGCCAGTTTCGCGGCTACCGCGACGAACCCGGCGTGGCGGCGGATTCGCAGGTCGAAACCTTCGCCGCGCTGTGCCTGCATATCGACACCTGGCGCTGGGCCGGGGTGCCGTTCTATCTCCGCGCCGGCAAGTGTCTGCCGATCAGCGCTACCCAGGTCATCGTCGATCTGAAATGCCCGCCGGTGGCCATCTTCGATGAGATCAAACCGGCGCAATCGAACTACTTCCGCTTTCGCTTAAGCCCCGAGGTGGTGATCTCCGCCGGGGCGCGGGTCAAGCGGCCCGGCGAGGAAATGGTGGGGGACGCCGTCGAGCTGGTCGCCCGTCATTCCCTGGTCGGCGAAAAATCTCCGTATGAGCGGCTATTGGGCGACGCTATCCGCGGCGACGCAAGGCTTTTCGCCCGCGATGACGGCGTCGAGGCCGCGTGGCGGGTGGTCGATCCGGCACTCCAGAGCTCCATTCCGGTCGAAGCATACGACCCGGGCACCTGGGGCCCCGCGTCGGCGCGCGCCGTCGTCTCCGGCGAGGAAGGCTGGCACGATCCGAAGCCCGAGGAGACTCGTCCGTGCTGACGCGAGGTGGCGGCGCCGTCGTGTTCCTGCTCGATGTCGACAACACGCTGCTCGACAACGATCGCTTTGGCGCCGATCTCGGCGCACGACTGGAACTGGCTTTCGGCGCCGAACAGCGCGATCGATATTGGGGCATTTTCGCCGCGCTGCGCGAAGAGCTCTCCTACGCCGACTATCTCGCTGCGCTGCAGAAATTTCGGGTCGGGCTCGACGGCAATCCCGAATTGCTGCAGATGGCTTCCTTCATGCTCGAGTATCCGTTCGCCAATCGCCTGTACCCGCGCGCGCTGGAAGCGATCGCGCACCTCGGTAGCCTGGGACTGGCGGTCGTTCTGTCCGACGGCGACGTCGTATTCCAGCCGCGCAAGATCCAGCGGTCCGGCATCTGGGATGCGGTAGACGGCCGGGTGCTGGTCGATGTCCATAAAGAGCGCGCGCTCGACGCGATGAGGCAACGCTACCCGGCGCGACACTACGTGATGATCGACGACAAGCCGCGGCTGCTCGCGGCGATGAAACGCGCCCTTGGCGAAAAGCTGACGACCATGTTCGTGCATCAGGGTCATTACGCTGCGGAATCCGCTGGCACCGCGATCGATCCGCCGCCTGACCTGGAGATCGAGCGGATCGGCGATTTGCTCGATCACGATCTCCCCGATTTTCTCGCCGCTTTGCCCGTAGGCGTTGCGGGCACGAACCAGGAGCGACCATGAACAAGGCACAGCAGCTGCATGACCTCGGCCAGAGCCTCTGGCTGGACAACATCACCCGTGAGATGCTCGACAACGGCACGCTGCGCCGTTACATCAACGAGTTCTCGATCACGGGACTGACCTCGAATCCGACCATTTTCGACGAGGCGATCGGCAATACCGCCGCCTACGACGAAGGCATTCGCGCCAAGGCCAAGGTGGGAAAATCCGGTGAAGCGCTTTTCATGGAGCTGGCGCTCGAAGATCTGCGACGAGCCGCCGATTTGTTCCGTCCGGTCTTCGATGCGACCGACGGCGTCGATGGCTGGGTATCGATGGAAGTGTCGCCTCTGCTCGCCAACGATACCGCGGGCAGCATCGCCGCGGCCGCGCGCATCCACGCCCAAGCCGAGCGTCCGAATCTGTACGTCAAGATTCCGGGGACGCCGGAAGGCGGTCCGGCGATCGAGGAATCGATCTTTAATGGGGTGCCGATCAACGTGACCCTGTTGTTCTCGCGCGAGCAATACATCGTCGCCGCCGAGGCGTATCTGCGCGGCATCGAGCGCCGCATCGCCGCCGGGCGCGACCCGCGCGTCGCATCGGTCGCCTCGCTGTTCGTGAGCCGATGGGATAAGGCGGTGGGCGACAAGGTGCCGCCCGAGTTGCGCAATCGACTCGGCATCGCCATCGGCGGCCGCACCTACCGCGCATACCGTGAGCTGCTCGCATCGCCGCGCTGGAAGAAGCTTGCTGCGGCCGGTGCGCGTCCGCAGCGGCTGCTCTGGGCCAGCACCGGGACCAAGGATCCCAAGGCGTCGGATACCTTGTACGTCGAGGGCCTGGCGGCGCCCGATACCATCGACACCATTCCCGAAAAGACGCTGCGCGCTTTCGCCGAGCATGGCCAGATCAAGGGCGTGATGGCCGAGGATGGCGGAGATGCCGAAGCGGTACTGGCGAAGTTCGCCAAGGCCGGCATCGACATCGATGCGCTTGCCCTCCAGCTGCAGCGTGACGGCGCGCAGGCATTCACGAAGTCGTGGAAGGAGCTGATGACGCGCATCGCCGACAAAAGCGACGCGCTCGCCCACGCCGGCTAGCGCGGCGGAACAAGACAGAAACGCAAGGCTGACATGCGCGATTCCGTTGCTCCCGAAAGGCAATCTCTGAGCGAGCGTCCTCAGTGGCGCTCGCTCGCTCGGCATCGCGGACAGATCGAGCGGCTGCACCTGCGCGAGCTCTTTGCCGCCGATCCGTCGCGAGGCGAGCGGCTGGTAGCGGAAGCGGCCGGTCTTTACCTGGACTATTCGAAGAACCGCATCACTGACGAAACATTGCGCTTGCTGCTCGAGCTTGCCGAAGCGTGCCGCTTAAGCGAGCGCATCGACGCCATGTTCCGGGGCGACAGGATCAACGCCACCGAGCGGCGCCCGGTGCTGCACATTGCCCTGCGCGCGCCGGCGAGCGAACGCATTTTCGTCGATGGCAGGGACGTGGTGCCGGAGGTGCATGCCGTGCTCGACCGCATGGCGGCATTCGTCGCGAGGGTGCGCAGCGGCGAGTGGACCGGTCACAGCGGCAGGCGCATCCGCAACGTCATCAACATCGGCATCGGCGGATCGGACCTCGGCCCGGTGATGGCCTACGAGGCGCTGCGCCATTACAGCCAGCGCGACATGACGTTCCGTTTTGTCTCCAATGTGGATGGCACCGATTTTTCGGAAAGCGTGCGCGACCTCGAGCCCGGCGAGACGCTGTTTATCATCTGTTCCAAGACCTTCACCACGCTGGAGACGCTAACCAACGCGCGCGCCGCGCGTGCCTGGTGCCTGCGTGGGCTCGGCGACGAAAAAGCGGTGGCGCGGCATTTCGTCGCGGTCTCGACCAACGCCGACGAGGTTGCCAGATTCGGCATCGATCTCGACAACATGTTCGGGTTCTGGGACTGGGTGGGCGGCCGCTACTCCATGGATGCGGCGATCGGGCTTTCGACCATGCTCGCCATCGGCCCCGACAACTTCCGCGCGATGCTGTCGGGGTTTCATGCGATGGACGAACATTTCCGCAGCGCGCCATGGACTCGCAACCTGCCGCTGCTGCTCGGGCTGCTGGCGGTCTGGAATAACGATTTTCTGGATGCGCCGACTGTCGCCGTGCTGCCCTACGACCAATATCTCAAGCGCTTCCCGGCCTATCTGCAGCAGCTCACGATGGAGAGCAACGGCAAGCACGTCACTCTCGATGGCCAGCGCGTGGATTACCAGACCGGGCCCATCTACTGGGGCGAGCCCGGCACCAACGGACAGCATTCGTTTTTCCAGTTGATCCATCAGGGAACCCGGCTCATCGCCTGCGATTTCATCGGCTTCTGCCAGGCGCTCAATCCCCTCGGCGATCAGCACGACCTGCTGATGGCCAACCTGTTGGCACAGAGCGAGGCGCTGGCGTTCGGCAAGACCGCCGATGAAGTGAAGGCCGAGGGAACGCCCGACGACCTGGTTCCACATCGCACTTTCGAAGGCAATCGTCCCAGCAACACCATCCTTGGCGAGCGGCTTACGCCACACACGCTCGGCGCGCTGGTCGCGCTCTACGAGCACAGCGTGTTCGTGCAGGGCGCGATCTGGAACATCGACTCCTTCGATCAATGGGGCGTGGAGCTCGGCAAGGCGCTGGCCAAGCGCACGGCGGCGGAAATTGCCAGCGCCATCGAGCCCGCGCTCGCGCACGACAGCTCGACTAACGCGTTGATCCGGCGCTATCGCAATTTACGCAAGTGACGCCGGTGAGCACGCATATCAATCCGCTGGCCGGACAGCCCGCGACAGGCCCGCAGTTGGTGGATGTCGCGAAATTGGTCGCTGCATACTTCAGCCTGCAGCCCGATCCCACGCTGCCCGCACAGCGCGTCTCCTTCGGCACTTCCGGCCATCGCGGTACCTCGTTCGACAAGAGTTTCAACGAGGCGCACGTGCTTGCCATTACCCAGGCGATCTGTCTTTATCGCCGGAAGCAGGGGATCGACGGGCCGCTGTTCATCGGTATCGACCCTCATGCCTTGTCGGTGCCGGCGTTCGAGAGCGCGCTCGAGGTGCTGGCCGCCAATGGCATCGAAACCTTGGTCTCCAAGGGCGGTGAATACACGCCGACGCCGGCGGTGTCGCACGCCATCCTCGTTTACAACCGCGGACGCGAAACGGGGTTGGCCGACGGCATCGTGGTGACGCCGTCGCACAATCCGCCCGACAACGGCGGCTTCAAATACAACCCGCCCAATGGCGGCCCGGCCGATACCGACGCCACCGGTTGGATCGAAGCCAAAGCGAACGCGCTGCTCCAAGGCAGCTTGAAAGACGTACAGCGGATTCCCTTCGATCGGGCGCGGCGCGCAGCGACCACACGCGAGCACGACTTCATGAGCGCCTACGTCGACGACCTCGGCAACGTGATCGATTTCGCTGCCATTCGCGGCTCCGGCATTCGCATGGGCGCGGATCCGATGGGCGGCGCCGGCGTTCATTACTGGGCCAGGATCGCCGAGCGCTACAAGCTCGATCTGACCGTGGTCAGCGAGGAGGTCGACCCGACTTTTGGCTTCATGACTCTGGACTGGGACGGCCGCATTCGCATGGATCCATCCTCGGCTTACGCGATGCGGCGCCTGATCGGCCTCAAGGACAGCTACGATATCGCCTTCGCCTGCGACACCGATCACGATCGCCACGGCATCGTGACACCGAGCGAGGGCTTGATGCCTTCAAACCATTATCTGGCGGTGGCGATCGACTACCTGTTCCAAAACCGTGTTCGCTGGAACCCGGTGGCGGCAGTAGGGAAGACAGTCGTCAGCAGCGCCATGATCGACCGCGTGACCGCAAGATTGGGTCGCGGACTCTACGAGGCTCCGGTCGGGTTCAAATGGTTCGTCGACGGATTGCTGGACGGTACGCTGGGCTTCGGCGGTGAAGAAAGCGCCGGTGCGTCTTTTGTGCGCATCGACGGGACGGCATGGACGACCGACAAGGATGGCATCGTCCCGGCGCTGCTTGCGGCGGAAATGACCGCGCGCTGCGGCCGCGATCCGGCCGAGCTGTATCGCGAACTGACCCGCGAACTTGGGGCGGTGGCGGCCGATCGCGTCGAGGCGCCGGCGACGCCTGAGCAGAAGCAAAAGTTGGCGAAGCTCTCGCCGGAACAGGTGCAGATCGCCGAGCTGGCCGGAGAGCCGATCGACCAGGTCCTCGATCGCGCCCCGGGCAATAATGAACGTATCGGCGGCATCAAGGTGATCGCCGCAAGCGGGTGGTTCGCCGCGCGCCCTTCCGGCACCGAGGACATCTACAAGATCTACGCCGAGAGTTTCCGCGGTGTCGACCATTTGCGCAGCGTAGTCCGAGAGGCGCAAGAGATCGTCGACCGCGCGCTGCAGCAACATTGACGCGGGTCATCTTTGCCGACGGCCACGACAATATCAGGCATTCGCTGTCAGGCACGCAATGCTCAATCAGATTCTCCAAGGAGTGACGATGTCGGATCAGCTCGATCAGTTATGCATCAATACCATCCGCTTTCTGTCGGTGGACGCCGTGCAGAAAGCGAAGAGCGGGCATCCGGGCATGCCGCTTGGCGCCGCGGCGATGGCATTTGTGCTATGGACGCGCCTGCTCAAGCACAATCCCCGCAATCCGGGGTGGTTCGACCGCGATCGCTTCGTGCTTTCCGCGGGCCACGGTTCAATGCTGCTCTACAGCCTGCTCTACCTCACCGGCTATGAGCTGACGCTCGACGACATCAAACAGTTTCGCCAGTTCGGCAGCAAAGCGCCGGGACATCCGGAGCGCGGACATACGCCCGGCGTGGAGACCACCACCGGGCCGCTGGGGCAGGGATTGGCCAACGCGGTGGGCATGGCGATCGCCGAGGCGCAACTGGCGGCGCGCTACAACCGTCCCGGATTCGAGGTGATCGATCACGCCACCTACGCGATCGTCAGCGACGGTGACCTCATGGAGGGCGTGGCCTCGGAGGCGGCTTCGCTGGCCGGCCATTTGCGGCTGGGAAAACTGACCTGTCTCTACGATGACAACTACGTCACCCTGGCTGCCGGCACCGACATCACATTCTCGGAGGATCGCGCGCTGCGCTTCGAAGCGTACGGCTGGCACACCGTGTCGGTCCCGGACGGCAACGACCTTGCTGCAATCGACGCCGCGCTGCGCGCCGCGCATGCGGAAACCGAGCGACCGTCGCTGATTCTGCTCCGCACCCACATCGGCTTCGGCTCGCCGAACAAGCACGACAGCTTCGAGGCGCACGGTTCCCCGCTCGGCGTGGAGGAGGTTCGCCTGACCAAGGAAAACCTCGGCTGGCCCGTCGAGCCACCGTTCCTGATCCCCGAAGCGGCGCTGTCGCACTTCCGTGAAGCGGTGGCGCGTGGCGCGCGCGATGAAGCGGCAAGCAGCGAGCGCGTGGCTGCGTATGCGCAGGCCTTCCCAGACTTGGGAGAGGAGTTGCGGCGAACGCTTCGCGGCGAGCTGCCACGTGACTGGGGTGCGGACATGCCGGTGTTTCCGCCGGACGCCAAGGGCATGGCCACCCGTGTGGCTTCGGGCAAGGTGATGAACGCCGTTGCACCGCGGTTGCCCGCATTGACAGGCGGCTCCGCGGATCTCGACCCTTCGACTCACACCGCGCTGAAGGGACTCGGCGATTTCAATCCGCCGCCAGGCAAGGACATCGACACTCAGGGGTCCGGCGGCGGCGGCTGGAGTTACGCCGGCCGCAACCTTCACTTCGGCGTGCGCGAGCATGCGATGGGCGCGATCGTCAACGGCATCGCCGCGCACGGAGGATTGATTCCATACGGCTCGACCTTCCTGATCTTCTCCGACTACATGCGTCCGCCCATCCGGCTGGCGGCACTGATGGGCTTGCATGTCATCCACGTGTTCACCCACGACAGCATCGCGCTGGGCGAGGACGGCCCCACCCATCAGCCGGTGGAGCAGCTGGCGGCGCTGCGCGCGATTCCGAACCTGACCGTGATCCGTCCCGGCGACGCCAACGAAACCGCGGTCGCATGGCGCGTCGCCGTGGAAACGCGCGATCGTCCGGTGCTGCTGGCCTTGAGCCGTCAGGACGTGCCGACGCTGGATCGCAGCCGCTACGCGTCCGCTGACGGCCTTCGCCGCGGGGCCTATGTCCTGGCCGATGCCCAAGGCGGCAAACCCGACCTGATCCTGATCGCCAGCGGGGCGGAAGTCGGCTTGATCATCGCTGCTGCCGAGCGTCTGGGTGCGGAGGGAATGGCGGTGCGCTGCGTCTCGATGCCGAGCTGGGAGCTCTTCGACGCGCTCGGGCAGGCCGACCGCGATGCCGTGTTGCCGCCGACCGTGCGCGCGCGGCTGGCCGTCGAAGCGGGAGTGGCGCAGGGGTGGCACCGCTATGTCGGCGACGCCGGCGACGTGTTGAGCGTCGAGCGCTTCGGCGCCTCCGCGCCGGGCGATGTGGTGTTGCGCGAATACGGCTTCACCGTCGACGAGGTCTGCAAGCGCGCACGGGCGCTTCGCCACTGAAGTAGCCTCAGGTGACGACGGTTGCTTCGTTCCCGTGCGACAAGGCTGTCGTCGCTGCGGCGACGGGTAGAGCGCCATGCACGAGCGATGCCGAACCGTGGATTCTCGCCACGACGATACTGGCATCGAGCATGGTGTTCATCGACGGGACCGTGGTCAATGTCGCGCTGCCGGCGTTGCAGCGGGCCTTGGGCGCGACACTGGCTGACGCGCAATGGATTGTCGAAGCGTACGAGTTGATGCTCGCCGCGCTGCTGCTGGTGGGCGGAGCCGCGGGCGACCGCTTCGGCCGCCGCCGCGTGTTCGCGATCGGCGTCGCCGTTTTCACCGTCGCGTCCGTAGCCTGCGGTCTTTCGGATCGCGTCGGGGCACTCATAGCTGGACGAAGTCTGCAGGGCGTTGGCGGTGCGTTGCTGGTACCGGGCAGTCTGGCGCTCCTCAGTGCGTCGTTCGATCCGCAACGGCGCGGTCGCGCGATCGGCATCTGGTCAGGATTCACCGCCATCACGGCGGCGTTGGGCCCGGTCGTGGGCGGCTTTCTTATCGACCACGGGTCATGGCGCTATGCGTTCTTTATCAACGTTCCCCTGGCGCTGGCCGTATTGGTATTGACGTTTCGCTACGTTCCCGAGAGTCGCGGCGAAGCGTCAGACGGCCCGATCGACTGGCTCGGCGCAGTGCTGGCCGCGATCGGTCTGGGCGGCATCGTTTATGCGCTGATCGAAGCGCAGTTCGCCGGGTGGAGCAGTCGAGCGGTGCTGGGATGGCTTGCCGCGGGCGGGTGCGTCCTGGCAACGTTTCTGGTGGTCGAGTGGCGTCATAGCGCACCCATGCTGCCCCTGCGTTTGTTTCGTTCGGCTGATTTCGCCGGCGCGAACCTGTTGACCTTGCTTCTCTACGCCGCACTGGGTGGGAGTCTGTTTTTCCTGCCGCTGAATCTGATCCAGGTCCAGGGCTATTCGACGGTTGCGGCGGGCGCCGCCTTGCTGCCTTTCGTATTGCTGGTGTCCGTCTTGTCGCGGTGGGCGGGCGGCCTGGTCGACCGTCATGGCGCCAAGCTGCCGCTGATTATCGGTCCCGCCATTGCCGCCTGCGGATTCGCGGCGTTTGCGATACCTGACGTCGGCGGTAGCTACTGGGCGACTTTTTTCCCCGCCGCACTGGTGCTCGGGTTCGGTATGACATTGACCGTTGCGCCGCTGACCACCACGGTCATGCAATCGGTGGCCTCGAATGCGGTCGGTGTCGCTTCGGGCGTCAACAATGCGGTTTCGAGCGTGGCGGGTTTGCTGGCCATCGCCAGCTTCGGCATCATCATGTCGCTCACCTTTGACGTCGACCTCAAAGCGCGTCTTGCGGCCGCCGGCTTGTCGCCGGAGACCGTTGCGGCAGTCGAGTCGCAACGCAGCAGGCTGGCGGCGATCGAGGTCCCGTCGAGCGCCAGCCCGGAGGCGCGCGTGTCGATCGAAGGCGCGGTCGCGGCGGCCTTCGTCACCGGATTTCGCCGCGTCATGCTGATCGCCGCGCTGCTGGCGCTGGCGAGCGCGGCAAGCGCGTGGCTGATGATCGGCCGTCCAAGCTCAACCCGCGCGAGCGAGCGGCACCGCGCATGAAAGGCTCTTTTCGCGCTGACGGGCGTGGATTCGCGCCCGCCCCCGTTCGCCTTGGTTGGTTAGTTGCAGTCCGCGATCAAGACACGGCAGCTCGCATTGTTGCACTCGTCGAGGGCCTTCTTTTTCGCCTCTTGCGCCGTCGATGCCGTGCCGGTTCCCGAGTACTTCCTTGACGAAGCGTAGGCGCCGCACTTTTCATAGGTGACCGCGACGTCGCATTTCTTGGCGCTTCCCCTCGGCGCGCAATCAGCGCCTTCAGTGGCGCGAGCGCCTCACAACTCACTACGGGTGTCAGCGTCAGCCGCAGATCGCAGCAGGCGACCGCATCGAACATTCATTGCGGTAGATGTGTTGATCAATCGCCGGTAGCCTGTCCGAGTCCGCAACGGAATGGCCCGACGCCGTGTTTTACAAATCGCGCATAGATCCAGACCCACTGGCCGTACCAAGGATGCCATGGGTACCGCACTTCTCGCGATTCGATGATATGGGTCGATAATGGGTATAAGGATGTCGACTTGTATCACCAGAGCGCCAACCATCAGGGTCTTGAAACCAATTGATCCATGCGCCCGCGGTCAGAGCGGCAATTGACGGGGTAATCTATCGCCACGCGCGGCTCGTCGGGATACTCAACCTCTATTACCGCAAAGCCGCCTGAGCAGTCGATCGATTATTTGGAGGCTAACTGCTCGGATTGTTGTGCGGTTTGCTCTGCGACCTTGGCGGCTTGGCGGTACTCGCGGTCCCACGATCTGCGAATTGGCCAAGGACAGTTCGTTTGTGCGCAACGAGGCTACCCGTTGCCGGCGCGAAGGACCTCCCAAAACTGGCGGGGCGAAACAATCTTGAGCGCGCCAACGGCTGCAAGCCGTAGCAACGCGGCGTCGCCGGTCACGAACGACTCCGCTTGGCCGGCGAGCGCTTCACCCAGCACGAGTGCGTCGGCTGCATCGACGTTCGCGATTGCGGGCTCGGCTTTGTCGACGACCTGGATTGCCTCGCTCGAGACGAAATCGATAATCTCAGCCGAACGGACGACGGGAAGCTTGACCTTTTCGCGCAGCGCCTTTTCGAACTCGCGAAGCACGTTCCGCCCAAGGATTAGGTCGTGATCCAGCAGCACCAACTCGAGGACCTCCGCACCTAATCCGCGCGAGGCGAAGGCGCTCACCAAGACATTTGTATCGAGAAAAACCCTCACCTAAGGAGGCGGAACACATCCTCGTCAGTCACCAGCCCTTGCGCTTCGGCAAACGGTAAGGTCTTCCTCCGGAGCTCCCGAAAGCGTGCGACGGCGACCTGGCGCCTGAGAGCTTCGCGGGCGATCTCACTCTTGGTTCGCCCAGTGGTTTTGGCAACCCGGTCGAGGGCTTTCTCCAACTTCGGGTCAAGACGTATGGTTAGTGTAGTCATCCACGATCTCCATCATGTACGACATTGTAGCACAGTATGAGAAGTTGACCCTCGGGTCGCCCTTACCGAGCGATGTGCTGCCACTCGACTGGCCGACAAACAAGTTCGGCCGCAGCAGCGGGCTTGTAGCGAAGCGAGCAGCGCACTACCCAACACCAAGCTCGGCCTAGGTCTCAGCGAGTGTAACGTCCGCTTGTTCGGAGTGTGCGCGACGGTGCGCAAGTCGTGCGCGAAGCTCGGTGCATTGTTGCTCCGTGAGAGGCCCCGTGAGATCTCGCCGGCAACGCCGTCTAGGAGGTCCTGCGCCAACGGAGTCGCGTGGCGGCGTCCAGCTAGTTGCAGTCCGCGATCAAGACACGGCAGCTCGCATTGTTGCACTCGTCGAGGGCCTTCTTGTTCGCCTCTTGCGCCGTCGATGCCGTGCCGGTTCCCGAGTACTTCCTTGACGAAGCGTAGGCGCCGCACTTTTCATAGGTGACCGCGACGTCGCATTTCGTGCCGCGGGCTTCCTTGCAAAATTTCATGGCGTTCTGGGTCGCCTCGGCCTTGGAATCGCCGCCACCCACGCCGTAGGCGGGGTCCTTTTCACCGACCTGGTCGTCGACCGCGATAACTCCCCACGAGGCATGCGCAGCAACCGGAATCATCATCGACATCGCGAAAACAAGAGCAATCAAGCTTTTCATTGGAAATCTTTCGAAAGTGGAGTTACGTTGCTGGCGCGACATGCGTTCTTGTTGATGTGACTCCATGTCCCGAGATCGATGTAAAGATCGACATCCAACGGCCTCGGTGTGGCCCGGTCGAAGCACGAACGCCGGCGCTGCCACGATCCTTTGGCGTACCCCTAGGAGCAATAATCGAGCCGCACGGGATTCCGCGCCGGAGCTTACCGGTAACGACCTCTTCCGCCAGTCGGGCCTTCAAGGCACCTGCGAAGATCGGTCTCGTGCGTCTCGCGAACGGGAAGTGCCGTCCCCCGGCACATCAGGCTGCCCTGGCGCCGGATTCTCCACGCGGCCGGGCGCCGCTATGGCGATTTGATCGTGGGCCTTCGCAGCGAGCCGACGTAGGCGTCAGCCGCCTTCTTGATCGCTTCCGCTTGGGTGGGATAGGCATGGATAACTCGGGCGAGGGTCTTGAGACCGATCCGCGCGACCATCGCCAGCGTAATTTCGTTGATCATCTCGCCCGCATGGCGGGCGACGATGGTCGCGCCGAGAATCCGATCGGACCTTTCCTTGACGTGGATCTTGACGAAGCCGGTCTCCTCGCCGTCGGCGATCGCGCGGTGCACGTCGTGCATCGGTATCGTGAAGGTCCTCACGGGGATGTCTCGATCGCGCGCTTCGCGCACGTAGAGGCCGACGTGGGCGATCTCGGGATCGGTATAGGTGCACCACGGAATCGTCAGCGCGCTCAACCGCCGGTGGCCGAGCGCCAGCGCGTTATGCACGGCGATGCGTGCCGAAGCGTCGGCGGTGTGGGTGAACTTGTGCTCGAGGCAGGCGTCTCCCGCGGCGTAGATGCGTGGATTGCTGGTCTGCAGGAAGTCGTCGATCCGGATGCCGCTGGTTGCGTCGCAGTCGATGCCTGCAGCATCCACATTGAGGCGCTCGACGTTGGGCAGGCGGCCGGTGCCGGTCAAAATCGCATCGACAGTCACCGTGCTCTGGTAGTCATCGCTGATGAGATCGACGACCTTCTGGCCGCCTTCCATGCGAACTTTCACGGCCTCGGTATTGAGCCTGACGTCGATACCGTCGCGCGCAAAGGCATCCGAAAGAAGCTGCGCCGCGTCGCGTTCTTCCTTGGGCAGGAAAAGCGGCAGGCTCTGTGCGATGGACGTCCGCGAGCCGAAGCGGCAAAACGCCTGCGCCAGCTCGCAGCCCAGCGGGCCGCCGCCGATCACCAACAGGCGGCGAGGCAGCTCGGTCAAGTCGAATATGTTTTCGTTGGTGAGATAGCCTGCCTCGGCCAGGCCGGCGATCGACGGCGTGTCGGGGCGCGCGCCGGTGGCGACCAGTGCCTTCCTGAAGCGCAGCTTGGTGCCATCCGCTGATAGCGCGTCGCTTGCGGTGAAATGTGCTTCACCGAGAAAGACATCGACACCGGCGGAGCTCAGGCGTTGAGCCGAATCGAACCGGCTGACGCGAGCGGTGATGCGCCGCATGCGTTTCATCACTGCGGGAAAGTCGACCCGGATATCGGCGGGAACTTGCGCACCGTAGTGGTCGGCATTGCGCATCTCGGCGTAAAGACGAGAGGTCCGGATGATCGCTTTCGACGGGATGCAGCCGACGTTCACGCAGCCGCCGCCGAGCAGACCTCGCTCGACGAGTGCGACTTTCGCGCCCATCGCTGCCGCCGCACGCGCCGCAACCAATCCCGCCGGACCGCCGCCGATCACCACCAGATCGTAGCGGCCCGACGGCTTCGGGTTGCGCCATGGCGCAGGGCGCGCATTTTCCATTCGCTCCCGCTCGTAAGCATCCTGAGGGAGTGTCGCGCTTGCGATGCTGCTTTGCTGCATTTGAACGATCCAGGAAAGAAGGAGCGGCTATAGCCAACCGCCGCGAAATCCGGCCTGGCGCAAGCCGGTGCGGATTGGAGCGCAGTCGCGCATCAGGCGCCAGATCAGTCCGCTGCGATAGTTTTCGATCATCATCACGACGATGCCCTGGTCGAGCCCGAAGTTGCCGGAGGACACCCAGGCGCGACGGTCGACGCCTGCGAGACCTGCATTGAAACTGCTCGCGTAGCGTGAATCCGACAGCATCTCCGGATAGCGCTGATGCATCTGACGCACGGCATCGAGCGCGACGTCCGGCGTGAACGGCAGCGAGGCAAGCGGGGCCCATCCGGCGATGGTGCCATCGTCAGGTCCGTAGGGCACGCCGCGCGCCGCATAGCCGAACAGCCGCCGCGGCCCCCCGGCCGTATCGGGCAATTGGTCGGTCGGTCCGTCACACGCGGTAAGACCCCAGCAGTGCTCGTCGTAACCTGCGAACTCGTTCGGGTTGCGTTGGGCGTATTCGCGCTGGACAAGCGTCGCGCGCCGGCTGTTCTCGAAATAATCGCAGCGCTTCTCGCGCATGAAAGGATCCTTGATTCCGCGAAAATCGATCCATGCATGCGAGAACTGGTGCACGAAAAGCGGTCCTCCGTACAAAAAATCGTAACCGTACACGTTCTCCCACTGGTAAGTCGCCGTCCATGCGTGGTAACAGTGGCCTTCGAGCGGATGGGTCGGCGAGCCCAGCGCCAGTACATAGAGCACGATCGCCTCGTTGTAGCCCTCCCAACCGTAATGCAGGAAGCCGCACTCCGGCTTCCAGCCCTGCCTGAGCGTCTCGCCACCGTCCTGCGCCCATCGCCAGTCGATGCGGCGAAACAGCAGGTCGACGATTTTGCGCAGCTCGACTTCGTCAGCAGCGCTGGAATCGAAGTACATACTTGCGGTCAAGGCACCGGCGATCAGCAGCGCGGTATCGATCATCGACAGTTCCGAGCGCCAGACACGCGCGCCGGTGCGGAAGTCGAGAAAGTGGTAGTAAAACCCCTTGTAACCGGTTGCCGCGGGACCGCCGCTTTGATCGCTGTCACGGAAAAAGCGCAGCGCGGCGAGGCTGCGTTGCACGGCTTCGGCCCGCGCGAGCCAGCCGCGTTCCACCGCCACCGGATAGCTCGACAGCGCGAATCCGACCACCGCGATGCTGACCGGCGAATTCGCACGAGAGTTGTCGGCGATCAGGCCGTTGGCGGGATTTGTCGCCTGCCGGAAGTAGTCGAACGCGGCG
>DASXBW010000120.1:0-19572 GCA_036491495.1 Casimicrobiaceae bacterium
TTACGACCGTCAGCCCGCGGGCGGGAGATATCCCGGCGGCGCCATGCGCGGCGGCGGGCCGCGATAGCCCGCGCCCACTGGAACCTGATTACCCTTGGCGTACATGCATTGCACGTACGCTTGATCGTAGCGCCGCTGCACTTCGTAATACGACGCGCCGGCAGCATTGCTGCCTGCCGCGCTACCGAAGAGCAAACCGGTTCCCGCGCCGATCGCCGCACCCGGGCCCGCTCGACCAGTCACCGAGCCGATAGCCGCGCCGGCAGCGGCGCCGACCAAGGTACCAGCCACCGCATTGGCTGTCGCGGCGTCCGTAGCCGCCTGCCCGGCGTTGCCGGTCATCTGCTGCGCGTACTGGTTGCAGGTGAACCCGTCGGCCTGGAACTGATCGAAGCTCTTGTTCGTGCCGGGCAGGACCATGACGCTGGGACCGCTCGGCACGGTGACGCAGGCGCCGAGCAGCGCAGCGCTGCAGAGCAGTCCGGCGCGCGCAAGACGTGACGTCGAAGTTCTCATTTGGCTGTGTCCGTTGTTTTCGCTTTAACTATCGGGCTCCGGGGCGCGGCCCGGCGTCGGGTACGACCTTGAGCCAGCCTTTGGGACAATTCTGCAGCTGCGGGTAGTAGCCCGCGGGGTCCGGGCAATAGTAAGAATACTGCCCCTCGCCCACCGGAGCCGGGCTGCTCATGTCGCGCTGGATATAATTCCCCGGCGCCGGGTCCCCATAGACCGGCCCATCAGGATAGTAGTACGGATAGCCGGCGTAGTATGGGTAGCTCGAGTAGTACGGATAGCCATAGTACCCATAGTAAGGATAGCCCCAGCCCGGGCCCCAATAAAACCCCGGGAAGCCGATCCCTACGACGAAATGGGATCCACCGTGCCAGCCACCGTGACCCCCGCCACCGTGCCAGCCACCGCCGCCACCACCGTGCCAGCCGCCACCGCCACCGCTATGTCCGCCGCCGCCATGTTGAGCGAGCGCCGTTCCGCTTCCAAGGGCGAGTCCGAGCGCTGCGATCGTTGCCAATAAAATGCGTTTCATGATCACCTCCGCGATAACACCATTTTAGACTTAACGCACTAGGCGAAGTTCGGCTGACAGTTTCGCATGATCCGATGCGCATCGCATAGTGTAACGAAGTGTTACCGAATAAGGGGCCGTTCAAGCCTTGAATAGTGACTACGGCGCCATCGCCGCCTTGGATGCGCGTTTGAGAGCAGGAGCTTCGTGATCGATTGCTACAATGGTCGTGTTGGACTGTTTTCCGTCTCCTTTTCCTTTGTTCCGATGTCGGCCGTGTTGCCACCCGTTGCGCCGGAAACCCTCGCCGATGTCGCCGTCGAACGCGACATCATGGTTCCGATGCGCGGCGGGGTCCGTCTGGCGACGGACGTCTACCGCCCCGCCGTCGCCGGTGTCGCCGCCGCCGGCCGGTTCCCGGTTATTCTCGAAAGAACGCCGTACGGCAAAACGCTTGCATCGCGATCCGAGATCGATCATGGGGAATCCGCGCCGCGCCCGCGCACCGAGATCGCGAGCTGGTTCGTGCGTGCGGGCTACGTTGTCGTCTACCAGGATTGCCGCGGCCGGCACGCGTCGGAAGGCGAGTTCGTCAAATATTTGTCCGAGGGCTACGACGGCTTCGACACCTTGGCGTGGATCGCCGCGCAGCCGTGGTGCAACGGCAACGTAGCGACCATGGGACTTTCCTACGCCGCGCATGCGCAGGCGGCGCTGGCATGTCTCGATCCGCCAATGCTGGCGGCGATGGTCATCGACTCGGGTGGATTTTCCAACGCCTACCAGTGCGGCATCCGCCAGGGTGGCGCATTTGAATTGAAGCAGGCGACCTGGGCATTCAACCAGGCCAAGGAAAGCCGCTATGCGCAGGCGCGTCCGGATGCGCGCGCCGCGCTCGAGCACGAAGACTTGCGGCTATGGTTCAGGGCAATGCCGTGGTCGCACGGGCATTCGCCGGTGCGCGCCGTGCCCGAATACGAGCGCTACCTGCTCGAGCAATGGCAGCATGGGACTTTCGACGGCTACTGGAAGCAGCTCGGCATCTACGCCGCCGGATATTACGACAGCTTCGCCGATGTACCGCAGGTGCACATGTCCAGCTGGTACGACGCTTATGTTCGTACCGCCACCGAAAACTATGTCGCGCTCAAGCGCAAGAAGCGCGGTCCGGTCCGACTGATCATGGGGCCGTGGCTGCATGGCGATCGCAATGCCACTTCTGCCGGCGACGTGGATTTTGGCGCGGCGGCGGCATTCGACGGCAACGTTGCGCCCAGCTGGCGGGCGTTTCGCCTGCGCTGGTTCGACCACTGGGTCAGAGGCATCGCCAACGGCGTCGACGCCGAGCCCGCGGTGCGGCTGTTTGTGATGGGAGGTGGCTCGGGGCATCGCAGCGTACAAGGGCGCCTGGATCACGGCGGCCGCTGGATCGCCGCCGACGATTGGCCGCTGCCCGACACCCGCTTCGTCCGCTACCATCTCCACGCCGACGGCCAGCTGGATCCCGCGCTGCCGAGAGCGAACGCGCCGGCGCTCGACTACGATTTCGATCCCGTGGATCCGGTGCCGACCATCGGCGGCAGCCTGACGTCGGGCCAGCCGGTTTTCGAAGGTGGCGCGTTCGACCAGCGCGAGGACGCGCGCTTTTTTGGCGCGCGATTCCCCGGCAGAGCGCTCGCCGCGCGCGACGACGTGCTGGTGTTCGAGACCGCGCCGCTCGCCGAAGACACGGCGGTGATCGGACCGATCGTGGTGCACCTGCACGTGAGCTCGAATGCTCCCGACACCGATTTCACGGCCAAGCTGGTCGACGTGCATCCGGCCAGCGCAGACTATCCGCAGGGCTTCGCGATGAATTTGACCGACGGCATTCTTCGCTGCCGCTATCGCAAATCCTGGGAGCAGCCGGAGCTCATGAGGGCGGGCGAAATTTGCGAGATCGTCATCGAGCCGTTCGCGACCTGCAACCTGTTCAAGGCCGGGCACCGTATCCGGGTCGACATATCCTCGTCGAACTTTCCGCGTTTCGATGTCAACCCGAACAGCGGCGAGGCGGAAGGTTTCGCGGCGCATAAACGCATGGCCAGGAATCGGCTTCATATCGATGCCGCGCACCCGTCTTACGTCATGCTGCCGCTGGTTTCGCTGTCCGCGCTGAAGCCGCTAGTTCCCTAAAGCGTCCTCGTCACGCCGCAGCCATGAGAGGAAGCCAATGATGATTTCGTTTCGAACGCTTTGGCGATTGACATTATTGACCGGCGCGGCGGCGATATCGGCCACCGCGGGGCCGCCCGCGCTCGCCGCCGACCTCGTCATCGGTCGAGCGGCCGAGCAATCATCGGTCGATCCCTTGTTCTCGCGCACCGGCAACAACGAGAGCACGTCCGAGGACATCTTCGATCGGCTGGTCGAAAATGACGCCAATAACCAGCTTCATCCGGCGCTTGCGATCTCGTGGAAGGCAGTCAACCCGACTACTTGGGAAATCAAGCTTCGCGACGGGGTCAAATTCCATGACGGCGGAGATTTCAGCGCCGAGGACGTCGTCTTCTCTCTCGATCGTGCCAGGAACGTTCCCAACAGCCCGGCGTCGTTCGCCGGCGCGATGGCAGGCATCGTCGAAATCACCGCGCCTGGCAAGCTCAGCGTGCAGATCAGAACCGCGCGACCGCTGCCGCAGCTGATCGAGCAGATAAGCTTTGTATTCATGCTGTCAAAAAAGGCATCGGCGGGGCTGTCGACTGCCGACTTCAATGCCGGCAAGGGCGTCATCGGGACCGGCCCCTACAAATTCGTGGAATGGAAACCGGGGCAGTCCATCACATTGAAAAGGAACGCCGGATACTGGGGCAAGAAAGCGGATTTCGAAAACGTCACGCTGAAGTTCATCCCCAAGGACGCCGGGCGTGTCGCGGCGCTCCTCGCCGGCGACGTGGATTTGATCGATCAGGTTCCGCCAACGAACGCGGCGCAGTTGAAGGCGGACCCGAAAATTCAGCTTTTTTCCATTGGCTCGACCCGGCTCATTTATCTGGCGCTCGACTCCGACCGCGATCAGAGCCCCTTCGTCACCGACCTTGCCGGTAAGCCGCTGGCGAAGAACCCGCTCAAGGACCCGCGCGTGCGGCGAGCCATTTCGCTGATGATCAATCGCAAGGTGATCGTCGATCGGCTGCTCGAAGGCTCGGGCGAGCCGGCGGGTCAGATGGTGCCGCAAGGACTCGGGGGATACGATGCCTCGCTGGTGGCGCCGGCGCAGGATCTGGCGGCGGCGAAAAAGCTGCTGGCCGAGGCCGGCTATCCGCTAGGCTTCGGGCTCACGCTACACAGCTCCAGCGACCGTTTTGCCAAGGACGGCGACCTTGCGCAGGTGCTGGGTCAAATGCTCTCCCGCGGCGGAATCAAGATCAACGCGGTGGTGGCGTTGCCCTACAACGTCTATGCGACAGCATCGACCCGGCGCGACTACAGCGCTTTCGTTTTCAGCTTCGGCACGACAACGCCCAACGCGGCGATCGGCCTCAGCAATGTTCTGGCGACGTTCGACAAGGATGCCGGCATGGGCACGTTCAATCGCGCGCGTTACTCCAACCCGCAATTCGACGCGGCGCTGAAGCGCTCGCTTGCCGAGTTCGACGACGCGAAGCGCGTCAGTGCACTGCAGGAGGCGGCCCGTCTCGCGTTTGCCGATGTGGGGATCGTTCCTCTCTATTGGCCCGTGATCCACTGGGCCGCCAAAAAAGGAATCGTCTACGAACCGCGGCGCGACGAAGCGACGCTCGCGCACAAGGCCCGGCTGACGCAGTAAGTGCGCGGCACTAGCTGCGCAACTGCCTCGCAGTTTAGTATCCTTGCAGACTGGCCAATCGTAAGGAATGTCATGGCAAACGAATCCGGAGCACGCCCTGAATCAAAAATGGACGCGGCGTCACTTTATCGCGAGGAAATCTATACCGACCGTGCCGCCGGGACCCTTCGCGTGCTGGTGCCGGTAACCCGCGACGGCGGACCGGACCAGACCCGGCCGACGGTCTACGTCGGCGAAGCGCAGATCCTAACCAACATGGGCCCGCTGCCGATCAGCTTCGAAATCGACGCCACTACGCTGGGCGAGGCGGTGCAGAAGTACGGCGACGCGTCCAAGGAGGGCGTCGACCGCGCCATGCGCGAATTGCAGGAGCTACGGCGGCAGGCATCGTCGTCGATACTGGTGCCGGGCTCGACACCGGGGCTGGGTGCGGGGCTTCCGCCGCCTCCCGGCGGCAAGATCAAGCTTCCCTGACCGCCTGGGCCGTCCTGGTTCGCACGCGGGGTTTGAGGCCTCTCGCTGTGCTGGGGACTGGCACGGAAGCGAGGAGCCACTCCGGCTGCGCGAACCGGGTGGCGAGAAAATCCGCGAAAGCGCGCACCTTCGCCGACAAATGCCGCCGGCTTGGATAGGCTACATAGATGTTCGCGGGTGCAGACTCGAACGCTTGCAGCAGCGGCACCAGCCGCCCGGCACGAACTTCCGGGCCGACGATGAAGTCAGGCTCGAAGGTGATTGCCACCCCGGCCACTGCCAGCGCGACGAGAAACCTGCCGTTATTGGCGTGCACCGGCGCGTCGATGCGCACCGAACGGTCGCTGCCCGAGCCGTCCCGAAAGGGCCACACGCTTTTCTGTGGTGAATACTCGTAACTAAGGCAGGCGTGGCCCACGAGGTCTTCCGGTTTCTGCGGCACGCCGTGACGTTTCAGATAAGCCGGGGATGCGCAGCAGATCAGACGCGTTATGCCGACCTTGCGGCCGACTAGCTGCTGGCTGCCAATTTTGCCGATCCGCAGCGCGGCATCGAAGCCTTCGTCGACCAAGTCCACCGCGCGGTCGGACAATTCGACGTCGAAGCGCATTTGCGGATGCCGACTGACGAATTCGGCAATCGCCGGCGCCAGATGGCGAACGCCGAACGTGGTCCCGCAGGTGAGTCGCAGCGTCCCGCGAGGCCGGGCCGTTCCCGCACTTGCCGATTCCTCCGCTTCCTCGAGATCCGCCAATAACTGAATGGAGCGCTCGTAGAACGCCCGTCCGCTCTCGGTCAGCGACAAGCGGCGGGTGGTGCGATTCAGCAAACGTGCGTCGAGATGCGCTTCGAGCTCGGAAACTTGTCGCGAGACAGAGGACACGGAGACATCCAGGCGTTCGGCCGCCCGCGCAAAACTGCCGCTCTCCACGACTCTGGCAAACGCGGTAATGGCTTGCAGCCGATCCATGCGCGACCATTATTGCATAATCTGCAATAGTCTATCAATCCAGACCCGATTTATCCCGGCCGATGCAAGATCTACTATGACCATTGTTCGCCGGCGGGGTGGGCGATTAACCGAGGAGATCCCATGAAACTCTATTACGCATCAGGGGCGTGCTCGCTGTCGCCCCATATCGTTTTGCTCGAAGCCGGCCTCAAGGCGACGCTGGTGAAGGTCGATACCAAGACTCACAAGACCGAAGACGGCGGCGATTACTACGCCGTCAATCCGAAGGGCTACGTTCCGCTGCTCGAGCTCGACGACGGTGACCGCTTGAGCGAAGGTCCTGCCATCGTGCAATACCTCGCCGACCGCAATCCGGCCTCCAAGCTTGCACCCGCAGCCGGCACCATGGAGCGATACCACCTGCAGGAATGGTTGAACTTCATAACCGCCGAGTTGCATAAGCAATTCTCACCGCTTTTCCAGCCGACGACGCCGGCCGAGTACAAGGAAACGCTGAAGGACAAGATCGGCAAGCGCTTTGACTGGGTCGCCGAGCAGCTCCAAGGCAAGGACTATTTGATGGGGAGCACGTTTACCGTCGCCGACGCCTATTTCTTCACGATGCTGATCTGGACCAAGCACGTCGGCATCGACCTCACGCACTGGCCGGTTCTGACTGCCTACCGGGCGCGGGTTGCGGCGCGTCCAAAGGTGCGCGAGGCCATGATCAGCGAAGGGCTGATCAAGCAGAATGACGCCGTCGCCGCCTGAGTTAGAACTCGACGTTCACCGTGGGAGGTCGCGTTGTACGCGACCTCCCATGCGTGATGATCAAGACGCACCATGACGCTGCCCACTGTGTTCCTGTCGCACGGCTCGCCCATGCACGCGATCGATGCGGGCATCGCGGGGCGCGCATGGGCGGCGCTCGGTCAGAGATTGCCACGCCCGCGCGCGGTTCTCATCGCCTCGGCGCACTGGGAGACTTCCGTCCCGATGCTTACCGGAAGTCCGCGCCCGGAGACCATTCACGATTTCGGCGGCTTTCCGGAGGAGCTCTATCGCCTGCGCTACCCCGCGCCCGGCGCGCCGGAAGTCGCATCGGAAATCGTCGCGAGGTTGAAGGCGGCGGATATCACGGCCGGCATCGATGGCTGCCGGGGCCTGGATCACGGTGCCTGGGTCCCACTCCGGTGGATGTACCCTGAGGCGGACATTCCGGTAGTGCAGCTTTCGGTGCAGCCGGACCACGATACCGAACATCACTTGCGGCTGGGACACGCGCTTCGGCCCTTGGCGGACGAGGGTATCCTGATCATAGGATCGGGCCACGCGACCCACAATCTGCGCGATTGGGCGTCGTCGCCAAGGCGCCAGGAACCCTTGCCTTATGCCGGTGCCTTCTCCCGTTGGCTGCAGCAGAGCCTCATGGCGGCCGACGCGGACGCTCTTACTCATTATCGCGACCGCGCGCCGGACGCCGCGCGCGCACATCCGACCGAAGAACATTTTCTGCCGCTGTTCATCGCCTGGGGTGCCGCAGGTGCGGACGCGACGGCGGAACGCATCGTCGAGGGCTTCGAGGCGGGTGCACTGGCGCTGGATTCCTACCTGTTTCATCCGGCCACATCCTCGCTTCGCCGGGAGACTCATCCGGCGTAAAGCAGAAATGCACCGCGCGGCGTTGCAAGCACTTGATCTACATCCGCAGACCTACGAACTGTCGGAGCATGTCTTACAGCGAAATCGGCAATAGACCGATTTTCGTCTGCTCGTCATGCGCCTACATTGGCATCGTGATCAATTGCGAGCAGGAGATGACGATGACCAAGCGCAATCAAACCTTAAAGCGAGGCGGACCCTTTGCCGCCGGCGTGCTTATCGGTCTGTCGGTGGTGACGCCTGTATTTGCGGCAAGCTTGGACGTCGAAACCTTGCAGCCGATACTGCTGCTCGGGTCGCTGATAGTCCTGCTGATCGGCTTGATATTGAAAGCCATGTCGGAGCGACCGTCGAAGCAAACCAAGGCCCAGGACTCGTATGCATTCAGTCCTAACGACCTTCGCTGGCGGCAAACCGATCCGACAGCCGATGTCGCCATGCCGACCCATGCGATGCACTGAACAACGATAGCAAAAACGAGTTTCCTCATTAGAACCGCCGCGGGGTTTGCTTCCCGCGGCGGTTTTTATCCGTCTGCAGCGCGGTATCATTGTGGCGGCAGAAGGGCTTTGCAGCGAGTCCGGCGCTTCGTCGCCAAAAGCATGACAAAATAATTCGTATCGCGCGGTTCGGGCGAACGGAAAGGGAGCATGCAAGCGCCAGGCACGCCCTACTCGTTGGAAGTCAATCCGAACTTGCCGGAGCGTCTCGCAAGGCTCGAAGAGCTGGCCGGCAATCTCCGGTACAGCTGGGATCGTCCGACACGCGAGCTGTTCGAGCGGCTCCACCCAGGCCTGTGGAACGCGGTGGGTCATAACCCGAAAGCTTTCCTCAGGCGAGTCGATGAACGCCGGCTGGTGCACGCCGCTGACGATCCGGTTTTCCGCTCCAGCTTCGAGCGCGCGCTTTCGGCTTACGACGCCTATCTCGACGCGAGCGCGCGGTTCGAGGACACGCAGCGGTTCCTGGGCGATGATCTGATCGCGTATTTTTGCGCCGAGTTTGGCTTCCACGAAAGCCTGCCCATTTATTCGGGCGGGCTCGGCATTCTCGCGGGTGATCACTGCAAGGCGGCAAGCGACCTGGGTATACCGCTGGTGGGGATCGGTTTGCTCTACCGCCAAGGCTATTTCTCCCAGACCATCGACGGCGAAGGTAATCAAGGGGCGACCTACGCCGACTCCGACTTCTCCGAGCTCCCGGTGGAGCTGGTTACCATCGATGGCGGCGCCGACCTGCGGGTAAGCGTCGAGCTTCCGGGGCGCAGCGTCGCGCTGCGGATTTGGCGCGCGTCCGTGGGCCGCGTGAAGCTCTTGCTGCTCGATACCGACGTACCGGAGAACGATAATCGCGATCGCGGCATCACTTACCGGCTCTATGGCGGCGATCGAACCATGCGCATCGAGCAGGAGATCGTGCTCGGCGTCGGCGGCGTGCGCGCGCTCTCACAGCTCGGGCTCCGACCCACCGTCTGGCACATGAATGAGGGACACGCCGCGTTTCTCGTCCTCGAGCGTATCCGCGTGCTGCGTCAGGCGGGACTCGATTTCGCGAGCGCCCTGGAGGCGGTCGCAGTCAACACCGTCTTTACCACCCATACCGCGGTGCCAGCGGGACACGACCACTTTCCCGACGAGATGCTGACGAGCTACTTCTCCAGCTACGCGCGCGAGCTCGGTATTGCCAATGAAACGCTGCTCGGCCTTGGCCGTACACCCTCGGCCCAGGAGTTCAACATGACCGCGCTGGCAGTGCGCGGGTCACGATTTCACAACGGCGTGTCACGCCTGCACGGCCAGGTTTCCGCGGCAATGCTTAAAGAGATGTGGCCGCAGATTCCCGCGGAAGAAAATCCGATCGACTACGTGACCAACGGCGTGCACGTCTCCACCTTTCTGTCGCTCGAATGGGTCGATGTCTTCGACCGCTTTCTGGGTCCGGATTGGCGCCAGCGCATGCAGGACCCAGCGAACTGGCGGGCGATCGACGGCCTGCCCGACGACGCTTTCTGGTCGGTGCATCAGTTTCTCAAGTCGAGGATGCTGCAAACGCTGCGGCAACGGGTGTTCGATCAGCATCTAGGCAACCAGGGCAGCGAAGCACACCTCGACCGGCTGTTGAAGCACGCGGATCCCGTTGATCCGAACGTGCTGACCATCGGGTTCGGGCGCCGTTTCGCCACCTACAAGCGCGCGACCTTGCTGTTCGAGAACTTGAGCTGGCTGGAGCAGTTGTTGTCGGACACGGAGCGTCCGGTGCTGTTCGTGTTCGCGGGACGCGCGCATCCGGCCGATGTCCCGGGACAGGACTTGATCCGCACCATCGCGAAGTATGCACGTTTGCCGTTTCTGGAAGGCAAGGTGCTGCTGCTCGAAGGCTACGATCTGCAGCTGGCGCGCGCGCTGGTATCCGGCGTCGATGTATGGCTGAACAATCCCGTGCATCCGCTCGAAGCTTCGGGCACCTCGGGCATGAAGGCGGGCATGAACGGCGTCATCAACCTGTCGGTGCTCGATGGCTGGTGGGCGGAAGGCTACGACGGAAGCAATGGCTGGGCCATCAAGCCGGCGGCGCACACGCTCGATCAGGCGCATCGCAACCGTGAAGAGTCGCGCGCGCTTTACGAAATCCTGCAGGACCAGGTGATCCCGATGTATTACGATCGCGATGCCGCCGGCTATTCGCCGAAGTGGGTCGGTCTCGCCAAGCGCTCGATCGCGAGCATCCTGCCGCGCTACAACGCGACGCGGATGGTTGGCGAATATGTGTCCAAATTCTACAATTCCGCCGCGGTCCACGGCCGCCGCTACGACGACGACACCTACGCCGTGGCGAAGGCCGTCGCGGCGTGGAAGGCTCGCGTTCGTGGGGCATGGCCGGGCGTCGCTTTGCGCCGTGTCGACGTGCCGCAATCGCGATTCAAGTTCGGCCAGAGCGTCCGGCTCGAGGTCGCCGTGACGCTCAACGGCCTCGCCCCGGACGACGTCGTCGTCGAGCTGCTGCTTGGCGTCCCCGAGTACGAATCGGCGGAGGAGAAGCCGCGCCATTACCGGTTCGCCGCGGACGGCGGCGCCGACAGCGGGGGAAAGCGGCGTTTCGTACTGGAGCTTGCACCCGACATTTGCGGTCGGCTCGATTACCGGATCCGCGCGTATCCATGGCACGAGCTCCTCACTCATCCCTTCGAGCTCGGCCTCATGCTCTGGAGCTAGAGGTGGCCCCCGATCTCGAACTCGATGCCGCTGGTCGCGATGCGACAAGGCGAGGCTCCCGCGCACCGGAACTCAGCATGCTCACCACGCACGACATCTACCTGTTCCGCGAGGGCACCCACGGACGCCTGTACCAGGGCATGGGCTGTCATCTCGTTGGCCAAGGCGGTGGCGAAGGAGGAGCCTCGGGCGCCTCGTTCGCAGTGTGGGCGCCGAACGCCGCTCGGATCTCGGTGGTCGGCGAGTTCAACGGGTGGGAATCGACAGCGCATCCGCTGCAGCCGCGCGCGGACGGCTCCGGCGTCTGGGAGCGCTTTGTGACCGGCGTCGAGCACGGGCAGAATTACAAATACCGGGTGGTCTCCGCGGATGGCGCATCGGCGGTCGACAAGGCCGATCCCTACGCATTTTTCACCGAAGTCGCGCCCTCTACCGCATCGCGGGTCTGGGCGCTCGACTACAACTGGAAAGACGGCGCGTGGATGAAAACGCGCACGCGCCGTAACGCGCTCGATGCTCCCATGTCGATCTACGAGCTGCATCTCGGGTCGTGGCGGCGCGGCGACGATAATCGGCTGCCAACCTACCGCGACACCGCGCTCGAGCTTGCCGGCTACGTGCGTGACATGGGCTTCACCCACGTCGAGCTGATGCCTCTCACCGAGCATCCCTTCTACGGTTCATGGGGCTACCAGACGACAGGCTACTTCGCGCCGACGTCACGCTACGGGACGCCGCAGGACCTGATGCATCTCATCGAGGTTCTGCATCAGCATGACATCGGCGTGATCCTCGATTGGGTGCCGTCTCATTTTCCGGCCGACGCGCACGGGCTGGCGGTGTTCGACGGAACGCATCTCTACGAGCATGCCGACCCGAGACAGGGATTTCACCCGGAGTGGAACAGCTCGATCTTCAACTACGGCCGCAACGAAGTGCGGTCGTTTCTGTTGTCGAGCGCGTTTTTCTGGCTGGACAACTACCACATCGACGGGCTCCGGGTGGACGCGGTGGCGTCGATGCTTTATCTCGACTACGGCCGCAAGGACGGAGAATGGATACCGAACCGCAATGGCGGACGCGAAAATCTGCAGGCGATCGATTTCCTGCATCTGCTCAACGAATCGGTGTATCGCGATTACCCCGACGTCCAGGTCATCGCCGAGGAGTCGACGTCGTGGCCGATGGTTTCCCGCCCGGTGTCCATGGGCGGCTTGGGCTTCGGCATGAAATGGAACATGGGCTGGATGCACGACACGCTCGATTACATGCGCCAGGATCCGATCCATCGCAGGCACCATCACGACCGGCTGACGTTCTCGATCTGGTACGCGTTCTTCGAGAACTTCGTGCTGCCGCTGTCGCACGACGAGGTGGTGTACGGCAAGGGATCGCTGATCGGCAAGATGCCCGGCGACTCCTGGCAGCAATTTGCCAATCTGCGGCTGCTGTTCGGCTATATGTGGGCACATCCGGGCAAGAAGCTCTTGTTCATGGGCGGCGAATTCGGTCAGCGCCGCGAGTGGACGCACGAGAGCGGACTCGAATGGTGGGTCTCGACGCTCGCCGAGCATGCCGGCGTGCAGCGCTGGGTACGGGATCTCAACGCCGTGCTGCTAACCGAGCCCGCGCTGTATCAACTCGACTTCGATCAGGCGGGATTCGAATGGATCGACGCCGGCGACGCCGCGCTGAGCGTGCTCTCGTTCCTGCGCAAACCGAAGAGCGGCGCGGCGCCGCTCCTGGCGGTGTGCAATTTCACGCCCATCGTGCGCCACAATTACAGCGTCGGCGTGCCACAAGGCGGGCCCTGGCGTGAACTTCTGAACAGCGACGCGGGCGTTTATGGCGGCAGCGGGGTCGGTAATTTCGGCGCGGTCGAAGCGGCGCCGGTGCCGGCGCAAGGACGTCCGCACTCGCTGACGCTGACGCTGCCGCCGCTCGGATGCATGCTGCTCAAGCCCGACCGGAGCGCGGGGGCAGCAACATGAGCACGAGCGGCAAAGTGAGCCGCAGCAAAGCGGAGGTCGCCAAGGTCCCGGCTCGCGCGGTGATCGAAGCGGTCGTGCCCGCGGTCGACGGTGGCCGCTTTCCGATCAAGCGCGTGCTGGGCGAAGAGGTCGTGGTGGAGGCGGATTGCTTTGCCGATGGGCACGACGAGCTCGCCTGTCTGCTGCTCTATCGACACGAGGGCAAGGCGGCATGGGAGAGCGTGCCCATGGTCGCGCTGGGCAACGATCGATGGCGCGCGGCATTCACCGTCGAGCGCATGGGCGCCTATCGCTACACGGTGACTGCGTGGGTGGATGCCTTGCTTTCCTGGCGCCACGATTTCGCGCGGCGGGTCGATGCCGAGGACTTGCTGGTCGCGGCACAAGTCGGTGCTGCGCTGATCGATGGCGCAGCGAGCCGCGCCAAAGCCGGCGCCAAGCGCCGCCTCGCAGCGTGGGCGAAGCGCCTGCGCGGCGAATCCGATCCGGCGGTCCTCGCCACGCTGGCGCTCGACGAAGATCTGTTCAGTCTGGCGAAAGGATATCCCGACCGCAGCTTCGCAACCACGCATCCGGTCGAGCTCTCCGTGAACGTCGACCGCGAGCGCGCGCGTTACAGCACCTGGTACGAGCTCTTTCCGCGTTCGTTCGGTCCAACGCCGGGCGCGCACGGAACGTTTAAGGATTGCGAGACCGTACTGCCTCATGTCGCGGCGATGGGCTTCGACGTCCTTTACTTTCCCCCGATCCATCCCATCGGCCGGGGGCGGCGCAAGGGTCCCAACAACTCGCTGATCACCAGTCCCAGCGACGTGGGGAGCCCGTGGGCGATCGGCGCGCTGGAGGGCGGTCACACCGCGGTGCATCCGGAGCTTGGAACGCTCACCGATTTTCACCAGCTCATCAAGCGCGCCGGCGAGCACGGCCTGGAAGTCGCGCTGGACATCGCCTTTCAGTGCGCGCCCGATCACCCCTGGGTCAAGGAGCACCCGGAATGGTTCCGCTGGCGCCCCGACGGCACGGTGCAATATGCCGAAAATCCGCCAAAAAAATATCAGGACATCTATCCGTTCAACTTCGAGTGCGGAGAGTGGCAGGACTTGTGGAACGCATTGGAGAACGTGTTCTCGTTCTGGATCGGCGAAGGCGTGCGCATCTTCCGGGTGGACAATCCGCACACCAAGCCGTTCGCATTCTGGGAATGGCTGATAGCGAGGGTACGCCGCGACCATCCCGACGTCATCTTCCTTGCCGAGGCATTCACCCGCCCGAAAATCATGCATCGTCTGGCCAAGCTCGGCTTTAGCCAATCGTATACTTACTTCACCTGGCGCAATACCAAGCAGGAGCTGACCGAGTATTTCACCGAGCTGGCACACGATCCGGGCCGCGAGTACTTTCGCCCCAACTGCTGGCCGAACACGCCCGACATCCTCAACGAATACCTGCAAGTCGGCGGCCGGCCGGCGTTCATGGCGCGGGTCGTGCTGGCGGCGACGCTGTCCGCCAATTACGGCATTTACGGTCCGGCGTTCGAGTTGATGGAGCACATCCCACGCGAGCCCGGGAGCGAGGAATATCGCGATTCGGAGAAGTATCAGCTGCGGCCTTGGGATTTGTCGCGCGCCGACAGCCTTGCCGACTTCATCGGCAGGATCAACCGCGTGCGGCGCGACAATAGCGCATTGCAGCAGGATTGGAGCCTGCGCTTTTTCGCGGTCGACAATGAACAACTGATCTGCTATGCCAAGACCAGCGCCGATCTCGACAATATTGTCGACAACATTGTCGTTGTGGTCGTCAATCTGGACCCGTGGCACACGCAATCGGGCTGGGTCGACATCGATCTTGCCGCGCTCGGCATGGAAGAGGACAGCACTTATCAAATGCACGACTTGCTGACCGACGCACGCTACCTCTGGCACGGCCGTCGCAACTTCGTGCAGCTCGACCCGGCGCGGACACCGGCGCACGTGTTGCGCCTGCGCCGCCGCGTGAAGAGCGAACAGGCATTCGACTACTTCGCTTAGTGTACTGAGTCAGATCATGGACACCCAAGCCGCCGCGCCACCGAGTCAGGGCACCGTTGCCGGGACCTCGGACGCGCTCTGGTACAAGGACGCGATCGTCTACGAGCTGCACGTCAAAGCCTTTCACGACTCGAACAACGACGGCATCGGAGACTTTCTGGGCCTCGCCGAAAAGCTCGACTACATACGCGATCTCGGCGTCAACACGATTTGGCTGCTGCCTTTTTATCCCTCGCCGATGCGAGACGACGGCTACGACGTGGCCGACTATCACAACGTCGCGCCCGCTTACGGTACACGCCATGATTTCCTGCACTTCGTGCGCGAGGCGCATCGACGAGACCTGCGCATTATCACCGAGCTGATCGTCAATCACACCTCGGATCAGCATCCGTGGTTCCAGGCCGCGCGGCGCGCGCCCAAAGACTCCGACAAGCGCAACTTCTACGTCTGGAGCGACGACCCGAAGCGCTATGCCGGCACGCGCATCATTTTCACCGACACCGAGAAATCGAACTGGACCTGGGACGATCTCGCGCAGCAGTACTACTGGCACCGGTTCTTCAGCCATCAGCCGGACCTCAATTTCGACAATCCCAAGGTGCTGAAAGCGATCTTCAAAACCATGCGCTTTTGGTTGGACATGGGCGTCGACGGCTTCCGTCTCGACGCGATTCCGTATCTTGTCGAGCGCGAGGGAACGAATAACGAGAACCTTCCCGAAACACACGCGGTGATCAAGCAGATCCGCGCGCTGATCGACGAGCACTACGGCAACCGGCTGCTGCTTGCCGAGGCCAATCAGTGGCCCGAGGACGTGCGCGAGTATTTCGGCAACGCCGACGAGTGCCACATGGCGTACCACTTCCCGCTCATGCCGCGCATGTACAGCGCGATCGCACAGGAAGACCGTTACCCGATCACCGAGATCATGGCCCAGACCCCGGAGATTCCGGAGACCTGCCAGTGGGCGATCTTCCTGCGCAACCACGACGAGCTGACGCTCGAGATGGTGACCAGCAAGGAACGCGACTACATGTACCAGACCTATGCCGCGGATCCGCGCGCGCGTCTGAACCTGGGCATTCGGAGGCGGCTCGCGCCCTTGCTCGAGAACGACATGGACAAGATCAAGCTGATGAACAGCCTGCTGTTGTCGATGCCAGGCTCGCCGATGATCTATTACGGCGACGAGATCGGCATGGGCGACAACGTCTATCTCGGCGATCGCGACGGCGTGCGCACACCGATGCAGTGGCAGCCCGATCGCAATGCGGGGTTTTCGTCGGCAGATCCGCAGCGGCTGTATCTGCCGCCGATCATGGACCCGGTGTACGGCTATCAGGCAGTCAACGTCGAGGCGCAGGCGCGCGAGACGTCTTCGCTCCTCAACTGGATGCGGCGCATGCTCGCCGCGCGCAAGCTGCATAAGGCATTCGGCCGCGGGACGCTGACTTTCCTGCGGCCGACCAATCGCAAGATCCTCGCTTACCTGCGCGAGTACGAGGACGATCTTCTGCTCTGCGTGGTCAATCTGGCGCGCGCGGCGCAGCCGGTCGAGCTCGACCTGTCAGAGCACAAGGGGTTGATCCCGATCGAGGTCATGGGCCGGGCGAGCTTTCCGTCGATCGGTGATGCGCCTTATCTGCTCACGCTCCCCGGGCACGGCTTCATGTGGTTCCGGCTCGCCAAAGGCGGCGAAGCAGCGACCAAACGCGACGAACGGATCCCGCGCGAAGAGCTCCCGTTCCTGGTGCTCTTCGATGGTTGGCAAAGCCTGTTCCGCGATCGAGTCGTTCCCTGGCGTATCGCGCTATCGGAAAAAGTGCGCGCGCAGCTCGAGCGTGATCTCTTACCGGCATTCGTTGCCGGACAGCGCTGGTATGCGGCAAAGGGCGAGGTGCTCCAGCGTGTCGCGCTGGTCGATCACATTGAGTGGGGCAAGGCCCCGTCGAGCTGGCTGATCACCCTTGCCAGCGCCGAAGGTGCCGCCGGCGAGCCGCAGACCTATCTGCTTCCCCTTGCGCTTATCTGGGAAGACGCGCCCGAGGAACGCATGCGCGCGGTGCAGGACGCGACTATCGCCCGCGTACGGCAGCAGGGGCGTGTCGGCGTACTCGCGGATGCATTCGCCGACGAGGACTTTTGTCGCGCGCTTGCCAGCGCCATCGGCGCCGGCGAGGACATCCGCTGCGCACGTGGAACCATACGCTTCATGCGTACTCGCGCGTTTGCCGAGCTGGCCGGCAGCGACGCGGCGTGGCAGGGACAGGTGCGTTCGACCGGCGTGGCGAGCAGCAACACCGTGCTCGTGCTCGGCGAGAGGCTGCTGCTCAAGGCCTACCGGCGCCTTCATGCCGGCATCAATCCCGAGCTGGAGGTCGGCCGCTTCCTCACCGAGACGGTGAACTTCACGCACGTCGTCCCGGTGGCAGGCGCCATCGAGTACCTTGCCGGCGACGGTACGGTCACGACGCTCGCGCTGTTGCAAGGCTTCGTCGAAAACCAGGGCGACGCATGGGGCTATACGTTGAATTACGTCGAACAGTTTCTGGAGCAGCATCGAGACGGCGTGCTACCTTCGAGCACTCCTGCCGACATCCACGGCGGCTATCTCGCGCTCATCCGTACCTTGGGCAAGCGAACCGCGGAGCTACACGCCGCCTTGGCGCAGCGAACGGGCAACGCGGCGTTCGATCCGGAGCCCATTGAGCCGCGCGACGTGAGCGCGTGGGTGCGATACGCGCACGATGTCGCTGCGGCAACGCTCGATCGCGTGGAGCAAAAACGCGCGACGCTGGATGCGGCGATGCAGTCCCAGGCCGCCCAGCTCCTCGCCGCACGGACCGAGCTTCTGAAACGCATCGATAACTGCGCCACGACGGCCGTGCGCGCGTTCAAGACGCGCCTGCACGGCGATTATCACCTGGCCCAGGTGCTGCTGGCCCAGAACGATTTCGTCATCACCGATTTCGAGGGGGAGCCTGCACGCCCGCTGGCTGAACGGCGGCAGAAGCACTCCGCGCTCAGGGATGTCGCCGGCATGATCCGATCGTTTAATTACGCGATGCATCAGGCGGTCTCGCACGCGACGGTCGAACGTCCCGACGCGCTGGCGTCGTTACAGGAGCCGGCGCGAGCATGGGAGACGGTTGCCCGGAAGGCGTTTCTGGATGCCTACCGCAATACGGCGTCGCGCGCGGGCCTTTTCACGTCGTGGGACGAGATGCGCGGCCTGCTCGACTTGTTCCTGCTGGAAAAGGCTTTTCATGAGCTTGCCTACGAAGTGGACAACCGGCCGGACTGGGTGCGCGTGCCCTTGGCCGGTCTTCTGGATCTGCTCAACCGCAGATCCACGCAGGATTGACAGGAGGTCACGATGGATCGATTCGACGTGATGTGGGAGCCGGTGCGCGCGTTCCTGGTGCAGGTGGGCGAGTTCTTTCCGAAAGTGATGCTTGCGCTGGTCATCCTGCTACTCGGCTGGCTGATCGCCAAGGCGGTGCGCTTCGCCGTGGTCAAAGCGCTGCGCGCCATCAATTTCAACGTGCTTACCGAGAAAGCGGGCATCGACGCCTTTTTGAAGCAGGGTGGCGGGGAGACCGACACCACCGATATTCTCGGCCTGCTCATCTACTGGCTCACCATCCTGACCGCGCTGATGATCGCCTCGAACAGCGTGGGCCTGACCGCCGTCACCGAGCTCGTCGTCCGAGTCGTGCTGTTCGTGCCCAAGGTGATCGTCGCCATCGTCATTCTCGCGTTCGGCGCGTACTTCGCGCGTTTCATCGGCATGTCGGTGACGGCGTATTGCAAAAATCTGGACATGCCCGACGCCGCGCTGTTCGGCCGCCTCGCGATGTACGCGATCGTCGTCTTCGTGACCATGGTCGCGATCGATCATCTGGGCTTGGGCGATATCATTCGCCAGACTTTCCTGATCCTGCTCACCGCGGTTGCGCTGGCGCTTGCGCTTGCGTTCGGCCTTGGCGGCCAAAAACGCGCAGCGGACTTTCTCGAGCGCTGGTCGCGGCGAGCCACGGCCGAGGAACCGAGACACCCCGATCGCCGTCCTGCGCCATGACGCTGCGGCGCGCGGATGCCCACCAGCACGCCCATCGCTATCGTTGTTCCCGGGGAAACGGGAATCCGCTTGCAGTTGATCAAGCCTGGACTGCCGCTGAAGCCTGCCCTCGAATGCTTGAATCGAGGGCGGGGATCACGAGTGCATTTCTGAGCAGCCGATGACACCGATTACGGCAGTATGGCCGGGTTCCCCGGACCCGCGCGGCGCCACTTGGGACGGCGAAGGCGTCAACTTCGCGCTGTTCTCCGAAAACGCGGAGCGCGTCGAGTTGTGCATTTTCGACGATGCCGGCCGGAGGCAGCTCCAGCGCATCGCGCTCTCCGAGCGCACAG
>DASXBW010000121.1:0-2523 GCA_036491495.1 Casimicrobiaceae bacterium
ATGAATTCGTGAAAGGGCTCGACCACCGCCTCGGTGAGCGTACGCGGCGCGTTGCGCGAGCGCGCGGGCTCGGAGACGAGCAGCGTGTTGGCGATGCCCGGCAGCATGAACAACGCGGTAATCAGGAATACGGCGTGCCAAGGAATATGGTCGGCGAGCACCAGCGCGAGCGCGCCCGGGACGAGGCTCGAGACGCGATAGGCCTGAACGTGGATCGATGTGCCGAGACCGAGCTCGGTGTCCGGCAGGAGCTCGCGGCGGTAAGCGTCGAGCACGATGTCCTGGCTCGCCGAAAAAAAAGCGACGATCGCCGCCAAGCCGGCAATCGCCCAGAGATCGAGCTTGGGATCGAGCAAACCGAACAGCGGGATGGAGACAAGGAGCGCGATCTGCGTGATCAACATCCAGCCCCGCCTGCGGCCGAGCATCGGCAGCGCGTAGCGGTCGAGCAACGGGGACCACAGGAACTTCCAGGTGAAGGGCAGTTGCATCAACGCAAACAAGCCGATCGAGGTCAGATCGACCTGCTCGGAACGCAACCACGCCGGCAGGAGATTGATCAGCAGCCAAAGCGGCAGGCCGGAACTGAAGCCGGTGAAGATGCAAATCAGCATCCGCCGGTTGAACAGCGCTTCCGAAAGACGCCTTTTTTTCGGGCCGGTCATCGCCCGCATTGTAGTGTGATTGGGAAGCCGCAGGCGCTAAGGGCGTTTGGGCTATCCGCGGCGAAAGCGATAGATCGCCAACACGCCAAACAGATTAGGCAGCACGTTCACGCGCCGCGTCTGCCGCAAGACGACGCGCTCGAGCACATGGAAGCCGCGCTCGTCGCAAAAGGCGTCGAAGTCGGCAACGGTGCAGAGATGAATATTGGGCGTGTCGTACCATTGATAGGGAAGATTTCCGGACACCGGCATTCGTCCGCGAAGCACCTGCAAGCGGTGCGACCAGTACCCGAAGTTGGGAAAGGTCACGATGGCTTCGCGGCCGACACGCAGCATCTCCATCACGATCTGCTCGGTGTGACGCATCGCCTGCAGGGTCTGCGATAGGATCACGCTGTCGAATGACTGATCGTCGAATCCGGCGAGGCCGCTCTCCAGGTCGCTCTGAATGACGTTGACGCCGTTGCCGATGGAAGCGAGCACTCCCTCGTCGTCGATTTCGATGCCGTAGCCCGCCACGCCGCGCGAATCGCGCAGGTAAGCGAGCAGACCGCCGTCGCCGCAGCCCAGGTCGAGCACTCGCGCGCTCGGCTGGATCCAGCCGGCGATGGTCGAAAAGTCGGCGCGGGTCGAATAGCTCATGGCGCGGTGCGATTCAGGAATGTGCGCACGATGGCGTGATACTGCGGCGTATCGAGCAGAAATGCGTCGTGCCCGTGCGGGGCTTCGATTTCCGCGTAACAGACGTCCCTGCGGTTATCGACCAACGCCTTGACGATCTCACGCGAGCGGGCCGGTGAAAATCGCCAGTCGGTGGTAAATGAAATCACCAGAAATTTGCACATTGCCGGGGCAAGGGCGCGCGCGAGATCGCCGCCGGTGGCCGCGGCCGGGTCGAAATAGTCGAGCGCCTTGGTAATCCGCAGGTACGTGTTCGCGTCGTAATACTCGGCGAACTTTTCACCCTGGTAGCGAAGGTAGGACTCAATCTCAAACTCCGGCGCAAAGGAGAAGTTGAGGCCGTCCCGCAACTGCCTGCCGAATCGTTCCGCCATCTGCTCGTCGGAGATATAGGTGATGTGTCCAATCATGCGCGCGACCCGCAAACCGCGCACCGGCTTGACGCCGTGATCGTAGAACTTCCCGTCGTGGAACTCCGGGTCGGTCATGATCGCGGCTCGCGCCACCTCGTTGAACGCGATGTTTTGGGCCGAGAGGTTCGGAGCGGCGGCAATGACCAGCGCGCGGGCGATCCGCTGCGGATAGCGTATTGCCCACGCCAGCGCCTGCATGCCGCCGAGACTGCCGCCCATCACCGCCGCGAAGCGCTCGATACCCAGGCGGTCGGCGAGCCGCGCTTGAGCGTCGACCCAATCCTCCACCGTTACGATCGGAAAATCCGAGCCCCATGGCTTGTCGGTTGCCGGATTGATCGACGCCGGGCCCGTCGAGCCGAAGCAGCTGCCGAGATTGTTGACGCCGATCACGAAAAAGCGATCGGTGTCGATCGGCTTGCCCGGGCCTACCATGTTGTCCCACCAGCCTTCGTTTCCGGATTCGCCCTCGTAGATGCCGGCGACATGGTGCGATGCATTCAGCGCGTGGCAGATCAGGATTGCGTTCGAGCGCTCGGCATCGAGCGATCCATAGGTCTCGTAGACGAGCTCGAACCCGGGCAGCGAGGCGCCTGATTGCAGCGCGAGCGACTCGGTGAATGTCGCCCGTTGCGGCGTGACAATGCCGACCGAAGGGGTGGAAGGATTCATGGTTCGATGCCGTTCACCTGCAAAGCGCCGTCGCAGAAAAACAAAGACCCGACCAGCTTTCGCTAATCGGGTCGGAGAAACCTCGCCGCTTT
>DASXBW010000122.1:0-101851 GCA_036491495.1 Casimicrobiaceae bacterium
TGCGCTTGCGTTCGGCCTTGGCGGCCAAAAACGCGCGGCGGACTTTCTCGAGCGCTGGTCGCGGCGAGCCAAGACCGAGGAACCAAGACACCCCGATCGCCGTCCTGCACCATGACTCTGCGGCGCGCGGATGCGCACCAGCACGCCCATCGCTATCGTCGTTCCCGCGGAAACGGGAATCCATTGGCAGTTGATCAAACCTGGATCCCCGCTGAAGCCTGTCCTCGAATGCTTGAATCCGAGGCGGGGATGACGAGTGCATTTCTGACCAGCCAATGACCCCGATTACGGCAGTATGGCCGGGTTCCCCGGACCCGCGCGGCGCCACCTGGGACGGCGAAGGCGTTAACTTCGCGCTGTTCTCCGAAAACGCGGAGCGCGTCGAGCTGTGCATTTTCGACGATGCCGGCCGGCGGCAGCTCCAGCGCATCGCGCTCTCCGAGCGCACCGATCAGGTGTGGCATTGCTATCTGCCGGAAGCGCGGCCAGGGATGCTCTACGGGTATCGCGTTTACGGCCGTTACCGTCCCGACGAAGGCAGTCGCTTCAATGCGCACAAGCTGCTGCTCGATCCGTATGCGATGCAAATCGTCGGCGCATTGCGCTGGAGCGATGCGCTATTCGGCTACACCCCGGGCCATCGGCGCGAAGACGTGTCCTACGACCGCCGCGACAGCGCGGGAGGCATGCCCAAGTGCAAGGTGATCGATCCGGCGTTTACCTGGGGCGGTGACCGCGGGCCGGCAGTGCCGTGGCACGAAATGGTGATCTACGAGCTGCACGTGCGCGGCTACACCCTGCAGCATCCCGACGTTCCTCCCCAGCTGCGCGGCACCTATGCGGGCCTGGCGACGGCGCCGGTGATCGATTATCTGAAGCGGCTCGGCGTGACCACCATCGAGTTGATGCCGGTGCACGCGTTCGTCGACGACCGCAGGCTGGTCGAGCGTGGCCTGCGCAACTACTGGGGCTACAACACCATCGGATTCTTCGCGCCCGATGCGCGCTATTCCGCGTCAGGGAAGATAAACGAGTTCAAGACCATGGTGAAGACGCTGCATTCGGCCGGCTTCGAGGTCATCCTCGACGTCGTTTACAACCATACCGCCGAGGGCAACCACCTTGGGCCGACGCTGTGCTTTCGCGGCATCGACAACGTCTCGTACTACCGTCTCCAGCACGACGACAAGCGCTTCTACACCGACTACACGGGGACCGGCAACACCCTCGACATGCAGCACCCGCGGGTGCTGCAGCTGTTGATGGATTCGCTGCGCTACTGGGTCACCGAAATGCACGTCGACGGCTTTCGCTTCGACCTTGCATCGTCACTGGCGCGCGAGTTGCATGAAGTGAACCGTCTGGGCGCCTTCTTCGACATTCTGAGGCAGGACCCCGTGCTCTCGCGCGTCAAGCTCATCGCCGAGCCGTGGGACTTGGGCGAGGGCGGCTATCAGGTCGGCAACTTTCCGCCAGGATGGGCGGAGTGGAACGACAAGTATCGCGACACCATGCGCGCGTATTGGAAGGGCGACGGCGGACTGATCGGCGAGTTCTCGCGGCGGCTGACTGGATCGAGCGACCTTTACGGACGCCATGGCCGGCTGCCGCACGCCAGCATCAACTTCATCACCGCGCACGACGGCTTCACCCTGCACGATCTCGTCTCGTACAACGAAAAGCACAACGAAGCCAATCTGGAGGATAACCGCGACGGCAATAATAACAACCTGTCATGGAACTGCGGTGTCGAGGGACCGACCGACGACCCCGCCGTCAACGCCTTGCGTGCGCGCCAGAAGCGCAACATGCTGGCCACGCTGCTGTTGTCGCAAGGCGTACCGATGCTGGTCGCCGGCGACGAAATCGGCCGCACGCAGCAAGGCAACAACAACGCGTACTGTCAGGACAGCGCGCTCTCCTGGCTCGATTGGGAGCTCGATTCCGAGCGGCTGAAACTGCGCGACTTCGTGCGCCGCATGGTGCACTTGCGGCGAACGCACCCGGTGTTCCGGCGACGCCATTTCTTTCAGGGCCGGCCGCTTCACGGCAGCGAGGCCAAGGACATTGTCTGGCTCAAGCCCGACGGCTCCGAAATGACTAACGAGGAATGGAGCCAGGATTTCGCGCGCTGCCTGGGCGTTTACCTGGCGGGAAGCGCGCTGACGGAAGTCGACGCTCGCGGGCAGCGGATCGTCGACGACGACTTCGTGGTGCTGTTCAATGCGCATCACGACTCGGTGCCGTTTCGTCTGCCCGCCAAAACGCTCGCGCCTCATGGCGACGGTCATTGGCAAGCGATCGTCGACACTGCCCGGGAGGACGGCCTCGCTCCGGACGGAACGTTCGACGCGGAAAGCACGTATCCGCTCGAGGGACGATCTCTGGTGCTGCTGATGCGGGTCGGCTCGACCAGCCATCCTGCGCCGTAAGGACGGTCCGAATGTCCCTGCGATGAGATGTCGTCATGCAATGCCGTTCGGCACCGAGCTTTCCGCGGCCGGCGCGCGCTTCCGCCTGTGGGCGCCCGCCGCTCGCCAGGTCGAGCTCGATTTCGCCGTGCGTGGCTCGCGCGCAGAACTCGAGATGTCGGCGCTCGCCGATGGCTGGTTCGAGGCGACCGTAGCCGACGCGCCTGCCGGCACCCGTTACGCGTTTCGCATCGACGGCGGCCTCACCGTGCCCGATCCAGCCTCGCGATTTAATCCTGACGATGTTCACCGCCCAAGCATGGTGGTCGATCCGCTGGCGTACGAGTGGCGCGACGCGGGCTGGACCGGCAGGCCATGGGAAGACGCCGTGATCTACGAGCTTCATGTCGGCGCCTTCACGCCCGCGGGAAGCTTTGCCGCTGCAATCGAGCGGCTCGGCTATCTCGCCGATCTGGGCGTGACCGCGGTCGAGCTCATGCCGCTCGCCGATTTTCCCGGCAGACGCAACTGGGGCTACGACGGTGTGCTGCCGTTTGCATCGGACGCGAGTTATGGCACGCCGGACGAGCTCAAGCGCCTGATCGATGCCGCGCATTCGCATTCGCTGATGGTTTTTCTGGACGTCGTGTACAACCACTTCGGGCCCGAGGGCAACTACCTTCACGCGTACGCTCCGCAGTTTTTCAATCCTGCGCAGCACACGCCGTGGGGCGCCGCCATCAACTACGACGGCGAGCAAAGCCGCACCGTGCGCGACTTCTTCATTCACAACGCGCTCTATTGGCTCGAGGAGTACCGTTTCGACGGACTGCGCCTGGACGCGGTGGATTGGATCGTCGACGAATCCTCGCCGGATATTCTCGTCGAGCTCGCCTCGAGCGTACGCGAGGGGCCCGGTGCCGGGCGGCACATCCATCTGGTGCTCGAAAACGATCGCAACGAAGCGCACTACCTCGGCCGCGACGGGGAGCGGCGGCCGCTGCATGCGACGGCGCAATGGAACGACGACATCCATCATGCGGCGCACGTCGTGGTGACCGGCGAGGTCGACGGCTACTACGCGGATTACGCCGCGCGGCCGCTGTGGTACTTCGCGCGATGCCTCGCCGAGGGCTTCGGCTATCAGGGGGAACCCTCGCCGTATCGTGGCGACATCGCGCGCGGCGAGCCGTCTGTGCATCTGCCGCCGGATGCCTTCGTCTCCTTTCTGCAAACCCATGACCAGGTTGGCAACCGGGCGTTCGGCGAGCGCATTGGACACATCGCAAACCCGCGCGCGCTGCGTGCCGCGGTCGCCTGCATCCTGCTCGCGCCCTCACCGCCGCTCCTGTTCATGGGCGAGGAATTCTCGGCGTCGACGCCATTCCTTTTTTTCTGCGATTTCGGTCCCGAGCTGGCGCTGGCGGTAACGCAAGGCAGAAGAAAACAGTTCGCGCGCTTCGCGCGCTTTGCCGATCCCGCGCTGCAGGCGACCATCCCCGATCCCAACACCGAAGCCTCATTCGAACGAAGCAAGCTCGTCTGGAGCGAAGCCGGAGATCCGGGCCATCGCGAGTGGAGCGAGCTGTATCGCGAGTGTCTCGGCATACGCGAGGCACATATCGCGCCGCGGCTTCGCGGAGCGACACCTTCGGGTGGCTTCGAGGTCGAGGGCGAAGAATTGATGTATGTCCGTTGGACGCTGGGCGACGGCTCGCACCTCCAACTGGCCGCAAACTTCAGCGCGCACCGCTCGCATCCGATCGTGCCGCAAGTAGGGCAAACGCTCTACGCGAGTTACCCGATCGCGCTGGATGCCGGTAGCGAAGTGCTGCCGGCCTGCTCCGTCCGATTTACCCTGCGCAGCGCATGAGGCCGCTCTCGCGCCTTGCCGAGTTTCACGGCATCGCGCTGGAGTACCACGATGTGTGGGGCAAGCTGCATACCGTTGCCGAGACAACGTTGCGTGCTCTGCTCGAGGCGATGGATGTCGCCGCGGCCACCGACGCGGCCGTTGAAGGCTCGCTGGCCGCCGGCATCGCCGCGCGATGGCGCGAGATCGTCGCACCGGTGGTGGTCGTGCGCGAGCGGTCGCACCCGAAGCTCCGCGTTCATCTCCACGCGAGGTGGGATGCGGTGCCGCTGCAATGGCGCCTCGTCGAGGAACGCGGCACCGAGCACCGCGGCGAGCTCGCAACGGGAGATTTCCCGGCCGCGGAGCGCACCACTCTGGATGGTGTCGACCTGATCGCGCGCGAGCTTTTTCTGCCGCCGCAACCGCCGCCCGGATATCACCGTCTCGCCTTGCAATCCGGCGGCACGGTCATCGCGGAAACACTGGTCATCGTCGTGCCGGTCGCGTGTTTTTCGCCGCCCGCACTCGCCGGCGATGGCCGGGTCTGGGGTGCGGCCGCCCAGCTTTACGGCGTGCGTTCCGAGCGTAACTGGGGTATCGGCGACTTCACCGATCTCGCGACGCTGGTCGGGCAGTGGGCAGCAAAGGGCGCCGATGTCATGGGCGTCAATCCGCTGCACGCACTTTTTCCGCACGACCCGGCGCACGCGAGTCCCTACAGCCCATCGAGCCGGCTGTTCCTCAATATTCTTTATCTGGACGTCGAGGCGATTGCCGATTTTGCCGAGTGCGAGCGCGCCATGGAGCTCGTAGGCTCGGCGGAGTTCCAGGCCGCGCTTTCGCGACTGCGAAAAAGCGAGCTTGTCGATTACACCGCGGTCGCCACGGCCAAGTTGCGGGTCCTCGAGCTTCTCTACGTGCACTTTCGCGCGACGCATCTGATCCCCGGAAGCGAGCGCGGCCACGCATTCCGTGACTATTGCACGCGGGGCGGCGAAGCGCTGCGCCTGCATGGCCTGTTCGAGGCGATCCAGGAGCATTATTTCGCCGAGGATGCCGCGATCCGCGGCTGGCCCGCATGGCCGGAGTCCTTTCGCGACCCAGGCTCTCCCGCGGTCGAAAACTTCGCCAGCGAGCACGCAGAGCGCATCGAATACTACGAGTATCTGCAGTGGCAGGCCGATCTGCAGCTCGGTGCGGTGCGCGCGCAAGTCGTCGCGAAGCACCTCGGCGTCGGCTTGTACGTGGACCTTGCGGTGTCGATCGACCGCGCCGGCGCGGAAGCGTGGACCCATCGGCACGTGCTCGCGTTAGGCGCGAGTGTCGGCGCACCTCCGGACGATTTCAACATGCGCGGCCAGAACTGGGGCCTGCCGCCGCTGATCCCCGGTCGTTTGCGCCACGCCGCTTACGCGCCATTCATCGACACCTTGCGCGCCAGCATGCGTTACGCCGGAGCGCTGCGCATCGATCATGTCATGGGGCTGATGCGCCTGTTCTGGATTCCCGATGGACAAGACGCGAGCGAGGGAGCCTATGTGCGGTATCCGTTTGCGGATCTGCTTGGCATTCTCGCTTTGGAGAGTCAACGCCATCGGTGTCTGGTCATCGGCGAGGACCTCGGCACCGTTCCCGAGGAGGTTCGCACCGCGCTCGCTACCGCCGGCGTGCTCTCCTACCGCCTGCTCTACTTCGAGCGCGATGAGGCCGATGAATTCAAGTTGCCTCGGACATATCCCGCGCAAGCGCTGGTCGCGGCGAGCACGCACGACTTGCCGACGCTGGCTGGATGGTGGCATGGACGCGACATCGCGTTGCGCGACGAGCTCGGCCTCTTTCCCGGCGCGGCAACACGAGATCAGCAGCTCGATGCGCGAAAAAAAGATCGCGCCCGGCTGCTTCGCGCGCTGCATCGGGAATCGCTCCTGCCTGACGGCGTCTCACTCGACGCCGACGCGATACCGGCAATGACTTCGGCGCTCGCTCTGGCGGTGCAGGCGTTCCTTGCCCGCGCACCTTCGCAGGTGCTGGTGGTTCAACTAGAAGACGTCATCGGCGTGGGCGAGCAGGCCAATCTTCCGGCGACTATCGACACCCATCCGAATTGGCGGCGCAAGTTGCCGCTCGCCCTGGAGCACTGGCCGGACGACCCGCGCTTCGTCGAGCTCACCGAAACGCTGCGCAGCTTGCGTCCACGGCCGCCCGCCGCCGGACCCGGAGTTGACAATCCCCCACGCGCAACCTATCGCCTGCAGCTCCACCGCGAGTTCACCTTCGCCGACGCGACGCGACTCGTGCCCTATCTTGCCGCGCTTGGCGTGAGCCACGTCTATTGCTCGCCCTACCTGCGCGCACGTGCCGGAAGCAGGCACGGCTACGACATTGTCGATCACGCGGCGCTCAATCCGGAAATCGGCGATCGCGCGGCGTTCGATCGCTTCGCGCAGGTGCTTACGGATCACGCGATGGGGCAGATCGTCGACGTAGTGCCGAACCACATGGCGGTGATGGGCTCCGACAACGCGTGGTGGATGGACGTGCTGGAAAACGGCCAGGCCTCCGTTTACGCCGATTATTTCGACATTGATTGGCATCCTCCGGATCCCGACCTCGCCGGCAAGGTTCTGGTGCCGGTGCTGGGCGATCACTATGGACGCGTCCTCGAAAAAGGCGAATTGCATCTTCGCTATGAAACGGAGACCGGCGCATTCGCGGTGCGCTATCACGAGCATCGGTTGCCCATCGACCCACGCGAATACTCGGTTCTACTCGACCTCGCGCTGACTGAGTCCGCCCAGTTGGCCAACCCGCTTGCGGAGGCGAAGGCCGCGTTGGCGAGCATTGCTACCGGCTTCCGTCGCCTTCCCGCGCGCGACGACCCGAGGCAGACGCACGTGGCCGAACGCAATCGCGATAAGGAGCTGCTCAAGGGCCGCCTCGCCGCGCTGGTGAGTGAGCATTCCACGCTGGCGGCCTCGATCGAACAAGCCGTGAGAACTGTCAACGGCACACCCGGGGACACCGCGAGTTTTACGACGCTGAATGGGCTGCTCGAAGCGCAGGCGTACCGCGTCGCGTTCTGGCGCGTCGCGTCGGACGAGATCAACTATCGCCGCTTCTTCGACATCAACGATCTCGCCGCCTTGCGCATGGAAAACGACGCGGTGTTCGAGGCGACGCACCGCTTCGTGCTCGGTCTCGCCGCCGAAGGCAAGGTGCACGGATTTCGCATCGATCATCCCGACGGCTTGTACGATCCCGCCGCATATTTTGAGCAACTGCAGCGGCGCTATGCGTCTCTTGCCCGCCACGACGGCGGCGATCGCCAGGATGAGGAGAAACGAGCGCCGCTGTACGTCGTGGTGGAGAAAATCGAAGCGCCGCACGAGCGGCTGCCTGCGGACTGGCGCATTCACGGAACGACCGGCTATCGCTTTGCCAATCTGCTCAACGGCGTCTTTGTCGACGCCGCGGCGAGGATGCGCATCGACCGCGCGTGGCGCGCGTTCGTCGGTGGCGAGGCGTCTGACTTCGGCCACGCGACGCATGACGGCAAGCGCAGGGTGATGCAGACCTCGCTTACCGCGGAGCTCTCGGTGCTGGCCAATCGCCTGCTCAGGATCGCCCGCGCCAACCGCAGCACGCGCGACTTGACGCTGTCGACGCTTTGGCGGGCGCTCATGGAAGTCACCGCCTGGTTTCCCGTCTATCGCACCTACGTCGCGGCAACCCTGTCGGCGCAGGATCGGCGCTACATCGACTGGGCGCTCGCGGTAGCGCGCAAGAAGAGCCGCAACGCCGATGCCAGCGTGTTCGATTTCATCCGGGATGTGCTGCTGGTGCGGCCAGCGCATGGCGCAACACAGGAGACTGTGGACGCTTATCGCGCATTCGCGATGCATTTTCAGCAGTTTTCGGCACCCGTCACTGCCAAGGGCGTGGAGGACACCAGTTTTTACACCTTCAACCGCCTCGTATCCCTGAACGAGGTCGGCGGCGATCCCGATCAGTTCGGCACCAGCGTAAAGGCATTTCACCGCGCCAATGCCGAGCGCCTCGCGCATTGGCCCGACACCATGCTCGCCGGTTCGACCCACGACAACAAGCGTTCGGGGGATGTGCGCGCGCGCATCGATGTCGTCTCGGAAATGCCAGCCGCATGGCGGCTGCGCGTGCGGCACTGGAGCCGGATCAATCGCACGCGCAAGCATACGGTCGACGATTCCGCGGCACCGTCGCGCAACGACGAATATCTCCTGTATCAAACGCTGGTCGGTACGTTCCCCGCCGAAGATCTCGACGCCGGCGGTCTTGAGCGGTATCGGGCGCGAATCGAGCAGTACATGGTCAAGGCAGCGCGGGAGGCGAAGTTGCATACCAGCTGGCTCGCGGTCAACGAGGAGTACGAATCCGCACTGAGGTCGTTCGTCGCCGCGCTGCTCGACGGCGCCGCAAGCAATCTTTTTCTCGCCGACCTGCGTCTGGCCGTTCGGGCGTTCGCATGGTTCGGGGCTCTCAACAGCATCGCGATGTCGCTGCTTCATTTCACGGCGCCGGGCGTGCCCGATATCTATCAGGGCAACGAAATCGCCGATTTGAGCCTGGTCGACCCGGACAACCGACGTACTGTCGACTATGCGCTTCGTGCCGCCATGCTGGCCGAGATGGATGCGATCGCATCGGGAGCCGAGGAGTCGCTCGTCGCGCGCGTGCACGCCATGCTGGCCGCGCCGCACGACGGTCGGCTCAAGCTATGGGTCATCTCGCGCGCGCTCGCCTTGCGGCGCGAGTATCCGGAGCTGTTCGCTCGCGGCGAGTACGTGCCGATCGACGTCGCCGGTGAACGTGCGCGACATGCGGTTGCGTATGCGCGTCGGCAGAAAAGCTCGGGAATCATCGCCGTCGCGGGCCGCCTGTTTGCGTCGCTCGGACTGGAGCAAGGTGTCGCGCCGGTCGGGGAGAATGCGTGGGGCAATACGACCCTGAGCCTCGACTTCCTTCCGCTCGCGACCCAGCTGTACGACGTTCTTACCGGTGCCGCGCATCAGGCGAGCGCAGACGGCCTCGCGCTGGCGCGCGTGTTCGCAGCCGTCCCCGTCGCGCTATTGCGGTATGAGACTCCGGCGTAGCCTGAAGCGCCGGCCAACCTCCTCAATGCAGCCGCTGACGACCCTTGCGCGAGGCTTCGCGCCGTTGCGCGCGCCGCTCGGCCCGATTTGGCGTATCGGTGCGATTGCGCTCTTGCCAGAATCGGCTGATCAATACCGTCGCGATCGGGAGCTCGTCGATCATGCCCAGGCGCTTTTCCTCGGTATCCACCCAGTCGAGGTACTCCGGATCGTGATCGCCGTACGCCAGCGCCTCGATCGGCAGCATCCAGTCGCGCGAGGATTCCTCCGCGTAAAGCGGCTCCCATTCCTGCTCGCGAAGCAGCACGCCGGTCATGAATCCTTCACACCACGCGCTTGCTTCGGGCGGGCTGCGCTCGTCCTTTTCCGCTTCCGCGTGATACAGGAGCGGCTTGAAGCGAGTCGGCGATTCCGCGAGCGTGCGGCGGATGCTCTGCTGCAGACGAAGCACCAGCGACAGAATGCGCTCGGCCTGCTCGTTGTTCTGGAACACGGGGGTCACGCTGCGCTGACTGTCGCTCCAAAGCACAGGCAGCCATTCGGACGGCTGAATGAGCTCGGGTCCGCAGACGATCGCCGTCAGGAATCCGTCCAGCATTTCCAGGTCCATGCAGTCCTGCGGAACGACATTGGAGCCCAGGAACGCTTCGAGCTCGTCGTAGTCGACATCACTTAAGGGTTCGTCGAGCTTGCTGGTTTCGGTCATGGAGACGCTTTTAGTAGCGCCGCTCAAAACGCGGCGGGACAGTAATCATCGCGCCAGACGCCGGCGAAAGCAAATTGTCGCTGTCCCCGGCTTGTCAGCGCAGCGCGTGCGCAGCATGGAGGGCTGCCGCAAAAAGCAGCACCGCGCCGGCCTGGTGCAGAGCCGCAAGCGGCAGCGGAACCACCAGCACCAGGGTCGAGATGCCGAGTGAAACCTGCGCGAGCAGCATGGCGAGCAACAGGTTCGCGGCGAGGCGCGCCCGGGCTGGTATCTCAGGCGTCGCGCGAACTCGCCACCACCAGATCGGCACCAGCGCCAGGAGCGTCCATGCGAGCAGCCTATGATCGAACTGAACCGTCGCCATGTTGTTGACGAAGTTCATGTACCAGGGACGGATCAGCATGATTTCCGGCGGCACGAAATGGTCGTTCATGAGCGGAAAGGTGTTGTAGGCGAATCCGGCACGAATTCCCGCGACCAGACCGCCGGAAAGCGCCATGACGAAAATCAGCGCCGCGAGCGACACGGCACCGCGAAAGAGCGTCCTGACCGGCGCGCCGCCAACTCCGACTGGTCGCAGCAGCGTCAGCGCAGTCCAGAACATCGCCGCGAAGATCAGCAATGCGAGGCCGAGATGCGCAGTGAGCCGCAGCTGCGATACTCGCGGGTCGTCGACCAGGCCGCTTTGCACCATGTACCAGCCCAATGCTCCCTGGGCAGCGCCGAGCAGGAAAATCCCGAACAGCATCGGCACCAAACCAGGAGAGGATGGAAGCTTTCCGCGTACGACGAACCACAGCAGCGGCACGATAAACGCGAACCCGACCAGACGCCCGAGCAGGCGGTGGACATACTCCACCCAGAATATGCCTTTGAACGCGTCGATGCTCATCCCGCGATTGACTTGCCGGTATTCAGGCGTCATTTGATATTTGGCAAACGCTTCGTCCCATTGCGACTCCGACAACGGCGGCAGCGTGCCGACGATGGGTTGCCATTCGGTAATAGACAGCCCTGAATGCGTCAGGCGCGTCACGCCGCCGACCACGATCAACGCGAACACCAGGGTGCAGCAGACGAGAAGCCAGGTTGCGACGACCCGTGGCGCGCCGCCGGCTGCCGCCGCGGCAGCGGGCAGGTCTGAAGATGCGGCGAGGCCGTCAGGTGTCGAGGAAGTCATCGGACAATCTTACTATCGGCACCAGTATAGATAGTGTAGGCACTCGTTTTCAACGAACATGGGCTTCTGGTGCCATCAGATGATGGATGCTCACGATCCGGCATGTGCATCGCAGGCATTGCGAGACCGAGTGCGGCAACGATGCCGACGACCGCGACGCCACCCGCCAGCTCCAGCAAGGTGTTACGCCGCAGGCGGGCCAGCGCATTGCGGCTCGGCGTGACTATCGTCGTTGCCGTCGCGAGCCGTGGGGTCAGACGCAAGCGATTGATCGCCGCCAGCGCGACCATCATGGCGAAGATCAAAAGCTTCCACAGCAAGAGCCGGCCGTATTCCGTGCCCCACAACGCCGCAATGCTACCGACGAGGTACCAGCCGTTGATCAGGCCGGTCATCACCAACGCGCTCACGCTGATTATGCCCAAGGCGGAAAACCGCTGGGTTGCCGAAACTGCCAGCGCAAACCGCTCCGCGCGCGCTACATCGCCGGCGCGCCTGAGAATAGAGGCGAGCCCAGGAAGCGCACCCACCCAGGCGCCGGCCGCCAGCAGATGTACGGCGTCGGAGGCGAGGTGAACATAACGGTCAGCGCCGGCGTCGGACAAGGCATGGCCGGTCCACGATCAGTTGCGGCGTAATGTAACCGGAGCTCGCCGCGCGGACGTCCCTATGGCCGTCTCATAATGCTCGAAGACATTGATCTGGTCGAGCTTCTGCGCGCCGTCGCCGTGCGCCAATCCAGCAAGCATCCACAGTGCTACGCTTAGCGTGTCCCAGTTTGCTTGCCTGCGGTCATCGGGTGTTCCAGTAATAATAACGCGTCCAGGATTAGGAGCGAGTACGGACGCACGCAGGAACTGGATGCGGTTGGTACGCCATGCATTCAAGGGCATGTACTCCGCCATGGTCAGGATGCTGTGTGGAGTTGCCCCTCGGCCCGATCGAGATGCTTGGCAAGCTCAGGATTGATCCACGCCATTCGATTCAAACGGATAACAATGTCTACGACCACGGCCCAAGGATGTGTTCTTACACACTTCTTCGTAGACTGCCACGATCACCGGTCGGCGCGCCGTGCGCCGCCGAGCATCATGGACGTTAATATATCGCATCGCGCGCGATCGCGGAGGGCATCGACCACGCAGCAAGCAAAGCGGTGCCGCCCCGAAGCGGCAAAGTACAATGGTGCGCTATCAAACGCTGCGTCTGTCTCTCGCTGGCGGCAGCGGCACCTGCGGCCGGCGTTCATGATGCTCTGTGCGTTGAGGAAATTGCAATGAAATTGTGGCCGGCTCTCTGTTTTTCAGTCGCGCTATTGCCGAACGCGGTGCTCGCGCAGGATTATGTGCTCAAGTCCCTCAAGATCGATCGTCCGTTCGCCCGTGCAACTCCGCCGGGAGCAAAGGCCGGTGGCGTGTTCTTCACTGTCGAGAATCGTGGGGAGATCGGCGACACACTGATCCGCGCCTCGTCGCCGATCGCCGGCACCGTCGAATTGCACCAGATTGCGGTGGAGGCAGGGATAATGAAAATGCGCGCGGTCCCGGCGGTGGATGTGAAACCCGGCGGGAAGCTCGAATTGAAGCCCGGCGGCTACCACCTCATGCTGTTCGATCTCAGGCAGCCGCTCAAGAAGGGCGACAGGTTCCCGCTGAGCCTCACCTTTGCCCGTGCTGGGACGCTCGAGGTCTCGGTCGTTGTCGAGGACATGACTATGTCGATTGGGGCGACGCGCAAACCCTGATTTCAATGCGCATGCGCGTGTCCCTCTGACGATGGCGCGCGCGGTGGCTCGTGCTTGAGCAGCTCGATTTGGCTGAGCATCCAGGTCATCCGGTCCGTCGCGGCATCCGGAACGCCGATCCAGCGTGCGCGCAGGTAGCCCTGGCGATCGATCAGAAACTCCATGTGCGCGGGCGCGAGTTCGCTGCTTGCTGCGTCTTTCCGGCGTGCGAACATCGTGTACGCCGCGGCCACGTCAGGGCTTGTCAAGACGAACATCGATTGGTCGAGATTCAAGGGATCCGCATCTGCCGAAGTCGACGAGACGCTCGTCGGTACGGCGATGACGCGCGCGCCAGCCTGTTCGAGCGCACTTCTTTCCGCCGCGAGCGCGCGCAAGTGTGGCAATGATTGCGGCAGCGTATAAAACACAACAAGCACGATGTAGCGCCCGCGCTGTTGCTGCAAAGACTCCTGTCTCCCTGCAGCAATCTGGAATGTGAAATCTGGCGCGACAATGGGACGCCACGGTTCGACGCGGCGGATCAGAGCCGTCGCATCCTCTGCCTCCGACTGGGCGCGCAGGAATTGGATCAGATCCCACCCTTCCGCATCGCTCATTTGCGATGCGAACCCTGGCATTGGCGTTCCCGGGATACCGTGCGCGATCCACCAGAAAAGCTCCCCTGCGCGGTGATGCGGCACGTGCTCGACAAGGTTTGCCGGCTGCACCGACAAGGAGGTTGCAGCGGGTCCATCACCGTGACCATCGATTCCGTGACACGTACCGCAACGCTGCGCATAGAGTGCCGCCCCGCGGACGATCGAGGTAGTCGTGTAACCCACCGGCGACGCGACATAGGTAGTCGGATACGCGGGCACCGCAAGTAGCCAAGTCCACACCGTAGCTGTCGCTACGATGGCCGCGATACCGACGATCCATACGCGCGGTCGATGGCGGCGCACGCCCGCCAGCACGAGGCCCGCGGCTAGGCATGCGATGATGCCTGTCGCCGCCAAGGCCGCGCCGGTGACTTGTTGCGCGTCCTCCCAGCTCAGTGTGTGCTCGAACGGCCAGATCGGAGACTGGTGCGCGCCAGGAATAGTCGTGCCGAGCGCGCCGACGATCGCCACCACGATAATTCCGGCGGCGATTTCCGCCGTAGCGTTGCGTCGAAGAAAAGCGAGCGCCCGAGCATCTTGGCGTTCCAGCCGCGGGGTCAGAGACAGGCGATTGACCGCGGCTAGCGTCACCATTGCCGCGAACACTGCAAGCTTGGCGAGCAGAAGCCGGCCGTACGCGGTTCCGACCAGTGCCGGCACGGAGCCCACGAGATACCACGCATTCGCGAGACCGCTCAAGACCAACGCGCCGACAGCGACCACGCCCAGCGTCGAGAAGCGCCGAGCTGCTTGTGCGGCGTCGAGGGACTGCGTGCGGCCCAACAAGAAGACGAGTCCCGGCAACGCACCCAGCCAGCCACCCGCGGCGAGCAGGTGCACGATATCGGATGACAGTTGAAGCAAGCCCTGGGAACCCTGTCCGGCGACTGCGTGCCCGGCCCACGCCAGTGTCGCAAGGTACGTAGCGGCAACAACGAGGCATCCAAGCGCCAAACGCGACTTCGACCTGCCGCTGTCCGTTCGCCCAAGCGCGACCAGCAGCACACCGAACGCGACGGCAAGGCCGAAGCGCCAGACCCAAAGGCGACCGAAAACGGTCTGACTCAGTACGAGACCGAGGGTATCGCGGCTGATCGCCTGCTCGAGGGGCATGCCACTCATGCTGGAAGCCTCGATGGCGAGCCATATTGCGCCTGACGCAATGCTAACCGCGAGGCTCCAGCCCTCAATCAACAACAGCCGACGATCAGTATCCTGATCGTGGTCGACGGCGGCGCGTCCCGCGTTGCGCCACGCCGGGCTTTCCACTGTCAGCGCGAATACCAGCTCGCCGAATAGCAGCATGGCCGACGCAAAGTGGACGGCCCGTGCCGCGACAAGCAGCGCGTTCATCGTTGCCTGCGTGCTCTGGATAGTCGTGTGCCCTTAGGGTGCGACATCGAACGTGAAGTCACCCTCGGTCACATGGGTATCGACCGACAAGACGCGCCAAGTCACCCGATACGTGCCAGGCGTGAGTTGCGGCACGGACACTAGCAGCAGTTCGGCGTCGGCGCGGTCGACCTGAGGATCGCCCTTGTCGACGCGCTTGCCGCTTCGGTCCAGTACCTGCATCGTGGAAAATGCAGGCTCAAGCCGCTGCGTGAACCACAACTTGATCTGCGCCGGCGCTCCACGGACCACGCTGCCGACGGCGGGCATCGCGTGGTCCAGAAACGCGTGCGCACCGGCGACCGAAAAGAACGCCAGTGCCGACGTGAGCGCCAACGACATCAACAACCGTCGCTTCATCTCAATTCCGAAAGATTGGCCGGCCGATCGTGTTGGGAAACAGATCATCAATGAAGAAATGCAATTGCGCGATCCAACCCACGTGGCTGCCGCTCGCACTGTTGACCGGAATTGAAGCCTCGAGTGCGAGCTGGACATACTGGCCGGCCCAGAGGATTCCTGGGTTCACCGTCCCGGTGGTGCCGCTTGCGCCGCGGTCGAGCGCGGTCGACATGGCGAACTCGACCACCGGAATCATCCGGTTGAACGGCTCGCGCAGGCCCACATCCTGCACAAACGACTGCAGGTAGGGCAGGCTGTATTCGACCGCGAAGCCCCATTTGAGCGTATGCGGATGGCGGTCGACGCTTACGTCACCGTCGTCGCCGACGGTAGTCGTACTGGCGCGCGAAGGAATGCCGACTCCGACGAGCCCCGTAATCGCGAGCGGGCGCAGGAACTTCATGTCGGCCGGCAGATCTCCGAAGCCCCTGCCGAAGAATAGCGTTGGCGTGATGGTACTGAATGATTCGGCGCCGACTCGCTTGGACCCGCTACCCCCGATGTCCCAGTCGATCCCCGCCGACAATAAGGTCTCGTGTTCGTCGTTCTGGTAGAACTTGTATTTGATGCTGGCCGCGAGATTGTCGAAGCCGCGCTGAGTATCGCCTTCGTCGGGTCGCAGCTGCTTGTAGGTCGCGCCGAATCCGATCCCGAGGTTCTCCGTCACCCGTTTCGAGACATCGATGGAGAAGTCGGTCTCGCGTATCGCGGGCGAGTCGCCGCTGGCGGACTGCTTGCTGTAGGAGATGGTTGGCAACGACAGCTCGTCCGCGACGAACGGATCGTCGGTCACCAGCGTTGCGGGAAAAAACCGCTTTCCGGCGAACCCATGGGCCAAGACCGGACCGGTTGCAACGAGGCAGGTACTTGCGGCGAGCAAGATCAGCGGAATACGGCCGGGTATTGCGCCCGGCCGCGCCGAACGCGTCGGGGGAGTAGCAGGTGCTTGCCGTGAGGGTGGCGAGGCCAATGGCGCGCTTTGTACCGTGCGTGACAATAATGCGAAGCATGCTGGCGACGAAGTCATTGCAGAACCCTCCTGATGGAATCGCAACGGGGCGGCTCGAGACGACGATGCTGTCGTCACCGCGGCGACGGGCTAAACCCGCCCGCCTACAGCGACGACATTCGACGGGTCAAGCCGCCGACTGGAACTGCTTCAGGCAGTTTGGAGGGGTGGGCCGCGAATGGGCGGTAGAGACGCAATGCGCCCCGCGTGTTGCGACTGTACATGGTCGCGGGGCTGAACCGGACAACCCGATACCAATGGGATTGTCGGCGGATCGATCTGGGGAACGACGCATCGCGACAGGTGCTTGAGCACCTGGCACTGGAAACAATCGTGATCGGCCGGGTGGGTCGGGCTCCCCGGGATGTCCGAAGCATCGCTATGCTCGTGGTGCGCGGCGGAAGACTGGTCCGTGTCGAACGCGGCTTCTTGGTACGCAACACTATGGTGGTGCGGTGCGGAGTCGACTACGATCCAAGGCAAGAGCCCCAGCGACGGCCATGCAAGCGCGACGAGCGCGTAGGACGCAACCCACGAACGCCAGCGAGCGCGACACGATCGGCGCTGCGCTGATTTATGTACGAGCCCCTTTAACTGCATGACTCGACGAACCCGCTCTTGACGATCAGATCGACAACAAAGAATATCACTTTGCCGTATTGACCGATAGCATTTGGCGATTGCCCTTGGAGGCGGGTGTTATTGTCGCGTGGTGAGTTTCCGCTTCTGGGAAATGAGGTGCCGATCCAGCGCAGTCTTGAAGACTCACTGCGCCTTGCTCCACCCGCTACGCCTTGACAGCGCGCGCGAAGCAATACGGGTTGACTTCCCACTCTTGGGTCCGACTCTCCGGCTTGCCTATCGCACGTCGCAGCAAACGCGTCATCGATCCCGATGGATCGCTGCGATAACTACGCTTGCCTTCGATCGTGGTGCGGGCCGTTGTGCGAACGGTCCATGCTGAACGACGTGGCTTGATCGCTGACCGGGGACGCGACCGACTGACAAAGCGAACACGCCAAGCTGACGGAGGCTAGAAGTTCACGAGCGCCGCGAGACGGAAGCTGCGGCTCTCGACCGGATGAAAGTGAATATCGTTGACCCCGCCGGCGGGCTCGCCCGGCAAGCGAGACTTATAGTAATAGGTAATATCGTCGGCCTTGCGGTCGAAGATATTGAATACGTCGAGGCGCAGTCGCAGTTGCTTGTTCACCTCATACGTCGTCTGCGCATTGAACAGGGTTGTCGACTTCGACTTGACGCTGTTGTCCTCGATCAAGCTACGGGGACCAAAGTAGCGTCCGAAGAGGCTTGCCGTCCACGGCCCCAGGTTGCGCAGCGTAATGCCACCCGCGGCGGTGGCCTGCAGCGCTTCAGGAATGTGATCACCGACCAGGTCATTGTCGGCAAACCGGGCGTGCGTGTAGGCGAGGTCCAGATCGATCAGCAGCCATTTGTTCGGCGTGTAGTGATTCGACCATTCGATGCCGGTGCGTTTGGAAGGGCGTCCGACAGTGTCGGTTCCTGTGTCGCCTTGGAAGACCAGCTCGGAATCGAGATGGAGATACCAGAAGCTCAGCGAAGACTGCAGATTCGAAATGACCTCGGTACGAACACCCAACTCCGCGCCTTTCGCACGTACCAGCGGCGTCACCGGATCGATCGCCTCGCCGGTATTCGGATCGACGTGCGTCGTCGTACCGCGTCCGTCGTTGCTGTGGAAGCCTTCGCCGAAATTCACGAAATACTCGGTCTTCTGCCACGGGCCCAAGACCACCGAGAGCTTCGGCGAGCCGATGCCCGCGCTCCGGCTCCCGGAGTTCTCGGCGATGTTGCTGTCGACCTTGAAGTCGTAGCGGTCGCCGCGAATCCCGGCGATGGTGCGCAACCAGTCAGTCCAATGCGTCTGGTTTTCGGTGTAAAGGGCGTAGCTGGTTTCGCGAACCCTGTCCTCGCGCTTGGTCGACAGGCGCTGCCGCTGAATCGTGTTGTAGATCGCGACAGGGTCGAGGCGATCCTGCCGAATGTCCCAACCCAGCGTATAGGTCATTTCTAAACCGAAGAGCTTGTCGGGACGCGTCCAGCTCCCGTTCCACCCCAGGATCTTGCGGTTGTCGTATTGATTGAACTGATCGCCGTTGACCGGATCGTCCAAGTAATAGGTGAAATTCGAATAGAGCTTCAAGTAGTACCGGATGGCGTAGGCCGTGCTCTGTAGTTGGCCGCCGGCGAGCTGCATCTGATAGTCGCCCGAAAGGCTGTAGCGATAGGTTCTGCCGCCATCGCTTGGGTCGATCGTGCCCAAGCGGTCGATCAGCCCTTGGTCGACCGCGCGCTGCGCGATCTGGTCGGTCGAGTTCCATTTGCCCGAATAGCCCATCGCGGTGACCCCCCACTGGCTGTCGCCGGTCTTCTGCGTGTAACGCAGCACGCCATTGAGTTTGCGATAATTGTCTGGATGCTCCCAGGGTCCGTTGTCGTGGTATAGCTCGATGCCATAGACCACTTGGCCGGGTCCGAATTCGGGCGAGCCTGCGAGCAGTGCTCGACCGTATTTTTCCGTCCCGATTCCCAGTTCTGCCAATGTATTCGGCAGCGATTCGGCATAGTGAATATTGGCCGAACCCGCGGTCGCGAAGTCGCCCTGTTGCGCAAAGTACGGTCCCTTGTAATAGTCGACGCGCGACACGAGCTCCGGGATCATGAAATTGAGATCCATGTACCCCTGGCCGTGCGCATGAGTGCGTAGGTTGACCGGCATGCCTGCCAGGTAAGTCGCGAAATCGGTGCCATGGTCGAGGTTGAACCCGCGTAAGAAGTATTGGTTCGCTTTGCCGGCGCCGCTGTGCTGCGTGACGATCATCCCCGGGACATACTCGAGGACCTCGCCCGGCCTCTGCAATGGACGGTCGTCGATCAGTTGCGGCGTGATGTAACCGGAGCTCGCCGCGTCGGACGTCCCTACGGCAGTCTCGTAATGCCCGAAGACATTGATCTGGTCGAGCTTCTGCACGCCGTCGCCCTGCGCCAATCCAGCAAGCGTCCACAGTACTATGCTCAGGATCGTCCCATTTCGACTGCGTGCGGTCATCGGCCGGTGCACTCTCCGACTCAACGGGGCGCGCGACTATGGCACAAGCCTGTAACCCACGGCGGTCTCGGTCAAAAGGTGTTTTGGCTGCGCCGAGTCGTCCTCGAGCTTGCGACGCAAATGACTCATGTGCACGCGAACATAATGCTCATGCGCTACATACGACGGCCCCCAAACTTCGCGCAGTATTTGGCGATTGGTAATTACCTTTTCCACGTTCGCAATCATCGTCGAAAGTAGCCGATATTCGATGGCGGTGAGGTGGACTTCGGCTCCGCGCTTGCGGACGACCCGTTTGATAAGGTCGACTTCCACGTCCCCGAATCGGAATACGGACAGCTTTTCGGATCCTGCCACGACCTTCCTGCGCAGGACGGCACGGACGCGGGCAAGCAGCTCACCGACGCCGAACGGTTTGGCCAGATAATCGTCCGCACCTGCGTCCAGGGCTTCGATCTTGTCGGTCTCGTGGACCCGCGCCGAGAGCACGATCACCGGGATCGCGGACCAGGTGCGCAAATCGCGGATGAAATCGACGCCGTCTCCATCGGGCAGTCCCAGATCGAGAATGACGACGTCCGGCTTCCGGGTTCCAGCTTCGACCAGGCCGTGCTTAAGTGTCTCGGCCTCGAAGACGTGCCAACCCTCTGTCTCGAGGGCGGTGCGGACGAATCTCCGAATCTGGCGTTCGTCCTCGACGAGAATCGCGATGGGCGCGGTGTCGCTCATCAATGCGGTAGTGGTGCCCTGCCAATCGATGGCTCTTCTGGCACCGGCATTTCAGGCGGAGTACCGAGCGGCAAAGTAAAACAGAATCTAGCCCCGTGCCCGGCGTTGTCTTCGACCCAAATTCGTCCCCGATGCGCTTCTACGATGGCGCGGCTGATCGCGAGCCCCAGCCCGACCCCCGGTGTCGCCGACTCGCGCGAGCCGCGAGTGAACTTCTCGAAGATCGCTTCGCGTTGCGCTCGCGGAACACCCGGACCATCGTCGGTGACTGTGACAAGCAGTTGATCCCCTGATGCTTCGGCAGCAATCTTTATCGTAGTTCCAGCCGGCGTGTATTTGCCCGCGTTCTCCAACAAGTTATACAAGACTCTTTCGATCAAGGTTGCGTCGAACTCGACCAACGGCAAATCGGGCGGTAGCGCGACCTCGACGCGTTGATTGGCAAGAGCGGATCGGCTCGCCTTGAGCGCGCTGCCGACGACTTCTTCGACGGGCTGCCATTCGCGGCGCAGCTTGACGTCTCCGCTTTCGATACGTGCCATGTCGAGCAGGTTTTTAACCAGCTCGTTCATCCTGCGCGCTTCCTCCGCGATGGCTTGCGCGGTGTCGCGCTGCTGGCCCGAACGCTTAGGTTTGGTCAGCTCGAGCGACTCCGCCAAGCCCACCAGTGCAGCGAGAGGTGTGCGCAGGTCGTGAGAAAGCGCGGCCAGGAGGGAATTGCGCAAGCGCTCCGATTCCATGCGAATGAGCGCCTGCTGCGCTACCTCGACATAGTGCACGCGCTCGAGGGCAATCGCGACCAGCGCGGCAAACGTGTCCAGGAGGCGCTGCTGCTCTGGCACCATGAGGAGGCGCCGATTCGCCGCTTTGATCGCCAGCACACCCCGCGTGCGCATCGGTGCGCGCAGCGGCAAGTACAGAAATTCACTGCCAGGAAGGGTGTCCGTGCCGGCACCGGCTGGCTGTGATTTGTCATACGCCCATTGAGCGGCGGCAAGCAGGTCTGCGGTCCGCGCGAGTCCGCCGGGATCGTGCAGTACGAGCCGGTCCTGGTCGTCCGGTATCAGGATCGCTACGTTCGCTTGGAAGGTGGCGGCGATGAACTTGTTCGCGGCCTCCAAGACCTGCTCGGTTTGGAGCAGACTCGACATGTCCCGCGCGAACTCGTAGAGCGCGCGGGCGCGCTCCTCTCTGGAAGAGGCGACACGTGCCTGGTAACGCAATCCCGCAGTCATCTGCCCGGTAATGAGCGCTATGGCTAGCATCACTACCAACGTGAGCAGGTACTGAACGTTCGTCACGGAAAACGAGAACCTCGGCGGCACGAAAAAGAAGTCGAAGCTTGCGACGCTGACGAAGGCGGCAAGAACGGCGGGACGGCGTCCCAATTTGACGGCGATCAGCACGACCGTGAGCAGAAATAGCATCACGATGTTGGCAAGGTCGAAATAGGGCAGCAATGGCAAAGCGATCAATGTGGTGGCTAAACACCCCAGCAACGCCCACCCATAGCGAAGGCGTTTGGCGGTACGGCGCGGATCCTCGATGTCATCGGAGACAATGCCCTGCTTGGACTGCCTGACTTGTGGCTCACCACGACCGATTTCGATCACATCGACGTCGGGCGCGAGAGCGCCCAAGCGCGTCGCGACGCTGCGGGACCAGGGCCAGCGACGAATCGACTGGGCGCGGCCCACGACCAGCTTCGAATAATTGTGGATATGGGTGTATTCGACGATGGCGGACGCCGGATCGGCGCCGGAGAGGATCGCCGTCTTGGCGCCAAGGTCTTGCGCCAGTTTCAAGGTCTTGAGAATGCGCTCGCGCTCGTTCGGCGGCAGCCGCTGCAGCTTGGGCGTCTCGACATAGGTTGCCGTCCATTCGATGGCAAGCTGATTGGCGAGCCGCGCCGCGCTCCTGACCAGATGTTCGCCCCCTGGATCGGGACCGACGCAGCAGAGCAGCGATGCCTCGGTTTTCCAGATGCGCTGGATGGCTTGGTCGGTGCGATAGGCTTGAACGTCATCTTCGACACGATCGGCGGTGCGGCGCAGCGCAAGCTCGCGCAGCGCCATGAGGTTGCCCTTGCGGAAGAAATTTTCCGCAGCGCCTTCGACCTGCTCGGGCATGTAGACCTTGCCCGCCTTGAGGCGTGCCAGCAACTCATCGGCTGGAATGTCGACCAGGACGACATCGTCGGCCTCGTCGAAAAACGTATCGGGGACGGTTTCCCAAACCCGGATACCGGTGATACCACCGACGACGTCGTTGAGGCTCTCCAGATGCTGGACGTTGAGAGTCGTGAAGACATCGATGCCGCTTGCCAGCAATTCGTCGATGTCCTGCCAGCGTTTCGGATGCCGCGTACCCGGCGCGTTGGTGTGGGCAAGCTCGTCGACCAGGATTAGGGCGGGATGCCGTACGAGCGCGGCATCGAGATTGAATTCCTTGATCGACGCGCCCCGGACATCGAGCAGCAGTGGCGGCAGTTGCTCAAGACCCTCGAGCAATGCGGCCGTTTCGACGCGGCCATGCGTTTCGAGCACGCCGATGACAACGTCGCTTCCCGCGCGTCGCAGCGTCTGGGCTGCGACCAACATGCCATAGGTTTTGCCAACGCCGGCCGAGGCGCCGAAGAATATCTTCAGGCGACCCCGCGCCGCGCCGGCTTCCTCGGCTTTGACCTCGGCGAGGAGTTGGTCAGGGTCCGGGCGCTGTTTCGGCATGCTTGAGCCTAACAGTGGTCGATCGTTTTGTGTACTGGCGCGGCCGCCCGATCGAACCTGAGCCGCTCAATGCCGTCAGGCGTCCATCAGGCAGTCTTGATGACGCCGATCAAGCCATGCGTACGCAAGCTGTGGACCAACGGGCCACATGTTCATTTCGAGGCGCCATCGAGCGCGATGTTGAGCTTGAGCACGTTGACCCGAGGCTCACCCAGCACCCCCAGCGTGCGGCCTTCGGTGTTTTGCGTAACGAGACCGCGCACTTGCTCGGTTGGCAGTCCGCGTGCCTTCGAGACCCGCGAGAGTTGATACTCCGCCGCAGCGACGCTGATATGCGGATCGAGACCGCTGCCCGAAGCAGTGACGAGATCGACGGGGACATCCAACGTGTTGCCGGGATCGGCATCGCGCAGCGCTTTGATCCGATCCTTGACCGCGTCGGCTAGTGCCGGGTTGCGGGGGCCCTGGTTCGAACCGGAGGATGACATTCCGTTGTAGGGCTGCGGCGAGGTCGCCGACGGCCGGCTCCAGAAATACTTCGGATCGTCGAACGGCTGGCCGATGAGGTCGGATCCCAAGGTCTTGCCATCTGCCTCGATCAAGCTGCCGTTGGCCGCCCGCGGAAACGCGACCTTCGCAACGCCAGTGACGACCAACGGGTAGATGACGCCGGTCAGCGCCGACATGACGACGAGCATCCGCAGTGCAGGCGGGAGTTGCGCAAACATGGTGGTTCTCCTTCTCCTTGTCTCAGGCCAGGTGCAGCGCTACCAACACCAGGTCGATCAGCTTGATGCCGACGAACGGCAGCAGTATCCCCCCCACGCCATAGATCAGCATGTTTCGCCGCAGGATGGACGCGGCACCGACCGGGCGGTACTTGACGCCCTTGAGCGCCAAAGGTATCAAAGCCGGAATGATCAGTGCATTGAAGATCACCGCGGACAAGATCGCGCTGTTCGGCGTCGCAAGGTCCATGACGTTGAGGGTGTCGAGAACGGGATAGGTGCTTGCGAACGCCGCCGGAATAATCGCGAAATACTTGGCGACGTCGTTGGCAATGGAGAACGTCGTCAGCGCGCCGCGAGTCATGAGGAGCTGCTTGCCGATCTCCACGATCTCGATCAGCTTGGTCGGATTCGAGTCGAGATCGACCATGTTGCCCGCTTCCTTGGCCGCCTGCGTGCCGCTGTTCATCACGACAGCCACGTCGGCTTGTGCAAGCGCAGGCGCGTCGTTAGTCCCGTCGCCAGTCATCGCGACCAGCTTGCCTTCCGCCTGGATGTCGCGGATCAGCTTGAGCTTAGCCTCCGGCGTCACTTCGGCGAGAAAGTCATCGACGCCGGCCTCGGCGGCGATCGACGCCGCTGTGAGCTTGTTGTCGCCAGTGATCATGACGGTGCGGATGCCCATCCTGCGCAGCTCGGCGAAGCGCTCCTTGATGTGCGTCTTGACGATGTCCTTGAGCTCGACGACGCCGAGAACATGGCGACCCTCGGCGACTACCAGGGGTGTCGAACCGCGGCGCGCCACTTCCTCGACACGCGTCGTGAGCTCGACGTCGATCACACCGCCCTGGGCGGCGACCCACCCGCGGACCGCGTCGAGCGCGCCCTTGCGCAGCTCGCGTCCCTGGTAGGTCACGCCGCTCATCCGGGTCTGCGCGGAAAATGGCACGATGGTGAATTTGCCCGGCTCAAGCGCGGGCGGCATGACCCCGTAAGCGCGCTTGGCGTAGACGACGATGCTCTTGCCTTCCGGCGTCTCGTCGCCGAGCGAGGCGAGCAATGTCGCCTCGGCGAGCTGCTGAGCCGTTACTCCCGTCAACGGGAAAAGCCCCGATGCCTGGCGGTTGCCAAACGTTATGGTGCCGGTCTTATCCAGTAACAGTACGTCGCAGTCGCCTGCCGCCTCGACGGCGCGGCCGGATGTCGCCACGACATTGGCGCGCATCATGCGGCCCATTCCGGCGACGCCGATCGCGGATAGCAATCCGCCGATGGTCGTCGGGATGAGGCACACCAGCAGTGCGACCAGCACCGTGATCGTCACCGGCGTACCTGCCTTCGCCACCTCGACGCTGTAGAGCGAATAGGGCAGCAAGGTGACAGTAGCAAGCAGGAACACCAGCGTCATCGCCACCAGCAGTATGGTCAGCGCGATCTCGTTCGGCGTCTTCTGCCGCTTGGCGCCCTCGACCATGCTGATCATGCGATCGAGGAACGCCTCGCCGGGATTGACGTTGATGCGCACGACAACCCAGTCCGAGAGCACGCGAGTACCGCCGGTCACCGTGTTGAAGTCGCTTCCCGCGGCCCGAATCACCGGAGCGCTCTCGCCCGTGATCGCGCTCTCGTCGATCGACGCGGCGCCCTCGATGACCTCGCCATCGCCGGGAACGAGGTCACCTTGCACGACCAGAACGACATCACCCTTGCGTAGAGTGTTCGACGGCACCGGCGTTTGCGCCGCGTCGCGCTGCGGCCTGGCGAGTTTCTTAGCGATCGTATCCCTGCGGGCGCTCTTGAGCGACGCCGCCTGCGCCTTGCTGCGTCCCTCGGCAATCGCCTCGGCGAAGTTGGCGAACAGCAGCGTTACCCACAGCCAAAGCGTCACGGCGAGAATGAACCCTGCCGCCGCTTCTCCCTTGCCCAGAAGCGCCTGGATCCAGAGTATGGTCGTCAGAATGCTGCCGACATAGACGACGAACATCACCGGATTTCGCCACTGGTAGCGGGGCGTCAGCCGGAGAAAGCTGTCGCGAAACGCCCTCTTCATCAGGTCCGGATTCACGAACCAGGACAGGCTCGTTTGCTTTGCAGTCACAGTCGACATGATCAATGCTTTCGAGGGTTAACGCGCTTCACTGGCCGGCGAAGAGGAGCAGGTGCTCGACGACGGGGCCAAGTGCCAGCGCTGGCACAAACGTCAATGCACCGACGGTGATTACGGTACCGATAAGCACGATGACGAATAGCAGCGTATGCGTCGGCAGCGTGCCGGATGAAGCGGGCACGCGCTTGGCTGCGGCCAAGGCACCGGCGAGCGCGAGCACGGGGATCGCCAGCCAGTACCTCGCGAAGAGCATGCAGATGCCGAGCGCGGTGTTGTAGAACGGTGTGTTGGCAGAAATGCCTGCAAACGCGCTGCCATTGTTGTTGCCGGCGGACGAGAATGCGTAAAGGATTTCCGAGAAGCCATGCTCGGCCGGATTAGAAACACCGGCTTTGCCGGCATCGACCAGTACTGCCAATGCCGTGCCGCAGAGCACGATAAGCGGCGGGAGCAAAATCGCGATCGACGCCATCTTGATCTCGAAGGCGCCCAGCTTCTTGCCGAGATACTCCGGTGTGCGCCCGATCATGAGGCCGGCGATGAAGACGGTGATGACCGCAAACATGATCATCCCGTAAAGGCCCGATCCGACGCCTCCGAAGATCACTTCGCCAAGCTGGATGAGCCACATCGGGATCAAGCCGCCGATCGGCGTGAACGAGTCGTGCATCGCGTTGACCGAGCCGTTGGATGCGGCGGTGGTCGCCGTCGCCCACAACGCCGAGTTGGCGATGCCGAAGCGCACTTCCTTCCCTTCCATGTTGCCGCCGGGATTGGTCGCGCTTGCCACCTGATCGGCGCCCAGCTTGGTGAGCACCGGATTGCCACTTTGTTCGGCAATGTAGGTAAGGGGCAGAAGCGCCACGAATACGATCGTCATCGCGGCCAGCAGCGCCCATCCCTGGCGGGTATCCCCGAGCATGCGACCGAACGTGTAGCAGAGTGACGCCGGAATCAGCAGGATCGCCAGCATTTCCAGGAAGTTGGTGAGCGGCGTCGGGCTCTCCAGCGGGTGCGCCGAGTTGACGTTGTAGTAGCCCCCTCCGTTGGTGCCGAGCTGCTTGATCGCGATCTGCGAAGCTACGGGGCCAAGCGGTATGGTCTGCTCGCTCGTGGTTGCCTTCTCGGTGACCGGGTTGCCTTTGTCGTCCTTGAGCGGTTGACCATCCGGCCCATTCTTCGGATTGTCGAACGTTACCGGCTGGACCATCGTGACTGTGGCGGCTTTGTCGAATGTCTGCGGGACGCCCTGCATGACGAGCACGAGGGCGAACACGAAAGACAAGGGCAGCAGGATATAAACGGTCGTCCGCGTGAGATCGACCCAGAAGTTGCCAATGCCCTTAGCCTCCTTGCGGATGAAACCGCGCACCAGCGCAACCAGCACCGCCATTCCCGTCGCCGCAGATGCAAAGTTCTGGACCGCGAGCGCGAACATCTGCGTGAGATAGCTCATCGTGCTCTCGCCGCCGTAGCCCTGCCAGTTAGTGTTGGTGATGAAGCTGGTCGCGGTGTTGAACGATGAGTCCGGGCTAACCGCTGCCAATTGCTGCGGATTCAGCGGTAGCCATTGCTGGACGCGCTGGATCGCGTACACGACCAGCGCCCCGACAAGGTTGAACCAGAGCATCGCCAGCGCGTAGTCGATCCAGCCCATGTCGCGGGTCTGATCGACGCCAGCGCCGCGGTAGATCAGGCGTTCCAGTGGACCGCCAATGCGCTGCGCCCACGTCGCACGTCCGTCATAGACAGCGGCCATATAGGCCCCGAGTGGCTTTGCCAGGAGCAGCAGGACAACCACGTAGACGCCAAGTTGCAGCCAACCCGAGGTGTTCATGAAAAGAGCTCCGGCTTGAACAGCGCGATGACCAGATAAATGAAGATGCCCAACGCCGCAAGGCCGCTCACCCAATAGACCCAGTTCATGACTTGCCTCCCTTATCCATGAGGGCCGCGCAAAAGCGAATCAATCCCACCGAAGCGACGAAGAATCCAACGATCAATGCGATGTAGACGACGTCCATTTTCTCTTCCTCTGCAGTCGTGGTTCGACCGATCCTGTGACGGCGATCAGAACGTCTTCTGGATGAATACGGTTCCCGTGGACTTGCCGATGTTGCGGCCAATGGTGTAGCCGGAGTCCTTGGCGTCGGTTGCTACGCTGCGCGCCGCTCTATTGGCGAAAGCGCTCCATCAGGCTTGGACGACTGCGAGCGACCGTCGGCTTGTGCGTTCCAGGTCCCGCGTCCAGAGATCTCGACGCGGGTGCCGGCCTCTGCTGGTGCTTCCGTCCGATCCTCGACACCGGCCTGCTTCTTGAAGAAACCAAGCAGCACCGGAATGATAAGAAACGGGCATGCCATAAGGAATACAAACAAAATCCGTAGAAGCGCCCATGAATGAAGAAGGTCCACGTTTGTTCTTTCATCAAAACGATAGCGCCAACGATACAGAGCGACAGGCAAAGTAGCTGCATATTATTCAGGCACCGGTATAAAGAAAGCGTAAAGACTGATGGCACAATCGCCATGCCTTCGATCGACACGGCTGGGACGCGACGGGCGGAAGCCGCGGCCCTGCGGCACCAGGCCCGTGTGCTCACGTTTTGCCATTGTGCAAAGCGAGAAAGCTGCGCGCCCAAGCTAACAAGATCGCAAGGATGCGTCTTCTTCAATCCTGCGCGTTTGCGCAATCTTGCGAAGTCCGCGAGCTGGCTTCGTGTCTTGCCGCACCGGGAAAGGGCGGAGAGCTGGGCGCTATTGCGGCGACGTGACCATCACAACCTGCCGCGCGATCATGTCATCGCGCATGTGGGAATTGAAGAAACTACAACCCTCTAGAGACGGTGGCTCGACGCACTGTCGCGTTGCCACGTCTCGGCTAATGCGGATCGCGAAAGGTTCAGCTTTCGCGGTGGTGCCGCCGCATCTTCACATGATTGTTACAGCCCGCTGGCAAAACTCCATACCGTTTTACTCCCCCGACTATAAGCTATTCAGACTTCTCGCTTCAGGCGCTAAAGTATCGTGGCCAGTCTCTCCTGCTCGTCGTTGTTCTGGGTCGTACTTATCATTGCGTTCATTTTCACGGAGCTGGGTCTCACAGTGATCTTAGTGCACCTGAGCACGAAATCGCTATCCGATCGACGTTAGAATCCTTCCCCCTACAGGAACAAAGGGTCAACCCCTATGAATATCATCAGTCGTATTCTTTCCAGCGACGATGTCGTAGTAGGGCTGGATGTTTCCAACAAACTGCGGGCGCTTGAAGAAGCCGCCGTCATACTTGAGCGCCGCCACAAGGTCAGCCACGCGCCGGTATTGCGCGCGCTATGGCGACGGGAGCAGGTTGGATCGACCGGGCTGGGACATGGCATCGCGGTTCCGCATGCCCGGATTACGGGCATTAGCGAGCCGATCGTGCTTTTCGTGCGCACAAAGTCAGCTATCGAATTTCACGCACCAGACCGGGAACCTGTGTCGCTCCTCTTCGTGATCCTGGTTCCGGAACACGCGAATGATGAACACCTGAAAATCCTGGCGACTGTTTCAGAGATGTTCTCCAATAAGACTTTTCGGGACCGACTGGAAGCCACCATGGAGCCGGCTGCAATTCAGCATCTATTCAGCGAATGGAAGAGCGATGATCTCCAACACCAGAACAAATAATCTCACTTGACGACTGCGCTGCGGCGTCGTTTAGATCTGGCCCGATCTTAGTCACGAATTTGGTAGTCCAGCTGTGTGCCGACTGTTTTCTGATTGGCCGCAACCCTGACTGACGAGTGGCCACCTATGTCGGTTTTCCGGATGTCTCTGGCACCCAGGACACAGACTTGGCGGAGTCGGCGCCCACCTGTGAGCATCGGATCACGCCCGCAAATCTCGCGTTACCACCATCGTTTGGCTGCTGTCACGGTTACTGCTAGAATTCTCTCCGTCATTGGGGAGTAGCCTTCCTCCGCTAGGAGGAGGACGCGTCAACAACCCTGGCTTCGGCCGTGGCGCGTCCAGCCTGTCGGTTTGGTGAGACCATTGGCACGTCGTTCCGACCGGGTCGGACGAGGATGACGTGACCATGGTGCGACACCGTCCGACCCCCCGGGCCTCGCGTGGATCCAAATCTCAGTGCTGTTCAGTCCAGTTCCGTCACACGAACCGCGCCCACCGCACGCGCTAGCTTCGGCTCAGTAAGGCACGCCGATGGCTAGTCTCGTTTTCGAGCTGGCTGTGATGCTGGTGATCATTCTGCTCGCCTCGGAGCTTTTCACGAATGCTTTGGAGCACCTCGGAGCAAGGCTGAAAATCTCCGAAGGCGTCACGGGGTCGTTGTTTGCCGCGGTAGGGACCGCGCTGCCGGAGACCATCGTGCCTCTGCTAGCGATATTCGCCGGCACCCCAAATACCCAACTCAACGAAGAAGTCGGCGTCGGCGCGATCCTTGGGGCGCCGCTGATGCTTTCGACCCTCTCGACCTGCCTGATGGCGCTCGCCGTGGTTCCAACTCGGGGCGCGAGTGGATTTGTAGATCCGGAGCGCTCAGGGTTCGTTCGCGATCTGGATTTCTTCCTGCTTGCATTTGTTGTGGCCGCCGCCGCGATGTTCGTTCCCCAAGAAGCACGCTACGTCCGAGGGGGCATGAGCGCGATACTGATCACCATGTACTTCATCTACATTCTCTTGACCGTGCGTGCATCGGCCAAGCTCGTCGACGAGGGCCATGGCACTCGAGCTCATGACAAACTGTTTCTCTCGCGAATCGGCCTACCTGAGAACATCGCCACTACGCTGGTGCAGCTCGCGATTGGCCTTGCGCTACTGATCTTTGGCGCGGAGGGATTCATCGATGGCGTGGAAGGCGCGTCCGCGCTTCTCGGCATTTCAGCGTTGCTCCTGTCACTGCTCATCATTCCGATTGCAACCGAGCTACCGGAGAAAGTGAACAGCATTCTCTGGATTCGTCGCGGGAAGGACACACTTGCCTTCGGCAATATCACTGGCGCCATGGTATTCCAAGGCACTTTGCTTCCGGCCATCGGCATCATGCTGACTCCGTGGCAACCTCGCAAGGAGGTATTGAGCGGTGTCATCGTGACCTTGCTCGCCGCCGCATGGTTGCGTACCAACGTGCGCGCTGAAGGGGTGCAATTGCGGATGCTTCTTGTCAATGGATTGCTCTACGCTGCCTTCCTCGGCTGGACCCTTGCGGGTCGTTAATGCGAGTGTAATTGCCGGCCCCCACGACCATCACCGTCAAATCTCAATTTTCGTCCCGAGCTCGATGACCTGCGCCGCCGGGATGTTGAAGTAGTCCCCGGCGGTGCGCGCATGGCGCGCCATCGCAGCGAACAGCCGTTCGCGCCAAAGGGCCATGCCCGTTCCAGGAGTGGGGATCACAGTCGCGCGGCTAAGCAGGAACCAAGTGTGCAGCGGCTCCAATTCGAGACCGTGCGGTTTACAGTGGTCCAGCGCCTGGGATACGTCCGGACGGTCCATGAAACCGAAATAAACGATCACCCGATGGAAACCATGATGGAGCGCTTCCACCTTGATCCGTTCACTCGCGGGCACCCAGGGGACCTCACGGATAATGACGGTTAGCAGCACGACTCGCTCGTGCAGCACCTTGTTGCAGGCGAAGTTGCGCAGCAGCGCGCGTGGCACGGCATCCGCGTTGCCGGCCATGAACATTGCAGTCCCGGGCACGCGCGGCACCGGATGCTCGGCCAGCGAACGGAGAAACGACTCGACCGAGGTTCCGGTCTGCCGCTGCACCGCCATGGCGATTTCCCTGCCGCGATGCCATGTCGTCATCACCGTGAACACGATCGCCCCGAGCGCGAGCGGGAACCAGCCGCCTTCGACGATCTTGAGCAGGCTCGACGAGAAGAATGCCGCATCGATGACGATGAAGAAGCCGGTAGCCGCAATGCTCAAGAATAGGTTGTAGTGCCACGCGAATCGAACGACGAAAAAGGTGAGGATCGTGGTGACCAGCATCGTCCCCGTCACCGCCACGCCGTAAGCCGAGGCGAGCCGCGTCGAGGAGCCAAAGCCGATCACCGCCGCGACGATCACGACAAGCAGGACCCAGTTCGCGCCGCGAATGTAGATCTGACCGATCTCTCCTGCCGAGGTTTGGGTGACGTTCATTCGGGGCAGATAATCCAGTTGGATCGCCTGCTTGGTCAGCGAATAGGTGCCGGAGATGGTCGCCTGCGAGGCGATCACCGTTGCCGCCGTCGCGAGCGCGACCATTGGATAAAGCGCCCAGTCCGGCGCGAGCAGGTAGAACGGGTTGTCGAGCGCCTTGGGGTTCGTAATCAGCAGTGCGCCTTGCCCGAAATAGTTCAGGACAAGCGCGGGGAAGACGAGTCCGAACCAGGCAATACGGATAGGCGCCTTGCCGAAATGCCCCATGTCAGCGTAGAGCGCTTCGGCGCCGGTAAAGGCGAGCAGCACCGCACCGAGCACGACGAACGAGGAATAGCCATGTTGTGTGACGAAATCGAGCGCGTGCGCCGGGTTGAACGCCCACAGCACCTCGGGAGCACTGGCGATGCCACGGATGCCCAGCGCGGCGATCGCCAGAAACCAGAGGACGGCAACAGGGCCGAATAGCGCACCCAAGAGAGAGGTGCCCTGGCGCTGGAGAGCGAACAGGCCAATCACGACGCCGACGGCGATCGGCACGACATACGGCTTGAACGCCGCCGTGCCTACCTCGAGACCCTCGACCGCCGAAAGGACCGAGATCGCCGGGGTGAGCACCGCATCGCCGTAGAACAATGACGCGCCAAACACGCCGAGCAACATGATCGGCGCAACCCAGCGCGGATGATCCTTCACCGCCGAGGACGCGAGCGCCAGCAATGCCATGATGCCACCTTCGCCTTTATTGGCGGCGCGCATGATGAGAACCACGTACTTGAGCGACACGACGATCATCAGCGCCCAGAAGATCGCCGATACTCCGCCAAGCACATTCGCGGTGTTGAGCGGAATGCCGTGGTCGGGGTTGAACGTCTCCTTCGCCGCGTAAAGGGGGCTGGTGCCGATGTCGCCGTAGACAACGCCGAGCGCCGCCAAGGTCAAGCCTGCGAGGGGCTTTTTGAGACGTGGATTGTAGTCGGCCATCCGTCGACTCCGGTGGGAGGCAGCAGACGAATGCTACTCTTGGACTACCGGCTCGCCGAGAGGACCGTGTGCTTCAATAGATCATCAGTCGTGCGGTCGAACTCGTACGCCCCGGAATGGCGGCCTTCGGGCGCTTACGTCTGTCCGCGGGGGACATGGCAAGTTTCGATTGACAGCTGGTGCCAATCGCCATAACTTTGCGGCGTCGAAGGACGAGGAGTTAAGGCTTTGGAGAGTTGCCCTAGTCGCGCCGTCGCAAGACGGCGCTCAAGTTAGCGGGATCGTTTCGCAGGATTCGTTGCATCGCCTGCCACCGCCGCGCTGACTTGCGAGGCGGTGCGCGTCAAGCAGTTCGTTGCCCTTTGGGCAAGACCGCGTTCACACCTCGCCTGCATTCGCTGTCTGTTTCCGTATCGGCCATTTAACGGTCCACGTGCATGCTACATAGTGGAGACGTTCTACTCGATGCGCGTCGTCGAACATTTCACCATTTTCAGCAAACTACCAGAATGCTATCCATCCGGCCTATAAACGCGATCGCGGACTGGTTTCCATTTTTGCCGTCCGCGTACATGCGGAGTTCTGAATGCGCGTAGGCGAGCGCTCGTTTGCCTGTGCGCTGACCGTGGTTACGCACGAGCCGACGCCATGACTGCACGCCCGTACCCGGAAACAACCGGACAACAGCTGGCGCGCGGCTGGCGCTTCGGCTGGATCGACGCCATTGTCATCCTGACCATCTTCGTCGTGCTGTGGTTGCTTGTGGCCCTGAGCGGCGACATGCGGGTTCGCTTCGACGAGCTGCATCCGCCGCCGCTCTCCCTCGACGTAGCGCTCATTCCCTACTACACCGCGCGCACCGTATTGCGGATGTTCATCGCCTTTGCCGCGGCGCTGCTGTTTACTTTCGCCTATGGCTACATCGCGGCCAAGAGTGTCCGTGCGCGCAAGGTCATGCTGCCGCTGCTGGACATCCTGCAGTCGGTGCCTGTGCTCGGGTTTCTCTCGATCACCGTCACCGGCTTCCTGGCGCTCTTTCCGGGAAGCCTGCTGGGAGTCGAGTGCGCCAGTATCTTCGCCATCTTCACGGCGCAGGCGTGGAACATGACCTTCGGCTTCTACCACTCGATGATCACGATTCCGGTCGAGCTGCAGGAGGCAGCCAGCGTCTACCGAATGAACCGCTGGCAGCGTTTCACGAAAGTCGAATTGCCCTCCTCCGCGATCGGCCTGATGTGGAACTCGATGATGAGCTTTGGCGGCGGCTGGTTCTTCGTCGCTCAAAGCGAAGCCATTTCGGTACTGAACAAGAACATCAAGCTTCCCGGATTGGGGTCGTACATGGCCGCGGCCGTGGAGGTCGGCGACACGCGCGCTGCCGTCTACGCGATCATCGCGATGATCATCACCATCGTGGTCGTGGACCAGCTCTTGTGGCGGCCGCTGGTGGCGTGGGCGGAGAAGTTCAAGCTCGAGCAGACAGAAGGCAAAGACAACCCGACGTCGTGGGTCCTGGATCTGCTCCAGCGCTCCTACATCCTGGCTTGGCTTTCCGATCATGTCGGCCACGCTTTCGGGCGCTTCTCGGAGCGTGCGTCTGCACTCGGCGCGGATGTTACGCAGACGATTGCGGGACACACGCCGGCGCCGGCGAAATGGTTGATACGCCTCGGGTTATGGGTCGTCGCCGCGACCGCCGTCGGCTGGCTCATCGTGGATGCCATCGACATCGCGCAGGAGATCAGGACCGACATGACCGGTTCGCAGATGTTGCACGTGGTCTGGCTCGGCGTGCTCACGCTCCTGCGCGTGGTCGCCATGAGTGTCATAGCGACGCTTATCTGGACCCCGATCGGTGTCTGGATCGGCCTTCGGCCGCGCGTGGCTCGCTTCGCCCAGCCGCTCGCGCAGATCGCTGCGTCCTTTCCGGTGAACATGACCTTCCCGTTCATTGTGGCCTTCTTCATCTCGACGCACATCCCGATCAATCTGGGTAGCGTGCTGCTGATGGCGCTCGGCACGCAGTGGTACATCCTCTTCAACGTTATTGCGGGTGCTATGGCCATCCCCACCGACCTGCGCGAAGCCGCTGCCTTGTTCGGGCTGCACCGTTGGCAACTCTGGAAGACGCTGATCATTCCCGCGATCTTTCCTTTCTGGGTCACTGGCGCCGTTACCGCGACGGGCGGAGCGTGGAACGCCAGCATCGTCGCCGAGGTCGCATCCTGGGGTAACGACAAGCTCGTTGCCGACGGCCTGGGCGCGTACATTGCGCAGGTGACCGAGAAGGGCGACCAGCCTGCGATCTATTTCAGTATCATGGTCATGGCGTTCTTCGTCGTCGTCATCAATCGCATCTTCTGGCGCCGCCTGTATGACCTGGCGGAACGGAAGTTCAAGCTCGACTGACCATGCTGAACGATACGAAGCGCCGAGTTTGGAGAACAGAGCGGACTTTTTTCGCGCCGCCTTGTCCAATCCGTGGAGTGACCGATGGCTGCTGACACTTCGCTTGCCGAAAGACCACAGCCCGAGCTTCCGCCGGAGGCCACGGCCGCCTTGGCGCCGCTCATCGAGCTGCGGCACGTGTCGAAGTCGTACGTGAGTGCCGACGGCGGATCGCCGGTGACGGTGCTCGATGACATTAGCCTCGAAATTCGGGAAGGCGAGATGCTGGCGCTCTTGGGTCAGTCGGGCTCCGGCAAGTCCACGATCCTGCGGCTGATGGCCGGGTTGACGGAACCGACGCAGGGCGCCGTTCTCAGTCACGGCGCGCCGCTGGCCGGAGTCAACCGTGGCCTGGCCATCGTGTTCCAGAGTTTTGCGCTCTACCCTTGGCTCACCGTGCAGGAGAACGTGCAGGTTGGACTGATCCAGCGGCGCCTTAGCGCTCGCGAGGAGCAGGAAGAGATCGACAAGGCGCTGGAACTGATCGGCTTGTCCGGCTATGAGAATGCGTATCCGAAGCAGCTGTCAGGCGGCATGCGCCAGCGTGTCGGCTTCGCGCGGGCGCTTGTCGCGCAGCCGGAAGTGTTATGCATGGACGAGCCGTTCAGCGCACTCGACGTCCTCACCGCGGAGAGCCTGCGTACCGAAGTGGTCGACTTGTGGCGCGGTTCCGGGCACGCCGGCCTGAAGAGCATCTTCCTGGTGACGCACAACATCGCCGAGGCGGTCTTCATCGCCACACGCATTGTCATTATCTCGTCGCATCCGGGCCGCGTGCGCACTGTCATTCCCAACCCGCTGCCCTATCCGCGCGATATCAATTCCAAGCCATTCGCAGCCATGGTCGATCAGGTGCATGCGGCGATCACAGCGTCGGTCCTGCCGGACGAACCGGCCGAACAGGTCGCCGCGCGCGCGATTGGCGCGGGCGTGGATCGGGCAGCCGAAGCGCCCGAGGGGGCGCCGGGGCAGGTTACAACACCTGCCGGCGCGCGTGTCGAACCGATCCCGCATGTCCCGGTAGAAACCATCGTCGGCCTGCTCGAGATCATCGAGGATGCTCAGGAGACCATCAACGTGTTCGATCTAAGTGCTCGGATCGGCAAGGAGTTCGGCGAGACTATTGCGACCGTCAAGGCCGCCGAGATGCTGGACCTGGTCGACACGCCCAAGGACGATGTGCTGATGACGCAGTTCGGCTGGTACTTCCTCGCCGCGCCGGGTCCCGCACGCAAGACGCTTTTCCGGCAAGCCATCATGAAGCTGCGCCTGTTTCAGATGATCACCACGCGTTTGGCGGAATCGCCCGACGGGCGGATCAATGCCGACAGCGTTCTGGAGGAGCTGGGAACGCTGTTGCCCTACGATCAGCCTGCAAAGCTACTGGAGACGCTGATCGCCTGGGGGCGCTACGCCGAGTTGATCGACTTCGATCAAAACGCGAATGTCGTCTACCTCCACGAGGCAAGCGAGAGTGAGGATGAGGACGAGCCGGTTTCCCAGTAACCGTCGGCATTGGCGCCGGATATTATTGAACGGACGGCGTCAGACATCGTGAATCCCGTCGGCGAACTACTGGCTCTTGAAGACGTCCGTCTGGATCTCGACGTGTCGACCAAAGCGCAGCTGCTCGAACAGGTCGCCGCCCTGCTTGCCACGCGGCACGGCCTCTCCGAGACATTCATTCTGGAGAGCCTGACGGCGCGCGAGCAACTGGGCTCGACGGGTGTGGGTCATGGTGTCGCGATTCCCCACGCGCGCATGAGTCAGTGTGCCGTACCAGCGTCCGTATTCGTACGAACAAAAGTTGCCATTCCGTTCGACGCGCCCGACGGCAAGCCGGTGTCGGTCTTTCTCGGGCTCATCGTCCCGAATAAGGCGAACGAGCGACATTTGCAGCTGCTCGCCACCGCCGCCGGGATGTTAAGCGACAGGATTTTTCGCGATAAGCTCAAGACATCCACCGATCCGAGGACGGTAAAGGAACTTCTTGCAGCGTGGCCGGATGCGCCGGCCACGGCAGGGTGAACATGCGTCAGCGCGCGTGCAGCCCAGCTTCGCCGCCAAATGCCGCGAGCTAGCTCCGACGCCGAAACGAGCTCTTATTATCGCGGCAACTATCGCGAGCTTTCCGTGACAGCTGCCCGTAAAGGTCCTTACCGCACTTGCCCGACTATGCCGGCGTTTGCCTTGACACTGGAGCGCCTGCGCGGTTGAATGCGCTTTGGTTGTCTTATCAGATGGTTCCCGCGTGCGTCTTTAGCCTCTTTCCGGGAGCGAAGCGTGCGCATCAGACCGCTACCCTTTGGAGGAAACAATGCACGCATTTCTACGCGGCTTCGCGCGTTGCCTGGCTGTGCTTGGCCTGGCGATGTCTTTTAATGCCGTCGCTCAGCAGCCGATCACCCTGCACGGCGCCGTCCAATTCGACGACACGCACCCGTTCAACAAGTCGCTGCTCAAGTTCGAGGAGCTGGTCAAGAAGTACTACGGCAAGCCGATCAACTTCGTTCTCCATCGCAACAGCGAGCTGGGGCTGGAGAAAGATTACTTCGCTTACATGAGCCAGGGCATCTCGGTCGACTACGGCGTGGTCTCGCCGGCGCATATGTCGACGTTCGCCAAGGCCGCGCCGCTATTGGATATGCCGTTCCTGTTTCGTGATCTCGATCACTGGAACAAGGTGCTCGATTCCGATGCTTTCCAGCCGATCATCGACGACGTATCGAAGAAGGCGGATGTGATGATCATCGGCTACGACGGCGGCGGCACGCGCAACCTTATCGCCAACAAGCCGATCCGCAACATGGCGGAGCTGCGCGGCTTTACGCTGCGGGTGATGGGCGCGCCCATCCAGACGCAAATGTTCGGCGCGATCGGCGCCAAGCCGTCGGTGATCGCCTACAACGAGGTCTACAACGCGATCCAGACAGGCGTGATACAGGGCGCGGAAAACGAAGCGGCGGGACTGGATGCGATGAAATTCTACGAAGTCGGGCCGAACATTTCGCTAACCCAGCACGCGATCACCGTGCGCCCGATCTGTTTCGCGGGCAAGACTTTCCGCAAGCTTCCGCCCGACCTGCAAGCCGCAATCCTGAAGGCAGGGAAGGAGGCAGGCAAGTATGGCCGCGATCTCGAATCCGGCGCCGATTCGCAGCTTCTCGCCAAGCTGGAAAAGGAAGGCAAGCTCAAGACCTGGGTGTTCACCGAGCGTCCGAAGCTGCTCGAGCTTGCGGAGCCGGTCAAGCAGTCCTACGCCAGGGAGATCGACGCGATCGCAATCCTGAACAAGGTAAACGCGATCAAATAGTGATCGTCGAGCCGGCCAGGGCGAGGTCCTCGATGCTCGCCTTCGCCGGCTTTTGCTGATCCCACGATGGACGCGCCACTACGCACGCTCAACGCGCTGATTGCGCGAGCTTTGAAGTTCGTCATTACAGTGTTGATCGCGGTCATGGTGATCCCGGTAACACTGCAGATCTTCTCCCGCTTTTTCGAGTTCATTCCCCGCTATATCTGGACCGAGGAAGTCGCCCGCTTCTGCCTGATGTGGCTGATCATGCTCGGCGCGACCATCGCGGTGCGCGACGGCACCCACTTCGACGTCGACGTTCTGCCGGAACCCAAGACGGTTCGCGGCAAAGCCGTCGGCCAGCTCATCGTTCATGTGTCGATATTGCTGGTTGCGCTGATTTTCATCGCCTTCGGCTGGCGCTTTGCCGCGTTCGGCTACGAGCAGAGCTCGGAAATGACCGGCATCAACATGCTGTCGATCCATATTGCGTGGCCGCTCGCGGGGATCTGCTGGCTTCTTTTTCTGGTGGAACAAATTCTCGACGATATCAAGCTCTACGCGGACGGCCACCATGGGTCCCGCTGAAGTCGCGGCGCTCCTCTTTGGCGTCTTCGCGGTCCTGATTATCTTTCGGGTGCCGGTCGCGTTCGCGCTGGGCCTCGCCTGCGTGCCCGTGTTTTTCATCGACGACCGCCTGACGCCGTTCCTGTTGCTGAACGAGATGCTGAAGTCGTACAACTCGTTCCTTCTGCTGGCGATACCGTTCTTCATGCTGGCGGCGAACCTGATGAACAGCGCCGGCATTACCGAGAAGCTGATCAACTTGTCACGCGCGCTGGTCGGGCACCTGCCCGGCGGCCTCGGGCATGTGAGCGTGCTGGTGTCGATGCTCTTCGCCGGCATTTCCGGCTCGTCGACCGCGGAAGCCGCCGGTGTAGGCGGCGTGCTGATTCCGGCCATGAAAAAACAAGGCTACGACACGCCGTTCACCGTGTCGCTGATCGCGTGTGCGGCGGTGATGGGGGTGATCATTCCGCCATCGATCCTGATGGTCGTCTGGGGCGGCGTCATCTCGGTGTCGATCGGCGGCTTGTTTCTCGCCGGCGTCGTTCCCGGCGTGATGATGGGACTGTCGCTGATGGTCGCGGTGTACATTTACGCCAAGCGTCGCAATTATCCGGTGTACGCGCGCGTTACCTTCAAGGAGTTCCTGTCGGCGTGCGGGCAAGCGATACTGCCCATCCTGACCCCGGGCATCATCGTCGGCGGCATCGTCTTCGGGTTTTTCACGCCAACCGAGGCGTCGGTGATCGCGGTACTGTACGCGATGCTCCTCGGCGGGCTCATTTACCGCTCGCTGCCATTCGCGGCGCTCAAGCACACGCTGTACGACTCGGCTCGCTTCGCGGCGATCGCGCTGTTTTGCATCGGCACCGCTTCTGCATTCGGCTGGATCCTGGCTTACTTCCACATTCCGCAACTGGTGGTGGACGCCGTCGCTCACTGGGGCGGCGGAGTGACCAGCGTCGGCTTCATCACCGCCGCGGCTTTCTTGTTCATCGGCTGTTTCATCGACGCTATTCCCGCGATCATCATCGTCGGCACCATACTCGCGCCGCTCGCGGCCAAGGTAGGCATGCATCCGATCCACTTCGCGATTATCGGAGTGATCTCGATCGCCTACGGCCTGGTCACGCCGCCGTACGGCCTGTGCCTGATGATCGCGTGCTCGATCGGCGGTATCAAGATCAAGGATGCGGTAAAGGACACCGCCATCCTTTTCATCCCGATGCTGCTGGTGCTGCTGATCGTGATATTGTTTCCGTCTCTGATACTCTGGCTGCCACGCACGCTGATGCCGCAGTTTGTCAAATAGGTGGGGAATCATGTTGCAAACGAAGGCGCTTTCGCCCGGTTTCGGGCTCGAAACCTCGGAGGTTGATACTTCCAAGCCGCTGTCGGACGCGGGGTTCGACGGGATCGAGCGCGCGTTCTTCCAGGCCCAGGTTCTGGTGCTTCGCGCTCAGTCGCTGACGCCCGCGCAGTACGTTGCCTTTGCGCGCCGCTTCGGGCCGCCTGAGCCTCACGTGATTGACCAGTTTCACCATCCGGCCGATCCCAATATCCTGATTCTGTCCAACCGGAGGAAGGACGGCCAGCCGGTCGGGCTGGCCGACGCCGGGACGTATTTCCACACCGACTATTCGTACCTGCAGGTTCCGGCCCGCGCGACGATGCTCTACTCGATCGAGGTTCCGAAATCCGGCGGCAACACGCTGTTCGCCAATCAATACGCGGCGTACGACGGCTTGAGTGATGCCATGAAACAAGAGATCGCATCGCTCGTCGCCATCCACCACTACGGCAATCGCAAGGAGATGAACGACGCGAGCCGCATCGCGGCGTCGCCGCTGACGCCGGAGCAGAAAGCCAAGATGCCGCTGATCACCCATCCGCTCGTGCGCGCCCATCCGGTCACGGGGCGCAAGGCGCTCTATGCGGTGTCGGGCAGCTCTTATGGCATTGTCGGCATGCCGGAGGATGAAGCGGTCGCCCTCCTCGACGAGCTGGCAGCGCACGCGACGCAGCCGAAATATGTCCTTAGCTATGGCTACCGCGTCGGCGACATCGTCATATGGGACAACGCGTCGCTGCTGCACTCCGCGACGCTGACCGACCCCGACGATCCGCGGACGCTGTGGCGCATCACAATCAAGGAGCCCTCGGCGTCGCTGGACGCACTCGACGTGCTTGCCCCTACCTTCGTGTCGGGCGCAATGTAGGCTGCCACGCGAGCCACCCGGCGCGGGGCCCCGCGCGCAGCGTGGGGATCGACGGGGAATTGCGAGTCGGGGCTGCGTCCGACGCGCTGCTCTGAAGTAGTTAAAGTCGTATCAAGAGGCACGCTGTCCGCCGCCGTGCTGTTCGTTCGCACAGCGGTTTTGCAGTAAACTAACCGATGGTGTCCCAAAGCACCCGACCGCCTCCCATGCAACGCACTGTCCTCACCGTTCTTTTTTCGCTGCTGCTCTTAGGGATGCAGCTCGAAGGACAGAGGCACGAGGTGCAGCACCTCGGCGATCAACTGCACCGGTCGCATGAGCAGGGCCTGGAAACATCGGCAAGTAATTCTCCGTGCATCGAGTGCGCGTTACTCGCGGGCGGTTCCCACGCAGTGGCGAGCAGCGTTGCATCGCTGCCACCGGCGATCGTCGATTCGGGCCGCGTTGGAATCCGGTTCTCGTCGCTCGCGGTCGCGGCGCCCGCATACTACTCCAGTCGCGCCCCGCCAACGCTTCTCTAGTCCGTTTGGGTGTGCCGTCGCGTACGGCATAGGTCCATCATGGCTAGAGGAGTGTTACATGTCCAAATTCATTTGGATGCACGGCGCTTTGGCGCTGGCGATGTCCATGCCTTTCCCGGCGCGGGCGGCAAGTGACGCGGATCTCGCCGAGATTCGCGAGCAGATCAGGCAACTGAAGGAAAGCTACGAAGCGCGGATTCAGGCGCTCGAGCAGAAGCTGAAGGACGCTGAAACCGCGAAAAGCGCGCCGGCCGCACCCGCTCCGGCGCCTCCAGTCGCTGCCGCATTACCGGCAACATCATCCGCCTCCGGCATCGCAGCGTTCAATCCCGCGATTTCGGCGGTGCTGCAAGGAAGGTACGCCAACCTGTCGCAGGACCCGTCGAAGTTCGCCATCGGCGGCTTTGCGCCGGGTGGCGATATCGGCCCCGGGCGCCGCGGCTTTTCGCTGTCCGAATCCGAGCTCGCGGTCTCGGCCAGCGTCGATCACCTGTTTGCGGGCAACCTTATCGTCTCGCTCACGCCGGAGAACACGGTCTCGGTCGAGGAGGCGTACGGCATCTACACCGCGGCGCCGTATGGCCTGGTGCCGAAGTTCGGTCGCTTCTTTTCCGGGCTTGGCTACATGAACGAGCAGCATCAGCACGCGTGGGATTTCATCGACGCCCCGCTTGCGTATCAGGCTTTCGTCGGCGGCCAGTACGCCAACGATGGGCTGCAAGTCAAATGGATTGCGCCGACCGATCAATTTCTCGAGCTCGGCGCCGAAGTCGGCAACGGAGACAACTTCCCCGGGTCGATGCGCAACAAGAACGGTGTCGGGTCCGGCGTGATCTACGCCCACACCGGAGGCGATATCGGTGCCAGCCACAGCTGGCGCGCCGGTCTCTCATATTTGCAGACCCGCGCACAGGACCGCCAGTACTCGCAGCTCGACCTCGCAGGCAACAATGCGCAGGTCGCTTTCAACGGAGCCAGTCACGTCGCGATAGCCGATTTTGTCTGGAAATACGCGCCCAACGGCAATGCTTTGCAAACCAACTTCAAGCTGCAGGGCGAGTATTTCTGGCGCCGCGAAAACGGTGATTTCACCTATGACGTCGATGGCGCGCTACATCTGACCAACACCTCGGCGTACACGTCGCGGCAGAGCGGCTGGTACCTGCAGGGCGTCTACCAGTTCATGCCCTACTGGCGCGTCGGTGCGCGCTACGACCGGCTCGATCCCGGACACGTGGATTACGGCACTAATGCAGCATACCTCGATGCGCCGGCATTCCATCCGGAGCGCTCCACCTTGATGCTCGACTACACGCCGTCGGAATTCAGCCGCATCCGCCTGCAGTATGGACAGAGCAAGACGCAGGCCGGCATGACCGACAATCAGCTGTTCCTGCAATACATCCTGACGATGGGCGCGCACGGCGCGCACAAATTCTAAGGAGCATTCGATGAAATCGCACGTGCAATGGCTGCTGGCAACGCTGGTAGTCGCATGGGTGGGACCCGCGGCCGCGACACTCAACGTTTTCGCGACCGTTCCGGAATGGGGCGCGCTCACCGAGGAATTAGGCGGCGACAAGGTCAAGGTCTATACCGCGACCAACCCGCTTCAGGATCCACATCACGTGGAGGCGAAGCCGAGCCTGATCGGTCGCGCCCGCGGCGCCGATCTGGTGGTCGCGACCGGTGCCGAGCTCGAGATCGGCTGGCTGCCGCTGGTGACCCAGCAAGCGGGTAACCCCAAGGTGCAAGCCGGCAAGCCGGGCTATTTCGAGGCGGCATCGTTCGTTCCGATCTTGGACAAACCGTCGCGCCTGGATCGGTCGGAGGGTGACGTCCATGCGGCCGGTGATCCGCACATCCAAACCGATCCACGCAATATCGGTCGCGTCGCGGGCCCGCTCTCGGCGCGCCTGGCCGAGCTCGATCCCGAAAACGCTGCGTATTACCAGGCGCGCTACAAGGCCTTCGCCGAGCGCTGGAACGCCGCGATCACGCGGTGGGAGAAAGAAGGAACTCCGTTAAGAGGCGTCGCCATCGTCGTTCAGCACAAGGGATTCACCTATCTGATCGCGTGGCTGGGCATGAAAGAGGTCGCTGCACTGGAACCGAAGCCGGGCGTCGAGCCCACGACTGCCCATCTATCGGAGGTGCTGGCAACGATACAGCGACAGCCGGTGAGGATGGTCCTGCGCGCCGCGTACCAGAGCGACCGTGCCTCACAATGGATCGCGGAGCGTGCGAAGATCAACGCCGTTGTGTTGCCGTTCACCGTCGGTGGCGACGACGCAGCGAAGGATCTGTTCGGTTTGTTCGACGACACGATCCAGCGGCTGCTCAAAGGCATCCAGTGAATCTCGACGCCATCAGCATTTCGATCCTGCTGCCTGCACTCGCGGCCGGCTTGCTCGTCACCTCGACACACGTGCCGCTCGGCATGCAGGTGCTCGCGCGCGGCATCGTCTTCATCGACCTTGCCATTGCGCAGATTGCGGGCTGCGGGGTGCTGCTCGCCGATCAATTTGGCTTCGAGGCCGAGGGCATCGCGGTGCAGATCGCTGCACTCGCGGCAGCGCTCGGCGGCGCGCTGCTGCTCACCTGGACCGAGCGCATCTGGCCCGACGTGCAGGAAGCGGTCATCGGCGTGGTGTTCATCCTCGGCGCGACTGGCAGCGTGTTGTTGCTCGCCAGCAACGTGCACGGCAGCGAGCACTTGCGCGACCTCCTAGTCGGGCAGATTCTCTGGGCGCAGCCGTCGCGGCTGCTGTGGGCGGCGCTGGTCTACGCAGTCGTGCTTTTCCTGTGGTTCGGCTGGAAGGAACGCCTCGGCCGCACCGGGTTCTACGTCCTTTTCGCGCTCGCGGTGACGGTGTCGGTGCAGCTGGTCGGTTTGTATCTCGTGTTTGCGACCCTGATCGTGCCGCCGCTGGCCACCCGAAGAATGGCGCGACGACGGCTTGCGGCCGCGTGGGCGATCGGCGCGGCGGGCTATGCGGTGGGGCTGGTTGTCTCGACCGCGCTCGATTTGCCGAGCGGACCCGTCATTGTGTGGATGCTGGTGATCCTGTCGCTCGCGTGGTACGCGATCCTCGCGCCGCGATTCGCTCCTCCTCCCGCTGCGCCGCGAGCGACCGCTACTTCCGCAGCGCCGCGATCCCGCGCTGGAGGCCGTCGAGGGTGAGCGGAAACATGCGCGGACCCAGTATCTCCAGGACGATCTGCGTCGAGCGCGAGTAGCCCCACGAGCGCTCGGGCTCGGGGTTGAGCCATATCGCGTGGCGATAGGTGTCGATCAGGCGTTTGAGCCAGGCGGCGCCCGGCTCGTCGTTCATGTATTCGACGCTGCCGCCCGCCTGTAGGATCTCGTAGGGACTCATTGCCGCGTCGCCGACCAGGACCAGCCTCCAGTCGGGGCCGTACTTGTGCAGTATGTCGAAGGTCGCGAAGCGCTCGTTGCGACGGCGGCGGTTGTCGCGCCAGACGTAATCGTAGACGCAGTTGTGGAAGTAGAAGTACTCGAGATGGCGGAACTCGCTCTTCGCCGCCGAGAACAGCTCCTCGCACACCTGGACGTGCGGATCCATCGAGCCGCCGACGTCGAGGAAGAGCAGCACCTTGACGCGATTACGGCGTTCCGGCACCAGGTGCAGATCGAGCCAGCCGGCGTTTTTCGCGGTGCCGTCGATGGTCGCGTCGAGATCGAGCTCCTCGGGCACTCCTTCGCGCGCGAAACGGCGCAATCGCCGCAATGCGATCTTGATGTTGCGCGTGTTGAGCTCGACCGAGTCGTCGAGATTGCGAAACGTCCGCTCGTCCCAGACCTTGATTGCGCTCCGGTTGCCGCCTCTTTCCTGCCCGATGCGGATGCCCTCGGGGTTGTAGCCGTAGGCGCCGAACGGGCTCGTTCCCGCAGTGCCGATCCACTTCGAGCCGCCCTGGTGGCGGCCGCGTTGCTCCTCGAGCCTGGCTTTAAGCGTCTCCATCAGCTTGTCCCAGCCGCCCAGCGCCTTCACCAGCGCCTTGTCTTCCTCCGACAGGTTGCCTTCGATCAACTTGCGGATCCACTCCTCGGGAATCTGTGCACGAATGTCGAACACGCTGTCGACGCCCTTGAAGTACGCGCCGAACGCCAGATTGAAGCGGTCGTACAGCGCTTCGTCCTTGACGAGGCAGGTGCGGGCGAGGAAGTAGAAGTCGTCGATGCTGCCGGAGACGACGTCGTGCTTGAGCGCGTCGAGCAGGGTCAGGAACTCGCGCGTCGAGACCGGCAGCTTGGCGGCCTTGAGATGGAGAAAGAAGTCGATCAGCACTGAGTCCGGACTCAGGTGGCTACCGCGGACGTTCGAGCTGGTAGCGCAAGTGCCGCTTCACCGCCAGCCATTCGCCGTCGATGATGCTGAAGACCACCGTGTCGCGCTTCGAGCCATCGGCCGATACTTGATGGCTGCGCAACACCCCGTCCTGCTTCGCACCGAGCCGCTCGATCGCCGCGCGCGAAGCGTGATTGAACCAGTGGGTGCGAAACTCGACCGCAATGCACTGCAGCTTCTCGAACGCATGCGAGAGGAGCATGAGCTTGCACTCGGTGTTGATCGGGCCGCGCTGGACGCGCTTCGAGTACCAGGTATGCCCGATCTCCAGACGGCGGTTGGCCGCGTCGACGTTGAAGTAACGCGTGCAGCCGACGATCTCGCCCGAGGATTTCTCGCGGATGACAAAAGGCATCGCATCCAGCCGCTCGCGCATGTCGAGCGCGGTGGCGATGTATTCGCCCATTTTCTCCGGCGGCGCAACCGAGGTGTACCACAGGCGCCACAGCTCGCCGTCGGCGGCCGCGCGCCGCAGCGCCTCTTCGTGCTCTCGTCCCAGCGGCTCGATGCTGGCGTGAGTGCCGGTGAGCGTGATGGGCTCGATGAACCGCATGCCTATCTTCCGGTCCGGGCCAGGAAGGCGACCCTCTCGAACAAATGCACGTCCTGTTCGTTCTTGAGCAGCGCGCCGTGCAGCGGCGGGATGATCACCTTCTTGTCCGAGCTCCTGAGCGCCTCGGGCGGAATGTCCTCGGCCAGCAAGAGCTTCAACCAATCCAGCAGCTCGGAGGTCGACGGTTTCTTTTTCAACCCCGGAACGTCGCGCAACTCGAAGAAGACCTCGAGCGCTTCCTTGAGCAAGCTCTTTTTCAATCCGGGGAAGTGAACGTCGACGATGCGCGCCATCGTTTCCCGGTCCGGAAAGCGGATGTAATGAAAAAAGCAGCGGCGAAGGAACGCATCCGGCAATTCCTTTTCATTGTTGCTAGTGATCACGACCAGCGGACGGTGACGCGCGCGGATGGTCCTCTGCGTCTCGTAGACGTAAAACTCCATGCGATCGAGCTCGCGTAAGAGATCGTTGGGAAACTCGATGTCCGCCTTGTCGACCTCGTCGATCAGCACCACTGCCGGGGATTCCGACTCGAACGCCTCCCAGAGCACGCCGCGCTTGATGTAGTGCGCGATGTCGCCGACGTGCGCGTCGCCGAGCTGCGAGTCGCGCAATCGTGACACGGCATCGTATTCGTAGAGACCCTGCTGCGCCTTGGTCGTCGACTTGATGTGCCACTGCACCAGCGGCCGCTTCAAGCTCCGCGCCACCTCCTCGGCCAGCATGGTCTTGCCGGTGCCCGGCTCGCCCTTTACCAGCAGCGGCCGTTCGAGCGTGACGGCGGCATTGACGGCGAGCATCAGGTCGGGGGTGGCGATGTAGGTATCGGTGCCTTCGAATCGCATCATTTTCCTCAGATATTGAGGGCTAGCGAAATAGATGAGACGTTGCGTCGAACTGTCGTCGTCCCCGCGCAAGCGGGGACCCAGTGGCGTTCGTTCAAAAGACACCGGATTCCCGCTTTCGCGGGAATGACGATATGAAGAGGCCCAGCGTCACGCTACCTTGGAGTCGCTTGCAAAAAAGCTTGGCGACGCGGTTATCTTATCTCAACGCGTACTGCGCCAGCCAGAGCACCGCCATGCCGACCACGATAGTGAGCGTCGTGCTCTGCCGCCATGCGGCGACGGCGAGCGCCGCGAGCGCCGCGATGAGCTTGGCGTTGCCCGGGTCGAGCCTGAGCACGCCCGGCGCCACGAAAACGACCGCGGGAACGACGATCGCGGTCAGCATGGCAGCCGGCACGTGCTTCAGCGCGCGGTCAAGCAACGGCGGCATGTCGCGACGGGCGAAGAGCGCAATGAACGAAAGCCGGGCGACATAATTGATCGCGCCCACGGCAAAAATCGCCAGCCAGATCGTCGTCTCCTTACTCATGCTGCCCACGCATTGTGTCGACCATCACACCGGCAGCAATCCCGATCAGGCCCGCGCAGATCAACGACAAGCGCATTGGCATGTCGTCGAGTGCTATCACGGCCACCGCTGTGGTGAAAACCACCAGCAAGCTGACTCGGTCGCGCAACAGCGGCGCCAGTACCGCGAGGAAGGACAAGGGCACGACAAACTCGAGCTGCCACGACACCGGAATCACCTGTCCGATGACGATGCCGGCGAGCGTGGCGACCTGCCAGACGACCCAAAGCAGCGCACCGCCGCCCAGAAAGTAGGACGCGTTGGCGCGCAGGTCACCTGATTCACGAAAGCGCTGGATGGTGCCCGCGAACGCCTGATCGGTCAGGACGAACGACAGAAGATTGCGCCAGCGGTGATCGAGCGGGCGCAAATACGGCGCCATCGCCGCGCTGTAGACCAGAAAACGCAAGCCCACCACCAGGCACGACAGGATGATCACCATCAGCGGAGCCCCAGTGGCTATCAGCTGCGAGGCGACGATCTGCGCCGCGCCGCTGAACATGATCGCCGACATCGCCAGCGCCGCGAGCGGAGAAGCGCCGGCGGAGATCGCAGCAAATCCGCAGACCATGCCGAACGGGACGATGCCGATCAGCACCGGCGTCATGTCGCGGACGCCTTCGAAGAACGCCGGGCGGGAAAAGTGCGCGCGCATCGGACAAAAGAACGGGGAGGTCCGGACCTCCCCGAATATGGCGATTATAAACCCGCGATCAGCCTTGACGCCTTCTCGACGCCCTGGCCATCACAAGCATGACTCGAGTGTAAACGCCCGCTACAATGACCCATGCCGATTCTGGGATCGATTTTTCCAGCTATTTCCCGCTTATTTCCCGCCCGCTTCGCAAACCGTCCCTGATTTCCTTCTGGAGACCGCCTCATGGAAATGCCTGTCAATCAATTCAAGCGCGCGATCGCGTCGGGCAAGACGCTCATCGGCGCGTGGCTGATGAGTGGAACGCCTTCGACCGCCGAAGCGCTCGGGTCGGTAGGCTTCGACTTTCTGGTGGTCGACATGGAACACACGCCGATCGATACGCCACAAATGATCGGGATCCTGCAGGCGATTGCCGGAACGCCGGCGCAGGCGATCGTGCGACCGCCTTGGAACGACATGGTGATGGTCAAGCGGGCGATGGACGCGGGCGCGCAGACGCTGCTCTTTCCCTTCGTGCAAAACGCAGACGAAGCCAAGCGCGCGGTCGCATCGACCCGTTATCCGCCCGACGGCGTGCGCGGCGTCGCCGGGACGCATCGTGGCAGCCGCTACGGCACGATACCGAACTACCTCAAGCGCGCAAACGAGGAGGTCTGCGTCATCGTGCAGATCGAAACCGTGCCCGCGTTCGATCAGTTGCGCTCGATCGCCGCCGTACCCGGCGTCGATTCGATTTTCATCGGACCTGGAGATCTGTCGGCGTCGATGGGTCTTATTGGCGACATCGGCAACGCCGCGGTCCAGGACAAGCTCAAGGAAGGCGCGCAGGCGTGCAAGCGGCTGGGTAAACCATCGGGAATTATTGGCATGAACCCGGACATGGCGGGTAAATTCATCGAGTACGGCTTCTCCTGGGTCGCGGTCGGCTCCGACATGGGTTACATGGTGAGCCGGGGGCAGGAATATCTCGCGAAGATGCGCGGAAGCGCGCCCAGCCCGCCAGCGAAGTCGCGGAGCGCGTATTAGTGGCTTGCAAGTGGCATGTAACGTCCGATTCGGTACTGAGCGCAGCGGTATGGCGCGGCGATCCGCGCCGAGCCTCAGTTGGCAAATGAGGCGCCGCAGCGAAGCAAGGGTAGGTCCCTTGCGAGCTGTGGCAACGCCGCGATCGGCGTGGAGCCTCACTTGGCAACTGAGCCAGACAGTATCGAATTGGGCGTTACAGGCAACTAGCAGCCGGGCCACGGCTTGACCGAGACCATCGAGCTCTGCGCCGGCTCGGCACGTGTCGTCATCGCGCCGGCCATCGGGGGCTCGATCGCGGCGTTTCAGTGCGACGGTGAGGCTATTCTGCGGCCAACGCCTGAGAGTGCTCTCGCCGAGGGCGCGGTGAGACGCTTCGCCTGCTTTCCGCTGATTCCGTTTTCCAACCGTATCGCCAACGCGACGCTGCACTGGGCCGGCCGCGAATACGTCTTGACGCGTTACGTCGACGCCGAGCCGCACGCGATTCACGGCAACGGCTGGCAGCGGACGTGGAGCGTGACGCGATGCGAGCCCTCGCGTCTTGCGATCGAGCTCAAGCACGATGCGTCCGGCACACGAGCACGCGAGTGGCCCTTTCCTTATCGCGCGCACCAGCGGTTCGCCCTCGTTGCCGATGCGCTGGCCGTCACCCTGAAGCTAGGGCTCGACATCGAAAATACCGGCAGCGACGCGTTTCCCTTCGGCCTGGGATGGCATCCCTATTTCGATCGCGACGCCGAGACCGAGCTCGGTTTCGCGGCGCGCGGAGTCTGGCACACCGATCCATCACGCCTGCCAACGGAGATGGTTGCGGTACCGCCGCAGTGGAACTTCGAGACGCCGCGTCCCATCGGCGCCACCACGCTCGACAACTGCTTTACGGGCTGGCGGCCGCCAGCGACCGTTCGCTGGCCGGCACGCAAGCTCACCGCGAAAATTGCGGCCGACCGCGCTTGCGACTACCTGGTCGTGTTCGTTCCCTCGGATAAGTCCGAAGGCAGGTCGTTTTTCGCGGTTGAACCCGTGACACACATGACCGATGCATTCAACCGGGCCAGCGAAGATCGCGATACGGGTACCCGTGTGCTCGCGCCAGGCGCATCTTTTTCTTGTACGATGAGTATCTCGGTTTCGCGGAACGGCTGACGCCGCTGATGGAATCCCGTCCATGGAATCCTCTTTTACATGCGTGCTCGATGTCAAGGCCAGCCTGGGCGAGTGTCCGGTGTGGTCGGTCGACGAGCAGGCACTGTACTGGATCGATATCAACGCGCCTTCGCTCAATCGTTTCGATCCGGCGCTGGGCACCAACAGTGCGTGGCCGATGCCGCAGGCGATCGGATGTTTCGCTTTGCGCGCCCGCGGCGGATTCGTCGCGGCGCTGCGTGATGGAATCTGGTTCGTCGATCGGCAAGGCGGGCTCGAGCGCAAGGTCGTTACGGCGCCGTACGACCCCGCGCATCACCGCTTCAATGACGGCCGCGCCGATCGGCAAGGGCGTTTCTGGGCCGGAAGCATGAACGAAAAGCGCGACGCCAGCAGCGCGCGGCTTTATCGTCTGTCGTCCGATCTCGATCTCGTTCCCGTGCTCGACGACATGACGACCTCGAACGGGCTCGCCTGGAGCCCCGATGGCCGCACGATGTATCACGCCGACACGCCGACGCGCACGGTCCGCGCCTACGACTTCGACAGCGCGCGCGGCACACCGACGAATGGCCGCGTGTTCGCTCATTTCGAGGGCGAAACCGATCGGCCCGATGGCGCGGCGGTGGACAGCGAGGGCTGTTACTGGTGCGCTTTTTATCGCGGCGCCAAGGTGGTTCGACTCTCCCCGCAGGGACTGCGGCTGACCGAACATGCCGTTCCCGCCATGTGCCCGACGATGTGCGCGTTCGGCGGCGACGACCTGCGCACGCTCTATGTGACGACCGCGCGTCAGATGCGCGAGGCGGATGAGCTCGCGAGGCTTCCGGAATCGGGTGGAATTTTTGCCATGAGGGTGGACGTCGCAGGCCTGCCCGAGCCGAAGTTCGCCGGCTGAAACGAGCAGATCCACACCTAGCGAGATCACGATGCGCCTCGATACCACCGTTTTCATTCGGCTCGACGCGCCCAACAGTCTTGGCGCGACCGCATCGGGCGCCGCTTTTGCAACCAACACCGGCGACATCCTCGAAATCGCCTGCTTCGGCCCCGGGATCTTCCGGCTCAGAGTCGGTCCCAATACCCGTCCCGACTATGGCCTCGTCCTCGGCCGCGCCCAGCGCTGCGACATAGCGCAGCCTTCACCCGGCGTCTGGACATTCACGGCCGGCAACGCGCGGCTGGAAATCGGAGGCGAGCCGCTGTCGATCCGGCTGTTTCACGACGATCAGCGGGTTCTCGCGTCGATCACCGATGAACACTTCCGCGGCTTCACGCGCCTGCCGGTGATCGGCCGCGCGCGCACCGGAGCGCAATGGATCGCCGCCTTCGCACTTGGCTCCGGCGAGCCGGTGTACGGGCTGGGCGAGAAATTCGGCTCGCTCAACAAGCGCGGACAATTGATCGAGTCGCAGGTGGAAGACGCGCTTGGCGTCAACACCGGGCTCTCCTACAAGAATGCGCCGTTCTGCTGGAGCCCGGGATCGGGCAAAGCTGCATGGGGCATCTTCGTCAACACCCCCGGACGGGTCACCCACGGCGTCGGCTATCCGGAATGGTCGCACCGCTCCTATTGCGCCGTCGTCGACGATGAAGCGCTCGACCTGTTCCTCATTTCCGGTCGCGATCCCGGAGAGGTGCTCGCTCACTACACGCATCTCACCGGCCGCGCGCCGGATGTACCGCTGTGGGGATTGGGGCTCTGGGTCTCCAAAGCCTACTATCGAACGCCCGAGGAGGCCATTGCAGTGGCCGCCAAGCTTCGCGCCCGCCGCATTCCCTGCGATGTGCTGACCTTCGACGGCCGCGCGGCATGGGACGTCCAGACCCGTTTCGATTTTCATTGGGACCCGCAGCGCTTTCGCGATCCACCGTCAGTGCTGGTGAAAATCAAGGCGAACTCGCTTAGGGTGTGTGTATGGGAATATCCGTACGTATCCGTTCACTCGCCGCTGTTTCAGGAGCTCGCGGACAAGGAATACCTGCTGAAGACCGCCAACGGTGATCCCTATGTCTTCGGCTGGGATACTTCGTCGGAGACCTCGCCCTTCGGCGACGTGCTGACCGCGCTGCCGGAAAGCGGTCTTCTCGACTTTACCAATCCCGCCGCCTACGTGTGGTGGCGCGAGGCGCACCGGTCGCTGTTCGAAGCCGGCGTCGACGTCATCATGAGCGACTTCGGCGAGCACGTCCCGGATGACGCGGTCGCGTTCAATGGCGACTGGGGCAAGCGCCTGCACAACGTCTATCCACTGCTTTACAACCGCTGTGTGTACGAGGCGACGAAAAAATTCGGCAGCCAGGACAGCCTGCCCATGGTCTGGTCCCGCGCCGGCTGGACCGGCAGCCAGCGATATCCGATCCAGTGGGGCGGCGACCCGCAGAGCGACTGGGAAGGCCTGGCGGCGAGCATCCGCGGCGGACTGTCGTGGGGCATGAGCGGTGTGCCGTATCACGCCAGCGACATCGGCGGCTTCTACGGCTCGGTGCAGCCGTCGGCGGAGCTGTACCTGCGCTGGCTGCAGATGAGCGTGTTCAGCTCTCACATGCGGGTGCACGGCATCGGCGCTCGCGAGCCGTGGGCATTCGGCGACGAAAACGAAGCGATCGCGCGGCGGTGGATCGAATTCCGTTACCGTTTGCTTCCGTATCTGCAGAGCGTGATCGCACGGGCCATCGCGACCGGCTTGCCGGTGTTGCGGGCGATGCCGCTGGCCTTCCCGAGGACCGCGTTGACGCGAAGCTTCGAGACGCAGTTCATGTGCGGCGACGCGCTGCTGGTCGCGCCGATCGTCGCCGCCGGCGGCGAGGTCGAGATCGCATTGCCTCCCGGCGGCTGGTACGACTTGTCGAGCCGGCAGCGCGTTGCGGGTCGGCAAGTGATCCGTTATCGCGCGACACTGGACCGCTTCCCGGTCTTCGGACGCGAGGGTTACGCGCTTCCCCTCGGGCCGGTCGTGCAGCACACCGGCGAGATCAACAAGTCCAAGCCACTCGACGCGGTGTGGCTGTTCGGCACACCGTCGCACGCGCTCGAAGGCTTCGTGCAGGCAAGGATTGTGATCGCCGAGGGACGCCCACGAGTGTCCGCGACGCCGGAGGTGAAGGTGGAGATCTTCGGTGACGAAACCGACATCCACGTCGAGCTGCTGACCTGAGCACTGCGCGATGAACGCGCCCATCGCCGTCACCATGGGCGAACCCGCTGGCATCGGCCCCGACCTCTGCGTGCGGCTGGCCGAGCGTCGGTGGGACGCGCGTCTAATCGGTATCGGCGACATCGAGCTGTTGCGCGATCGCGCCCGCCGTCTGCGTGCGGGGGTGCGCATCGTTCCCTATATTCGCGGGCGCGAGGCCGCGCCGGGAACCTTCGAGGTCGCGCATTTTCCGCTGGCGGTGCCCGCCGTTCCCGGACGACTCGACCGAGCCAATGCCAAAGCGGTGCTGGCGACGCTGGACGCCGCGTTGACCGGATGCCTCGCCGGCGAATTCTCCGCCATGGTCACTGCGCCGGTGCAAAAGAGTGTGATCAACGATGCCGGCATCGCGTTCAGCGGCCACACCGAGTTCCTGGCCGAGCGCACCGGCGCCACCGTGGTCATGATGCTGGTCGGGGCCACCGCGACCGGTCCGCTGCGCGTGGCATTGACGACCACCCACCTGCCGCTGTCCGCGGTTCCGGCGGCGATCACCGAAGCATTGGTGACACGAACGGTGCGCATTGTCGCCGACGAGCTCACCGCCAAATTCCGTATCGCCAAGCCGCGCATCGCGGTGTGTGGCCTCAATCCTCATGCCGGCGAAGGCGGATATCTCGGCCGCGAGGAGCTCGAGATCATTGCCCCCGCGCTGGCAGAGCTTCGTGAGCAGGGCATAGCCGTGGCCGGTCCGCTTCCAGCCGATACGGTCTTCGTTCCGGCCAAAACGAGCGAATTCGATTGCGTGATCGCGATGTACCACGATCAGGGGCTTCCGGTGCTGAAGCACGCGAGCTTCGGCCACGGCGTCAACGTGACGCTCGGGCTTCCGATCGTGCGCACGTCGGTCGATCATGGCACCGCACTCGAGCTTGCCGCCGACGGCGCTCTTGCGCGCAGCGCCGATCCGGGATCGTTGTTCGCGGCGGTGGCGCTGGCCATCGAGCTTAAGCAATCGCGCCCTTGATCCACGCGTAACCCGCATGTGACTCCTGTCCGCCACCCGCCGCGCAAGCGTTTTGGCCAGAATTTCCTAGTCGATCGCCACTACATCGACCGCATCATCGCCGCCGTCGATCCGGCGCCCGACGACAACATGGTCGAAATCGGTCCCGGGCTTGGTGCGCTGACGCGGCCACTTCTGGAGCGGGTCAAGCGGCTCACCGTCATCGAGATCGATCGCGATCTGGCTGCTCGATTGAGCGCCGAGTTCACTCCCGATCGGCTGCGCATGCACAACGTCGACGCGCTCAGCTTCGACTTCGCGACCCTCGGCGACAAGTTGCGCGTCATCGGCAACCTGCCGTACAACATCTCTTCGCCGATGCTGTTTCACCTCGCGCATTACGAAGCCCAGCTGCGCGACATGACCGTGATGTTGCAGAGAGAAGTCGTGCAGCGGATGGCGGCCGCGCCGGCGACGCCCGACTACGGCAGGCTGTCGGTGATGCTGCAGACACGCTTTCGCATCGAGCGCCTGTTCATCGTGCCGCCGGGAGCGTTTCGGCCGATGCCCCTCGTCGATTCGGCGATTGCGCGGCTGACGCCGCTCGATCGCGCGCGGCCGAAAATCGATGACGAAGCGCTTTTCGCACGCGTCGTCGCCGCCGCGTTCGGGCAGCGTCGCAAGACACTGAAGAACGCGCTCAAATTGCTCGCGACCGAGGAAGAGCTAGAGCGCGAGGGCATCGCCCCCGGCGCGCGCGGCGAAACGCTAGCCGTGGGCGACTTTGTACGGCTCGCCAACGCGCTCGCCCGCACTGGCGATTCCGGTTAGCCCCAATCGCTGTCGGGTCGCCGAGTCGGCGCTTCGATCCGGACCAGTTTCTTGCGTCCGGACGCTCCTCGCAGCAGCGTGACGTTGCGCTGTGCCACGCCGAACGCATCCGCCAGGAAGGCGCGCAGAACGGTGTTGGCCTTGCCATCGACGGGTGGCGCCGCCAGTGCGATCTTCAGGCGAGCCCGATCTCCGTCGCCATAGACACCGACGACGGCGGTCGCTTTTGCGCCCGGCTGCGCCTGGATTTGCAGCGTGAGAGAGCCGTCGGCGGCGTCGCGCCGCCAGCCCGGTGCCGTCACTGGAACAGCCGCGCGAGGCTTTGTTCCAGCCATGCTACCGGCAGGATGAGCGCGAGCTGCGCCAGAACGATCACGATCAGCGGGGACAGATCGAGCGATCCGCCCAACGGCGGGACGACCCGGCGAATCGGAGCGAGAACGCGAAATGTCAGCGCGTTGAGTACGCCGGCGAGTGGGCCGTCGGGCGCGACCCAGGACAGGATTGCCTGCAGGAATACCGCGCCGATCAGAATCCACAAAGACGCCCTGAGCAGTTCGACGAGCGCCAGCACCAGCAGGTAGCCGGCGAGCGTGCCGGAAAATTCGGCGCTTCCGAGCGAGGCAAGCGCGGCGAGCCAGAGCACCTGTCCGATCCAGGCGAACAGGAGCGACGCCCAGTCGTAGCCGCCGAAACCGGGCAGCAATTTGCGCAACGGCTTGACCGCCCAATCGGTGAGCGCCGTGACCGCCTGACCGATCGGGTTACGAAACGGAGCTCGCAACCATTGCATGATAAAGCGCAGCAGCGCGGCGTAAACGACGAAGCCGAACGCCGTATCGATCAGAAAGCGCAGCGCCTGGTTTAGCACGAAATGCAGCTCAACTTTCGCTGCCGAACAGATCACCGAGCTCGCCAGCGCGCGCAAACGCCGCTTGCGCCGCCGCGGCGACGGCGGCCTTGGTTCCAGCCTGCTCGAGCGCGGCGATGCCGCGCTCGGTCGTGCCGCCCTTGGACGTTACCTGTGCGCGCAGCAGCGACGGCTCGGAATCGCTTTGCTCGGCCAAGCGGATCGCGCCCGAAAACGTCGCCAGCGCAAGACGTCTTGCTTCGGCGTCGCCAAAACCGAGCCCGCGAGCCGCATCTTCCAGCGCCTCCAGAAAGTAGAAAACGTAGGCCGGACCGCTGCCGGAGATCGCCGTCACCGCGTCGAGGTCGCTTTCGCGCTCGCACCACAGCGTGCTGCCGACGGCTTCCAGCACCGATGAGGCACGCTTGCGCCCGTCGACATCGACCCCGGAAAGCGCGTACAAACCGGTGATTCCGGCGCCGATCATGGCCGGGGTGTTCGGCATCGCGCGCACCAGACGGCGGTAGCCCAGAAGCCAGCGCGACAGGTCGCTAAGCCGGATGCCGGCGGCGATGGTGATGACGATCTGACGTTTGAGCAACGTGGCCAGCTCGCGCGACGCGACGCGCACGTTTTGAGGCTTGACCGCGAGAACAATGATCTCGGCATGAGCCACCGCCGGCGGCTCGATGGCGCCGAAGGTGGCGACACCGAAGCGAGCGGAAATCGTCGAGCGCGCCTCGGGACTCGGGTCGACCACGGCGAAGGCGTTCGACGCGCTGCCGCGCGCCACCATGCCGCCGATCAGCGCCCGCGCCATGTTGCCGCCGCCGATGAAGGTAATGTTCAAGGTTTCATCCTCGATTGACCCCGGTTGGAATCAGCGCTGTGTCATCGAATGGTCCCTGCGAGTCCGCGTTGCCGGACCACGAGGCCCGAACAGCGCGCTGCCGATACGCAACTGCGTCGCTCCTTCGGCAATGGCAAATTCGAAATCCGAGGACATTCCCATCGATAGCGTGTCGAGCGCGAACCCTTCGCGGCGCCCTGCATCGTAGAGCTCGCGCAACAGGTGAAACTGAGCTCGCACCGGCGCGCCGTCGTCGGCCGCTTGCGCGATACCCATGAATCCGCGCAGGGCGAGGCCGGGCAGGCGCCCAACTTCCCGCGCCAGCGCCAGCGCCGCCGACGGAATCACTCCATGCTTGGTGGTCTCGCCGCTGATGTTGACTTGAATGCAAACGTTGAGCGGCGGCGAATGGACGTCGCGGGCCATCGAGAGACGCTGCGCGATCTCCCGCCGATCGATCGTCTCGACCCACGAGAAGCTCTGCGCCGCGGCCCGCGCCTTGTTGCTCTGCAGAGGCCCTATCAGGTGCCATTCGATTCCGGGAAGCCCGGAAAGCGCGGCAATCTTCGGCCGTGCCTCCTGAACGTAATTTTCTCCAAAAGCGCGTTGTCCCATCGCATACGCGGCTTGAAGCGCCTGAATGGGGAAGCTTTTGCTCACCGCCAGAACCCGAATCGAGCCCGGATCGCGGTCTGCAGCCTTGGCGGCCGCGACGATGCGCAAGCGAATGTCTTGCCACGCCTTCTCGTCTAGGCTCATAATCGAATGACGCCGGCATAGGGTTTAAAAAGTTGTGGGCCACAAGTCGAGAATAGCCGGCCTGCCTCGTCTCCCTGCCAGCAGCTTGAAGTGGTCCGACGTTGGCTCCCGGGATTATAAATGGACATTGCCGAACTGCTCGCTTTCGCGGTCAAGAACAAGGCCTCCGACCTGCACCTGTCGGCCGGGCTACCGCCGATGATCAGGGTGCATGGCGACATCCGGCGCATCAACCTGCCGCCGATGGAGCACGAGGACGTGCATGCCATGGTGTACGACATCATGAGCGACGCACAGCGCAAGACCTACGAGGAGATGCTCGAATGCGACTTCTCGTTCGGCATTCCGAATCTTGCCCGCTTCCGCGTCAATGCCTTCAATCAGGAACGTGGCGCCGCGGTTGCCTTCCGTACCATTCCGTCCAAGGTTCTATCGCTCGAGGAGCTGAATGCCCCAAAAGTATTCGCCGAGATGACCGACCGGCCGCGCGGGCTCATATTGGTGACCGGGCCGACCGGATCGGGCAAGTCGACCACGCTGGCGGCGATGATCAATCACGTCAACGAAAACGAGTACGGCCACATCCTGGCGATCGAGGATCCGATCGAATTTCTGCACGACTCGAAAAAGTGCCTGATCAATCAGCGTGAGGTGGGTCCGCACACGATGTCCTTTGCCAACGCGCTGCGCGCGGCGCTACGCGAAGACCCCGACTACATCCTGGTGGGCGAAATGCGCGACCTCGAGACCATCCGGCTGGCGCTGACCGCGGCCGAAACGGGCCACTTGGTATTTGCGACCCTGCATACCAGCTCCGCGGCGAAGACCATAGACCGCATCATCGACGTCTTTCCGGCTGCGGAAAAGGACATGGTGCGGGCAATGCTTTCGGAGTCGCTGGTCTCGGTGATCTCGCAGACCTTGCTCAAGACCAAGGACCAGCAGGGCCGCGTCGCGGCGCACGAGATCATGATTGCCACGCCGGCCATCCGCAATCTGATCCGCGAGAACAAGGTCGCGCAAATGTATTCGTCGATCCAGACCAGCCAGGCGGCCGGGATGCAGACGCTGGATCAATGTCTGACCGAAATGGTTCGCCGCAACCAGATTGCCATGTCCGAAGCGCGCGCTCGAGCGGTAAACAAGGATCTGTTCGGGGGCTGAGCTCTCGAACTCTGGAGATCACACGATGGAACGCGAAACCGCCACCAAATTCATCCACGAGCTGCTCGATCTCTTGGTCAAGCAAAAAGGCTCGGATCTCTTCATCACCGGCGGCTTTCCTCCGGCAGTGAAGATCGACGGCAAGATCGCGCCGGTGTCGAAGACGGCCCTGACACCGCAGCACACCATCGAGATCGTGCGCAGCGTCATGAACGACAAGCAGGCAGCGGAGTTCGAGTCGACCAAGGAGTGCAACTTCGCGATCAGCCCGCCCGGCATCGGCCGCTTCCGTTGCAACGCGTTCGTGCAGATGGGGCGCGTTGGGATGGTGATGCGGACCATCAACACCACCATTCCTACCTTCGATGAGTTGAGCCTCCCGCCGGTGCTCAAGGACGTCTGCATGAGCAAGCGCGGGATCATGATGTTCGTCGGTGCGACCGGTGCCGGCAAGTCAACGTCGATGGCGGCGCTTCTCGGCTATCGCAACGAGAACAGTTACGGGCACATCATCACCATCGAGGACCCGATCGAGTTCGTGCACGAGCACAAGAACTGCATCATTACCCAGCGCGAAGTCGGGGTCGACACCGAGGGCTGGTCGATCGCGCTCAAGAACTCGCTGCGGCAGGCGCCGGACGTCATTCTGATCGGCGAAGTTCGCGATCGCGAGACGATGGACTACGCCATCGCCTTTGCGGAAACCGGTCACCTGTGCCTGGCGACGCTGCACGCGAACAGCACCAACCAGGCGCTCGACCGGATCATCAACTTCTTCCCCGAAGAGCGCCGCGCGCAACTGCTGATGGACCTGTCGCTCAATATTCGCGCTTTTGTCGCGCAACGGCTCATCGCGCGTCGGGACGGCCGCGGGCGCGTCCCGGCGGTCGAGGTAATGCTGAACTCGCCGCTGATCTCCGACCTGGTGTTCAAGGGCGACGTCTCAGGCATCAAGGAGATCATGAAAAAATCGCGCGAGCTCGGCATGCAAACCTTCGATCAGGCGCTTTTTGACCTGTACGAAGCGGGGCTTATCAGCTATGAGGACGCGCTGCGCAATGCCGATTCTCTCAACGACCTGCGCCTGGAGATCAAGCTGCATGGCAAGGACGCGAAGAGCCGCAACGTCATGGCCGGGATAGGCAATATGGACTTGGTCCCGGACTCCAGCAATCCCCTGGCGGCCAACCGTTTCTAAAAGCGAGGGCGCGCCTGGCTAGTCTTCGATCCGCCAGGACTCCGGTGGGTCTGGGCGTCGGGTCTGGTATCCTGATATGCCGCGTCAAACCCAGCATGCGCCAGGCGATCCCATGACCGGCCCCGACTCAAACGCTCCTGTTCCGACCGAAATCAAGCTCCATCAGGCCTCGCGCGTGATGGAGCTTTCCTTTGCCGACGGCGCGAGTTTTCGGCTTCCGTACGAATTCCTCCGAGTTTATTCGCCCTCCGCCGAAGTGCGCGGCCACGGCCCCGGCCAGGAAACGCTGCAGGTCGGCAAACGCGAGGTCACCATTGCAGAGGTCGAAGCGGTCGGGCACTACGCGATTCGTCCCAAGTTCTCGGACGGACACGAGACCGGCATCTACTCCTGGGACTATCTGTACGAACTCGGGTCCCGGCACGATGCGATGTGGGACCAATATCTTAAGCGGCTCAACGCTGCGGGCGCGAGCCGTGATGCCGATCCGAACGCAGCCGCCGCGGCGCCCGCCCACGCCTGCGGCCATCAGCACTGATACTTTGAGCGAAAAGACGGACTTCGGTTTCGAGCAAGTATCGCCCGAGGAAAAGGCGCGGCGAGTCAAAGGCGTGTTCGAGTCGGTTGCAACGAAATACGACTTGATGAACGACCTCATGTCCGGGGGCCTGCATCGCGTCTGGAAGAGGTTCGCTGTCGAGGCAAGCGGTGTTCGAAGAGGCGCGCGCGTGCTGGACGTCGCGGGCGGGACCGCCGACCTCGCGCGGCTGTTCGTGGATCGCGCGGGGGAGACTGGCCGGGTCGTTCTCGCCGACATCAATGGCGCAATGCTGGCGGTCGGCCGCGACCGGATGCTCAACGAAGGCAAGTTGCTGCCTGCCGTCCAATGCGACGCCGAGGCGCTGCCTTTTTCGGCGCGCTCCTTCGACTGCGTGAGCATCGCCTTTGGCCTTCGCAACGTCACCCGCAAGGACGCCGCGCTCGCCGAGATGCGGCGCGTGCTGAAGCCTGGCGGCGTCGCGCTGATCCTCGAGTTCAGCCGGATATGGGAACCGTTGCGGCCGGCCTATGACTGGTACAGCTTCAATGTCTTGCCGCGCCTTGGGCGCCTGGTCGCGGGCGACGAGGCAAGCTACCGGTATCTCGCCGAGTCAATTCGCATGCATCCGGACCAGGCCGCGCTCAAAGCCATGATGGAAACGGCCGGCCTGGAACGCGTCGAATGGTTCAACCTGGCAGCAGGCGCCGTCGCACTGCATCGCGGCTACGCGCTGTGAACGCCGCCGGCGAGTGACCTCATGCAGGCTATCGACCCTGCAATCGGCTTGGCCAACCGCGTTCTCGAGCGCGAAGATTGGGCGCGCGAGCGTTTGTCGGCGCATGCCGGGCGCACCGTGCGCATGGTCTGCGGGCCGATGGCTTCCACGCTGGCAATCGCGCCCAGCGGCATGCTGTCCCCGTCGCAATCCGCCGCCGACCTGACGCTCTCGATATCGCCGCTGCGCCTCCCGACGCTGCTCGCACATCCCGAACGCTGGACCGAACTGGTCGCCGCGAACGGCGACGCCGACCTTGCGGCGACACTCGCCGATCTCGCGCGAACCTTGCCATGGTTTGTCGAGCAGGCGTTCGCGAGCGCGCTCGGCCCACTGATCGGCACTCGCGTCGCCGATGTGGGACGGGCGCTGCTGGCGCTGCCCGAACGCGCAGCGCAGAGCTTCGGCGCGAGCCTCTCCAGCTATGCGCGCGATGAGGCCGGGCTCGGTGTGAGCGCGAGCGCCTTCGCTGATTTCGTCGCGGAGGCCGCGGCGGTCGCGGCTCGTGTCGACGCGCTTGCGCAGCGCCTCGATCAGGCCGCGCCGGCCGCTGCCGCCAAGGCCACGAAAGCCAAGAAACAGAGCTAGGGAATCTTGTGTCCGCCTGCTGTCACGGCCAGGAAAACTTCGCGCAAGAACATGCTCAGGCAGCCGATCACCGCGAACATCGCCAGAATGAACAGAACTGCGACTTCGCGCGAGATATCGACGGCTACCAGCGCCCCGACAAAAGCTCCGGCCACGACCAGGCACACCAGAAGCGCGCCGAGGCCGGCGGATAGCATCGCGAAGTAGATCAGTCTGATCCGGCGCGCCAGCAATCGCAGCTCGCGGTGGCGCGCGCGCTGTTCATCGGTCTGTTTGTTTTCCTCGGTCCCCCGCAGCTCCTCCTCGATGAGGCGGCGGCGATCGACATTGCGCCCCAGACGGACGTTGAGCACTGCAATCAGGGTGCCGATCGCGGTCAGCAGGAACACCGGCGCGACGGCAAGCTGGATAACGCGCGTGATGTCGGTGATATGTGATTCCATGGCGGTCGGGGCGACAGATCGCCCATGTGCAATCTACGCCGGACCCATGCTCCGTTCAATGGCGCCCGGCATGATTACTCGACCGCAGGACGCAGGCTGCGGGCCATCCCTTACAATCGCGGCATGCGATTGTTCCGGCTGCTCAAGATTCTGCGCGTCGCGCTCAAGTACGGGCTTGACGAGTTCCTGCTCGGTCACGAGCGGTTTCACTGGCTGCGGCCGACTGCGCGCGCGGTCACCTTTTGGCGCGACCTGTCCGCACCACGTGCGCAGCGCTTGCGACTGGCATTGCAGGAGCTGGGGCCGATCTTCGTCAAGTTCGGACAGATGCTTTCGACGCGTCGCGATATCTTGCCCACCGACATCGCCGACGAGCTTGCCGGCCTGCAGGACCGCGTTCCGCCGTTTCCCAGCGAGCAAGTGATCGCGACCCTGCAGCGCGTCTACGGCAAGTCCGTGGAAAGCGTGTTTCGTACGTTCGATCGAACGCCGGTGGCGAGTGCCTCGGTCGCTCAGGTCCATCTGGCGACGCTTCCCGACGGGACGCCGGCAGCGGTCAAGGTGCTACGCCCGAAGATCGCCAACACGATCGAAAAGGACCTGGCGCTGATGCAGGCGGGCGCGCTAATGGTCGAGAAACTCTGGTCCGATGGCAGACGGCTGAAGCCGCGCGAGGTCGTCGCCGAGTTCGACCGCACTATCCACGACGAGCTCGATCTCGCGCGGGAAGCGGCGAATTGCTCGCAGCTCCGCCGCAATTTTCTCCACTCACCGCTGCTTCTGGTGCCCGAGATCTTCTGGGACTGGTGCAACAGCGAAGTGATGGTCATGGAGCAGATGGAGGGAACGCCGATTGCCCAGGTGGAGAGGCTCGTCGCGCAGGGCATCGACGTTAAACAGCTCGCCCGCGCCGGTGTCGAGATTTTCTTCACCCAGGTGTTTCGCGACGGTTTTTTCCACGCCGACATGCATCCGGGAAACATCTTCGTCGCGACCGACGCGCCGGACAAGGGCAAATATATTGCGCTCGACTTCGGCATCATGGGAACGCTGTCGGACACGGACAAAAGCTACCTCGCGCAAAACTTTCTCGCATTTTTCCGACGCGACTATCACCGGGTCGCGACCGCGCATATCGAATCCGGCTGGGTCCCGGCCGATACCCGCGTCGACGCGCTCGAAAGCGAAATCCGCGCAGTTTGCGAGCCGATATTCGATCGGCCGCTGAAGGAAATTTCCCTGGGCAAGGTTCTGGTGCAGCTTTTCAAGGCGTCGCGCCGGTTCAACGTCGTGATTCAGCCGCAGCTCGTGCTGCTGCAGAAGACCTTGCTCAATGTCGAGGGCCTTGGCCGGCAGCTCGATCCGAACCTCGACCTCTGGGTGACGGCGAAACCCTTTCTCGAGCGCTGGATGCGCGATCAGATCGGCTGGCGCGCGTTCGAACGCCGCCTGCGCGACGAAGCTCCGTTTCTCATGACCGCGCTGCCGCTGCTGCCGAGGCTGCTGCATAACCGCTTGTCAGCGCCGCCGGCCGCGGCCGACGTCGCGCTGAAGGAGTTCGCCGCGGTACAGCGTGCGCGGAACCGTTGGCTCGCGGTGGTGGCAGTGCTGCTGGCGGGACTGATTGCGCTGTTGCTCATGCGGCCGCTCTAGTTCTGATGCCGAGATGGGTAACTGCAACCAAAAAAACGCTCGTCGTCCCCGGCCCCGATTCAAGCATTCGAGGGCAGGCTCAGCGGGACCCATCGGCGTTCGTTCAAACGACGCCGGATTCCCGCTTTCGCGGGCATGACGATCCCCGACAGTCCATGCCTTAGGCAATCGCGTAATGTTCAATAGCATCGGGTGAAGCCTTGAGACAGCGCTGGACCTAGCACGAGCTATTTTTCCGGCTGCTTTGTCGTCACCTCGTTCCATACCAACACGACGCCGGGCTGGCGCTTCACCGCGCGTCCCAGCGCGTCTTTCTGCGCCGGACTGCGAACGCATCCCTGCAAGCTGACAAATCCGCGCGTCGTCGTCACCCACACGGCGGTGTCGCGAAACCGCTTGTCGGCCCTGATCGCCTCGACCACCCGATCGTTGATTTCCGCATCGTGCTTGTACGGACCGCCGCACTCGCAGGTGCCGGCCAGACAGCACGACGTTCCACGCTCGGCGCGCGAGTGCGCCTGCGAGCGCATCTCTCGTTCGTCGAGAACAGGCGGCTTCACCGGGGGACATCCCTCGCGGCCGGAGGTGGCCTGAGCGAACGGATCGAGCAGATACGATTGAGGCGTTTCTCCATCGACGTGCAACGCAAAGCAAAGCATCGCGATGGCGAGTACGGCATGGGGTTTCATCGAAATGAGCCAGACTGTATCGAATTCGGCGTTGCAGGCCACTAGTGTACTGAGTCAAAAATTCGCTCGATAGTTCGCGGCCTCATTGGTCAATGGGCGGCTGCCATGCTACCTCATTGGTCAATGCGCGGCTGCCATGCTGCCTCATTGGCCTTGTGTCGGCCTCACCGTACCAAGAAGTACGCTTTCGGCCTCGCGCGTTGCCTGGCGACCGTTTTCATCCGCTCCTTTATCTTCGGAACTTCTGACTCAGTACACTAGGAGCGTCCCTCATTTTGCTACAATCCGGCGATCATCAAGGAGACCGGTTCAGTCCGCGATGGCGCTGCTCGAGATCCAGAACGTCAGCCGCCGTTTCGGCGACTTCACCGCAGTCGACCAGGTCAGCATCGCCATCGAGGCGGGGGAATTCTTCACCCTCCTCGGCCCCTCCGGATGTGGAAAGACGACGCTGCTGCGCATGATCGCCGGTTTCGATCTCCCCGACGGCGGGCGCATACTGCTCAACGGCAAGGACTTGGCCGACCGGCCGCCCGAGCAGCGGCCGGTACGCACCGTCTTCCAGAGCTACGCCTTGTTCCCGCACATGACCGTCGAAGGCAACATTGCGTTTCCGCTGCAAATGGCAAGGACACCCGCGGCCGAGGTCCCCGCCAAGGTGCAGGCTGCGCTCGAGGACGTACGTCTCGTTGGTTTCGAGAAACGCTATCCACACGAACTTTCCGGCGGCCAGAAGCAACGCGTCGCTCTCGGTCGCGCTCTGGTCACGCATCCAACGGTCCTGCTCCTCGATGAGCCGCTCGCGGCGCTCGACGCCAAGCTGCGCGAGGAAGTGCAGATCGAGCTCATCAATCTGCAGAAGGAAGTCGGCATCACCTTCGTCTACGTGACTCACGATCAGACCGAGGCGCTGGCGCTGTCGCACCGCATTGCGGTCATGAACAAGGGACGCGTCGAGCAGATCGACCAGCCATCGAGGATTTACAGCTTTCCAACGTCGCGCTTTGTCGCGGACTTCGTCGGCACCTGCAATCTGCTGGAAGGCCCGGTCACTGCGAGCGGAGACGGCGTCGTATCCATCGATGTGGTCGGCCTCGGTCCGGTTCGCGTCGCGACCGGCGAGGCAGCGGCCGCGGGCAAGAGCGGTGCGATCGCGCTGCGGCCGGAGAAGATCCGCATCGCCGCCTCAATGCCTAATGCAGCGCCCAATGCGGCACCGATTGCCGGGCCCGATCGCAAACCCGATGTCATATCCGATACCGAACCCGACAATCATTTCCGCGGCACCGTGACCGATTACCTGTATCTCGGCGAGGTCACGGTTTACATCGTCAGCACGCCGCAAGGTTGCAAGCTCGAAACACTGCTCGCGAATTCGGGCGCGGGCCGCACCAACTTCTTCGAAGTAGGCGACGCTGTCGAGGTGAGCTGGAGCGTCGACGCCGGCCACTTCATCGCCTCATAAGTCATGGCCTCCCGCCCGAGCGAACGTTTCGGCAAGTGGCTGGTCAGCGCGCCGCCGCTCGCCTACCTGTTGTTCTTTTTCGCGATTCCAACGCTCATCATGGTGCTGGCGTCGTTTCGCACGCCGGGCGAGTTTGGCGGCTTGAGCCCCCTGATCGAGGACGGAAAGCTCGACCTCAATCTCGACAGCTATCTCAGGTTCTTTACCGAGTCGGTATACGCGCAGATTTTCGTCAAGTCGGTCTGGTACGCGCTGCTGACCACCCTTTTCTGCCTCCTGCTCGCGTACCCGCTGGCGGCGTTGATCGCGAGGAGCCCGAAAAAGTATCGCGATCTGCTCCTGCTGCTGGTGATCCTTCCTTTCTGGAGCAACTTCCTGATCCGCGTCTATGCCTGGATGATCATCCTCGGTCCGAATGCGGCGATGGCGCGAGCCGTGAACGGCGTGCTTGCCTGGTTCGGACACGAGCCGGTGCCGCTGCTCTTCAGTTCCTTCGCGGTGTTGATCTGCCTGGTGTACGTGCATCTGCCGTTCATGGTGCTGCCGCTGTACGCCAACCTGGAAAAGCACGATCAGGCGTTGCTCGACGCGGCACAGGATCTGGGGGCGAACGGATGGCAGCGCTTCTGGCGCATCACCTTTCCGCTGTCGCTGCCGGGCGTCTATGCCGGCGCAGCCCTGGTGTTCATCCCGGCGCTCGGGATCTTCGCCATTCCCGACATCCTGGGTGGTCCCGAGGACAGCCTGATCGGCAATGTCATCAAGCAACAGTTTCTCGAGACGCGCGACTGGCCCTTCGGCAGCGTGCTCTCGATCGTGCTGACCGTCGCGGCACTGGTGCTTGCGGGTCTGGCGGCGTGGGTCGGCCGTTCGCAGCTCGGTACACCGTCCAGCGGAGCCCCTGCTCGTGCGTAGCCGACCCGTCGCTTTGTGGATAGCTGCCGGCGCGGGCTACGCCTTCCTGTACGTGCCGCTCATCATCGTCGTCGTTTATTCGTTCAACAATTCGCGGCTCAACGCCGAGTGGGTCGGATTCACGCTCGATTGGTACGACAAGCTTTTTCACAACCAGGAGATGCTGGCCGCCGCCGGCAATTCGCTCATCATCGCGCTGGTGGCGAGCCTCGTGTCGACCGTGCTGGGGACGATGGCCGGCGTGGCGATGTATCGCTACAAGACGCGGCTGTTACCGATCCTGGTCCTGACGCCGATCGCGATTCCGGAGATCCTGATGGGCGTATCCCTGCTTATCTTCTTCGTGCTGCTGAATTTCACCCTCGGGCTCGCTTCGGTGGCGCTGGCGCATATCGCGTTTTGCATCGGCTTTGTGGCGATCGTCGTTCGCGCACGGCTGGCCGGCATGGACGAAAGCCTCACCGAAGCGGCACGCGATTGCGGCGCGACGCCGTGGCAGGCCTTTCGCCACGTCACGCTTCCGCTGATCATGCCCGGCGTCATCGCCGGTGCGCTGATGGCGTTCACCCTGTCGATCGACGATTTCGTGATCACTTTTTTCACCGCCGGCGCGGGGACCGTCACGCTGCCGCTGCAGATCTATTCGATGATCAAGATCGCGGTCACACCCGAGGTCAACGCCGTGTCGACCCTGCTGATGCTGCTCACGCTGGCGCTGATCGTCATCGCATCCAGGCTTACACCGAGCCTGCTTCGTTCCGACTGATCATTGCGGAAACCTTCCGAAATCTGCAACGGAGGAAAACATGAAACGTCTCGCCCTGCTCCTGGCCTCATTGCTTCTGGCGCTTCCCGCGGCCGCGAAGGACCAGCTCCATCTCTACAACTGGAACAATTACATCGCACCCGAGACGGTCAAGCGCTTCGAGGACTTCTGTAAATGCGAAGTGGTCCAGACCTACTACTCCGACAACGAGGAGCTGCTGGCCAAGCTCGCCGCCGGCGCGAGGGGTTACGACATCCTGGTTCCGACTTCGAACGCCGTCCAGGCGCTGATCAAGGGCGGACAGTTGAAGCCGATCGACAACGCACAGCTACCCAACCTCAAGAACATCGACCCCGCGTATCTGAACACTCCCTTCGACCCGGGCAACAAGTACTCGGTGCCATATGCGATGTCGCTGACGGTCATCGGGTACAACGACCAGAAGATCAAAGAGCTCGGACTACCGACCGACACTTGGGCGGTGGTCTTCGAGCCTAAGTATCTGGAGAAGATCAAAGGCCGGGTCACCGTGCTCGACAGCTCCAGTGAGCTTTTCGCGGCCGCCTTGAAGTACCTCGGTTACTCTGCCAACGACGTCGACGAAGCGCACTGGAAGCAGGCGGCGGACCTCATCAAGAAAGCAAAGCCCTATTGGGCGGCATTCAATGCCTCGTCGTACATCAAGGAGCTGACCGTGGGTAACATCTGGCTCGTGCACGGATACTCCAACGATATCTTTCAGGCGAATCTCGACGCGCAGGCCGCCAAGCGGCCATTTCACATCCTGCACGGCCTTCCCAAGGAAGGCGCGGTGCTGGCCGTCGACAATATGGTCATCCACAAGGACGCACCGCGACCGGACCTCGCCCACAAGTTCATGAACTTCATGCTCGAAGGCAAGAATTCGGCCGAGCTCACCAACCTGATCGGCTCCGGCAACCCCAACATGGACGCGTTGCAGTACATCAAACCCGACATCCGGAAAAATCCGGCGATTTTCCCGGACAAGGCAATGACCTCCAAGCTCGAGCAATTGAAGGATCTGACCACCGCGCAGCGCCGTGTGCGCAACAGAATGTGGACCGAGATCAAGGCAGGACGCTGATTGCCGGCGTGGGATATCTCGAAACCGGGAACATAAAGCGTGCGGCTCCCGAGGTGATCGTAATGGAAAAGCGGACTTCCCGTAGCGCCTGCCTATGAGCGATCTCACCGTCAAGCCGCTTACCCCCGCGCTAGGCGCAGATTTTCTGCGCTTCTTCGATCATGAGCGCGGCGTGGCGTTCGCGGACAATCCCGAATGGGCCAAGTGCTACTGTCACTTCTACCAGGTGCCGCAGGGTATCGACTGGCCGGCGCTGACGGCTTCCCAGAATAGAATCGCCATGCAAGCGCGCATCGAGGTTGGCGCCATGGACGGGTTTCTCGCCGTTGATGGCGCCGAAGTCGTCGGCTGGCTTAATGCACAGCCAAGGCATGCGCTGCCGCACTGCTTCGACCGGATGCGCATCGAACCCACGCCTTTGCCCTGCGAAGCATTCGAGGCGGCTGTCATCGTCTGCTTCGTGGTCGCACCTCAAAGGCGCCGGCAAGGCATTGCGCGCGTTCTTCTCACCGCGGCGCTCGAGTCTTTCGCGGCCCGCGGCATAAAGCTGGTCGACGCGTTTCCGTTCAAGTCTGGCGCGAGCGAGCTCGCCGCGGATCACTATCATGGTTCGCTATCCCTGTTTCTCGACCAGGGGTTTACCGTGCTGCGGGAAGACAAAACGATGACCGCGGTACGCAAGATTCTGCGATGAGCTTGGACGTTCGCCCCCACGGGACGCGGCTTCCACAGTATTTCGCCTTCCTCTACGGCGTAATGATCGTCTACGCGAGCCTGGAGCCTTTTTCCGGATGGATGCCACCGCTGCCCGGCACGCCGTTTTTTCTGTTTGCGCCATGGCCCGCGCGTTTTACCCGCTACGACATCGCGATCAATGTCGTCGCCTATATTCCGTTCGGGTTCTTTGTCGCGCTGACGGGCAGGCATACACGGGTTGCTACACGGTTTGCGATCGCGACCGCGGTGGCGGCGCTGCTATCGGCGGCGATGGAGACGACACAGATGTTCGTGCCTTCGCGCGACGCGAGCACGATCGATCTTCTTTCCAATACTGCAGGAGGCGCGCTCGGAGGCTTGGTGGCGCTCGTGCTCAACGGCACCCCGGGCCTGCGGGCACGCATCGTGCAGTGGCGCCAGCGCGTCTTTCTTGGAGGAAGAAGCGGCGACCTCGGCCTTGCGCTGCTGGGCATTTGGTTGCTGGCGCAGGTGAACCCCGGCATTCCGTTGTTTGCCGCAACTTTCGATCCCTCGCTGGAGCTGACCCGCGATTTCGCCGGCACGCTGCTTCAGGCAGCGCAAAGCGCGTTCAACGTCGTCGGCGTGGGATTGTTCCTCGCGCTGCTCCTGCACCAGCGCCGTTACCTCGGTGGCGCGGGACTGGTGTTGATTGGCGTCGCCCTGATGCTGAAGGGCGCCGCCGCAGCGGTGCTGCTGCGCTCAACCATGTGGGACAATTGGCTCAAGCCGAGCGTGACTTTTGGCGTCGTGGCTGGCGCGATCGCGTTGTTGTTGATGACCCGACTGTCGCGGCCGGTTCAGACCACGCTGTGCGCCATCGCGCTTCTGTCATCGTTGATCGCGCCGCTGCTCGCGCCCGACATGTGGCAGGCTCGCGCGCCACTGGCCTTGTTCGACTGGCCTTATGGCCACCTGCTCAATTTCAATGGATTGACGCACGCCGTGCTCGTGATCTGGCCGGTGCTCGCGAGCTGCTATCTGATGTGGCTCGTGGGGCAGCCGGCGTGGGGCGAGCGTACGCTGCCAGGCCAGTAAGCTCCCCGGCGCTTGCCAAACCTTCGTGCGACGCGGTGTCATACGTCTTCGGCCACAGCGTTCGCGTATAATTCGCCGCTCACTCGCGCGCGCCCGAATGACTTACTACCAACGCCACGTTTTCTTCTGCTGCAACCAGCGCGATCCGCCGGAGGCCTGCTGCAATAATCACGGCGCAAGCGACATGCTGACGTACGCGAAGCAGCGCATCAAGGAGCTGGGACTCAACGGCGAGGGCAAGGTCCGGATCAACAGGGCAGGTTGCCTCGACCGCTGCGACGAGGGACCGGTGATCGTGGTTTATCCCGATGCGGTCTGGTACACCTACGTCGATCGGCACGACATCGACGAAATCATAGATGCTCACGTCGTGCACGGCCGCGTCGTCGACAGGCTCAAGATTTGACCCGGGGCGAGCGCCGCAGCTCCATCGCCGGTCCGGCGGGCACGCTCGAAGTCGCGTTCAACGTTCCCGAAGGCGCGCTGCGCGGTATCGCGCTCATCGCGCATCCCCATCCGCTTCAGGGAGGGACGCTCGATAACAAGGTCGTGCAAACGCTGGCCAAGACCTTCGCCGCTCTCGGCTATGCCGCCGTACGATTCAATTTTCGAGGCGTTGGCCTTAGCGAGGGACAATTCGACGACGGCATCGGCGAAACGGACGACGCGCTGGCGGCGCTCGCGACGGCAAAGCTCGAGTTCGGCGAGTTGCCGGTCGCGCTCGCCGGATTTTCATTTGGCTCGTACGTGCAAACCCGCGTCGCGCATGCGATTACCGCCGAGCGCCTGGTGTTGATCGGGCCGGCGGTAAAGCGCTTCCCTATCGAAACCGTTCCGCCGGATACGATCGTCATTCATGGCGAGGAAGACGACGTCGTCGCGCTTGCCGATGTGCTGGCATGGGCGAGGCCGCAGCAATTGCCGATCGTCGTTTTTCCCGGGTGCGGACACTTCTTCCATGGCCGGCTGCCGCAGTTGCAACGCGTGATCACCGGCATGTGGGAAGAATGAGCGCGGCCGACGCGGTTGTTCTTTCCGTCGTCGGACTGAGAAAATCCTACGGCGACAACGAGGTGGTGCGCGGCCTCGATTTTGCGATCGGCCGCGGCGAGTGCTTCGGTCTTCTCGGACCCAACGGCGCGGGCAAGACGACGACCTTGCGCTGCTGTCTAGGGCTGACCGACCCGAATGCGGGTGCTATTACGCTGGTCGGCGAGCCGGTGCCCCAAGCCGCGCGTGAGGCGCGCGTTCGCGTGGGAGTCGTCCCGCAGATGGATAATCTCGATCCCGATTTCACGGTGGTCGAGAATTTGCGGATCTACGGCCGCTACTTCCGGGTCCCCGATGCACTGCTCCATGAGCGGATTCCGCGCCTGCTCGAATTCGCCGGGCTTTCCACCAAGGGCACCTCGAGCATACGTACGCTGTCGGGCGGCATGAAGCGACGGCTGACGCTGGCGCGCGCGCTGATCAACGATCCCGAGCTTCTAATCCTCGATGAACCGACCACCGGCCTCGATCCACAGGCGCGGCACCTGATCTGGGACGGGCTGCGGCAACTGCTCACGCAAGGCAAGACCATTTTGCTCACGACTCACTTCATGGACGAGGCGGAGCGCCTGTGCTCGCGCCTGGCGGTAATCGATCACGGCCGCATGATCGCCTCCGATACACCACGCGCACTGATCGCCGCGCACGTCGAGCCCGAAGTGATCGAGGTATACGGAGACGAAGCGCGAGCGTGGGCGGACACGCGCGGAAGGCAGCTCGCCGAGCGCCTCGAGCTCGCCGGCGAGACCGCGTTCTGCTACGCGCGCGATGCGGTGCCGCTGTTGGCGGATCTCGCAAAACAGACCAGCGTCCGCTATCTGCATCGTCCGGCGAATCTCGAGGACCTCTTTATCAAGCTTACCGGGCGCGAGCTGCGCGACTGAATCGGCGCCTTCCTACAGGCCGAATACGCGCTGCGCGTTGCGCCCGCGCACTTTGTCGCGCGCGGTTCCAGCGAGCCCATTGACCCGCTTCAGGCAACCGGGCATGTCGCCGATGGTGTGCGGATAGTCCGAGCCGTAAATCACGTTGTCGGCGCCGAACGTCTTCACGCACAACTCGAGCACGTCCGGCGAGAAGACCACCGCGTCGGCGTAAATCCCGGGCAGATATTCCGAAGGACGCACCGAGATCTTTTCGCGGCACGCCGGGATATTGTCGAAGCACTGATCCATGCGCGAGATCAGGTAGGGGAGCGCCCCACCTCCGTGCCCGGCGATTATCTTGAGCTTCGGATAGCGGTCAAAGAACCCGTCGTAGATCATGCGCGCCACGGCCAGTGAGGTATCGAAGGTAAACCCGATCGACGCGGTGAGCTGAAAGCGCGCCATGTCCATGTCGGACACGCCCGGAGGCGCGGTCGGGTGAACCAGCACCGGCAGCGCCCTCGCGTCGATCGCGCGCCAGATCGCGGCGAACGCGGGATCGGTCAACGATTTTCCGTCGATGTTGGCAAGCACCATCACTCCCGACGCGCCGGCGGCGATCGCACGCTCCAGCTCGGCGAGTGCGAGCGCATCGTACTGCCACGGCAGCGAAGCAAACCACCGCAAGCGATCCGGATAAGCGGTCCGCGCAGCAGCCATGTCGTCGTTCATGATGCTCGCCGCCTCGAGGCTTATGTCAGGGCCACCCCAATAGCAGTTCGGACAGGTCAGTGACACGATGCAGATATCAACGCCTTGCTCGTTCATCGCAGCGAGGCGCAGAGCATAGTCGAACATCGCGGGGACCGGCGTCATGAAGGGCGCGCCATCGAGATGGATCGCGCGTAAGCCGCCGCGTACTTGCTCGACGGTGTAGCGCGGCGCTCCGTGTTCCTGCAGGAGCCGAAACCACGCTTCGGTGAGACAGTGGGTGTGGACGTCGATCACCGGGCTCATGGGTCCCATCCTTCGCGCTTGGCTTGCTGGTTGAACTGGCTTCGCATCAATCGACCTTTGCGCCGGAATCCTTGATCGCCTTCGCCCATCGCGGCTGCTCCGCCGCGATCGTGGCGGCAAATTGTTCCGGGCTATGCGGCGCGAATGGCTCCATGCCGAACTTGAACAACTGCTCCTTGAACTCCTGCGTCTGCTGAATTCGCTGCAGCTCCGTCGAGAGGCGCGTGACGATGTTTCTCGGCGTTCCGGCCGGCGCGACGATCCCCTGCCATGCCTGCCAGTCGAAACCAGGCACCGTGGCGGAGATCGGCGGCACGTCCGGCAGCAGCGTGGTGGGCCTGGCCGCGGACGTTCCCAAGGCGATCACCTTACCCGCCCGGATATTCGGCACCGCGACGGTCGCGTCGGCGAACATCACCTGTATCGCTCCGCTCAAGAGATCGGTCAGCGCCGCCGGTGTCCCTTTATACGGGACGTGCTGGATGTCGAGGCCGTATTCGGTCTTCAGCGATTCCATGAAAAGATGATGCGGGCTGCCGCTGCCGACCGACGCGTAGTTGTATTTGCCCGGGCTGCGCTTGATCGCTTCGATCATTTCGCGGACGTTTCTTGCCGGAAATTGGGGATTGGCGATCAGGAAAAAATTCACCGACCCGACTTGAGCAATCGGTGCGAAATCCTTGAGCGGATTGATCGGTGACGGCCGATACAAGGCCGGGCTGATGCCGAGCGTGGTGCTGGTCGCCATCAGCAGCGTGTAGCCGTCGGCGGGCTGCTTGGCGACGAATTCGGCTCCAACCAGCGTCCCGGCACCCGGCTTGTTGTCGACGATCACCGGCTGCTTGAGACTCGCGCCCAACCCTTCGCCGATGGTTCGCGCAAGCAGATCGGTCAGGGCGCCGGGCGGATACGGCACGACGAGGTGAACGGGGCGGTCGGGATAGCTCGATTGCGCCATCGCCCCGCTTGCTGCACACGTCACCAGCGCGGCCAGCGCACACGCGGCCATTTTAAATTTTCCGAACAACTAGAATTCTCCCCCAGAGCGGTTCATCACATCGGCGCGAAGTGGCCGACCATATTCTGGAACTCCGCTATGTTGGCCGGCGTCTCGTACCAACATATGGCTTCGAACTGCGTTCCACCCATTCGGTCAGCGTCCACAGCCTATCAGAAACACGCGTCTCGATACCAGTGCGATCCTGGCGCAACCATGCAGCCACGCAAACTTTCCTGTGGGCGAAGTAAGTCGGCGCTCGCTCGCGCTATACTCGCCGCGTTCGTCTTTTCGCCGCTCGAATCATGACTTCCGTCGCGTTGCTACGCATGCCCGAGTTGTCCCTGCGCTGGTTGCCGGTCTGGCGGCGCAATCTGCTGGTCTGGCGCAAGCTCGCCATCGCGTCGGTACTCGGCAATATCGCGGACCCGCTCCTCTACATGCTCGCGCTGGGATACGGCATCGGCAGCTTCATTCCTGAAATCGGCGGCATGAAGTACATCGCGTTCATCGGCACCGGCATGGTGTGCCAGAGCGCGATGTTCACCGCGTCGTTCGAGGCCATGTACTCGGCGTTTTCCCGCATGCATATGCAGCGGACATGGGAGGCGATCATCAATGCTCCGCTGTCGCTCGACGACGTACTGTTCGCGGAGTGGATGTGGGCTGGAACCAAGAGCGTCATTTCCGTGTTGGCGATCCTGGCCGTGATCATGGTTCTGGGATACGGCCACTCCTGGCTTGCCATCTGGGTCCTCCCGCTCGGTTTCGTGATCGGCCTCACGTTCGGCGCTTTCGGGCTGGCCATGAACTCGCTCGCACCCGGTTACGACTTCTTTACCTATTTTTTTACGCTGGTGCTAACGCCTACCTTGCTCCTCTCCGGGGTGTTTTTTCCGGTCGAGCAAATGCCCCCTGCGCTGCGCGTGGCGGCTGCAATACTGCCGCTGTCGCATGGGATCGACATCGCGCGGCCGCTGCTCTCGGGCAACGTGCCTGACAATAGCGCCTTGCATATCGCCGTGCTGCTGGCCTACGCGTGTGCAGCCTACTATGTCGCGCTGGTGCTGACGCGGCGACGCTTATTGAGCTGAAGAGGATCGCCATGCTCTGGGTCAAATCGCTGCACATCGTGTTCATGGTGACGTGGTTCGCGGGTCTGTTCTATCTTCCGCGCCTGTTCGTGTATCACGCGCTGACGCAGGACGCGATCGGCATCGAACGCTTCAAGCTAATGGAGCGCAAGCTTTACTTCGGCATCATGAACCCAGGCGCGGTGCTGACCATCGTCTCCGGGCTCTGGCTCTGGCTGGGCTATGGGATTTCAGGCGGCTGGCTCTATGCCAAGCTCGCGCTGGTCGTGATTCTGGTAGTGCACCATGTCTGGCTCGGCAAGCTCATGCTGGACTTTCGCCACGACCGCAATCGACACGGCGACGTCTTCTATCGCTGGATCAACGAGATTCCCGCGCTGCCGGTGCTCCTCGGCGCGGTGCTGCTGGTCGTCCTCAAGCCGTTCTAGGATGGCCTGTCGCTGATGGAGCGTTTCTTCGCGCCATGCCCGCGAGGCCTGGAGGAAGTGCTCGCCGCCGAACTTGCCGAACTTGGCGCCGACCCAATCACGGCGGCTGACGGCGGAGTCGCCTTTGGCGGGCCGCTCGAACTCGCCTACCGCGGCAACCTCGAAAGCCGTCTCGCCAGCCGTATCCTGTGGCAGGTCGGTCACGGCGCCTATCGCGACGAGCAGGATATCTACCAGCTCGCGCTCGATCTCGACTGGCCGCAATGGTTTCGCGCCGATCGCACTTTGCGCGTCGACGTCGCAGCGACGCGCTCGCCGCTGACGAGCCTCGAATTCGCGACGCTGCGGATCAAGGACGCGGTCTGCGACCGGCATCGGGCGGGCAGCGGCGTCAGGCCCAGTGTCAGCAAGGATCAGCCGGACGTGCGGGTTCACGCGTACCTCACCCCGGGAGAAGCAACGTTCTATCTCGATACCTCCGGCGAGCCGCTGTTCAAGCGCGGTTATCGCCGCCAGACGGCGGAGGCGCCCTTGCGCGAGAATCTTGCAGCGGGCCTGTTGCGACTCGCCCGCTGGCAGCCCGGCACTCCTTTGCTCGACCCACTGTGCGGCAGCGGAACCATCGCCATCGAGGCAGCGCTGATCGCTTTGGACATCGCTCCGGGGTTGAAGCGCACCTTCGGCTTCCAGAAGCTCTGCTGGTACGACGGCCCCGCCTGGCAGAAGATCAAGCAGGCGGCACAGCGGCGCATGCGTGCCGTCGAAGGTACGGCCATCTATGCCAGAGACGTCGACGAAGCTTCCATTCGCCAGTGTCACGTGAACATCGAAGCTGCAGGGGTCGCGGGCGCGATCGCCGTCGAGCAAATCGATGCGCTGGTCGGCACCGCGCCCGCGAACGAAGGCACAATCGTCACCAATCCTCCGTACGGCGTTCGACTGGCAGGCTCCCGCGCGCTGGCGGAGTTCTATCCGCGCCTCGGCGACGCGCTCAAGCAGCGCTTCGCGGGGTGGACCGCTTTCCTGCTGAGCGGCGACGCGCGACTGCCGAGACTGATCGGACTCAAGGCGAGCCGGCGCACGCCGCTCTTCAATGGCGCGCTCGAATGCCGCCTCTACGAATACCGTCTGGTCGCGGGCTCGATGCGTCAGCCACGGCCGGCGGAATCGGGCGATGATAGAATGGCGTCGTCCTGACTTTCATCCTCCTCGCCAACCTCGCCATGATGCTCCCCAGCCGCCACTACGAATCCGAACACACCCGCTTTATCCGCGAGTTGTTGCAGGAGCGGCCCGATCTTGTCGAGAAGCAGCGCGAGGCGCGCGCGATCTGGTGGGACAAGCCGCCGCGCGAGCTCGCCGAGGAGCGCACCATGGATCAGGGCCGCGTGCCGCAGTCGCCGTACGTCTACGACAGCGATTCTTAAGCGTCGATTCATTCGCCATCACGGATTCCGGGTTCGCCCGCACGAATCATTCGCGCCTGCAGCGACCGCGGCGTGCGGCTCCGCGCTGCCGTAGATGAAGTAGTTCGCGGTGCGGTCGAGCACAGCGTTCCAGCCAATTTGCGATAGCCGCGCGGTCAAGAATTCTGGCTCATAGAACATCTTGACGATGCGAAATTCACGCCCGTCGTTCAACTTGCGGGTGACGACGCCCTGGTTCTGGCCGGGAAGGACGTGATCTTTCGCCGTCGAGGTACGATCGAAGGCGGAGTCGATGAGGTACGCCGCACCGCCGGGCATGAGCGCCCGCGCGACCATCGCCCAGAATGCGTCGAATCGGTCCGGCGGCACGTGCGAGAGCCAGAAGCTGAAAAAAACCGCGTCGTATCGCCGCTGTGGTTGCCACGCGAAAAGATCGGCCTCGATGTACTCCACGTTGTCGCCGCCGACACGCGCGCGGTTGATGGCCAACACCTCGGACGACGCGTCGAGCGCGGTGACATGATCCGTGCGCGGCGCGAGGTGACGGGTGAAGAGCCCTGTTCCGCAGGCGAGCTCGAGAACGTTGCGGGGGCGGTGCTTCCCGAGCCAGTCAACAAGCGCCGTGTCGACCGCGGCTGTGTCGGCGTGCCAGCGGGCGTTGAGGTCTGCGCCACGATCGTAGCGGCCGCCCCGAAACCACCATTCGTCGTATTCCGCGGCGCGGGCGCGGTAGTAGTCGATCTGGTCCTGCAGAATGCTTGGGGCGGTCACGCGGTAAATCATAATCCGCGTCCATCGCTCGCGCCACCCGTCCCATGTGCCGCCGATCACCATGGCGACCGCTTGCGCTCGGCGCCATGAACCGACTGTCAATCGTTTCCTCTTTTCCGAACGCCGGGCGGTTCGCGTGAATGTCTTGCGCCGCCCGGCCAACATCGCGGCCGCGTTCCTTATAGTGAGTGCGATCGGCATCGCAGCGGTGATCGGCTGGCAGCAGCGCCAAACGCCGGTCGTGCCGCTTCCCGCCGGAACCATAGGCGCGGTCGACGCCCCGGCGGACGAAACGCTTACCGATATCGGCGTACGGATCACCGGCTGGGCGCTCGATCCGGTCGGGATACGCGCGGTCGAGATCCGCCTCGACGGCCACGCCTATCCGGCGCGCTACGGCATCGCACGTGCCGACGTCGCGCAGATCAAGCGAGGATATCCTGACTCGGCCGAGTCAGGATTTTCGTTCGAGCAGGATTTCGCGCAGCTCGAACCGGCACGACACGAAATCGCGATCGTTGCCGTCAATCGTCAAGGCGGTGAGGCGGTGCTCGCGCGTAAAAGCCTGGTGCCACCCGCGGCCCTTTCTCAATGGCAGCCGCTGTACGCGTCGCGGCACGCCGACGCCGCAGCGCCATTCTTCGTCCTGCCGGCCCTCTCCGGCATCGCGCTGGGAGGAGCGAGCGAGCTCGACACGGCGTATTCACATTACCTGTCGCCAACGGTGAAGGTCGGGATGCGGGTGCCGATCCTTTATTTGCGTACGACCCTTGGCAAGGCGCGAGACTGGGAGTTCGATCCCGGTTGGAACATCGAACGGCGCTGTGGCGAGCGTCGCATCGCCGAGGATTCCCTGTCGAACGTGATCGCCTACGCGACCCTGCACAAGCTGCCCGTGCTGTTCACGCTCAACGGCGGCATCTGGGCCGACGCGGTCTGCGACGTACCGGAATGGGACGTCAACGATCATCTCGAACAGGACAAGGCCAATTGCCAATGGAACGAGCAGGACCAGGTGATGGCCGACGACTATCTCAAGCACCTCCCCGGCGCGGGCGCGGCACCGGAGCTCGGCCGATCTCTGACCTTCAACATCTACGCGACGCAGAACCGGCACTACAAGCGACGCAATCTTCAGTCCGCCGGACGCATCGTCGCGGAGTTCGCGGCGACGCATCCCGAGCTTTTCGCCGGCGTGAATCTTGACCCCGATACCTATCTCAATCCGTTTTTCGAGGAGAAGCAATGGTACGACTACAACCCGGGCACGCTGCGTCAGTTCAGGCAGTGGCTTGCCGGGAGCGGCCCGTACGCGAGCAAAGCGGCTCGCGACGTGCCCGATCTGTCACGTTATCGCCGCGCACGTCCGTTGTCGCTGGCGCAGGTGCGCAAGCTTGCAGGCAAGCCGTTTCGCTCATGGGATGAAGTCGACCCGCCGCGCGCCTTTCCGCGAGAAGGCAAGCCATTCTGGGAAGACCCGTGGGTGCACGAGTGGGAAATGTTCCGCCGCCATCTGGTCAAGCTGCACTATGACGAGCTGTCGCAATGGGTCGCCGAATCGGGTGTCGCGCCGTCGCGCATTTTTTCGTCGCAGGGTTTTATTGCGCCGTACCCGACCGCGTTTCCCTTCGCGGTCAGGCTCGATAGCCCAACCAAGAATTACGACAGCGGGGGCATGTCGGTCGAGGGCGCGATCCCTCGCGACGGCCATCTGGGCGCGATCGTCTACGGCGCCAGCGCCGTAAACGACGTGCGCATGGAAAACGATGCGAACCTGTTCGCGACCTTTCATCGCATGGACCGCAGCTGGGGCGTGGTCGAATTCAACACGGCGGATTTTCGAACGGCGAAGGAATTGCCGAGCTACGCCATGGGCTACCGAGCGCTTCGCGAAATGTTCAACTATGGCGCACGGTTCGCCTCGCCGATGGCGTGGAACGGATCGAACGGCATTTACGCGGGCCAGGCGGACTACGTCTCGTTCATGGCCTGGCGCAACACGCCGCTGGAAGATGCGATGCGCGACTTCGCGGTGAGCCACGCTTTCGTGCCACTGGGCGCACGGCTGTGGACTTTCGGCTCGCCCCGGCTTGCGGACGCCGATGGCTGGTCGGTGTCAGCGGGCGCGCTTGGGTCCGGGCCCGGCCATGTCGACCTGACCGCTGTAAACGGCGAGGTGACGCTGGTCTCGCCCCCGGCGCTCGCGCTCGGCGGCGATGAAAGCGACCTCCTGACACTGGGCGTCATCGCCGATCAAGGACAAAGCATTCTCAGTGTCGCGGTAGAGGGCCGCCTGTCCGATGGAACGACGATTACGCTCGCCGTGCCGCGCGAGGCCAAGGAGTTGGAGAGCACTTCGGCCGGGATCTCGGTGCCGCTGCTCCGGCCGGCGACGTCCGCGACCATCGATCAGATCCGCGTTACGCTCAAGCTGAAGAGCGCGACCGGCACGCTGAGCTTGCGGCACCTCGCGCTGTATCCGGCTGCGTCGCCGGTCTCGTCGTCGCGATAATGTTGTCGGCCGGAGAGACCGTCTCGGGTGTCTGTTGCCATCGCGGCGATTGCAGACGCCTGGTCGATCGAGCAACGCTTGACGCAACAGATCAGCGGGATGATCGCTCACCGTGGCGCGGCTTTCGAGGCCGTGCTATATTCCTTGATGGGGACGTGCGAGCAGACTCCCCGCTCCACCAGACGTTCCACCAGTCCAAGCTCTGCTCCTGAACCCGGGTCCGCACCCGGACGGGAGTTATGCATTGGACACTCCATGATGTCACCGCATGTTCGACGACTGTTGTGGGTCAGAGGGCTGCGCGCTTTCGGCGACGGCTTCGTCAGTCTCCTGCTGCCGCTGTATCTGATCGAGCTTGGGCTGGGACCCTTTGAGGTGGGCGCCATCACGGCTGGCACCTTGCTGGGCTCCGGTGTGCTCACCTTGGTCATCGGCCTTTCCGCCCATCGCTTCAGACTGCGTAGCCTACTGCTGGGCGCGACATTCATGATGGCGGCGACGGGTCTGGGCTTCGCGATCGTGACCCATTTCTGGCCGCTGCTTCTGATCGCGGTGGTTGGCACGCTCAATCCATCCAGCGGAGACGTGAGCGTCTTCCTGCCTCTGGAGCAGGCCGCGCTCGCGCACGTCGCCGGCGATCGCGAGCGAACGGCGCTCTTCGCCCGCTACAGTCTCGTCGGAGCGCTGGTGGCAGCGCTTGGAGCGCTTTCGGCGGGATTACCGGAGTTGATGGTCGACGCCGGTGGCATGCCCATGCGATCCGCGCTGCAGCTCATGTTCGGATTCTACGGCGCGATCGGCCTGGTGGCGGCAGCGATCTACCGCAAGCTGCCGGCGGACTTCGCCGCCGAGGCGCAGGCAACGACCGCTCCTCTCAAGGAATCCAAACGCATCGTCTATGTCCTTGCGGCGCTGTTCAGCCTCGACGCTTTCGGCGGCGGCTTCATCGTGCAATCGATGCTGGCGCTATGGATGTTCGAAAAATTCCAGCTATCGATCGGGGTCGCAGCGACGATCTTTTTCTGGACCGGCGTATTCACCGCATTTTCGTATCTGCTCGCGGTCCGCATCGCCAAGAAATTCGGACTGATCAACACCATGGTGTTCACGCATCTTCCTTCCAGCTTACTTCTGGTGCTCATTCCGCTGATGCCCGATTTAGGCTGGGTGATAGCACTGCTACTCGTTCGCAGCGCGCTGTCGCAGATGGATGTGCCGACCCGAAGCTCGTACGTCATGGCAGTGGTGTCGCCATCCGAGCGCGCGGCGGCTGCCAGCATCACGTCCGTTCCACGCAGCCTGGCGTCGTCGATCAGCCCGCTGGCGGCAGGATACCTGCTGCAGGTTTCGACTTTCGGTTGGCCGCTGATTATCGGCGGCGTTCTGAAAATCGTCTACGACCTCTTGCTGCTCGGCATGTTTCGCGCCGTGCATCCGCCCGAGGAATCCTCGCCGAAGCGCTAGTGTGGCATTCGCTTCGCGAACGAGACCTGGCTCGCTGCTCACAGCGCCACCTGGCTCGTTGCTCACAGCGCCTTGCGAAACATTACCGCGGCCTCCTGACCCCATTCCTCCCGCAGATCGTCGGAGATCGCCGCGTCGGTTTCGTCGATGATGGTCCATGCCCAATCCGGCAACGCGGAAGGAGGCAACTGCGCGCCAAGCTTGAGGTGAACCTCGGCCTGGTTGCGCAGCATCGTCGGGCAGACATTAAGCGCATAAGTCACGAGCTCGGCCCACCCCTGCTCGTTCCGGATGCGCTCGAAGTAAGTACGGGTGAACATCCACTTGTCGTCGAGTCCCAGAAAAACCGGGTCCGACTTGGCGCGCTGGCGGACCGTGTAATCGGCGACCATGCGTTGGAGGAGCCGCATCGCATCGGTTTGTTTTTCGGACGCCGAAGCGAGAGCCAGAATGCGCTCGTAGGCTATCCTCACGATCGTGTTACCGGCTTCGAATGGCTCGAAGAAAATCGCCCAGCCGCCGGGCTTGAGTGCGCGATGACAGGACGCGAGCACCTTGGCCGGATCGAGAATGTGATGCAGGATTGCGGCTCCGACGGCAAGATCGGCGACGCCCGGAAGGTAGTTGGCGTCGGCAGCATCGACGCAGACCAGCGCGAATCGCCCCTCGCCGCGTTCGCTGTTTTTCGCATCGTCCCGCTTGTTCAAAAAATCACGCAGGATGGCGAGCAACTGCGGACTGATGTCGGTGGCGACGATGTTCGCCTCGGGGAAACGGTCGGCCAGCGGGATGACCGAGTTTCCAGAGCCCGACCCAATATCGATGATCAACGACGGATCGCGTAGCTCGCCGATCTCCTGGAAGGCCCGCTCCAGCAGGAAGCGCCAATAGTCGAGGTTCAGATAATTGCGGTGATACTCATCGGCGCGCTCGAGAAACTGCGCGGTGACACCGACCTTGATCGCGCCGAGTGCGCGTGCAGGCGTCTGAATCCCTTCCAGCGAGCGGTCCTCGGCGTCGAGTCCGACCAACGGCTCGGCGAAGACTTCGCCGAGGTTCATCGCGGTTGTGCGGAGCGGCGAAAAGTATTAGCGATCATCGAGGCGAACCTCGACGTAGGCCCGGTCGCGGATCTCACGCACCCAATCCTGAAACGCCTCGTCCGCCTTGCGCTGGCGGATTGCCACCTGCGCCTCGGAACGCTCGCGAGCGCCGGTGATATCCTGCCGCCGCCGCTCGAGCACCTCGATCAGGTGCCAGCCAAAAGGCGTACGCACCGGGCCGGAAATCTGATTCGGCTCCAGCTTTTTCATCGCCTCGTCGAATTCCGGGACGGTGTCGCCTGGATTGAGCCAGCCAAGGTCACCGCCTTTGGCAGAGGTGGTGTCCTCGGAATTGAGCTTCGCCAATTCCTCGAACTTCGCCCCCGCATCGATCCGGTCCTTGAGACGGTCGATCTTGGCTTTGGCGTCGGACTCCGAAACGATTTCGTTGACGCGGACGAGGATGTGCCGCGCGTGCGTCTGATCGACCACCATCGCCTCGTTATGGCTGCGCTTTTCCAGCAGCTTGACGATATGAAATCCGGCCGCACTGCGCGTTATCCCCGAAATCTGGCCAACCTGCATTGCCCGGACCTCGTCGGCGAAGACCGTCGGCAGCCGTGCGCCCGAGCGCCAGCCGAGATTGCCTCCGCCAAGCGCATCGCTCGCGTCAGAAAATCCCGCCGCGACCTGGGCGAAATCGGCCCCGCTCTTCAGCGCACGCAGCGCGTCTTCCGCGCGCCGCTTCTTCGCGTCGATCTGCTCCGCGCTTGCCTGCTCGGGCACCATCACCAGAATATGCGCCAGCTTGTATTCGGCCTCACCGGTACTCTTGAGCGTCGCCAGGTACTGCTCGACTTCGGCGTCGCTGACCGTGATCTTGCTGTCCACCTCGCGTTCGCGCAGGCGCTGCACCGTGAGCTCGTGGCGAACGTCCTCGCGATACCGGGGATAGTCGATGTTCTCCTTCGCCAGCGCCTTGCGAAAATCCTCTGCGGAGAGCTTATTCTCCTGCGCGATACGCAGGATCGCGCGCTCGATCATCGTATCGTCGACTTTAATGCCGTTTTCCTTGGCGAACTGAAGCAGCGAACGCTCGGTCATCATGCGCTCGAGTACCTGCTTGTCGAGAACGTCCTGCGCCGGCGGCTGCACGTTTTGCTGCTTGAGCTGTTGCAAGACGATACGTTTGGCGTCGTCGAGTTCGTATTGGGTGATGGCCTCGTCGTTGACCACGGCGATCACCCGGTCCACGTTGACGACACCTTGCGGCGGTGCACTCGGCTGCGCCAGCGCGCAGGCCGATGCCAGCGCAAATCCTGCCTTGAGGAAATTTCGAAATGCCATAATTTACCTTCTAGAACTCTGGAAAATAATCGCTCGCCGTGGCGCCGGCGGGCCGCAAGGCCGGATCGGTGACGGTCAGATAGCCGGGCACGCTACGCTTCAGGACATCGATCGGGTTGGTGCCGAGGCGCGCGAGGCCATTCAGCTCGAACTGCACAAACACGGACTTGCTCGCCTGTTGCGTCGTCGTCGTCAACCGCTGACCGACGATGCGAAACGCCCAGCACCCGCCATTGTACTCGAGCCCCGCTACGCCCTCCAGGGTCTTGCCGTCGACCAGCGAATAGTTCCAGCGCCCGATCGCCGACCAGCCGTCCAGGAATGGCCATTGCCCAGAGAAATCGACCTGTTTCAACTGGGACGTATTTCCAGTCGGATCGACCTGCTGGCGGATGTAACGGTAGCTTGCGTTGAGCACACGTCCAGCGCTCGGCTGCCAGCGCACGCCGAGGTCGAGACGCTCGGTCTGTTTATGATCAAGGTTGTATTGGAATGTGCTGGCGGCCGACCACACGTCCGACAAACGCCCCTCCCCAGCCAGCAACAGGTCGGAGGTGTTGGCGGTGCGCGGCGCCTCGGTCAGCGTCACGCGCTGGTCCTGAAAATAATAGCGCTGCCCGATCGCAAAGCGCATCCTCTCCTCGCCGGTCTGCGGATCGGAGAGCCGCGTGACCGCGGCCAGCGTCAGCTGATTCGCGTCGCCGACGCGATCGCTGCCGAGATACCGGTTTTCGGTGAAGAGCTGCGAAAAATTAAACTCGTCGATCGCCGTATCGAATGCCGGTATCTGATCCTGCGGGCGAAACGGAATGTAGACATAGTAGGCGCGCGGCTCGAGCGTCTGCGTGAATGCCTTGCCGAACAGATCCGCGTCTCGCTCGAACACGAGGCCGCTGTCGACGCTGCCGATCGGGACCACCCGATTCAGATGCGGCTCGGGAAGCGTCTCATCGTCGAAATCGTAGTGCGTCATGTGCAGGCCAATGCGCGCGTTGACGAACCACGCGTTGCCGCGCTGCGCCCACGTCACGCTCGGGTACAGTACCGATCGGTCCCCGGTCACGAGCGCAGATTGGTGGAATTTCACGAACTCGCCGCTGGCCTGAAAATCAAGGCCGTTCCATTCGACGGGATTCATGGTCATCAGCAGTTGCGGCTCGCGAAAATACGGCGGCGTGATCGGATTCGCGGGATCCTGGAGCGTCTGGAACCTCTGGATCCGGGTCAGCAAGGAAAAGGGCCCGCGGTTGTACACCAATCCAGCTTCCCGCGGCAGCTCCGACTGTGAGGTCACCACAATACGATCGGAGAGATCGGTAAAGTAGGCGTCGTCGGATACCTTTTGCATGTTGACGTAACCCGCGAGCCCCGGCAGGAAACCAAGATTCTGGTTGTGTTTCCAGGACAATGCGTAGCGATTGGTGCTGGTAACGCGGTCGGGCAGCACTTCGGCGTCGGCCTCTCCCGCGAAGTCGGGGAAAAGGTATCGCGCCTGTCCGTTGATTTGCAGCCCGCGCCGCGTCATCACCCGCGGTGTCAGAGTCGCATCGTAATTCGGCGCGAGATTGAAATAATACGGCAGCGACATTTCGAGCCCGCGGCTGCTCGTCGAGCCGAAGACCGGCGTCAGAAATCCGGATTTGCGCTCGTTCGACAGCGGAAAATCCAGATACGGTGAATAGAATATCGACACGCCCTTGAAGATGATGCTCGCGTTGCGCGCTGTTCCAACCAGGCGCGAGCGATCCAGGTCGACCTCGCGCGAGGTGAGGTACCAATCGTCGTTGCCGGCGACGCAGGTCGTGTAGCGAAAATCCTTGAGCTCGTAGCGGTTCTCGCCGACAAAGAGCAAGTCCTTGGCGTCGCCTCGCGACGCGTTGTCCCCAATGTGGAATTCGGGCTGGTGGAAAAACCCGGTTTCGTCGTCGCGCTTGAACTTGGCCTCGGGGCCGGTGATCCAATCGACGCCTTGCCGCATCAGCACATTGCCCTTGGCCCAGACTTCCTCCGTCACCAGGTCGTAGTGCAGCCAGTCGGCGAGCACCGTCTGCCGGCGCGTTCGCAGCTCGACCTTGCCCGAAGCCTGGATCGATTTTTCACTTTCTCCTTCGAGCAGATCCGCACGAAGGTACACGGCGTCCCGGTCCGAACCGAGGCCGGGCTTGAGCGCCTTGGGCGGAGGCGGCACCAGAATCGGCGCGACCTTGAGCCGCGGTGGCGCGTCGGATGTATCCGCTGAAGGAGTCTGCGCGTAGACGACACTCTGCAGGAGCAACAGTGACAACCCGACGGTTGAAGCGCGGCATTCCATGAGGAAGACGATGTCAGCCGATGCTAAAATGTGCTCATTCTACCTGTCTCGCCCGCCCCTTTTTCCTTGCCCCTCGCCGCATGACGTCCGATGTGCGATTCGACGCGCTGTGCGCATGGCTCGGCGGCATCCTGCCGTCGCCGATGCTCTCGATCGAGCCTGCATCGGCCGATGCGAGCTTCCGCAGCTACTTCAGGATAACGCTCTCCGACGAGCAGTCGCTGACATCGGGCGGAGCGGCGGTCCGGACGCTGATCGCGATGGATGCTCCGCCCTCGAACGAGGATTGTCGCCCCTTCGTCGCGGTGGCACGCATGCTGGCCGACGCGGGAGTGCATTCGCCCGCCGTATTTGCCGAAGCGCTCGACGAGGGTTTCCTCTTATTGAGCGACCTGGGCACGCAAACCTATCTTTCCGCGCTCACCGAAACCACCGCGCCGGCGCTCTATGGCGATGCCTGTGCGGCGCTGATCCGCTGGCAGCTCGCGAGCAGACAAGGGATGCTTCCCCCATACGACGAGGCGCTGCTGCGCCGCGAGCTGGATCTGTTTCCGGACTGGTACATCGCAAGGCATGTCGGGGTAACGCTCGACAAGGCGCAGCGCGACACATTGGGCAAAGTGTTCCGGCGCATTCTCGACAACAACCTTGCGCAGGCGCGGGTGTATGTCCATCGCGACTACCATTCGCGCAACCTGATGGTCTCCGACCCGAACCCCGGCGTGCTGGATTTTCAGGATGCGGTGTACGGGCCGATCACCTACGACCTGGTGTCCCTGCTGCGCGATGCTTACGTCGAGTGGGACGAGGCATTGCAGATCGACTGGGCGGCGCGTTACTGGCAGCGCGCGCGGGCGGCCAAGCTTCCGGTCGGCGAAGATTTCGGCGTGTTCTGGCGCGATTTCGAATGGATGGGCGTGCAAAGACAGCTCAAGGTGCTCGGGATCTTCGCGCGCCTCTACCATCGTGACGGCAAGGACTCGTACCTCAAGGAAATGCCGCGCGTCATGCGCTACGTGCGAAAAGCGAGCTCGCGCTACGACGAGCTGTCGCCATTGCTGCGCCTGCTGGACGAGCTCCAGGCGCGACAGCCCGCCATCGGTTACAGCGCCTGACCTCCCTCATGATAGCGATGATCCTCGCGGCAGGCCGTGGTGAGCGCATGCGTCCGCTGTCCGACGAGCTCCCCAAGCCGCTGCTCATGGCGGGCGGCAAGCCACTGGTCGTGTGGCAGATCGAGCGCCTGGTCTCGGCCGGATTCGGAGAGATCGTGATCAACGTCGCCCACCTCGGCGGCATCGTTGAAACGACACTCGGCGACGGCCGTAAATTCGGCGCGAGCATTCGCTACTCGCGCGAAATCGAGCCGCTGGAAGTTGCGGGCGGGATCGCCACCGCGCTGCCTATGCTCGGTGACGGAATAGTGCTGGTCGTCAGTGGCGATATCCATACCGAATTCGACTATGCATCGCTCTCTGCGCGCGCCGGCGCCATGGCCGCCACGGATCAGGCGCCGCACCTGCACATGGTGATGGTCCCCAATCCCGCGTATCACCCCGGCGGCGATTTCGTGCTGAACCGGGATCGCCTGACGCTGAACGGCAGCAACGGCGCGCAGCGAACGACCTTCGGCAATATTGCGTTGTACCGGACGTCGCTGTTCCGGCAGCTGCCTTCCGGAAAAAAGCTCAAGATGCTTCCGCTCTATCGCGACTGGATCGCACGCGGCTGGGCAAGCGGCGAGCTCTTTATCGGCCGCTGGGCCAACGTGGGCACCACCGCGGAGCTCTCCCGCCTGGACTCTCAGCTTCTCAGCAATGAGCCTCGGAGAGAGACTCGATGAACCCCAACATCGACCCGCTGACCGCCAATCCCTTGCTCGACTTCTCGGGCCTGCCGCGTTTTGCGGAAATCGGACCGGAGCACGTCGGCCCCGCGGTGGACGCCCTGATCGCCGACGCGCGCGCGACCATCGACCGCGTCGCCACGCTCACCGAGCCCCCCGGCTGGGACAACTTCGTGCAGCCGCTCTCCGATACGCTCGACCGCCTTGGCCGCGCCTGGGGACAGGTCGCGCACTTGAATGCCGTGGTCAACACCCCCGCGCTGCGCGAGGCCTACAACGCCAACCTGCCGAAAGTGGCGTCTTTCCACACCGAGCTCGGACAGGACGAGCGACTTTTCAGCCGCTACCGCGCGCTGGCTGACGCACCGAACTTCGCATCGCTCGATGCGGCGCGCAAGAGGCTGATCGAGAACACCTTGCGCGACTTCCGTCTTTCGGGCGCCGAATTACCCGTTGACAGGAAGGCGCGGTTCAAGGCGATCGAAGAGGAGCTTTCGCAACTGTCTTCGCGGTTCGAGGACAACGTGCTCGACGCGACCAACGACTATGGCCTGTTCATCGACGACGCCGCGAAGCTCTCCGGTATTCCGGCCGATGTTCAGGAGACTGCGAAGAAGGCTGCGGAAGAGGACAAAAAGCCGGGCTGGAAGCTGACCTTGCGCGCGCCTTGCTACCAACCGGTCATGCAATACGCGGACGACCGCAGCCTGCGGGAAACCTTGTACCGCGCGTACGCGACGCGGGCGAGCGAGTTTGGCAAGGCCGATTGGGATAACAGCGCGCTGATCGACCGCATCGTGGCGCTTCGTCGGGAAAGCGCAGCGCTTTTAGGCTACAAAAGCTATGCCGAGGTGTCCCTGGTACCCAAAATGGCACGCGACCCGGCTGAGGTGCTTGCTTTCCTGCGTGATCTCGGCGCCAGAGCGAAGCCTTTTGCCGAGCGCGACATGGCCGAGCTGCGCGCATTCGCGCGCGACCGGCTCGGCCTGTCCGAGCTTGCGGCATGGGACATACCTTATGCCTCGGAAAAGCTGCGCCAGGAGCGCTACAGCTTCTCTGACCAAGAGGTAAAAGCATACTTTCCGGAGGACCGGGTGCTCGCCGGCATGTTTCGCGTGGTCGAGGCGATCTTCGGCATCACGATACGCGCGTCGAGCGCGTCGGTCTGGCATCCGAGCGTGCGGTTTTTCGATGTCCTCGACCGCGAAGGCACGGTAGTGGGCCAGTTCTACCTGGATCTGTACGCACGGGCGGCCAAGCGCGGCGGTGCGTGGATGGACGACGCGATCAATCGCCGGCGCAGTGGCGCGACGCCGCACCATCCGGTCGCCTATCTCACCTGCAACTTATCCGCGCCGGTCAACGACAGGCCTGCGCTGTTTACGCACGACGAGGTGACGACGCTGTTTCATGAGTTTGGACATGGTCTCAATCTGCTGCTGACGCAGGTCGACGTGGCGGGAGTCTCGGGGCTCGAAGGGGTGGAATGGGACGCGGTCGAGCTGCCGAGCCAATTCATGGAAAACTACTGCTGGGAGTGGGAGGTGCTCAAGCACATGAGCGCGCACGACGACACCGGCCTGCCACTGCCACGCCCCCTGTTCGACAAAATGCTCGCAGCCAGGAATTTCCAGAGCGGCATGCAGACCGTGCGCCAGCTCGAAATGGCGCTATTCGATATGCACCTGCACCATGATTTCGATGCCAACGCCGGGTCCGTGCTCGAGCTGGTACGGACGATACGGGACGAAGTCGCGGTTGTGCCGCGGCCAGCGGAGGACCGGGGCCTCCCGCACGGGTTCAGCCACATTTTCGCCGGCGGTTACGCCGCGGGCTATTACAGCTACAAGTGGGCCGAGGTGCTTTCAGCTGACGCCTACAGCTTGTTCGAGGAGCAGGGTGTACTGTCGCCAGCAGCGGGTGGGCGGTTCCGGGACGAGGTGCTCGCCCGCGGGGGAAGCCGGCCCGCGCTGGAGTCGTTTATCGCATTTCGCGGCCGGGGCCCCCAAATTGACGCCTTGTTACGGCATAATGGTATGTTGGCGTCATAATACCGCCGAGGAGGGCGAGATGATCACCGCATCCATTCCCGCGCGTTCCCTGACCGCATTTGCCCTGCTGCTCCTGATTTCCGGCCTCGCCGCAGCACAGGTGCAGCAGGTGTATCGCTATATCGACGTCGACGGCCGCGTCGTGTACTCGGACAAGCCGCCGCCGCCCGGAGCCAAGGATGCACAAGCCAAGCGGATCGGCGGCAACAGCATCGAAACCAGCGATCTGTCGTTTGCCACCGCGCAGGCGCAGGAACGATATCCGGTGACGCTTTATACCTTTGCCTGCGGGGTGATCTGCGACTCCGCGCAGGGTTTGATCAACAAACGCGGGGTGCCGCATACGATAATCGACGTCAGCCAGGGCGACGGCGCCGAACGGCTGAAGAAGCTCACCGGCAGTCTGGACGCGCCGACGATTCAGGTCGGCGATCAGTACGCAGCCGGCTTCAGCGAGGGGAAGTGGCAGGGCATGTTGACCGACGCCGGGTATCCCAAGACGCCACCGGCCAGAACCAACCCCGTCGGCCGTCCGCCGGTTCCGATCGCCGCCGCACCGAGCAACACCAGTCAAACTGTCGCCGCTCCGCCCAAGGGTACCTACCCCCAATAGGTTCGAGTTTCGCAGGAGCATATCCACAGCGTACACCGCGGAAGCGGTGAGTTGCAGCGCGCGTTGCGCAATGCCGCGAGGCTCAATGCTTGCCGGTGTCGAGCTTGAGCTCCTGGATCTTGCGCGTGAGCGTGTTGCGGCCCCAACCGAGCCACTGCGCGGCCTCCATGCGATGGCCCGCGGTATGCGCGAGGGCGCGCAGGATGAGCGTGCGCTCGAACTCCTTTTCCAGCCGGTCGCCGACCGCGCGCTCCCCGCGTGCGAGCGCCCGAGCGAGCTCGCGGTCGAGTGCCTGCTGCCAATCGCTTTCTTCGTCGCGGGCTCCGCTCGCGCCTCCGGCACGCAGCTCCGGAGGCAGGTCCGCCGCCTCGATGCGTTGGCCCGGGCCCATCACAGTCAACCAATGGCAGATGTTCTCGAGTTGACGGACGTTGCCGGGAAACGCAAACCCCGATAACACCTTGAGCGCGGCGTCGGAAAGCTGCTTCGGCTCGACCGCGAGGTCACGCGCGCTCTTGAGAAGAAAATGGCGGGTCAGCGGCGCGATATCCTCGCCGCGCTCGCGCAGCGGCGGCAAGCGCAGTCTGACAACATTCAGCCGATGCAGCAGATCTTCGCGGAACATGCCCTGCTGAACGCGTTCCTCCAGATTCTGGTGCGTGGCGGCGATGATGCGAACGTTGGAGCGCAGCGGCGCGTGGCCGCCGACACGATAGTATTCGCCGTCAGCAAGCACGCGAAGAAGCCGTACCTGCAGATCGGGCGGCATGTCGCCAATTTCGTCGAGGAAAAGCGTCCCGCCGTCGGCCTGCTCGAAGCGTCCGCGGCGTGAGCTCTGCGCACCGGTGAACGCACCGCGTTCATGGCCGAACAGCTCCGATTCCAAGAGGTCCTTCGGTATCGCCGCGGTGTTGATGGCCACGAACGGCTGCGCCGCACGCACGCTGTGCCGGTGCAGAGCACGCGCGACCAGTTCCTTGCCGGTGCCGGATTCGCCGGTAATCAATACGGTGACGTGCGATTGCGACAGGCGCCCGATAGCCCGAAACACCTCCTGCATTGCCGGCGCCTGCCCGAGCATCTCCGGAGTGGCCATCGCGGAGGGAGCTACCGGGGACGGCGCCGGCACCTCGGCGCTGGCGCGACGAATCAGCGCCAGGGCGTGATCGATATCGAATGGCTTTGGGAGATATTCGAACGCTCCTCCCTGAAACGCCGCCACCGCGCTGTCGAGATCGGAATACGCGGTCATGATGATCACGCGAACAGTGGGATGGCTCTCCTTCAGTTTGCCGAGCAAGACGAGCCCCGATTCGCCGGGCATGCGGATATCGGTCACGATCACCTGAGGTTCGCCATGCTGCAACGCCTGGGTGACTTCGTAGACCGACGCAAATGACTTGTGAGCGATGCCTTCGCGCGCGAGCGCTTTTTCGAGCACCCAGCGAATCGAACGGTCGTCGTCGACGACCCAGACCGCGTTCATCGCCTCATCCTGGAAAAAATCGCGATCGTCATACGCATGCATGCTTATACCCGGAATTTAGGAGCCTGGCCGGTTGAATTCCAGCGGCAGCAGCACCGTGAAAACCGTATGGCCGGGAACGCTCTCGCATTCGATTGCGCCGTTGTGTTGCGCGATAAACGTCTGCGCAATAGTGAGGCCCAGGCCGCTGCCGCCCTCGCGCCCCGACACCAGTGGAAAGAAAATCTTGTCGCGAATTGCCTCCGGAACGCCGGGCCCATTGTCCTCGACCGAAAGGGCGAGCGCTAACCGATGCCGGCGCTTGGCCAGCGTAATGCCGCGAGCCACGCGCGTCCTGAGGCGGATTTCGCGCACTCCCGAGATGCCTTGCAGCGCCTGGGCAGCATTTCTGACAATGTTGAAAAGCGCTTGCGTGAGCTGTTCAGGATCGGCCTCGAACTCCGGCAGGCTGATGTCGAAATCGGAATGAATGAGAATCTGCGGGAACTCGGCCTGCAGAACGCTGCCGACGCGCACCAGAAGCTCGTGGATGTTCGTTCGCCGGAATTTCGGCAGCCGGTGCGGCGTGAGAAGCCGATCGACCAGCGTTTGCAGACGGTCCGCCTCGCCGATGATCACCTGCGTGTATTCGATCAGCGGCGGACGATCGAGCTCGTGCTCGAGCAGCTGCGCGGCGCCGCGAATGCCGCCCAATGGATTCTTGATCTCGTGCGCGAGGCTGCGTATCAAGTCCCGATTGGCCTGTTGCTGCTCGAGCAGGCGCTCCTCGCGCGCGATCTTGAGCTGCTGGTCGATGTGTCGAAATTCCAGGATCATCATGGCGCCGGGGGTATCGACCACCGATACCGTGCAGGAAAGATGCAGCTTGAGCTTGCCGGCGACGCAGAGCTCGAGCTCCTGCTCGGTGTAGGAGGCGCCGCTCGCAAGCGCTTTGTCGATGGCTTGAAAAAGCGCCGGCGCTTCACCAAACACGGATCCTGAGGAATGTCCGACCAGCTGGCGCCTGGAGAGCTCGAACAGGTTCTCGGCGGCCGGATTCGCATAGGAGACGTTGAGCTCGTCGGTCAGCAATATGACCGCGGTGGCAAGCAGTTCCAGGCCCGGATACGCGGCGGAATTCGTTTCGACGGTGGAAAGGTGCGTTTGGAACATCGCGTGCCACCGAAGCGGTGCGATGATAGTAGCAAGTTCCGCGCCCGGACGGCTTGCGCCCGCGCCGGGAGTCGAAGGCTTACATCCAACTCGCCATCCGCTTCCCGCTCACTTCCTGAACCGAACTGTGAGGATTGTGGCCGCGAGCTTCGAGGTCTTACTTCAGCGCCGCCAGCTCCTTGCGCAATGCCTCGATATTCTTCTCGTGAAGGCTGACCGCCTGCCTCAATTTGGCGAGCCGGTTGGCGTATTTCTGGGCATCCTTCTGCTCGTCGGGCAACGGCGGCGGCCCGCCGTCGCCGTAGGCGGCGCGCGCCTCGACGAGCAGCTTTTCCTCGGTGTCTAGCTCATCGGACAGAACCTTGCGTCTCAGCCCATCCCGCCCGCGTTGCGTATCCGCGTCGACCCTGGGAAATCCGGTCGGCGTCGGCGAGCCTTTGGCTGAGCGGTCGCCGCGTGTCTCGTCGCCCACTCCGCAGGAGAGCTTCTTCCAACCCTTCTCGGGCGCGACATTGGTGTAATGCATATTGCCTTCGGAGTCGACGTATTTGCAGATGTCGGCCGAGGCACTCGGCGCGAGCATGAGCGCTGTGCACCAGCAAATGGCATGCGCGCACTGGATGAAGGCGCGGTGGGCTCGAGGGAGAACCATAGCGCGCCAGTGTATCAAAAGGCGAGCCGGGCAAGCACGGCTCCGGGAGCAAACAGGGCGGCTCGGGGCGATCCGCCCTCATTGGCTCGATTTGAATCGACTACAGGCTGTAATACATGTCGAATTCGACCGGATGCGTCGTCATGCGAAACCGTGTGACCTCTTCCATCTTGAGCGCGATATAAGCTTCGAGCATGTCGTCCGAGAAAACCCCGCCGCGAGTCAGAAATTCGTGGTCCTTCTCAAGATTGTCGAGAGCTTCGTCGAGCGACGCGCACGGATGCGGAACCTTGGCGGCGACTTCAGGCGGCAAGTCATACAGGTTCTTGTCGATGGGATCGCCTGGGTGGATCTTGTTCTGCACGCCATCAAGACCAGCCATCAGCAGCGCGGCAAAGCAGAGGTACGGATTGGTGGTCGGATCCGGAAACCGCACTTCGACGCGCCGGCCCTTGGGGCTGCTGACGTAGGGAATGCGGCACGCCGCCGAGCGGTTGCGCGACGAATACGCCAGATTGATCGGCGCTTCGAAGCCCGGCACCAGGCGCTTGTAGGAGTTGGTGCCCGGATTGGTGATGGCGTTCAACGCCTTGGTATGCTTGATCACGCCGCCGATGTAGAACAGCGCGAATTCAGACAGGCCGGCGTAACCGTCGCCCGCGAAAAGGTTCTGACCGCCCTTCCATACCGACTGGTGGACGTGCATGCCCGACCCGTTATCGCCGACGATCGGCTTGGGCATGAAGGTCGCGGTCTTGCCGTAGGAATGCGCAACCATATGCACGGTGTATTTCAGAATCTGCATCCAGTCGGCTCGTTTGACCAAGCTGTTGAACTTGGTGCCGATCTCGTTCTGGCCGGCCGCGGCGACTTCGTGGTGGAAGACCTCGACCTCCACGCCCTGCTCTTCGAGCGCGAGCGATATCGCGTTGCGAATGTCCTGCAGCGAATCGATCGGCGGCACTGGAAAGTAGCCACCCTTGACCGGCGCGCGATGCGCCATGTTGCCACCTTCGTATTCCTTGCCGGTCGACCAGGGAGCCTCTTCCGATTCGATCTTCACCGAGCAGCCGGACATGTCGACGCTCCAAGTAACAGAATCGAAAATGAAGAACTCGGGCTCGGGCCCGAAGTACGCAGTGTCACCAAGTCCCGTCGACTTGAGATACGCCTCCGCGCGCTTGGCGAGCGAGCGCGGGTCGCGGTCGTAGCCCTTGCCGTCCGGCGGTTGCACCACGTCGCAGGTGATGTTGAGCGTCGTCTCGTCGGTGAACGGGTCGATCCGCGCCGAGTCCGCATCGGGCATCAAGACCATGTCCGAATCCTCAATGCCCTTCCATCCGGCGATCGACGAACCGTCGAAGGCGTGGCCGTTGTCGAACTTGTCTTGCGTAAACACCTTCGCCGGGACCTGAACGTGTTGCTCCTTGCCGCGCGTGTCGGTGAAGCGAAGGTCGACGAACTTGACCTCCTTGTCCTTGAGCGTCTTGAGAACATCGGCGGGTGCAGCAGCCATGCGTTTCTCCTGTTGGTGCGTGGAAATGAATGTGAAAACGGGCGCAAAACCAGTGCGGCAGACGCGTTTTTTGCAGAGCAACGAAAAGCAGAAACTATGCCATAAGCCAGCGTCGCTGGCACGGGGGCGGTCGCGGTCTTGACACCGCTCTAGGCGCGGATCCGCACCGTAAACGGGCGGTCGCCGGGGGTCCTGCTTCGCGGTGGTGCAGCAAAGACCATTGGTGCCTGTTCGGCCTCATGCAACCAGGTCTAAACTTGGACCTCTAACATACTCGGGCGGTGCGCTGCGGCTGGGCTTACCCGGAAATGCCCCGCCGGGCGGGCACTGCGTCATGAGGAGGGAAGCGGTGATGGACGTCCAGGTAGAACGCATCTTTGCTGCAGCGCATGAACGTGCCCAGAAGGACCGCCTGCCCTATTTCGGTGCCGTCTCACCGAGCGATGCTTATGCCGTTATCAAGGCGATCCCGAACGCGCGATTAATCGACGTTCGCACGCGTCCAGAATGGGATTACGTCGGCCACGTTCCCGAAAGCTCGCTTCTGGAGTGGAACGCATACCCCGACGGCCGGCGCAACCCGGAATTTCTTCCCGAGCTTAGAGTCAAGGCCCCCGATCCCGAAGCGCCGGTATTCTTCCTTTGCCGCAGCGGACAGCGTTCCGACAGCGCGGCTCGCGTTGCCGCGGCCGCAGGCTACTCGAAAGCGTTCAACGTTCTCGAAGGATTCGAGGGCGACAAAGATACGCACGGACAGCGCGGCAAGCTCGGCGGGTGGCGCAAGGCCGGGCTGCCGTGGGTTCAAGGATAGAACAGATAAACCTGGTAGCCGGCCTGTGTCGTCGCACTGGCATCGATGAACAGCTTGACCTGCAGTTCCGTGTTGCCGGCGATGCCGGTCTCCGCGTCGGCGGCACCGCTAATGTATTCGCCAGGCGCAAATGCACGCCGCACTACCGGCTGATCCTGCGTGTCGGACAGCGTCAGCTCGATGTAGGGATACGCCAGCGGGTAGGGAGCGCGATTGCGTACGGTCGCCGAAAGGATCAACAGCCCCTTGTGTGCGGGGTCTGCCTGAAGCTCCGACGCCTCGATCGAAAGCCCCGCCACATCCTGTAGGGCGCGCACCTGGCACCCTGCCGCCGCGCACAATTTGATCAACATGGGCTTGGTCTTCGGCCAATGCGCGGCGATCGCGTCACGAAAATGAAACAGCGCCTGCCCCGCGAAAAGCAAAACCAGCACCGGAACCGACATGCCGAAGATCCAGCTCGGCACCCGGCGCCGCTCCCGCTGTTCCTGCCACGAAAAACGGGACGCATAGTCGTTTTCGGTGTCTTCGACGGCGCCTTCCCTGCGGATCGGCGCGACGATGGCCGGTTCGACCCGCTCGTCGACATCGGGCTCCGGAGCGGGCTCGAGGGCTTGCGCGCTACGCAGCGTAACGGTTGGCGGTCCCAGCGCAGGGTCGTCGTAATCGGGCTCGCTGCGCTGCGGACGCTGCTGCGGCGCAAGCGATACCAGCGACGCAACGCCATTAAAGACCGTATGGCAGTGACCGCACCTCACCTGTCCGGCGCGCAGCGCGAGCTGTGGCGCAGTGACCCGGAAAATCGTGTTGCAGCCGGGACAGCGGGTAAACTTTTCTTCAGCCATCGTTTTTTCGGCTGCCCGCGAGCGCCACCCACCCTTCTTCGCTGTTCCAGACGTCGATAGTAAACCATCGCTCGTAGGCGGCGATCACCGCGGCTGCCTGCGGCTCCAGTATCCCCGACAGAACGACGTGCCCGCGTGCCCGTACACGCGTGGCAAGCAGCGGCGCAAGCAGTTGCAGCGGGTTGGCCAGGATGTTCGCGACCACGACATCGTACGTGGTTGCCTTGAACGCTTCAGCCAGATCGAACCGCGCGATAACATTGTTCCGTTTCGCGTTGTTGCGACTGGCGATGATGGCCTGCGTATCGACGTCGATGCCGTCGACGGCACCCGCACCCAGCTTCGCGGCAGCGATAGCGAGAATGCCGGACCCGCAACCGTAATCCAGCACTGTCGCGCCGGCGGAGAGATGTAGCGCCAGCCATCGCAGGCACATGCGCGTCGTGGGATGGCTTCCGGTGCCGAATGCCAGGCCGGGATCGAGTCTTAAATTGATCCCCTCCGCGTCGACGGGCTCGCACCAACTGGGCACGATCCACAAGTCGGGCGCCGCGCAAATCGGCTGGAACTGCTGCTGAGTGTTGCGCACCCAGTCGTCGTCGGCGATCGCTGCGATGGTGTACGCGGGCACCGCCGCACCCAGGGCGGCGCTTATCCGAGCCAGGGCATTGCCGGGGTCGGCGTCTTTCCCGAACAGCGCCGACAGGCGGCACACCGGCCAGAGATCGGCGGTAGCGGGGGCGGGGGTTAGATTCGGCTCGGCGTAACGCGCGATCTCCCGGTCCGATCCCACATGTCGGTCCGAGGTGTCGACCGCCAGCGCGCCGGCGTGCAGCAGCGCATCCGCCCATCGCTCGGCATCGGCGCCGTTCGCGTCAAACTCCAGCGCGAGAAAGGACATTGCCGCCTAGTGGCCCACTACTTGAGGCGATCTGCCTTGCGCTTGGCCATCCTCTGCTCGAGATAGTGGATCGTCGTTCCTCCGCGCAGGAACGACTCATCGTGCAACAGCTCCTGATGCAGCGGGATGTTGGTCTTGATGCCCTCGATGACCATCTCCGACAGCGCGATGCGCATGCGGGAGATCGCCTGCTCCCGCGTGTCCCCGTACGCGATGACCTTGCCGATCAGCGAGTCGTAATTCGGTGGAACAAAATAGTTATGATAAATGTGGGAATCGACCCGAATCCCAGGCCCGCCGGGCGCGTGATAGGACGTGATTCGCCCCGGAGAGGGCACGAAAGTGTCGGGGTCCTCGGCGTTGATCCGGCATTCGAGCGCGTGCCCGCGCCGCACCACGTCGCGCTGTCGAAAAGCGAGTCGCTGCCCCGCCGCGACGCGAATCTGCTGCTGGACAATGTCGATCCCGGTAATCATCTCCGTTACCGGGTGCTCCACCTGTACCCGCGTATTCATCTCGATGAAAAAAAACTCGTCGTCCTGGTACAGAAACTCGAACGTTCCCGCGCCGCGGTAGTTTATCTTGCGGCATGCGTCGGCGCAGCGCTCGCCGATCCGGGTCAGCGCGCGAAGAGGAACACCCGGCGCTGGGGCCTCCTCGATGATCTTCTGATGACGCCGCTGCATCGAGCAGTCGCGCTCGAAAAGATAGACCGCGTTCTTGTACTCGTCCGCGAGCACCTGAATCTCGATGTGGCGAGGCTTGTCGAGAAATTTCTCGATGTAGACGGTCGCATTGCCGAACGCTGCCCCTGCTTCGGCACGCGTCAGGCTGACCGCGGAGAGCAGGGCGGCTTCGGTGTGAACGACGCGCATGCCGCGCCCGCCGCCGCCGCCCGCCGCTTTGATGATCACCGGATATTTGACCGCCCGGGCGCTCTTGATGATCTCCTTGGGGTCGTCGGGCAACGCTCCCGCGGAGCCGGGAACGCACGGCACGCCAGCCTTGGTCATCGCTACCTTGGCGCTGACCTTGTCGCCCATCAGGCGGATGGTATCCGGACGCGGTCCGATGAAAACGAAGCCGCTTTTTTCGACCTTCTCCGCGAAGTCGGCGTTCTCGGCAAGGAATCCGTAGCCTGGATGGATGGCCTGCGCGTCGGTGACTTCGGCCGCGCTGATGATCGCCGGGATATTGAGATAGCTCTGGTCCGAAGGCGGCGGGCCGATACACACTGACTCGTCGGCGAGACGCACGTACTTTGCTTCCGCGTCGGCCTCCGAATGGACGACGACCGTCTTGATGCCGAGCTCGCGGCAGGCTCGCTGGATGCGCAAAGCAATTTCGCCGCGATTGGCGATCAATACCTTGTCGAATAACTGACCGGCTATTTTGGCGGGCACCAGGGCCTCAAGTCGACCAAAAGCTCACGCCAGCGATAGGATGCCCGGCGACGGTTTGCATCATGCGTCACCGATAATAACCAGAGGCTGCCCGTACTCGACCGCTTGGCCGTTTTCGACCAGGATCGCCTTGACGATCCCCGCTTGATCAGCCTCTATCTCGTTCATCAGCTTCATCGCTTCGATGATGCACAAGGGATCGCCTGGCTGAACGGCATCGCCGACTTCGACGAAGGATGCGGACCCGGGGGCTGCGGCCCGATAAAAGGTTCCTACCATCGGCGCTTTCACGACATGGCCTTCGGCGGCAGGCGTCGCCGCCTGCTGAGCCGCGGAAACCTCGCCCATCGAAACTCCCCCGGCCCCGCCGGGACTACCGGTGTCGCGCGCCAGCCCCTGATGCGCGGTGGGCATTGAACGGGTAATCCGCACCCGCTCTTCACCCTCCGAGACTTCGAGCTCTGCTATGCCTGAGCTCTCGACGAGCTCGATCAATGTTTTCAGCTTGCGTAAGTCCATGGAAACAACCCCC
>DASXBW010000123.1:0-1561 GCA_036491495.1 Casimicrobiaceae bacterium
GTTGTGGCCCATCTCGGGCGATTCGTCCGCGAGCATCACTACACCGTCGCCGATCTTGATCTCGGCGTGTCCGATCTTGCCTCCGGGCGCGGGGAACCGCATCAGCTCGGTCGCGCCGAAGGCTTTTTTGTAGAAGTCGATGGCGCGGGCAGCATCGCGCACGATGAGATACGGCGTAACGCCTGCGTAGCCGGCGGGAATCGCTTGGACCATGGAACATCTCCTCGTTGGGTGGAAAAAACTCAGACGTGCGACAGCGCGCTGCGATCGAGGACGCGCTCGGACTTCAGCGCGGCCTAGGAACCGGAACTTCGTTTGGGCGGATGCGTCGCCAGCGTGCGCTTGCGCTCGGGGGTATACGCCCACCACGGCTTCGCGAGGCCACCTTCGACGAAACGCACCGCGGCGATGAAGGTATCGAGCAGACATGGATCATGTCGAACGCCAGTCCGCCGATTGAGAGCGTCGTAGAGCGCGTACGGATCCTTGCGCTTCAATTGAGCAGGAGCGCGAATCCCGAGCACCCGCAAGTCAGCGGCGACCGCCTTGCCGACGTTCGGAAGATCCTCGAGGTTGACGATTTTTGCGCGGTCGGTGTGTCGCATCCTGGTTGCCCTCAGTTCCCCTTAATTGCCCTCTTGTTGCATCAATCACCATTTCTCGTTGTGACGGACCAGACCGACGGTGATGCCTTCGATCGCGAACGCGGTCGTTCTGGGGTCGACGACGATCGGCGCGAACTTCGCGTTCTCGGGCAAAAGCACGATCTCGCGTCCACGCCGTTTGAAGCGCTTGACCGTCACCTCGTCATTCAAGCGCGCCACCACGATTTGCCCCGAATGCGCGTCGCTCGTCTGGTGCACCGCGAGCAGGTCGCCGTCAAGAATGCCGACGTCCTGCATGCTGGTGCCGCGCACGCGCAGGAGATAGTCCGCCCGCGGAGCGAAGAGTTCGGGATCGACCCGGAGATGCGCTTCGACATGCTCGGCCGCAAGGATTGGACTGCCTGCCGCGACGCGACCGACGAGGGGCAGCGTACCCTGCACCGGCACACCGGGAACATCCTTGAGTCTCAGGCCTCGCGAGGCGCCGGGCACGAGCTCGATCGCACCCTTTTTCGCCAGCGCCTGCAAATGATCTTCCGCCGAACTGGGAGTGGAAAATCCCAGTCCCGCGGCAATCTCGGCCCGCGTTGGAGGCATCCCGCGAGCCTCCAGGAAGCCTCGAATCCAGTCGAGGATTTGCCGCTGGCGCGGCGTGAGTCGCGCCGGCAATGGGTTCGCACCATCCGCCGTGCGTTGCAGAAAAGGGCCTTTTTTGGCATAAACGCCACGAGCGCGATTGGGGTGAGGGAGCATCCAGAGGTACCCATTAAACGTACGGTATGGATTATAGCCAGCGAGCAAGGAGTGTCAAGCGCACGGTTCGCGCCCACCGAAGGAACCGCAAACCCCGGACAGCGCTCGGCTCGCAAGGCACGAAGATCCACGCCGCGTTTTGAAATCGCCCGGCAACGTCATATAGTGGCCGGCCAGGTCGGTGTTTTCCGACACGCGCCTCA
>DASXBW010000124.1:0-79308 GCA_036491495.1 Casimicrobiaceae bacterium
CCGGATCATCGCCGACGGACCGCCCGCATCGGTCCGGGCCGATCCGCGCGTTCAGGCGGTCTATCTCGGCACCGAGGGGTGACGGACGCATCGGCGCGGCGTAGTGGGCGCTACCGCGTTCGCGGGAACGACGATGTTGGAGATTCGTGCGTCACGCGATTCGCGCGGCTCGCTCAGGACGCGAGTCGCGCGAGGCCGGCCTCGAGATCGGCGATGAGATCCCGCGGATCCTCGAGGCCGACATGCAGCCTCAGATACGGTCCCGTTGCTTCCCAGCGCGTCGCGGTGCGAATGCGTTCCGGATGCGCGGGAATGATCAGGCTTTCAAAGCCGCCCCAACTCCATCCCAGCTTGAACAGGCGGAGGCCGTCCAGCATGGCGTCGACCCGCGCTTTGGCGACCGGATGCAGAATAAGCCCGAAAAGTCCGCACGCCCCGGTGAAATCCCTTTTCCACAGGTCGTGCCCGCGCGCGCCGGGCAACGCCGGGAAGATCACTTCGGCGACTTCCGCGCGCTGTCGCAGCCACTGTGCGATCGCCAGCGCGCTCTGCGTGTGCTGCTCGAGCCGCACCGCCAGCGTGCGCAAGCCGCGCAGCGCTAGGAAACAATCGTCACTGCTCGCGGACACGCCCATGTCGGTCCACAGCCTGTGCAGCGTCGGGTAGGTCGCCTGGCTGCAAACGATGAGCCCATTCATTACATCCGAATGTCCGCACAGGTATTTGGTGCTGGCCTGCAGCGAGATGTCGGCACCGTGGGCAAATGCCGCGAATCCCAGCGGCGTCGCCCAGGTGTTGTCGATCAGCACCAGCGCACCGCGGGCATGCGCAGCCGCCGCGATCGCGGGCACGTCCTGGATCTCGAACGACAGCGATCCGGGCGATTCGACGAACACGACCTTGGTCGCCGGTCGCATTTCCCGCTCGATGCCGCTGCCGATCAATGGATCGTAGTAACTGACGTCTATCCCGAAACGCGTGAGCTGCCGGTCGCAGAATCGGCGCGTCGGACCGTAGACGGAGTCGGTGACCAGCACATGGTCGCCCGCTTTCGTGACCGCGAGCAGCGCGAGAGTGATTGCCGCCAGTCCCGAGGGCACCGCGAGCGCGGCGTAGCCGCCTTCGAGCGTCGCCACCGCACTCTGCAGATCGGTGACGGTCGGCAATCCATGAAGGCCGTAGCTGATGCCGGGATACTCGCCGCGTTCGGCCGCCTCGAGATCGGCCACGCGCTCGAAGAGCATGGTCGACGCGCGATAGACAGGGGTATTGATCGCGCCCAGATGTTTTTGCGGATCGCGACCGAGATGGGCGACCTCGGTTGCAGGCCTCGCCTTGCGCCGCTCGCTCATACCGTCGAGCGCAGCGCCGCCGCGATTTGCGCAGCTTGCGCTTCGGTCGTCTGCCGGATGTCGATCACCATCGCGTCGTCGGGCTCCTCCAGCGCCGCGAATTGACTGGCCAGCAGCGAGGGCGGCATGTAATGGCCGCTGCGCAGCGCGAGTCTGGATTCGATGGTCTTCGCGTCGCCCTTGAGGTAGACGATGCGAAATTCAGCGCCCGCCTCTCCCTCCGGCCCCGGTTCTTGCAAGCCTCGTGCAATGCGTTGCCGGTACGATTCCTTCAGCGCCGAGCACGCAAGCACCGCGTGGCTTCCCTTTCGGGCCAGCGCCCGCATCTCCGCGACTAGACGGTCGAGCCAAGGCGCGCGATCCTCGTCGGTCAGCGCAATTCCCGTGGCCATCTTGGCGACATTTGTCGGTGGATGGAAATCGTCGGCGTCAAAAAACGGCCAGCCAAGCCGGTTCGCCAGCGCCTGGCCAACGGTGGTCTTGCCGCAGCCGGAAACGCCCATGATGATGACGATCACGATTTCGCCTGTTCGCCTTGTTTCCCCCTACTTCCCCTTACCCGCTTTACCGCTCGGCTCGGCGATGTGCTCGATCTTGTGGCCACCGAAGCTGTTGCGCATCATGGCGAGCAGTCGGTCCGTGTAATCGCCCTTGCCCTGGCTCGCGAAGCGCATGATCAGCGCCAGTGACAGCACCGGCGCCGGAACGCCCAGCTCGATCGCCTCGAGCGCAGTCCAGCGCCCCTCGCCCGAATCGGCGACGATAGGAGCGACATCGGCCAGCTCGGCGTCCGCGCGCAAAAACTCCGCCGTAAGGTCGAGCAGCCACGAGCGCACCACGCCGCCGTGCCGCCACATCTCGGCGATCGCGGCGACGTCGAGTTCGAACTCTTGCTTACCCTTGAGCAGCGCCACGCCCTCGGCGATCGCCTGCATCATTCCGTACTCGACGCCGTTGTGAATCATCTTTACGAAGTGGCCCGAGCCGCTGGGACCGCAATGCAGCCAGCCGCTATCGGCGGTCGGTGCGAGAAGCCTCGCGAAGGGCTCGATCTCGCGCGCCGCGGCCGGCGAGCCGCCGAACATCAGACCGTAACCGTTTTCCAGTCCCCACACGCCGCCCGACACGCCGCAATCGACGAAACGCACGCCGTAACTGGCGAGGTCGACCGCGCGCCGTACCGAATCCTTGTAGAACGAGTTGCCGCCGTCGACGATCACGTCCTCGGCGTGCAGGCGCGGCGCCAGCTCGGCGATAGTGACCTCGGTGGGGTGGCCGGAAGGGACCATCACCCAGACAACCCGCAGCGGCGGCAATGCGTGGACCATCGCCTCGAGACTGTCCGCGCTCTGGCAGCCGGCGACAGCGGCGAACGCCGCCCGCGCATTGGAGTCGGGGTCGAAGCCGATCACGGCCACGCCGCCCCGCGCCAGGCGCTTCGCCATGTTTGCGCCCATCCGCCCCAGTCCTACCATGCCTATGTGCAGTGTCATATCGATCGTCGCAATGTAGAAGGGTCGATGCTACAGGAAGCGTTGCCGCCCGCGCCATGCTCACCGATCCGGCCCATCGACCCTCTCGTGGACCAGACTCGCGCGCGACGTCGCGCGCAATGCCGCGCCGACGATCAGCGCCGCCCCGATCAAGGTACGCCATCCCGGCGTCTCGCCCAACAACGCAAACGCCAGCGCAATCCCGTAGACCGGCTCCAATGCCGTCACAACGCTGGCCGTATGCGCCGACAAGACGCGCATGCTGCGGATGAACAAGGTGTGCGCGAGCGCGGTGCAGACGACGCCGAGCACGATCAAGAGCGCGATGTCGCGGAGGCTTGGCAGCACAGGATCCAGCGCAAAACCCGGCAACAGGCAGGCCGCGGCGCACGCGTTTTGCCATAGCGCGATCCCGGTCGCCGATCGCCGCGATGCCAAAGCGCGGTTGCCGACCGCGAGCAGCGCGAACATGAGCCCGGAGAGAACTCCCCAGATCAATCCCTGCACGACCCGGTTCTCGATCCGGAACTCGGGCACCAGCAACAACAGGCCGGCGGTGACCAGGGTGACGGTGACCCAGTCCGCGACGTGAAGCCTGCGTCGCAAAAACGTCGCTTCGGCGATCAGCACGAATAACGGAAAGCTGGCGAAGCCGAGCAGGCCGACGGCGACGCTCGACATCTGCACCGCGCGAAAGAAGGCGATCCAGTGCAGCGCGAGGACGGCCCCGCCCGCGGCGAGCCTCCACTCGAAGCCACCGGACGGTTCACGCAAGACGCGAAGCAAGGCCGCCAGCGCGGCGCTGGCAACGATGGTACGGCCGAGCACAATCAGCTCCGGCGACAGCGCGAGCCATTTGCCGAAGAGCCCCGCGAAACCGAACAGCAGCACGGCGGCATGCAGCGAAACCAATGCACTGCGGTGCGTGGGCTTAAGCAAGAGCATCGCGCATGCCCGACGAAGCACGACCCTGCCTCATGCAGGCATTGTGCCACGCATTGCATCACCCGTCGGCCCTGTCGCGCGGGCGCAGGTTACAATCTCCGCTAGGCGATTACGCGACACCGAAGATCGACGGGGAGAAGGTCATGCCGCAAAAAATCGGACCGCAGAAGGTGCTCGACGCCGTCCGCAACGCGCCTGGAAACCGGGTCAAGGTGGCGGTGTCCGACATCGACGGGGTGCTCCGCGGCAAATACCTGCACAAGGACAAATTCTTTTCTGCCGTCGAGGGTGGATTCGGCTTTTGCGACGTCGTATTCGGCTGGGACATGAACGATCAGTGCTACGACAACGCGACGCTGACCGGCTGGCACAAAGGCTTTCCCGACGCGGTCGCGCGCATCGATCTGTCCACCTACCGCAACGTTCCCTGGGACGACGATGTGCCGTTTTTTCTCGGCGAGTTCATCAGTCAGAAAAACGGCAAGGAGGTTCCGCTCTCGATCTGCCCCCGCCAGTTGCTCAAGCGGGTGTTGAAGCGCGCCGAGAAGCTCGGGGTCCTGCCGATGTGCGGCATCGAGTTCGAATGGTTCAATTTCGCGGAGACGCCGCAGTCGTGGGCCGAGAAAGGCTACGTGCGTCCGCAGACCATCACCCCGGGCATGTTCGGCTACTCGCTGTTGCGTGCCAACGAGAATCGGGAGTTTTTCAAGGCGCTCATGGTGGAAATGGGCGACTTCGGCATTCCGATCGAAGGGCTGCACACCGAGACGGGACCCGGCGTTTACGAGGCGGCGATTCTCTTTTCCGAGGCGCTCGAGGCGGCCGACCGCGCGATCCTGTTCAAGACCGGCGCGAAGGAGATCGGCTCGCGGTTCGGCATCATGCCGAGCTTCATGGCCAAGTGGAGCGCGCAGTACCCCGGTTGCTCGGGCCATATTCACCAGAGCATGTCCGATGGCAAGAAGAACCTCTTCTACGATGCCAAGGGCAGAAACAGCATGAGCCGGATGTTCGAGAGCTACCTTGCGGGGCAGGTCGCGGGGCTGATGGAATTCGCTCCCATGTACTGGCCGACGGTCAACAGCTACAAGCGGCTGGTCGACGGATTCTGGGCGCCGGTCAAGCCGACGTGGGGGCTCGACAACCGCACCGCGAGCTTTCGCGTTATCGCCGGATCGCCGAAATCCACCCGATTGGAAACGCGCTGCCCCGGCGCCGATATGAACCCGTATCTCGCGACCGCGGCAGTCCTCGCGGCGGGCCTCTCAGGCATCGAAAAGAATCTGAAGCTGACCACCAAGCCCATCCACGGCACCAACCAGGGCGCCGAAAACATTCCGCGCGCGCCGCGCACCTTGATCGAGACGACGCGCAATTTCAGGAACTCAAAGCTCGCCCGCGATTGGTTCGGAGACGACTTCGTCGACCACTTCGCCGCGACCCGCGAGTGGGAATGGCGGCAGTGGCTGGATGCGGTGACGGATTGGGAGCTGAAGCGCTACTTTGAGATCATATAGGCGAACGACCGAGGCGACCGAATTGAGTGACATCTTTCAAAAAACCAAGGTCGTCCCCGCGAAAGCGGGACCCAGCAGCGTTCGTCCAAAGACACTGGATTCCCGCTTGTGCGGGAATGACGATGTTAGGAATCCGAGCGTCACGCACTTTCATGATGATTAACAGGGCGCAAATCAGGACGCAAGCGTGCGCGTTTACGATCGCGCTCGTGCTCCTTGCCGGGTGTCTGGCGGCGTTCCCGCTTACCGCAAAAACGCTGCTCATGGCGAGCGCGTTCGATCCGCAGTCGATGGATCCGCACGCGCTCGCGCTGCAATACCACTCGCGCGTGATCAGTCAGATCTACGACTCGCTGGTGAGCCGGGACCGTAATTTCGCGCTCGAGCCCTCGCTCGCCGTGTCATGGCAGCACGTGGAACCGAAACGCTGGCGCTTCAAGCTCCGCCCCGGGGTCAAGTTCCACGATGGAACTCCGTTCACCGCGGACGACGTCGTGTTTTCCATCGAGCGGGCGCTGACCAAGAATTCGCAGCGCAGCTTCCAGCTGCGTGGAGTCCAGGCCGCGCGCAAGGTCGACGATCTGACCGTCGACTTCCTGCTCACGGCGCCCGACGCCGTGTTGCCGGAAAAATTCGTGTACGTCGGAATCATGAGCAAGGCTTGGTGCGCCGCGCACGGCGTCGTCGAGCCGCAGAACTACAATGCGCGGCAGGAGACCTACGCCGTTCGCAACGCCAATGGCACCGGACCGTATCGGCTGAAGAGCTACGAATCCGATAGCCGCACCGTGCTGACCGCCAATCCCGAATGGTGGGGCAAGCGCGGCAACGTCGACGAGGCGGTCTACGTCGTCATCCAGTCCGACGCGACGCGGATGGCGGCGTTGATTTCGGGACAGGTCGACTTTGTCATCGATCCCCCCTTCCAGGACGTCGCGCGTCTGAAGCAGGAAGGAAGATTCAAGCTCGCCGACACCACCGACATCGGAACGCAATATCTCGGCTTCGACCAGAGCCGCGACGAGTTGCAGTTCAGCGACGTCAAGGGCAGGAACCCGTTCAAGGACCTGCGCGTTCGGCGCGCCATCTACCAGGCAATCGACATCGACGCCATCGTCAGCAAGGTTCTGCGCGGACAGGCAATTGCGACCGGCTCGTTTTTCTCGCGCCTGGTCGAGGGATACGTGCCGGAGCTCGATCGCCGCCTTCCGTATGACGTCGCGGCGGCGCGTGCGCTGCTCAAGGAGGCGGGATATCCCGACGGCTTCAGTGTCACGCTCGACTGCGTCAACGTCGCTTTTCGCACCGCGGTGTGTCAAGCGATCGCCGGCATGCTTGCGCAAGTCGGTATCCGGACCAACGCCCAGGTCTGGCCGACAGCGACATTCTTTCCCAAACTCACGCAGGCAACGACGAGCTTTTACGAGGTCGGCTGGTCGCCGTTGTTCGACGCATGGCCGTCGCTCAACGGGCTCTTCCGCAGTTACTCGACCGACGGCACCGGTACCTTCAACGGCGGGCGCTACTCCAACCCGGCGCTCGACAAACTGATCGACGCGATCCGTGTCGAGCCCGACGCAGCGCAGCGCCATCAGCAGGTCGGCCAGGCTCTTCGCGTCATGAATGCGGACCTGCCGATGATCCCGCTCTACCGGCGCACGCTGACGTGGGTGATGCGTCCGGACATCAGCGTCGCGCAGTGGCCCAACGACGTGCTCGAGCTGCGCTTTGTGCAGATCGGCGAAGGAAATTCCTGAGCTCGGCGCTCGGGACGCCCGTCACTGCGACGCATTTTCTCGGACGACCGTCATGATTCATCGCTTCGCCTTTCCCACGACCATACACTTCGGCGCCGGTGCGCGCGGGCTCGTTGCCGAGCACCTGAAGGCGCAAGGCATCAAGCGCCCGCTCATCGTCACCGACCGCGGCATCGCTCCGCTGCCGATGCTCAAGGGCTTCGTCGCCGACCTGCCGGGACTCGAGGTCGGCGTCTTTTCCGAAATCTGGGGTAATCCCGTGCGCAGCCAGGTCGATCAGGGCGTCGCCGCCTACAAGGTACATCGCGCCGACGCGGTGATCGGTCTCGGCGGCGGTGCCGCGCTCGACGTCGCCAAAGCCGTCGCGCTGATGGCGGTGCATCCGGGCGAAGTGCTGGAATACGCGTGGGATCATCCGCAAGTGCGCGCCATCGAGCGCGAGCTGCCCTACTTCATCGCGCTGCCGACCACCGCGGGAACCGGATCGGAAGTCGGCCGCTCGAGCGTGATCTCCGATGACGCGACGCACATCAAGAAAATCATCTTTTCGCCGAAGCTGCTCGCCGAAGCGGTATTCGCCGATCCCGAGCTCACGCTGGATTTGCCAGCGCATATCACCGCAGCGACCGGCATGGACGCGTTGACCCACAATGTCGAATCGTATTTGTCGCCCGCCTACCATCCGCTTTGCGACGGCATAGCGTTGGAGGGAGCGCGCATCGCCGCCAGATCGCTGCGGACGGCAGTGCGCGAGCCGCACAATATCGCCGCCCGCTCCGACATGATGATGAGCTCGATGATGGGCGCGATCGCGTTTCAGAAGGACCTGGGCGCGGTGCACTCCTGCGCGCATGCGCTGTCGACCGTTGCCGATCTGCACCATGGCCTCGCCAACGGCATCATGATCGACCATGTCATGCGCTTCAACATGCCCTCCTCGATCGCGAAAATGGCAGAGCTGGCGCACGTGGTCGGCGCCGCGGTTCCGGGTGCGTTGCCGGAGGCCAGCGCCGAGGGCTTCATCGAGTGGCTGGCGAAGCTCAAGGCCGATCTGGCGATACCGGCGACGCTGTCCGCGTACCGCGGCAGGCGGCAGGTCACCGAGGCCGACATCGAGGCGCTGGCCGACGTGGCGATCAATGACATCTGCCATCAGACCAACCCGCGGCCGTGCACGCGCCAGGATTTCAAGCGCCTTTTTGCCGAAGCGATGTGACGCGATGCTCGATGTCGGCATGGCGGCGCGGTATTTTTCCGCCACCTGGATCGGCTTCCCTTTCCACGTACACACGAAAGCGTCATGAAAATCCTCAATCCCGCCAACCGCACGCTGATCGCGGAGGTCACCGAGGACAGTGCCGGTTCCGTTCGCGCCAAGTACGCGCGTGCCCGTGCCGCGCAGCCCGCATGGGCGGCTCTGCCAATAAGAAAACGCCTGGACACGGTTCGCGCGTTTCGAAAGCGCATCACCGAGATGCACGACACGCTCGCGCGCACGCTGACACTCGAAGTCGGCAAACCGATTCGCCAGTCCAGGAACGAGCTCACTGGATTGCTCGGTCGCATCGATTTTTTTCTGGCCGAAGCACCCCGGACCTTGCGCGAACGAAAGGTCCACGCCGAGGCCAAGCAAAAACTCGAGGAGCGGGTCTCCCACAAGCCGCTTGGCGTGATCGCGAACATCTCGGCGTGGAACTATCCCTACTTTGTCGGCGGCAACGTTTTCATCCCCGCGTTGATCGCGGGCAATGCAGTCCTGTACAAGCCCTCGGAGTACGCAACGCTGACCGGACTGCACATTGCGGCAATGCTCTACGAAGCGGGGGTGCCGACCGATGTCTTCATTACCGTTGTCGGCGGCCCCGCCGTCGGCGCGGCGCTCCTGCGACAAGCTGTCGACGGCGTTTTCTTTACCGGCTCGTATGCCACCGGGGTCAAGGTTGGCGCGGCGGCAGGCCGCCGAATGGCCAAGGTCCAGCTCGAGCTTGGGGGAAAGGATCCCATCTATGTGTGCGACGACGTCGACGTTAAGGCTGCTGCGTCGGGTATTGCCGACGGGGCTTTCTACAACACCGGCCAATCGTGCTGCTCGGTGGAGCGTGTCTATGTTCATCAGAAGATTCACGAAGCCTTTGTCGACGCGTTCGTGGCGGAGGTCAAAGGTTTCAAGGTGGGCGACCCGCTCGACGAGTCGAGCTACATCGGGCCGCTCACCCGCCGGCCGCAGCTCGACGTCTTGCGCCGACAAGTCGCCGATGCCAAGCGCAAGGGCGCGACGCTTCTCGCCGGTGGCGGCAGCCTGAAGGGCAAGGGCAACTGGTTCGAGCCCACCGTGTTTTCCAATGTCGATCACCGCATGTCGCTGATGAAGGACGAGAGCTTCGGCCCGATCATCGGCATTCAGAAAGTCGCCGACGATGCGCAGGCGATCGCATTGATGAACGACACCGAATACGGGCTCACCGCCGGCGTTTACACCAGGGACGAAAAGCGGGCCAGGCGAATTCTTGGACAGGTGCATTCGGGCTCGGTGTATTGGAACTGCTGCGACCGCGTCAGTCCGCGGCTGCCGTGGTCCGGGGTGAGGCATTCGGGGATCGGGGTGACCCTGGGGACTCAGGGCATCGAGACATTCACACGACCGAAGGCGTGGCACTTGAGAACGGGCTGACGCCCATGCATTGCCGTGACCGCTGAAGCAGCACGGCTTCGATCAACTCTGTAGCAGGGGAGAAACATGCAAATAGGTCTTTACGCAGCACGCTTGATGTTCGCCGCCGTCGCTGTCGCGGCACCGTGGATCGCAGAGGCAGCGGACAAGGGAAAGACCAGTGGCTCGGCGCAGCTTGAGCGCGGCAACTACCTGGTCAGAATCGGCGGCTGCAACGATTGCCATACGCCCGGATATTTCCCGAGCAACGGCAAGGTTCCCGAGAAGGATTGGCTGACTGGCGACCGCCTTGGATGGCGGGGCCCGTGGGGCACGACGTATCCGGCGAACCTGCGCATGTACATGAAGAATCTCACCGAGGCACAGTGGCTGAAGACGGCGAAGTCGCTCCAGACGCGTCCACCCATGCCGTGGTATACGGTCCAGCAGATGAGCACTGCCGACCTGCGCGCCATCTACGCCTACATTAGGCACCTTGGGCCAGGCGGTGAACCAGCGCCCGCATACGTGCCACCGGACAAGGAGCCACCGCCGCCGTTTGCGCTTTTCCCGGCGCCTCCCAAGTAGCGCGCCGGACGCAGTGTCGCGTGCGGTGCTCGGCGTTCAGGCGCCGTCCATGGCCTGAGCGGCGCGTAGCGTGTTGGCGAGCAGCATGGCGATGGTCATCGGTCCGACGCCGCCGGGCACCGGCGTGATCCACCCCGCGCGCTCCCTGGCAGCTTCGAAATCGACGTCGCCGCGAAGCTTGCCTTGCGGCGTGCGATTGATGCCGACGTCGATGACGATGGCGCCCGGCTTGATCCACGCGCCCTGCACGAAGGCGAGCTTGCCGATCGCGGCCACCAGAATGTCCGCGCTGCCCACGATCGCCGGCAGATCGCGCGTGGCCGAATGGCAGATCGTTACCGTGCATCGCGCCATCAGGAGCTCGAGCGCCATCGGCCGGCCGACGATGTTCGATTGGCCGATGATCACCGCGTGCTTGCCGACGAGGTCGACGCCCGTGTCGCGGATGAGCGTCATGCAGCCCTGAGGCGTGCAGGGACGCAGCGCGGGCCGTTTCAGCACCAGGCGGCCCATGTTGTACGGATGCAGGCCGTCCACATCCTTGGCGGGGTCGATGCTCTCGGCCACCACCTCGTCATCGATCTCTTTCGGCAGAGGAAGCTGGACCAGGATGCCGTGAACGTCGGAGTCCGCGTTGAGGCGCCCGATCAACGACAGTAACTCGTGTTGCGAAACGGTTCCCGGCAAATCGAACTCGAAGGACCTCATACCGACGGCTTGGGTCATGCGGCGCTTGTTGCGCACGTAGATCTGCGATGCCGGATGCTCGCCCACCAGCACCACCGCGAGCCCCGGGGGTGGCTTGCCCGCCGCGACTCTCGCCGCGATCTGCACCTTGATTTCCGCCGTCGCGCGCTCGGCGCGTGCCTTGCCGTCGATAATGCGGGCTGTCATGAGCCGTCCGGAAAAGCCACGGATTCTACCGGATTCGAAGCGTCGGCCAGCCTTTCTCGCTTGCCAGCGCCGCCAGCGTGGGATCGGCGTTGACCGCGACCGGGTGCGTCACGAGCGACAGCAGCGGAATATCGTTGCGTGAGTCGCTGTAGAACCAGCTCTGGCGAAAATCCGGGAACTTGTGATCGCGCTCGGCAAGCCACGCATCGAGTCGCGCGATCTTGCCTTCGCGCATGTTCGGCGTGCCGGCAACCCTGCCCGTAAAGCGGCCGTCATGCATCTGCGGCTCGGTCGCGATCAAGTTGTCGAAGCCGAATTCGAGCGCGATCGGAGCGGTGAGAAAGCGGCTCGCGGCGGTCGTGAGCACCGTCAGATCGCCTGACCTCAGGTGCTTGCCGACGAGCTCGCGCGCGGCAATGGAAATCATCGGCATGATCTTCTGCTGCAGGTATTCGCCGCGCCAGGTCTCGAGCTGCGGCATCGCATGCGGCGCCAGGGTCGAGACGTAGAACTCGGTGAATTCCAGGACGCCGACCTCACCGCGCCGATAACGGTCGACGATCCGGTGGTTCTCGCGTTCGAAGGATTGCCGATCGAGGACGTCGCGTTCGATCAGAAACTCGATCCAAGCCTCGTCGCAGTCACCGCTGAGCAGCGTATGGTCGAGATCGAAAAGGGCTAGAACGTCGGCGGGCAAGGGCGCGAGCGGGAATACAATCCGCGCGTGGAGATCGGCCCGATTGTACATGCACCTGTGATCCTGGCGAGGCTTAGCCAGGAGCTCGCCGCGCCTCGCGGAATTTACCTGCCGCTACGAATCGAGAACGATGTCGTCGGCTGGCTCGACCACGAGCGCGCACAAGTGCTACTGCGCTTTGCCGACGTTTTCCACCGGTGCACATCCGGTATCACATCGGGCCTCGCATTCGATGCCACTCTCAGAAGCAGCGCGGCTCGCACCGCCGCACTCGATCGCGTTGTCGCTGTCCTTGCCGCAGAAGGTCGTCTTAGCGCATGGCGCGGCGAACGCTATGCGATTGCGACACACTCAGGCGCTCCGCCGCTATGCCTGATCGAACGCGCTGCGGCGCGCTTCTTTGGGATCCGCACCTACGCCGCGCATGTCAACGGCCTGGTCCGCGGCGACCCAACGTCGATGTGGCTCTCGCGCCGCAACGCGGGCAAGGCCATCGACCCGGGGATGCTCGACAATCTCGTCGGCGGAGGCATCGCGGCGGGCGCCACCGTCGCGGAAACGATGGTAAGAGAAGCATGGGAGGAGGCAGGTATTCCGGCCGATGTCGCGGTGACGGCGACGCCCACCGGCGAAGTACGCGTTTGTCGCTCGCAGCCGGACGGACTGCAGCGCGAGACCATCTTCACTCACGATCTCTTTCTGCCAGCCGACTTCATCCCGTCCAATCAGGACGGCGAAGCGATCGAGCACCGGCTGGTATCGCTTGTCGAAGCCGCGGCGCTGATCGCCAATAATCGCGGGTCCGATGTCGTGACCGCCGACGCGAGCCTCGTCATCCTGGATTTTCTGCTGCGACAAGGCGGTATCGATCTGGAAACACCCACCGGCCGCGCGCTCGACGCAGTGCGCTTCGCACCGCTCGAGCTGAGCATGCCGGCCGCGGATCGCGGCTGCGGCTAAAGGATGTTCTTTACGCCGCCCTGGCGGTTGCGGCGGCTGGCGACTTGCCCGCCACGGTGATTCCCGTGCTTATCCCCAGTGCCCGCAAGCTATCACGCACCGCGTTCACGGCCTGGCGCATTTCTTCCGGACCGATGGCGCCGATACATCCCACGCGGAAGGTCTCTAGCTGCGTGAGCTTGCCCGGATAAAGAATGAAACCGCGGTTTCTGACTTCGTCGTAGAACGGCTTGAATGCGTACTTCGGATCCGCCGGCGCGTGGAAGGTAACGATGATCGGTGCCTGAATGCGCGGGTCGAGGAAAACCTTGAATCCCATTTCGGTCATGCCCGAGATCAGCGTTTCACAGTTGGCTGCGTAGCGCCGGTAGCGCGCCGGCTGACCGCCGGCGGCGATGTACTGCTCCAGCGCGGCGTCTACGGCAACGACGACGTGGGTGGGCGGCGTGTAGCGCCATTGCGTCGTACGCTCCATGTAGGTCCACTGATCGTACAGATCCAGCGCCAGCGAGGTCGAGCGCCCGGCGCATTGCTCGAGCACCGACTTGCGGACGAACACGAAGCCCATCCCGGGCGGTCCTTCGATGCACTTCCCAGAAGCGGCGATGAGCGCGTCGAACGGAATTTTTTTGGCGTCGATCGGGATCGCGCCGAAGGAGCTCATGGCATCGACGATAAGGCTCCTGCCCCGCTTGGCGACGACGTCGGCAATCTCGGGCAGTGGGTTGAGGATGCCGGTCGATGTCTCGCAGTGAATCAGGCCGACGTGGGTGATCGACGCATCGGCGTCGAGCAGACGTGCGACGTCGGCCGCGGTGGTCGGCACATCGTCTGCGGTCTCGAAAACCGACAGCCTGCGCCCCATCATTTCGGTAAGCCTCGCCAGGCGCTTTCCGTAGGCGCCATTGATCAGGACCAGCACGTGGCCGTCGCGCGGCACCAGCGTGTTCACCGAACCCTCGACCGAAAAGGTGCCGCTGCCTTGCATCGGGACGCAGACATGCGTCTCGCGACCATTGATGATCGCGGTCAGCCGCTCACGGACGCGCGCCGTCACGGCATTGAAGCTCGCGTCCCACGAGCCCCAGTCGCGCAGCATCGCGGCCTTGGTGGTCAGCGTGGTCGTCAGCGGGCCGGGGGTCAACAGAATGGGATCGCGGTCGACGTTGCTCATGAGTGTTTCCTTGTGAAATCGTCCTTAGTCCGTTGATTTTGTTGATATACAACTGACAAAAAAGTAGGAAAAGAGCCGCCCGGCATGGCTCGCAGTGTGCGGGGCTGAAATGATATCAGGCTCTAACTCTTCCGTTTCGATCCCGCGGCTCCGCGGATACTTAACAAGGTTCCTGACCGTACGACGCCAACTCTGTTGCAAGCAAGCCGCCGTCATTGGATCGCGAATTGGGCCGGAGCCTGCAATGGTGGTATATGGCGTCTCTGTCATTGATCCGCTCAAGCGGTCACGGCGTTATCGAATGCTGGTGCGACTCGCACGATGAGGCAATCGCCGAAAGTCGCCAAGGTGGCGGGCGGGCAATTGCGGGATCAAGGCGCACCGCGCAATGACGCGAAGGTAGGAGCCTGACCTCTTGGTGCTGCGATGACATTATGTTGCATCGAAAGACGTCATCGGGACGCTTACTTCTATAGGCACTGATAAATGAAATGACTCGCATGATTTTCCTCGCATTTTTGCAAGCAACCAGCCGGAGCGGCGGGGCATCGACGCTTTATTTCCCGTCAAATAGGTTGGCTATTTCTAGTTAGGCTTCAGACGCCGCTACCGTGTTCCATCCAAAACAATTCCAAGTCAACGAAGCTTGGATCGCATTTAGGTTGAACGATGCGCCGGTCCGCACCGAGTCCGACGGTGACTTCAACCTCTTTGCGCTCATGGATGCAGCGAGTTGCTTTATCTTGAGCACGGCGCTCGTCTCTGTGAGTGCGCCGGAGCCATCGAAGATGGAAGCGAAGCGTTTGCTGAAAGAAGGGCACGCGCACAAGCAGCAGTTGCCCAAAACGCTCTTCGTACCAAACGATCAGCCCGCGAAACTCATGATTGTGGAGGCAGAACATCAGGGTATTACCGTCATTCGTGTTCCAGACGATCAGCTTCTGCCGTTCGTCGGAGAGGCAAGAGATGCCTTTAAGGAACGCTTCGGTGGCTCGAGCACGCAGTGAAACCCAAACTGTCGGTCAACCCGGACGCGCCGTCGGCGTGGCTTCTGTCCTTGCGTGAATGCGAGCGTCGTAGTTCCGTCGCGCGTCGCGCAGGCGCGCCGGTTGCGTTAGGCTTCAGCATCAGAACGCGCGATAATTGCCCATTCGCTTTGCTGGGGGTCAAAATGTTGCTCACTGCCGTACTCATCCCATCCGCGGAAGGTGGATTCACTGCGCTCAATCCCGAGACCGGCACGACCTCTCAAGGTGAAACGGTTGAGGAATCGCTGGCCAATCTTCAGGAAGCCACTGAGCTCTACTTGGAAGAATTTCCCTTGAAAACGTCTGGCCAGCCGCTGGTTACGACCTTTCAAGTGACGGTGAATGCCTAGCCTACCGCGTGTCTCCGGCGCGCAAACCATTCGTGCCCTCGAAAAACTCGGTTTCGTCGTCACGCGCCAACGTGGGAGCCATACAGTGTTGCGTCGCGGCGCGAGCGGCTGCGTGGTGCCCAATCATCGCGAACTCAAGACTGGAACGCTTGCGGGCGTGCTCAAACAGGCCGGCATCAGCGCCGAGCAGTTTATTGAGGCGTTGCACTGAAGCCTAACCCGTCTATATGGCCTCCCCGTTGACTGCAACCGTGATCGTTGACGGCAAGTAGGTCGAGACTGCATCTCTATATTCGGTCTTTGCGTGCGGCGTGTTGGTTCTCGCCGCTGACCCTGATGGAACAGCCGCGCGCCCGATCCTCATTCGTTCAGAGGTCTCGATGTCGGACCTGCCGGGTTACCAGGCGCTTCGGGCGCCGGTCTGACCTGTTGCCCATCAACACTTCATCGTCGCAATCTCCTGGTGGGAGTATCGGTTGCTTAGGTCAAGCTGCGGGGCGGTAATCTTGCTCACGCGCCAGCAGCGCCGAGATGATGCGGGCGTGCTTGGCGGCGAGGGCGACCGCCGCGACATTGTCCGGGCGCCGCCGGCGCAGGCTTTCCGCCCAGCGGCTCTTGGCATCGCTGCGGTGGGCGGTTACGCGCAGCACCGCGCGGGCGCCGTGGATGAGCAGCAAGGTGCGCAAGTACACGTCGCCATGCTTGGTCATCGCGCCGAGACGCTGCCTGCCGCCGGTGGAATGCTGGCGCGGGGTGAGCCCCAGCCAAGCGGCGAACTGGCGGCCGTTGTTGAACACGCTGGCATTGCCCACACTGGCGACCAGCGCCGTGGCGGTGACCGGACCGACGCCTTCGATCTTCATCAAGCGCTGCACCGGTTCGCTGGCCCGCGCCAGCGCCGCGATACGACGATCGTAGGCGACAATGCGAGCATCGAATTCGCGCAACTGCTGTCCGGCGTCCGCGAATACATCACGGGCGATGCCGGGGACCCCATTGGCGCCATCCTCCACGATCTCCGGCAGCGCCCGGCGCAGGCGGTCAAGTCCCACGCCGACGACTACCCCATACTCGGTGAGCAAACCGCGCAGCCGATTGGCGAGCGCGGTGCGCTCCTCGACCAAGCCTTGGCGCAGGCGCTGGACCGCCAACACCGCTTGTTGTTCTACCGACTTGATCGCCACGAAGCGCATCTTCGGTCGGCTCACCGCTTCGCAGATTGACCTTCCATCGGTTTTTCGGGCACCAACGACCGGTCTTTACGCCGCCTCTTTTGTCGGCAGTTGCCGTTGCAGCCAACTTTCGTAGAACGATACCGGACTGATACCACCCAGCGTCGAATGGCGACGAACCCGGTTATAGAAAATTTCGACGTACTGGAAGATGTCGGCTCTCGCTTCGTCGCGCGTTTCGTAGTAGGCGCCGTGCACGCGCTCGTTTTTCAGGCTATTGAAAAAGGATTCGCTGGTGGCGTTATCCCAGCAGTTTCCCTTGCGGCTCATCGACGCCAGCATCCCGTACGCGGCGAGCTGTTTCTGAAAGTCGTGGCTGCAGTACTGACTGCCGCGATCCGAGTGATGAATCAATCCCGGTGGTGGGCGCCGACGGAACCATGCCATCCGCAACGCGTCGATTACCAGATCCTTGGTCATTCGCTCGCGCATCGCCCAGCCGACGATCTGCCGGGTGTAGAGGTCGAGCACGATGGCCAGGTACAACCAACCCTCGCGGGTCGCTACGTAGGTGATGTCAGCCGTCCACGCTTGATCCGGCCGCGCAGTTTCGAAGATCTGCTCCAGCCGATTCGGCGCCACCGGCAGCGTGTGCTTCGAGTCGGTGGTCGCCTTGAAGCGCCGTTTGTGCCGACCCCGCACACCGTTCTCCCGCATCAGCCGCTCGACCCGCCCTTTGCTCACCGGAATCCCGCACGCCTTGAGCTCCTGGTAGATCCGCGGCGAGCCATAGGCCGCTTTGGTCTCCTCGTGAATCTCGCGGATGCGTGCGAGCAGCGCGCTGTCACTCCACCATTTCGTCGGCCCTTCGCTGTGCCGCCACGCCGCAAAGCCGCTGTCACTCACTTCCAGCGTCGCGCACAACGCCTGCAGCGGATACGAGTCGCGGTGTTGTTCGATAAACGCGTACCTCACAGCGACTCCCTCGCAAAGTACGCGGCGGCTTTTTTTATGATCTCCATTTCCATCTTCACCCGCGCCAGCTCCGCCCGCAGCCGCGAGATCTCCATCTGCTCCGCGGTGATCGGCTTGCCGTTCTCGGCGCTACCAAGCTTGCCCGCCGCCTGCGCCTTGATCCAGTTGCGGATTGATTGCTCTGGAATACCAATCTCCCCGGCAATCCGCCGCACCGGCTCACCGCCCCGCACTCGCCGCAACGCCTCAAGCTTGAACTCGAGCGTGTACGCTACCTTCGGAATCCTCTTCATCGATCACCTCCAACAGTACAATTATCTCGCACTGTCGTTGGTGCCCGTTAACCACTGGGAAGCTCAGATCGCCGCCGCGTCGTTCGCATCATTCTTGCCACCGCAACGGTACGGTTCGACAAACTCTGCCGCCATGATGCGCGGCTGGTGCCCAAGCTTGCGCAGTTCACGCGCCCAATGCTGGGCTCCCGAGCACGCTTCCATACCCACCACGCAAGGCGCCAGTTGCGCCAACAGCTACAGCAGCCTGGCGCGGCGCACCGTCTTGCGCAGCACAATGTTGCCGCGCTCATCCACCCCGTTGCAGCGTAAATACGCTCGTTGCCAAATCGAGACCGACGGTAGTAATCTTCATGATGCCTCCTCCTCTCTGCGATTGGACTTGAACCCACTTCCAATCTGGCACAATCGATGCCGCTCGAGCAGGGGGAGAGGCCATTCCATTCGCTCAACGCGGACGCCCGCCGGCGAGCTTGCGCTCGCGCGTCGGTCGCCGGTTGCGTTAGGCGTCAACCCCCGCACGGTGATTAACACATGTCCTGACGGCGGAGAATGCACCAATGAGAACTGATATTGATAGGATGACCGAAGCGGAACTGATTGATCTGAACAATCGCATCGTTGAGCGCCTTCGTTTCCTCAACCAGATGAAGGCGCATTCGCAGATGCTTGAGTTCAGAATCGGCGATCGCGTCACGTTTCAGCCCGAAGGGCGGCCACCGGTGGTCGGGATGTTGACCCGGTACAACCGCAAGACCGTTACCGTTATCACCGACGATGGACACCACTGGAATGTCGCGCCCATGTTTCTGCGTAGTGCGGCACCCACCGAGAGCGCGGAGACCGGGGACAAGAACGTCATCCGTATGAAACGAGAATGAGTGCACATTGCACATTGCCGCCCGTTGCTCAACCGGACGCCCGCCGGCGGGCTTTCGCCCGCGCGTCGGTCGCCGGTTAGCTTGTTGCGTTGGGCGTCATGAGGTAGCGTTCCACCACAGACAAACAGGTCTAACGAGCATGGATCAAAAGCACATGGATCAGCGCGTTTTGCGACAAAGGTTCGTGGCCGCACTTTTCAAAGGGTTGCGGGTGGTATGGCCAATCTTGTCGGGCCTGCTTGTGCTGATCGTTTCACTCGGCGTGGCTGGCGGCTTGGTCGAAGGTTGGTCCCTGCAGGAGTCGGTCTACTTCTCTTTTGTCTCGGGGTTGACGATCGGCGAAGACTCGCTTCGACTGGGACCTGACGAAGGATATCGCCAATCAGCAAAAGGACGGTGTCGGTTTCAGTACAGCACAATTCGCATTTGCAGATCGTCGACGCGTGATTGCGGCGGATGCATCTCACAGCGCGAATGAGGCTCGATATTTTTGTTTCGGCCGGGTTGGCGGTGGTGTCTTAACAGTCCGCTTCACCTATCGAGAGGGAGTCATTCGAATTCTCGGAGCGGGCTATTGGAGAAAAGGCAAGGCAATCTATGAGCGCGAAAATCAAGTACAGCGATGAACCTCTGGGGAAGCCCCAAGTTATCCCTGATTTCCTCCCGTCACCGGAAGACCTTGTATTTCGAGATGATGGAGTGAAAATAACGCTCGCACTGAGCAAGCGAAGCGTCGACTTCTTCAAGCGCGAAGCCGAGAAGCACAACACGCAGTATCAGCGCATGATTCGTCGACTTCTGGATGCGTACGCAGAGCATCATGCGCAACCCCTAACCACGCGTTCAACCCGGACGCGTCATCGGCGCGCCGGTTAACTTAGTCGTAGGCCTCGCAACAGCAGATGTTCCAGATCCGCCAAGCGACTGCGTTAGACAGTGCTCCCATCTGGGATATTTTTCACGCGGTCGTAGTTCGTGGCGATACCTATACCTTTGATCCAGGCATTAGCCGGGAAGAGGGTCTCGCTTACTGGCTGCATGCATCGAATTGGTGCTACGCCGCGGAACGCGAAGGCAACATCGTTGGGACGTACATTCTACGAGCCAACCAACCTGGTCTTGGCGCGCACGTAGCCAACGCAGCGTTCATGGTCTCGCCCGGTGCCCGCGGCCTTGGCGTCGGGCGCAGTATGGGTGAGCATTCGTTGAGTGAAGCACGTCGATTAGGTTTTCGTGCAATGCAATTCAACTTTGTGGTGTCCACTAACGAGCCGGCCGTCCGCCTATGGCAGCAACTTGGATTCAAAATTGTCGGTACGCTCCCGGGTGTGTTCCGCCATCGGGAGAAGGGGTTTGTTGATGCCTATGTTATGTTTTGCTCCCTCGACGAGGCCTAACCTCTCCGGCTGGAATGGGAACATTCGCACAAGATCGCCGCCTAACTACGCATTGGAGGGGATGCGCCGGGGAAGAACTTCTACTTGGCGATCGTCGGTGACGGCGCGCCCCTCAACTTGGTCTCGTTAGCTTTCATTGACGCAAAAATAGGAGATTGAACATGAAGAGGGGTCTTATCAAGGCATGGCGCGAATATAGAGGTTTTGCTCTCTTCATCTTCTTGATGATCATTTTCCGCAGTGCCTTGGCCGACTGGAATGTGGTTCCGACGGGTTCTATGAAACCGACAATTCTTGAAGGCGATCGGATACTTGTGAACAAACTCGCCTACGATTTCAAGATCCCGTTCACTCAAATCTTGATCTACAAGTTTGCAGATCCCAAGCGCGGTGATATCGTCATCTTCTTGCCGATAATCGACTCGTCAAGCGCGTGATCGGCCTGCCGGGCGACACCGTGGAGATGAAAAGCAACCGTCTGACCATCAACAACATCGAGGCAGAATATTCCAACGTCGAATATGCGGCAGATGCGATATTCGCGATCGAATCGTATCTCGGCATGTCGCACCGCATCGAACTGGCGCGCACTGGAGAGAGCCGCTTGAGCTCGTTCGACCCTGTCAAGGTCCCGAAAGACCGCTACTTGGTGCTGGGAGACAATCGGGACAACAGCGCCGATTCGAGAGTCTACGGGTTCATTCCTCGTGAAGAGCTCGTAGGGAGCGCGAGGACGATCGTGCTCTCGCTCGACTATGACCACTATTATCTCGCAAGGGTGGACAGGTTCTTCCGTGTCCTGTGAAAGCTAACCTCTCGCTCAACGTACACGCTGATCATATCGTAACCGGACGCCGCCACGCCTGGGTGCGAGTCAACAGGAAGCGGGTGATCACCGCGTACAGAATGCACATGGTCGTCGACGCGGCCACGATCAGCGTCGCCATTGCGGCAGCGGGCCCGATCTCGCCGGCGTCGTCGAGGTTGAGGATCGCCAGCGACGCGAGCTGAGTGTCGGGGGCGTACAGGAACACCACCGCCGAGACGGTCACCATCGCGTTCACAAAAAGATAGCGGGCGATGTCGAGTATCGCCGGCAGGCATACCGGCACGGTGACGCGAAAGAAGGTCTTGTAGAACGGCACCTTGAGCGACGCCGACACGGCCTCGAATTCGTTATCGAGCGATTTGAGCGCCGTGACGGCGGTCAGGTGGCTGGACGTGTAGTAGTGAATGATGGTGACCACGACCAGAATGGTCATCCCGTGATAGAGGCCGTTGAGCGGGTTGTCGGGATGGTTGAAGAAGAAGATGTAGCCCAGGCCCAGCACCATGCCCGGAACGCCCATGGGGATCGCCGCCAGCATCCGGATCGCCGCGCGGAGTCCATTCATGCCGCGCGTCTTTTCGATCAGATACGCGCCGCCGAAGATCATGATGGTGCCGAAGAAAGCGGTCAGCAGCGCCATTCTCAAGCTGTTGAAAAACGATGATATGACGCCCCCGTCGACCAGCCCGAAGGTGTAGTGACGCAGGCTGAACGACTTGTCGTAGGGCCACAGCTTGATGAACGAGGTATAGATCGCCATGCCCAGGATCGCCAGCAGCAGCAGGCATACGATCAGGCAGTAACAGAACATCAGCGCGTCGAACCCGGTCTTGCGCTTGGGCGCATACGGCACTGCGCGCGACGAGAACTGCACCTGCTGCCGGCCCTGCATGATCCAGTCGACGACGAAGGCCACCAGCACCGGGATCAGTAGAACCAGGCTCACCACAGCACCCTTGTTGAAGTTCTGCTGACCGATCACCTGCTTGAAAATATCCAGCGCCAGAACGCTGAAATTGCCTCCAATGATCTTGGGTATGCCGAAATCGCTCACGGTGTATGAAAACACGACCATCGCAGCGCTGATCAGCCCGTATTTCGCGCCGGGCAAGGTAATGGTGAAGAATCGGCGCAGGGTCGGCGTGCCGAGCGATTCCGCCGCTTCGTAAAGCCGGCCGTCGGCGAGCAGGAGCGCAGTCAGGATGATCATCAGCGCGTGTGGAAACACCGCGTAGATCGAGCTGATGACGATGCCGATGGGGCCATACACCGAAGCGCCTCCCAGCATCCACTTGAGCAGCCCCTGGGTCCCGAACCATTGAATGAAGGAGATCGCCGACAGCAGCGACGGCGCCAGAATCGGCGTCAGCGCGATCACTCGAAAGGTCCCCTTCAAGGGCATGCAGCTCCGGGTCAGCGCATAGGCAAAGGTAAACGCCAGCGGAATGGTGATGCCGGTGACGGCGAACGCGACGGACAGCGTGTGCAGGATCGACAGCCGCAGCGCGGGCGTCTGAAAATATTCCTGAAACAGCCGCAGACCGACGAAAGCTCCGCTTTTGTCTTCCACGCTCTTGATAAGGATCATGAACAAGGGCGCGAGCAGGAAAACCACCAGAAATGCGCAGACGCCGATCAGCAAACCCTGCGCCAAACGATCGTGCCAATGCGCAATCGGCTTGACCTTCGGCGCAGCGGTGAGCGCGAACGGATTGGAGGCGGCGGTGCTCATAGTCGCGAGCGTCAGGCCAGTAATCGCATGCAGTCCGCGGGAAGCGCGATCTGCAAGGCCGAGCCCTCGGCCAGGTTCATTTGATCGATGCTGTGCCGCGACACGTTGATCAGCAGCTGCTGCTCGCCGGCGTCGGCGATGGCGACGGTCACATGGCAAAACGCGCCCAGGAACTCGACCTTGGTCACCTTGGCCTGCGCGGCGTTGGCGTGACTCGTGGCGACATCGGCCACGACGATATCCTCGGGCCGCAGATAGAGCCTGACCTTGGTGCCCGGCGCGACCGCGTCGGCACCTGTCGCGCCATTGAGCACCAAAGCGCCGACGCGAAAGCGGTTATTGCCTTCGGCGACGGCGCTGATCACGTTGACCTTGCCAACGAAATCGGCCACGAACGCACTCGCCGGCTCCCGGTAGATCTCCTGCGGCGTACCGATCTGTTCGATCACGCCCTGATTCATGACCACCACCCTGTCCGCCATCGACAGCGCTTCCTCCTGATCGTGGGTAACCATGATCGTCGTCACGCCGAGGCGCTGCTGCAATGTCCGAATCTCTCCGCGCAGGCGCAGGCGCTCGATCGCGTCCAGCGCGGACAGCGGCTCGTCCAGCAAAAGCAGTCCCGGCGACGTTGCCAGCGCACGCGCGAGCGCAATTCTCTGCTGCTGGCCGCCGGATAGTTGCCCGGGATATTTCGGGCCGGAGTCCGGCAACCCAATGAGCTTCAGCAATTCGCCGACGCGGCGATGGATTTCGTCGCGCCCCTTGCGGCGATTGACCAGTCCGTAGGCAACGTTGTCGAAAATGGTCAGATTGGGAAACAGCGCGTAGGACTGAAATACGATGCCGTAGTCGCGCTTCATGGGGGGAAGTCGCGAAATGTCGCGCCCGCCCTGGACGATGGTTCCGGCGTCTTGCGTCTCCAGACCGGCGATGATGCGCAGCAAGGTCGTCTTGCCGCAGCCCGAGGGCCCCAGAAAGGTGACCAGCTCGCCGCGCTCGACCGCCAGCCCGATGGTTTCCAGCGCCGTGAAGCGGCCGAAGGTCTTGCGGATGCCTTCGAGCCTCAAGAACGGCTCACGTGTTTGCGCCGCGATCGAAACCGGGGACATTGCGTTGCTTATCGGCTCATTTCGGTTTGATGACGGGCAAAAAAAACGCGCCCCGGTCGGGGCGCGTGATTTTCTGCTGGCTTATTTCGGCTCCGACTTGCCGTCGTAGCGTTTGGTCCACTCGGCGAGAATCTTGTCCCGATTCTTGGCTTCCCACGCGAAATCGTTTTTCACCAGCCGCTTTTCATAGTCGGCGGGAACATATTCCAGCGGCTTGGCGATGCCGGGAATGGCCACCACCGCGAAATTCTTGGAGAACAATTCCATCGCCGCGGGTGTTGCCAGCCAATCCATCAATTTGCGTGCGGCCTCGACCTTCTTGCTCGTCTTCAGGATACCGGAGGCTTCGAGATCCCAGCCCAGGCCTTCCGTCGGAAAGATGATGTCGATCGGGGCGCCGGACTTCTTGGTCGTGACCGCGCGATACTCGAACGAGATGCCGATCGGGAACTCGCCAGCACCCGCCTCGCGGCAAGGCTTGGATCCGGAATGGGTGTAATGCGCGACGTTTTCGTGCAAGGCATCCATGAACTTGTAGCCGTCGGCATCGCCCCACATCTGCAGCCAGCCGGCCACGTCGAGAAAACCCGTGCCCGACGATGCCGGGTTCGGCATGACGATGCGTCCCTTGTACACCGGCTTGGTCAGATCTTTCCAGGATTCGGGCTTGGGCAGATTGAGCTTCGCCGCCTCGACGGTGTTGAAGCATACCGCGGCGCCGTAGACGTCCATGCCCACCCACTCCGGCGGATTCTTCGGATCGCGATACGCCGGAACGATCTTGTCCAGGCCCTTGGGCGCGTATCCCTGCAGCAGGCCTTCGTTGGCGAACACCGCCATGCTCGACGCCGACGTGCCCACTACCATGTCAGCCTGCGGATTGGCTTTCTCGGCGAGCAACTTGGCGGTGATCACGCCCGTAGAATCGCGCACCCACTTGATCCCCACGTCGGGGTAGGCCTTGTAGAACGCCTCTTCGTACGCCTTGATCTGGTCCGTTTCGAGCGCGGTATAGACCAAGAGCTCGGTCTTTTGCGCCGACGCCGACACTGCCCACAACATCGCTGCCGAGGCGAGTCCTGTCGTGAAATGCCATCCGCACCCCTTGCCTGTCCCAACATGCATGCTTCTCTCCCGAAGTTTGACTACAGCGGTGAAAAATCCTACGCCGGCCGCCACCGGCCGGCAACTTGCGCAAACCGAGCACCCGACTCGATGCGTGACGCTGGACCTTCGCCGATGATACCGAGCAAACGCCGCTGACGATGTTGCATCGGCGAACATGACAGCGCGATGAACCATCGCCCCGCCCAAGCGAGTGGCCTTTCCAGATTGTTGACAATCTACACCTTTGGAGGGTCTAATCGCAAGCATGTCCAAGAGCGCGTTGAATAAATCAACTTCGCCCCGGCCCGCGGCCGCGACGATTGCGCTGGTGCAATCGAACTCGCTGCCCATGCTGGTGCAAAAGGAGCTGGAGCGCATGATACTGGCGGGCGACCTTGCCGCAGGCGCCAAGCTGAACGAAGCCGCGGTGGCGGATCTCCTCGGTGTCTCGCGCGGTCCCGTACGCGAGGCGTTTCGCGCGCTCGAGGAATCGGGCCTGGTGCGGCTGGAAAAGAATCGCGGCGTTTTCGTGCGCCAGATCAGTATCGAGGAGGCCGACGAAATCTACGAAGTTCGCGCCGCCCTCGACGAATGGGTCGGACGTCGCCTCGCGCGCACCGCGACCGCAGAACAACTCAAGGCTTTGCGATCGATCGTCGAGCGCATGGATCGCGCCGCGGCGCAGGACGACGTCGAAGCCTACTACCCGCTAAACCTGGCCTTTCACGAGCGGCTGGTCACGTTTGCCGGTAACAGGAAGCTTCTTGCGACTTATCGCCGGCTGGTCAACGAGCTCAATCTTTTCCGGCGCCAGACCCTCGCTCAGGACGGCACGCTGCCGATATCTACGCGCGAGCATCGCGACATCGTCGACAAGATCGCCGCCGGCAACGCGGCAGGCGCGGGCAAGGCTCTTCACGAGCACGTGATGGGCAGCAGGGAACGCATGCACCGCGCCGCTGCCGTTGCGCCGCGACGCCATCTAGCGGTCATCGCGCCACCGCGTGACCGGAAAAGCCGCTAAGCTCGATGGAACGCTCGCCCATCATCGTCAATGGCCGCGAATACCGATGGCCGCAACGACCGGTCGTGGTCGTCTGCGTCGACGGCTGTGAGCCCGACTACATCAGCCAGGCGATCGAAGCCGGCGTCGCACCGTTTCTTGGTGGCTTGAACGGACGCGGCACCTGCCTCACCGCCGACTGCGTGGTGCCCTCGTTCACCAATCCCAACAATCTTTCGATCGTCACCGGCACGCCGCCCTCGGTCCATGGAATCTGCGGAAATTATTTCTGGGACGCGGAGGCCGGCGCGGAAGTGATGATGAACGACGCCAAGTATCTGCGCGCCGGCACCATCCTCGCCGCCTTCGCTGCCGCTGGCGCGAAAACCGCCGTGGTGACCGCGAAGGACAAGCTGCGCTCACTGCTCGGGCACAAACTCGCCGGTATCTGCTTCTCGTCGGAAAAAGCGAACGAGGCCACCCTGGCCGCCAACGGCATCGACGGCGTCGTGTCGCTAGTGGGGATGCCCGTGCCATCGGTGTACAGCGCGGCGCTTTCGGAATTCGTCTTCGCCGCGGGGATCAAGCTGATGGCGCGCACGCGTCCGGACATCATGTATCTGTCGACCACCGACTACGTGCAACACAAGTCCGCGCCCGGCACGCCGCACGCCAACGACTTCTACGCCATGATGGATGGCTATCTCGCCCAACTGGATGCCGCCGGTGCCGCGATCGTCCTTACCGCGGACCACGGCATGAACGCCAAGACCGACGCTTTTGGCCGACCGAACATCGTCTACCTTCAGGACGTGCTCGACGGCTGGTTCGGCAAGGACGTCGCACGCGTCATCCTCCCCATTACCGACCCGTATGTCGTTCACCACGGCGCGCTGGGATCGTTCGCGACCGTCTACCTCCCCGAAGATCGCATCGCCGACGCCGCGAAGCGTATTGCCGCGCTCGACGGCGTCGAGCTGGTCCTCTCGCGCGAGAACGCGTGCGCCAGGTTCGAATTGCCGCCCGATCGCGTGGGCGACCTGGTGATCGTGTCGGAACGATTGACGGTGCTCGGATCGAGCGTCGCTAGGCACGACCTTTCCGGCCTGGATGTGCCCTTGCGCTCCCACGGCGGCGTCTCCGAGCAGCGCGTGCCCTTGATCGCCAATCGCCCTGCCCTTTCGCTTCAACCGGGTCGCCGCTGGCGCAACTTCGACGCCTTCGACTTGGCGCTCAATCACCTCCAATGAAACCGACGCTGCCATGAACATGATGGCCGATCTCGGCCACGTCCGGGCCGGACGCGTGCTGCATGAAAAAATGCGCATCGCCGGGAATAGCGTCGGAGGCGAGCGGGTAATCGAGGTCATGAACCCGTACACCGGAGCCGTAGTGGGCACCGTGCCCAAGGCCGGCATCGACGACGTCCGGCGCGCCTTTTCCGTCGCCAAGAGCTTCAAGTCCAGGCTCACTCGCTACGATCGCTACCGGGTCTGCTATCGCACCGCGGAGCTGATCCGGGGCCGGAGCGAAGAAATCTCGGACCTGATTACCGCCGAGTGCGGGATCTGCAAAAAAGATTCGCTCTACGAAGTCGGCCGTGCCTGCGATGTATTCGTGTTCGCCGGCAACGCGGCGCTGGTCGACGACGGCCAGGTCTTCTCCTGTGATCTCACGCCGCACGGCAAGCAGCGCAAGGTGTACACGCTGCGCGAACCGCTGCAGGGCGTAATCTCCGCCATCACCCCCTTCAATCACCCGCTGAATCAGGTCGCGCACAAGATCGCCCCGTCGATCGCCAGCAACAACCGCATGGTGCTCAAGCCCGCCGAGAAGACACCGCTGACGGCGCTCCTTCTCGCCGATATCCTCTACGAGGCGGGGCTGCCGCCGGAAATGTTCTCCGTGATCACCGGCGACCCGAAAGAAATCGCCGATGAAATGCTGACCCATCCCGACGTGGACCTGGTGACTTTCACGGGCAGCGTCGCGGTTGGCAAATACATCGCTGCCAAGGCAGTGTATAAGCGCCAGATACTCGAATTGGGGGGAAACGATCCGCTAATCGTGATGGAAGACGCCAACCTCGAGGAGGCAGCGACGCTGGCGGTGGCGGGATCGTATAGAAACTCCGGACAGCGCTGCACGGCGGTCAAGCGCATCATCGTTCAGGAATCGGTCGCCGACCGCTTTGTCCTGTTGCTGGTGGAGAAAACGAAGGCGATCAAATACGGCGACCCGATGGACCCGGCAGTCGATATGGGCACGGTCATCGACGAAGCGGCCGCGAAATCGTTCGAAGACAAGGTCGCCGACGCGCTCGGGCGCGGCGCGAAGCTTCTTCACGGCAATCTTCGCACCGGCGCGCTGTACTCGCCGACGGTGCTCGATCATGTGCTGCCGGACATGAAAGTCGTAAAATATGAAACCTTCGGTCCGGTGTCGCCGGTGATTCGGTTCAAGGATATCGACGACGCGATACGCATCGCCAACTCGACCGACTACGGACTGTCCTCCGCGGTGTGTACCAATCGCCTCGACTGGATTACCCGCTTCGTCGCCGAGCTCCACGTCGGCAGCGTCAATGTGCGCGAGGTTCCAGGATACCGCCTGGAGCTCACGCCTTTCGGCGGCATCAAGGACTCCGGCCTCGGCTACAAGGAAGGGGTGCAGGAAGCGATGAAAAGCTTTACCAACCTGAAGACTTATTCGCTGCCATGGTAAGCGAGCGTTCGACTACGCCACTCGACGCGGTATTTGACGCTCGGTTGACCCTCATTTGGCTCATGGCGGCGGTGGCGACACTTCGATGGCGCTGACGATGCCCGATATCTGCGCGCTGTACGAGAGCCACGGTGGAAGGATGTACAGCGGCGAGCCGGTGACGCAGCTCGAGCACGCGCTGCAGAGCGCGGCGTTGGCGGAGGCTGCCGGCGCTGATGAAGAGCTGATCACCGCGGCCTTGTTGCACGACCTTGGCCATTTGCTCAACGACCAGGGCGACACGCCGACCGCGCGCGGGATCGACGACGTCCATCAGTATTTCGCGCTGCCATTCCTGCGCGGACTGTTCGATGACCGGGTGCTCGAGCCGATTCGTCTGCACGTCGACGCCAAACGTTATCTGTGCGCGACGAGGCCGGGATACCACGATGCACTCTCCGCCGATTCCAAGCGCAGCCTCGCACTGCAGGGCGGCACTTTTTCCACGGCAGAAGCCGCCGAGTTCATTACCAGGCCGCTCGCGCATCGCGCCGTCGAGCTCCGGCTCTGGGATGACGCTGCGAAGCTCGCCGGGCAGCCCACACCTCCCCTAGCGCATTTTTCGGCGATCATGGCCGCTGCCGCTCGGAGAAGCCGGACTTGAAGATTCTGCTCAATCTGCTGGCCGGCGTCGCCCTGCTGGTGTGGGGTACTCACATCGTGCGCACCGGTATCCTGCGCATCTGGGGCGGCGATCTGCGCCGGCTTCTGCGCGAGAGCGTGTCCAATCGTTACGCCGCGTTTGCCGCAGGACTCGGCATCACCGCATTGATCCAGAGCAGCACCGCCACCGCCGTGATGGTGGCATCGTTCGTCGGTCAGGGATTGATCGCCACCGCGCCCGCGCTGGCTGTCATGCTCGGCGCCGATGTCGGCACGGCGCTCATGACGCTGGTGTTTTCTTTCGATCTTTCGTGGCTTTCGCCCTTTTTCATTTTCCTGGGTGTCACCCTCTTCATGCGCCGCGAGTCGAGCCAGATCGGACGTTTCGGTCGCATTTTGATCGGGCTCGGCTTGATCATCCTCGCGCTGCAATTGATCGTCCTTGCCGCGCAACCTCTGACTAAGGGCGCGGGGGTCAGTGTCATCTTCGGCTCGCTGACCGGCGACGTGCTGCTCGACATGCTCGTCGCCGCGGTATTCACCATGCTTTCCTATTCCAGCCTTGCGGTGGTGCTGCTCACCGCCACGCTGGCGACGTCGAAGGTGATTTCCTTGCACGTCGCGTTGGGCCTGGTGCTGGGCGCCAATCTCGGAAGCGGCCTGCTCGCGATGCTCAATACCGTGACTTCGTCGCCCGAAGCGCGGCGCGTGACGTTGGGCAATCTTTTGTTCCGGCTGATCGGATGCGTCATCATCGTTCCACTGCTACCCTACATCGAAGAGCTGTTCGCGTCGGCACCCCTCGACGCCGCTCAGATCGCCGTCTATTTCCACCTCCTATTCAACGTCGTCATTGCGGTGGGGTTCCTGTTCTTCACCGAGAAGATCGCGCGGGTGGCCGAGCGCCTGCTGCCCGCCAGGCACGACGTGGACGATCCCGCCAAGCCGCGCTATCTCGACCCGTCGGCGCTCGACACACCCAAGCTCGCGATCGGCAACGCCGCGCGCGAAGCCATGCGGCTGGCCGACTTTATCGAGCAGATGATGAACGGCATGCTCACGGTACTGAAGACCAATGACCGCCAACTGGCCGCGAAGATACGCAAGATGGACGACATCGTCGACGACCTTTACACGGCGATCAAACTCTACCTAACGCAGGTCAGCCGCGAAGCGCTCGACGAAAAAGAGGGCCGCCGATGGGCCGACATCGTGTCGTTCACCATCAATATGGAACAGGTGGGAGATGTCGTCGAGCGCATCGTGACCGACCTCGAGGAAAAAAAGATCGATAAGGGCCGCGACTTTTCCGCAGCGGGCATGGAGGAGATTTGCGACCTTCACACGCGCCTGATCGGCAACCTGCGCCTGGGCATGAGCGTGTTTCTCCACGGAGACCTCGCCAGCGCGCAGCAGCTCCTTGCGGAGAAGGTCCTCTTTCGCGATCTCGAGCGCGCCTACGCCGCTTCGCACCTCGAGCGCCTCGCCGTCAATACCTTGCAGAGCATCGAGACCTCCTCGCTGCACCTCGATCTGATCAGCGACTTGAAGCGCATTAACTCGCACATCTGTTCCATCGCCTATCCGATCCTCGAGCAGGCAGGAGTCCTCACCAGGACCCGGTTGAAGGAGACATCGGCTCCCCCCGTGTCGCCCCCCGGAGAGCCCGATACTCCGGAGACTCGCGGGTCCAAAGATTCCTGGCAAAAGCGCAAGCCGCGTACGGTTTAGGGCCTGATGGAGCTTTCCGTCGGAGTCACGCTGGCGGTACTCGGCGCCGGCTTTCTGCATGCGGGCTGGAACGCGCTGCTCAAGTCGTCGGCCGGTGGTGACGCGTTGCTGGATACGACCGCGGTGGTAGCGGGCTCATCGCTGTGGGGGCTGGCGTGCGTCGGCCTGGTTCCGTTCCCGCCCTTAGGCGCATGGCCGTACATCGCCGCATCATCGGTGATCCATTTCGGCTACTACGTCACCCTGTCGCAGGCGTATCGCACCGGCGACCTGTCCTTTGCGTATCCATTGATGCGCGGAACAGCGCCGCTGCTGGTCACCATCCTGGGTACCCTGGTGTTGCGCGAGTTGCCCAGCGCGCAGATGGCGCTCGGCATCGCGCTGATCTCGCTCGGTATCGTCAGCATCGCCTTCGTTCAGCGGCGTGCCCATTCACGTGCCGCCGCCTACTGGGCGTTCGCCAACGCATGCATCATCGCCGCGTACACGCTGGTCGACGGTGCCGGCGCGCGCGCGTCCGGCAACGCGATAAGCTACGTCACCTGGCTGATTTTTCTCGAGGGCATTCCGTTTGTCGTGTGGGTGATCGTCCGGCGCGGGCGGCCCGCGCTCGGCTACTTGCGCGCCAGCATGCGGATCGGACTGGTGGGCGGCGGCTGCAGTCTGGCCGCCTATGCGATCGTGCTTTGGGCCATGACGCGGGCGCCGATCGCCGCCGTTGCCGCGCTGCGCGAGACGTCGGTGCTGTTCGCGGCGCTCCTTGGGTCGATCTGGCTCAAAGAAGGCTTTGGCTGGCGCAGGGTGGCCGGCGCCGCAAGCGTCGTGGCCGGGATCGCCGCGCTCAAACTGTAGCACCGGACGTTTCGCCCCAAGATCCGACGCCGACGAATCCAGCATGACCGACAAAGTGGTCTGTCCCCAATATGCGCGGGTCGTCGTCGTGGGCGGCGGCATCGCCGGTGCGAGCACCGCCTATCACCTCACCAAGCTCGGTTGCACCGACGTCGTGCTGCTCGAGCAAGGCAAGCTCACCTGCGGAACGACGTGGCATGCGGCCGGTCTGGTCGGACAGCTGCGCGCGACCCGCAACGCGACGCGCATGAGCCGCTACGGCATCGAGTTGTATTCGGCGCTCGAAGCGGAGACCGGCCTTGCGACCGGATGGAAGCAATGCGGCAGCCTGAATGTGGCGAAGACGCCGGAGCGCCTCAAGCTGCTCAAGCGGCAGATGGCGCGGGCCAGGAGCTTCGGCATCGATTTCGAGTTCATCACTCCCGCCGAGGCGGGCGCCGTTTATCCGTTGCTGCGCACCGACGATCTTTGCGGCGCGGTATGGATTCCCGGCGACGGCAAGGCCAATCCAACCGATCTGACGCAGTCACTGGCCAGGGGCGCGCGCCTTGGCGGCGCACGCATCGTCGAGGAGGCGCAGGTCATCGATGTCATGGTCGAGAAGGCAGCGGTTGCCGGCGTACGCTATCGGCATGGTGGCGAGGAATACGAGTTGCGCTGCGAAAGCGTGGTGAACTGTGGCGGACTATGGGCGCGTCAATTCGGCAAGCTCGCTGGGGTCAACGTGCCGCTTTTCCCGGCCGAGCATTTCTACGTCGTGACGCGGCCGATTCCTGGCGTCCATCCCGATCTGCCGGTGATGCGCGATCCTGACGGCTACATCTACTACAAGGAAGAAGTGGGAGGGTTGGTGATGGGCGGTTTCGAGCCGGTCGCCAAGCCGTGGAACGTGGCCGGAATCCCCGAGTGCTTCGAGTTTCAGCTGTTGCCGGAGGACTGGGATCAGTTCGAGCCGTTGATGACCAACGCCATTCATCGCACGCCGTGCCTCGAAACAGCCGAGATCAAGCTGCTGCTGAACGGTCCGGAAAGCTTCACCCTCGACGGCAATTTCATCCTCGGCGAGGCGCCGGAATTGCGCCGCTACTTTGTCTGCGCGGGATTCAATTCGGCGGGCATTGCCAACGCCGGCGGTGCCGGGCGGTTGATGGCGGAATGGATCGTCGGCGGTGAATCGCCGGTCGATCTGTGGGATGTCGATATCCGGCGATTCGCGCCCTTGCACGCCAACCGCGCGCATCTGCACGATCGCACCGCGGAAACCCTGGGACTGCATTATGCGATGCGCTGGCCGCGTGAGGAGCTCTCAACCGTGCGTCCATTGCGGCGTTCGCCGCTCTATGACCGGCTGAGGGTCAAAGGTGCGGTTTTCGGCACCAAGTTGAACTGGGAACGCGCCAATTATTTTCTGCCTGCGGGTGTCGCCGAGCCGCCGCCATCGCTCGATAGGCCCGGCTGGCTGCCCTTCGTGCTCGACGAACAGCGTGCCGCACGAGAAGAAGTCGTCGTATTCGACCAGACCTCGTTTTCGAAGCTGGTCTTGAAAGGGCGTGACGCACTCGCTGTGTTGCAGCGCCTTTGCGCTCGCGATCTGGATGTGGCGCTCGGCCGTATGGTGTATACGGCGATGCTGAACGAACGCGGGGGCTTCGAGAGCGACCTTACAATCACCCGCACCGCGGAGGATACGTTTTTCATCCTGACCGGCTCCGCGCAAGCGACGCGCGACGCCGACTGGATCGGCAAGCACATCGGCGAGGATGAGTTTGCCGCGCTGGTGGACGTGACCAGCGCCTTCTCGGTGATCTCGGTCATGGGACCGAAATCGCGCGAGCTCCTCGAGCGCGTTTCCGCGGACGACCTTTCCCGCGAGAGCCTTCCCTTCTCCGCCACGCGGGAAATCGACGTCGGCTACGCCCGGGCGAGAGCGGCGCGGATGAGCTACATCGGTGGCGCCGGGTACGAGCTCTGCGTTGCGACCGATCAGTGCGTAACGCTGTACGACGCGCTCCATGCCGCGGGTGCCGACCTCGGCTTGCGCGACGCCGGGTATTACACCATCGATGCGCTGCGCATCGAAGCCGGCAGGCGAGCGTGGGGCGCCGAGCTCGGACCCGACGAAACACCTTGGGAGGCAGGGCTCGGCTACGCAGTCGCTCTGGACAAGCGCATGGAGTTCATCGGCAAGAGCGCACTCGTCAGACAGCGATCGGAGGGCGTGCGGAAGCGGCTGCTAATGTTCACTCTGGACGATCCCGCAGCGTTTCCATGGGGTGGCGAGCCGATCGTAATGAACGGCAGCAACGCGGGCGAGCTCACTTCGGCAGGCTACAGCCGCGTATACGGGCGTGCGGTGGCCATGGGCTATGCACGCAGCGACCGCGCGCTCACCGACGACACGCTGCTCGCCGCCCATTATCAAATCGACATTGCGGGCGAACTGTTTGCCGCGACACCCCACGTCAAGCTAAGCTGACCATTGCTCGCGCAAGCCTCGATCCGGCAGTGCGTTATGCTAATACCTCACTTCTGATTCCTGACTCCCGAATGCCGCACCGCTACACGACGCCGCCGAATCGCGGTCGAACAGCCACCAAAACCGCGGGCACGACCGGGCAGGTCCAGAGCCTGACCCGCGGCCTCTCCATCCTCGAAGCGCTCTCCAACGCGGAGGCGGGTCTCACCTTGACCGACCTCGCCCATCGGGTGCTCCTGCCAGCGTCGTCGACGCACCGCCTGCTCTCGACGCTCGAGAAAATGCGCTACGTCTATCAGGCCGGCGATCTCGGGCTGTGGTACATCGGCTTGCAGGCGTTCGTGGTCGGCAGCACTTTTCTCGCCAACCGCGACTTTGTCGCGCAAAGCCACGGCTATATGCGCCGGTTAATGGAACAATCCGGCGAGACGGCCAACCTGGCGATCCTCGACGGCACCGAAGCTGTTTTCATCTCGCAGGTGCAATGTCACGAGATGATGCGAACGCTGGTCAAGCTCGGCAGCCGCGTTCCGCTGCACGCATCGGGCGTCGGCAAGGCGATATTCGCATCGCTGCCCGATGAGCAGATCGATGCGATCCTCAAGGTCATAGGATTGCCGCGCATCACCGAGAATACGATTGTCGTGCCGGAAACCATGTGGGCCGCGCTGCGCGTCATCCGCCAGCGCGGCTACTCATTCGACGATGAAGAACACGCGCGCGCGACGCGCTGCGTCGCGGCGACGGTCTATGACGAGCACGCCGAGCCGCTCGGCGCGATTTCGCTCGCGGGGCCTTCGTCGCGCCTTTCGGACGAACGCATCCGCCAACTGGGGCCGATCGTCGCGCATACGGCGGAAGAGCTGACGCAGAAATTGGGCGGCAAGTGGCCGCATCCGTATTGATGCGGTTTCGACCCCGTGGCGAGTACCGCTTTCGCCCGGAAATAGATCGTCGATCTGCCCTAACGTAGATCGCGCTTCATCCAGTGGGATGAGCCCCAACCAATCATCGACGCCAGTCCCGCGAAGTAATCGCAAAGGTTCGATCGAGATGAAAGCGAGACGAGGACGCCAGTCGGTTTCTCCAGTCAGGCGCTTCAATGAAGCTATGCAAGGTCCGAGGCCTTCGACCCACTATGGTATACCCCCGGTGACCGTCGATATGCCTCGGCGCAACGTTCAGAACAGAACCATGGGCCCGCCGGCGTCGTCCTGCGGTATGCCTCATAAGGCGCATGCATCTTGCACACTGGATCTATCCAGGCGGGATCGAAGGCCGGCGCCAGCTCGATCGAATAAAGTGGCACGTGGTCAGCGATCGATCGCAGTGCTACCTTCCCGATGTCCCGTGCAACAATTCCAGATGCGATGGCAATGTTGGCGACCGCCCGGGTCGCCAACAATTGCCCCGGAGACGCCAACGCGGCGATACGTGCTGCGATATTGACTGTCGAACCAAAGAGGTCGTTCGATCTGCGGAGTACGGGGCCGTGGTTAAGCCCGGTCCGTGTCAGTGGAATCCGTGGCTCGGATCGGCAGGCCGGAAGCAGACGTCCGAGCACCTGAAGGGCGGTTGCCGGGTCAGGAAATCCCAACATCGCTTCGTCACCTATCCACTTGATCGGCGTCCCGGCCCCTCCGAGGGCCTGGCGCACCAACTCCTCGAAGCGCCCAAGCACCGCTATTGCCGACGCATCTCCATAGACATCCGTTATCGCGCTGAAGCCCGCCAAATCGACGAACGCGACCGTCGCGACTCCCGACTCGAAGCCGTCGACAGCGCTGACGTTCGAACCCATGCCTGATTGTGGTGGGGTCATTGGTGCGGGTCAAGACGGATCGAATGGTTGGCGACGCCTTTCCATGCACGCGGCCCGACGCGCCAGATCACGACTCGGCGCCGGCCGCCAACGCGACAGGAGCATATCGGCGGCCGGTGCGTCGTTGCAGACCAGCACCATGTCGCAGCCCGCCGTCAGCGCGGCATCGGCGCGTGCGACAACGTCACCCGCGGTGCCGGCACCGGCCATCGACAGGTCGTCGCTGAAAATCACCCCGTCGAAACCCATCCGCTCCCGCAGGATCGTGCGCAGCCAGACGTCCGAGAATCCCGCGGGCCGCGGATCGATCGCCGGATATACCACGTGCGCCGGCATGATCCCTTCGAGCCCCTCGCCGATGAGCATGCGAAATGGCCGCAAGTCGTCGTTTTCCAACAGCGCGAGCGCGCGGTTGTCGACCGGCGTTTCGTTGTGCGAGTCAGCGGTAACGAAACCGTGGCCGGGAAAGTGTTTTCCCACCGCGGCCATGCCACCGGCGCGAAGCCCCCGGCAAAGTGCACCAGCGAGCTCTGCCACCGCGCCGGGATTGCGATGGAAGGCGCGATCTCCGATCACCAAGCTTTGGTTGTGATCGAGGTCCAGGACCGGCGTAAAGCTGAAGTCCACGCCATGTGCCGCGAGCTCGGACGCAATCGTTTGCCCCCAGCGCTCGGCTTCATCGACAGCCCCGCGAGCATCGTGATCCCAACGCTTGCCAAGCGTGCGCATCGGCGGGATCTCGGCAAATCCGTCGCGAAAACGCTGAACGCGGCCGCCTTCATGATCGACTGCGATCAGCAGCGGCGGATCACGCAGGGCGAGGATCGCGCCGGTAAGAAGGTCAAGCTGGCGCGGCGATGCATAGTTGCGCGCGAACAGGATGATGCCGCCCACCGACGGATGGGCAAGGCGCTCGCGATCCTCCACGGTGAGCTCGAGACCGGCGATATCGAGCATCGCCGGGCCGCGTGGAAGCGGGATCATCGAATACGATCGTATGGAAGTAGCGATGACGACGCGCGGCCGCCCCTCTAGGCGGTGCGCACCGCGGCTTCGCGAATCAACGCCTTCATCTGCCGCACGGCCTCGCGCAAGCCGACAAACAGCGAGCGGCTGACGATGGCGTGGCCGATATGCAGCTCGCCCACGCCGGGAAGCGAGGCAACGGGTTGAACGTTGAAGTAGTTGAGCGCGTGCCCGGCGTTGAAGCGCATGCCGAGCGCGCGAACGGACGCGCCGGCGTCGCGGATCTTGGTCAGCTCGGCAACCACCGCGGCGCTTTCGCGATCCCGTCCCTTGGCGTGAAACGCATGCGCATACGGGCCGGTATGAATCTCGCAGACCTTGGCGCCGATCCGGCCCGCGGCATCGACTTGCTCGGGCAATGCATCGATGAAAACGCTGGTGATGATGCCTGCGTCGGCGAGCTTTGCCACCACCGCTTTCAGGCGCGGCTCCTGCCCTGCTACGTCGAGACCGCCTTCGGTCGTTATTTCCTCCCGCCCCTCGGGCACCAGCATCGCCATTTCCGGCTTGAGCGCGCACGCGATCGCGACCATTTCGTCTGTCGCCGCCATTTCGAGGTTGAGCTTGATGTGCACCAGCTCGCGCAAGCGGCGTACATCCTGGTCCTGGATGTGACGCCTGTCCTCGCGCAGATGAACCGTAATGCCATCCGCGCCGCCCAGGTGCGCCTCCACCGCGGCCCACAGCGGGTCGGGCTCGTACGTGCGCCGCGCCTGACGCAGCGTGGCAACATGGTCGATATTGACACCAAGCTCGATCATGAATAACCGTCCTCGTCGGCGATCTCATCGAGCGCCTGAAGATCGCGTACGACGCGCCGGCTGAATATGGACCGGCGCTCGAGATAATGGTCGAGCACCTCGCGCATCAAGCGTTTGGCTTCGATGGCAGCGTCCGGCGCGCTGAAGTCCTGCTGCGCCAGCGCCAGCAACGTGGTGCCGCGAACCAGCGGATAGCGCCGCTCAGGCTCCGACGCAAGCGTGCGCGGTCCGCGATCGAAGGCGTAATAGTACCGTGCGCCAGGATCGACCGGCAGGCCGCTGTCGACCTCGTGCGTCAGCGGCAGCGCGTAACCGAGCTGGGCGAGCAGCTGTACCTCGAACTGGCGCAGCGCCGGCGCCTGCTCGGCGCCGGCCGCAAGCTTGGAGAGCGTGCTCTGGTAGTCGCGAAAGAGCTGCGGATGCGCATCTTCGCGCGGCAGCATCTTGAGCAGCAGCTCATTGAGATAGAAAGCGCAGAGCAGGGCCGAGCCCGCGACCAAGGGCAGGCCGCCGCGCCATTCGGCCCGGGTCAGCGTCTTGATCTCGCCCGCGCCCGCCCACGAAAGAGTCAGCGGCTGGAACGCCTGCAGGACTCCGCGCAGCTCGGAGCGCGGTCGTTTTGCGCCGCGCGCCACCAGGGCAACGCGGCCGTAATCCGCGGTAAGCGCCTCGATGATGAGACTCGTTTCGCGGTAGGGATGCGCATGCAGCACGAAAGCCGGTTGATCTTCGCGCCGTTCGCGTACCTGTTTCATCGTGAATGCTTCATCGTCGATGCCATCGTCAATACCCGAGCTGGTCGAGCATGCGCTTGTCGTCGGCCCAGCCGCTCTTGACGCGAACCCAGACTTCGAGAAAAACTCTGCCTCCGAACAGGCGCTCCATGTCGCGGCGCGCGGCACTGGCCATCGCTTTCATGCGCAGACCGCGCTCGCCGACCAGCATTGCTCGGTGGCTCGCCTTGTCGACGTAGACGGTGGCGTGAATGCGGCGAAGATCGCCCGCATGCTCGAACGAGTCGATGCCGACACTGGTCGAGTACGGGACTTCCGCTCCGAGCGCCCGGAAGATTTTCTCGCGGATGTACTCCGAGGCCAGAAAGCGTTCGTCGCGATCGGTGATCTCGTCTTCGGCATAGCGCGCGTCTCCAGCAGGCAAACGCGCGAAGATCTCGGAGCGCAAGTCATCGAGCTGCCAGTTCTTGTCGGCGCTGATCGGGACGACTGCGGCAAAGTCGCGGGTCGAGGAGATCTGGGCAAAGTACGGCAGCAGGGACGACTTGTCCTTCAGCCGGTCGACCTTGTTGACGGCGGCGATGACAGGCACCGCGGCCGGCAGCAGCGCCAGCACCGCCCGATCGGCATCGGTCAGCCGTCCCGCTTCCAGCACCACGACGATGACGTCGATCTCGCGCAGGCTTTCGCGGACCGCACGATTCATTCGATCGTTCAGGAGTGACCCGTGCAGGGTCTGATATCCGGGCGTATCGACGAAAATGCATTGTTCATCCGCGGTGGTCAGAATGCCCAGCACGCGGTGCCGGGTCGTCTGCGGTTTTTTCGAAGTGATGCTGATCCGTGCGCCTACCAGCGCATTGAGCAGCGTCGACTTGCCGACGTTGGGACGGCCAACGATCGCCACCTGACCGCAGCGGAACGCGCGGCCGGATGCATCGCCGGATACGCGGTCCGGCAGACGATCAGCCGCGGGCCGCTTGCTCATAGGCATCAGCGGCAGCGGCTTGTTCGGCGGAGCGCCGGCTGGCGCCGGCGCCGGTCGCTTCGATACCAAGGGTCGGGATGCGGCATACGACTTCGAACGTCTGCAAGTGCGCCTCCCCTTTCACGTTCACGATCGCGTATTCGGGCACCGGCAAGTGCTTTCCCTGCAGCAACTCCTGCAATCGCGTCTTCGGGTCTTTGGCGAGCTCGCCGGGGTCGAGGCGGTGCAGCTCAGGCTCGTACACGCGAAGCACCGCCGCTTGCGCGGCGTCGAATCCTCCGTCGAGCAAGATCGCACCGAACAGCGCTTCCAGCGTGTCGGCGAGGATCGACGGCCTGTTCGCGCCTCCGCTTTTCAACTCGCCCTCACCCAATCGAACCGATTTCCCGAGATCGAGCGAAAGTGCCAGCCGATGCAGCGTCTCCTTGTTGACCAGATTCGCGCGCACCCGGGACAGGTCACCCTCCGGGATCTGCGGGAAGCGACGGTATAGGCAGACGGCGATAACGCAATTGAGCACGCTGTCGCCGATGAATTCGAGACGCTCGTTGTGTTCCGCGCCGAAACTGCGGTGGGTCAAAGCCTGGCGGAGCAGCTCCGGTTGTCGGAAATCGTGACCGAGCGCAGGGAACCGGTCGCTGGACATCGAGATAAACGCGCCTACTTGGTCGCCGTGGCCTCGAATTCGAGCAGCAAGCTCACATTGCCGACCATGTGCAGCGTCTTGGTCCAGCTGGCGCTCAAGGTAATCTGATTGCCGTTTTTCTGCATCTCCACGTCCCCAGGGGCCACCGAGTCGATGTAGTCGGCACCGATGCGGCGGTCGAAGGCGCGGCGCACCTCCGGCAGGGTGATCGCCCCGCCTTGCACCGAATCCAGGATTTGCGCGAGTATCTTTTTTACCGTGAAATATTCGATATACGAGGGCATGGTGCGAAACCCGATCATCAGCACCGTCACTGCGACAATGGCGGTGAAGATGAACCCCGTCATGGTGAGGCCCCGCTGCCGTTGTCGATTGCGCATTTCTATCCCCTCAACGAATGCTGTTGCCAACGCGCTTGAACGCCAGGCTGCTGATGTCGTCCCAGTTGAACCAGATGAAAAACGCCTTGCCCCGGATGTGATCGTCGGGAACGAAGCCCCAATAGCGGCTGTCATCGCTGTTGTCCCGGTTATCACCCATCATGAAATAGCTGCCGGTGGGCACCTTGCAGGTAAATCCTCGGTCATTGTAAACACAGTTCTCCCGTCCGGGGAACTGGCGCACGTTGTGCGGATAGACCGGCTGCATGGCAGGATTCTGGGCGATCGTGTGCTCGCGCTCGCCCGCGCGCTCCAGAAACCGCTCAGTTGTCGCGTAGCTCAAGCCCTCGAGATAGCCATACGCGCCGTCAGGCGTCTGCGGCCAGGGCGTGCCGTTGACGGTAATTTTCTTGTCGCGGTAAACGACCTCGTCTCCGGGAAGTCCGACCAGACGCTTGATGAAGTCCTGCGAAGGCACGACGGGATATCGAAACACGATGACATCGCCGCGTTGCGGCTCGCCGAGTGAAACGATCTTCTTTTCGACGATCGGCAGCCGAATGCCGTAGGCGAATTTGTTCACCAGGATGAAATCGCCGACCTCGAGCGTCGGACGCATCGAGGAGCTCGGGATCTTGAACGGCTCGGCTACAAACGAGCGCAGCAGAAAGACGATCAGCAGCACCGGGAAGAAACTCTTCGGATACTCGATCCACCATGGCTCCGGTTGGCCGGCGGCGCGGTTTCGCGCCCATAGCATACGGTCGGCCAGCGCGATCACTCCGGTCACGACCGTGAGCAAGAACAGTATCAGGGCAAAGTTCATGAGTCGGTGCGTCTCGTCCGTCGTTGATGGGTGAAGATACGGCGACGCCTTGCATCGGCGCTCGCCCTAGCGAAGGGGCGATGTTCCCATACGTGCGGGCCGCCGTATGAGCGAATTGCTGTCACCCGTCCCGCAAGTCCAGTGTCCGATCTCATTTGTCGCCGACCTGGAGAATGGCGAGGAAGGCTTCCTGAGGGATCTCGACGCTTCCCACCGCCTTCATCCGCTTTTTGCCGGCCTTCTGCTTCTCGAGCAGCTTCTTCTTGCGCGTGATATCTCCGCCGTAGCATTTGGCGAGCACGTTCTTGCGCATCGCCTTGACCGACTCGCGGGCGATGATCTGCGCGCCGATGGCCGACTGGATGGCGACGTCGAACATCTGGCGCGGGATCAGCGAGCGCATCTTGGAAACCACTTCGCGACCGCGATACTGGGCGACCGAGCGATGCACCATCACCGACAGCGCGTCGACGCGCTCGCTGTTGATCAGGATGTCGAGCTTGACCACGTCGGCGTCGCGGAACTCCTTGAACTCATAGTCGAGCGACGCGTAGCCTCGTGAAACTGATTTAAGCCGGTCGAAGAAATCCATCACCACCTCGGCCAGCGGCAGCTCATAAGTCAGCATGACCTGGCGTCCGAGGTACTGCATGTTCTTCTGCGCTCCACGGCGCTCGGTGCAAAGCGTGATCACCGGGCCCACGTATTCCTGCGGCGTAAGGATGGTGGTGGTGATGATCGGCTCCCGGATCTCCTCTACCCGGGAGAGATCCGGCAGCTTCGACGGGTTCTCGATTTCCAGCAGCGTTCCGTCGCGAAGCAGCACTTGATAGATGACCGTCGGCGCGGTGGTGATCAGGTCCATGTCGTATTCGCGCTCAAGCCGCTCCTGCACGATGTCCATATGCAGCAGCCCCAGGAAGCCGCAGCGGAAACCGAATCCCAGCGCCTGCGATACTTCTGGTTCGTAGTACAGCGATGCGTCGTTGAGCTTGAGCTTGTCCAAGGCGTTGCGCAGTGCTTCGTACTGATTGGACTCGACCGGGTAGAGGCCGGCAAATACCTGAGGCTTGACGGTCTTGAAGCCGGGCAGCGCAGCCACGGCGGGCCGCGCGGCAAGCGTCACCGTGTCGCCGACTTTGGCCGCGTGAATCTCCTTGATGCCTGCGACAATAAAACCGACGCCTCCCGCCGAAAGCTCGTCGCGAGCGACCGCTTTGGGGGTAAAAACGCCGACCTGCTCGCAGTTGTAAAGCGCGCCCGTCGCCATCAGTAGTATCTTGTCGCGCGGCTTGAGGATTCCCTGCATGACCCGGACCAGCATGACCACGCCGACATAGTTGTCGAACCACGAGTCGATGATCAGGGCTTGCAGCGGGGACGCCGGATCGCCCACCGGCGGAGGAATGCGCGCGATCACCGCCTCCAGGATATCGTCGACGCCCTCGCCAGTCTTGGCGCTGGCGAGAATCGCATCGTGGGCGGGAATGCCGATGATGTCCTCGATCTCGGTGATGACCCGGTCGGGATCGGCCGAGGGCAAGTCGATCTTGTTGAGCACCGGGACCACCGTGACGCCTAGCTCGGTCGCGGTGTAGCAGTTGGCGACTGTCTGCGCTTCCACACCCTGCGATGCGTCGACGACCAGCAGCGCACCCTCGCAGGCGGCGAGCGAGCGCGATACCTCGTAAGCGAAATCGACATGCCCGGGCGTGTCGATCAGGTTGAGGTTATAGCTCGAGCCATCTCGCGCGATGTAGACCAGAGCCGCGGTTTGAGCCTTGATGGTGATGCCCCGCTCGCGCTCGAGGTCCATGGTGTCCAGAACCTGCGCTTCCATCTCGCGGTCCGCGAGCCCGCCGCAGCGCTGAATGAACCGGTCGGCAAGCGTCGACTTGCCGTGATCGATGTGCGCGATGATCGAGAAATTGCGGATGTGCTGCAAAGAAGTCATTGGGCTTGGGTTCCGGCCCATTCAAAACAAAGGGGCACTGCGAAGTGCCCCTTGCCCTCATTGGCCTTCAATCGCCTCAGTTGCCTGGCTTTTTGCTGGCTTTTTGCGCCGGAACAGCTTGAATTTTAGCCGATTTCGGGTATCAGCGCGAATTTGTGCCGCGATCGGAAAGGAATGCGGTGACTACGGCGGCGTCGATCCGGTGCCGACACAGCTCGCTTTTCCCGACCAGCAGGACCGGGACGCTTTCGCTCCACTCTCTTTCGAGCATAGCGTCGGCGTCAATGTCGATCTCATCGACCGCCCATCCGAACCTTGCCGCAAGGGGTGCCAGCGCGTCGCGCATGTCATCGCACAGGTGGCAATAGGCCCGAACCAGCAGCGTCAGGCGCCGCCGTTCGATTACCTTGGCCGGCGCCGATTCGATAGTGTCAGCACGTCTCACTCGCCGCCATTGCCCAGCTTGATCGTCGAGTAAAACTGGCGCTCACCGCGCTTGAGCAGAAAGGTCACCGAGCTGCCTTTTTCCGCCTTGGCGATCTGGCCATTGAGTTGCTCGGCGCTTCTTGCCTCGATGGTCGTGCCGCGGGTGATGATTGCGAGGATAACGTCGCCGGGCTGAATGTCGCCGCGCGCCGTTCCGCTGATTTCCTCGACACCGACGCCGTTCTTGATCTCGAGCTCTTTTTTCTGCTCTTCGCTCAAATCGGACAACACCAATCCCATGCGATTGGGCTTGGCCTTTTCCTTTTCCTTTCCGGACGGTGGCTTCCGTGCGGGCCTGGCGCCCTCGTCTTCCTTCAGTTCCGCGACAGTAACGTTGATGTCCTTGATTGCACCTTTGTGCCAGACCTGCAACACGATGCGGGTGCCGGGCTTGACCGCAGTAATAATGCGCGGCAGCTCGGCGGAAGAGCTCACGTTGCGTCCATCCACCTTGACGATGATGTCGCCCTGCTCGATGCCAGCCTTGTCGGCTGGGCCACCCTTCTCGACCGAGTTGACGAGGGCGCCCGAGGCCTTGGCAAGGCCGAATGCATCGGCGGTTTCACGGCTGACCTCCTGGATCTGAACACCGATCCGGCTGCGCGTCACGCGTCCTTTTTCCTGGATTTGCTTGGTGACGTTGATCGCCACGTCAATCGGAATCGCGAACGCGAGACCCATGGACCCTCCGGTCCTGCTGTAGATCATCGAGTTGACACCGACCACTTCGCCCTTCAGGTTGAACAGCGGGCCACCGGAGTTGCCGGGATTGATCGGGACATCGGTCTGGATGTAGGAAACCAGGTTCTCGTTCGGCAACTCGCGACCCTTGGCGCTGACAATGCCCGCGGTAATGGTGTTTTCGAGTCCGAATGGCTTGCCTATCGCGGCCACCCATTCGCCGACTTTGAGCTTTTCAGGATCGCCGATGGTTACCTTCGGCAAGCCGGTGGCCTCGATCTTCAGCAGCGCCACGTCGGTTCGTTTGTCGGTGCCGATAACCTTGGCCTTGAATTCGCGCTTATCGGTTAGCTTGACCGACACTTCGCTTGCCTCGTCGACGACGTGGGCGTTGGTCAAAATATACCCGTCCGCCGAGAGGATGAACCCGGATCCGGTGGATTGCTGCTCGAAGTCGCGGGGCCGAGGAGTGTTGCGGGGGATCTGCCCGAAGCGGCGGAAAAATTCGTAAAACGGATCGTCCTCGGAAAGCTCCGGCATGGCCGAACGGCGCGATTTTTGGGTGACATCGATGCTGACCACTGCCGGGCCCTGCTGCTCGTAGAGCTCGGTGAAGTCTGGCAAGCCTTTTCCCACTTGCGCGGGGACGGCAGGAGAGAACCAGAGGACGCCGACCAGCGCGCCAAGCGTTGTCCAGATGCGTAATTTCATTTCCATATTCCTAACGAAAGGCCAAAGAGGTCGCCGCGCTACCGATGCGCGACCGAGTACGCGATCTGTCGAACGGTGGCGCCGGGCGCTTCGCCCAGGACCGTGACGAGATAGTCGTCGAGTTGCCGGCTGTAAACGTTGATCCCGCCTTGCTGCGACAGGCCGACCGGCTGCGGCGTTGGCGGTACAGGCTCGACGAACACCGAAACCGCGACCAGTCCGTCCGAAAACACCAGATGCGCGACCGGGGCGCTTTTGCCGCGCAGCATACGAAAGCCTTCGACGACCTTGGCGAAGCCCGCCGGCAGATCCTTGACCACCCATCCGGTCTCCTGTGGCTGCACTTCGCCCGGAGGCGACTCCCGCACCTGCCAGTCGATCGGCGGCGATAGGAATGGCGGCTTGACCAGCTCGCGATCGACCTTGACGCCGATCTGGATGTCGATGAACGCGAATTGCTCGATCGGCTCGTTCTTTTCGTTGAGCAGGCGCGCCTTGAGCAGCAAGCCGCTGGCAATGTCGGCCCAGAACTTGTGGCCATATCGCAGCCCATCCTTGGGCTCGAAAACGAAAGCCTGCGTTTCGAGACCTGCGATGCGGGCCAGCTCTCCCTTGCGGAAAAAGTAATGTGCGGCGAGGGCATTCAACTGCTGCGGAAGCAGCGACGGGAACGCGTTGCGGAAAGATCTGGGCTCGATGCGGATGACCTTGGCATCGGGGTAGTAACAGCGGACCAGGTCATTGTTGCGAATGACCTCGCGCGCCGGACCGTCCAGGTTGGTGAGCTTTTCGAACTCGCTGCCGGATTCAAGCAGATGGACCAGGCGCGAGGTCTCGACCCTGCCCCCATGCTCGTAGACGATGGTGCCGACGTAGTTGAGCCCGCGCGCGGCGCCCGCCGCGCGCTGCAACCAGGCGGCCGCATCCTGACCATAAGCGGCCGGCATCGCCGCCAGCGCCGCCACGACGAGCCCGGCCCGACAGCCAACACTGAAGGGCCGGACCCATCCGCCCAACCGGCGGCGCGAAGCCGCCGGCGTGCTACGGGCGCGCATCCGGGCTGGTGGCCGCGACTGCGCGAAGATAGGGCCTTGCGCCCTGGATGGCCGTAGTCGGCGAGTATTCCTGATGCACCAGCAGATACTCGTTGTCGACCGCCGGCCGGGTGTCGGCAGCGCGCACACTCGCCGCCTGCCGCGCCGTCGCCAGTGCCGCCGGCATCGTTCCGTCGCCTATCGGCAGGGTGGTCATGGCCACCCAGCCCACGACACTGACCGCGGCCACGGTAGCGGCAGCGGCCCACGCCACCGCGGCCGGAGCGGGTCCTCGTCGCAGGGGCGACAACACCGTGGGCTCCGCCGCCAGCCGCGCTGCGAACCGTGCCGCAAAACCCGGCATGATCGCGCTCGAGCCGCGAAGCGCGTCGCCAATCACGTGGTAGCAGACCCAGGTCGTCATCGAGCCGGCATCTCGAAGACGGGTACACACGCCCTCGATACGTTCGACGTCGAGTTCGCCATCCGCCAGCAGCGAGATCTCCTCCGCTTTCACCATCGCACCGGCAGCGACCTCGTCGCTCGGCCCAACTTGCAATTTGCCCATCACCATCTCCGGTCCTTGTCGGTCCCCAAAAGCGGCCGCAGCTCGGCCGCGATCGCTTCGCGCGCCCGAAAGATCCGGGAGCGCACTGTGCCAATCGGACAGTTCATCACGTTGGCAATCTCGTCGTAACTCAAGCCCTCGATTTCGCGCAGCGTTATCGCCGTGCGAAGATCCTCGGGCAATGCCTCCATCGCCTTGTTGACGGTGTTGGCTATCTGCTTTCCGTGCAGCTCGTCTTCCGGCGTCGCCGAATCGCGCAGCTGCTCGGCGTCTTCAAAATTCTCCGCCTCCTCATGATCGAATCCGGTCGACGTCGGTGCCCGTCTTCCCATCGCGACCAGGTAGTTCTTGGCGGTGTTGATCGCGATTCTGTACAGCCACGTATAAAACGCACTATCTCCGCGAAAGCTCGGCAGCGCGCGGTACGCTTTGATAAACGCCTCCTGCGTCACATCCTCGACCTCGCCTGGGTCGCGCACCAGCCGCGACAGCAGCCGTCCCAGCTTGCGCTGGTATTTCAATACCAGCAGCTCGAAGGCACGCTTGTCACCCCGCTGCGCACGCTCGACCAGCTGCTGATCTACTTCGCGGTCAGCCATCCGCGGGCGGTCCCTGAGTCATTCGTTATTATCGCCTCACCGAAAGATGGTGGGCGCGACACCCGCCGGCAGTATAGCCGAGCCGTCCGGTGCCTTGAGGACGACGTGGCAGGCAGCCTGCTTCCTAGACCGCCGCGGCCCCGGTTAGTTCAGTCCCCGGAAAGACTCAAATGAGAACGATTTCAGCCACGCACCCGGAGATCGACCACCGCCGAGACCTTCCCGGTGACGGTACCGCGATAGTTGCGTAGGATCGGCTCCCGCCACGCCGAGAGCTCCGTTCGCTGCGCCTCGCCGAGGAGCCCTAACTGGTCGAGCACCGCGACCGTCGCCGGATGCAAGCCGCGGGCATTGCCGTCGACGACTTTGATGGCTATGCCCCAGCCTTTGTCTCTCACACCGAGCGCCTGAACGCCTTCAGCCCCGACTTTGGTGACCCACGCACCGCGTCCGGCACGCATCAACGTCAGATCGTTGCGCTTCTCGCCCGAGACCATTTCCGGGTGTGTGCGCATCGCTTGGGCCAGCGTGGCCGGCGCCATGCCGTAACGCGCATCCTCGCGCTCACCCGCAAGCCGGGCGTAGGCATAGGCGAGACGGAAAAGTGGCACCGCATAATTGGGCGCCGAGCATCCGTCCACCACGCAGACCAGGTCGCGTTCGGCGACGCCGGTGAGATGCGCGACTGCGGCGCGAATGGCCTGTTGCAGCGGATGGTCGACCGCGATATAGGCGTCGAGCGGCAGGCTGCACTGCCGGCAATAGGCCAGCATCCCGGTGTGCTTGCCGGAACAGTTGTGATGGAGGGTGGAGAACTTGGCGCCGGCGGGCGGCAGCTCATCGTTCGCCGCGTAATACAGTGGCGGATGGACACCGCAGAGCAGCTGTTCGGGGATGCAGCCGACGCGATGGAGCATATCGGCGACCGCCTCGACGTGCCGCGGCTCGCCGGAGTGACTGGCGCAAAGGAGCGCGACCTGCGGCATCGAAAATCCGAAGCGCTCTACGCCTCCTCCGGCGACGAGCGGTAACGCTTGCAACGGCTTGAGCGCGCTGCGGGTGGTAGTCAGGAACTCGGGATCGCCGGCGGAAAAAAGCAGCCTACCCTCGGCGTCGACCACTGCCACCGATCCGTAGTGCACGCTTTCGGTCGCGTCGCCGCGACTGACGATCGCAAGCGGCGCGTGGGGTGACGCGGACGATGGAACCTTGGACACAGCCTGGATCGCGCCCTATGAAGCCAGCGCTTGCCGGATCTGCTCCAGTGCTGCGGGATCTTCGATGGTCGTCATGTCTCCGGGAGCGCGTCCCTCGGCGATGGCCTGTATCGTGCGGCGCAGGAGTTTGCCGGAGCGCGTTTTCGGCAGCATCGAGACGAAGTGAACCTTGTCCGGACGCGCAATTGCGCCCAGCTGACGATTGACCGTTTCCATGACCTCCTTACGCATGCGCGCAATGCTTTCGGGGGTGGCGATCGACGCCGGATCCTTGACTACCGCGAATGCGACCGGCACCTGGCCTTTGACGGAATCGGCGACGCCTACCACCGCGACTTCCGCAATGCCGGGATGTGCCTGCACGGCTTCCTCGATCTCCCGCGTTCCGAGACGGTGGCCGGCGACATTGATCACATCGTCGGTGCGGCCGAGCACGAAGTAATAACCGTCTTGATCGCGCGTCGCCCAGTCGAACGTCGAATAGGCCAGGCGCTCGGGAAAGGTCGAGAAATAGGTTTCGACAAAGCGCCGGTCGTCGCCCCAGACGGTAGTCATGCATCCGGGCGGCAGCGGAGGCAAAATCGCCAACACGCCCTTTTCGTCGGTGCCAATTTCCGCGCCGGTCACTTCGTGCAACAACCTTACGTCGTAGCCGCAGGCAGGAAAGGACGGACTTCCGAATTTGCGTGGCGTGTCTTCGATTCCCGGTTGCGCAGACAGGATCGGCCATCCGCTCTCGGTTTGCCAGTAATTGTCGACGATAGGCACCCCTAATGCGTCCGCGGCCCAGTGCGCCGTAGGCTCGTCGAGCGGCTCACCGGCCAGAAACAGGTAGCGCAGCGACGAAACGTCGTGTTTTTTCATGAACGCCGTGTCCTGCTTTTTCAGCACCCGAATCGCGGTCGGTGAGGTAAACATGGTTCGCACCCCATACTCGGCGACGATCTGCCACCAGATTCCGGGATCGGGGCGGATCGGAAGGCCTTCGTACATGACGGTGGTCGAGCCATTGAGGAGCGGCGCGTAGACGATATACGAATGGCCGACCACCCAGCCGATGTCGCTGGTGGTGAACATGGTCTCGCCGGGGGCGACGCAGAAAATGTCGCGCATCGAAGCCGTCAACGCGACTGCGTAGCCGCCGGTGTCGCGCTGGATGCCCTTGGGATTGCCGGTGGTTCCCGATGTGTACAGAATGTACGAAGGCTCCGACGATTCCAGCCACTCGCAGGCGACCTTAGCACCGGCATGCTGCTTCGCCAGGGCCGCGTAATCCTGGTGCGGGCCGGCGCCTTCGGCTTTCGCAGGCTCGAGCTTGCGATCGACGATGATGACGGCCGCCGGCGGATGTCTCGCCAGCTGCAATGCTTCGTCGACCAGGTGGCGATAGGCCACCGTTTTGCCGCCGCGCATGCCCGCATCGGCCGTGACCATGACTTTCGGTTTCGCGTCGTCGATGCGCGTCGCCAGGCTCGAGGCGGCAAAGCCACCGAAAACGACCGAGTGGATGGCACCGATGCGGACCGTTGCCAGCATGGCGAATACCGCTTCGGGAATCATCGGCATATAGATCAATACCCGATCACCCTTGCCGACGCCTTGCGCTTTCAGGATCGCGGCGAAGGTATTGACCTCGGCGTGAAGCTCGCCGTAGGTATAGGTCTTGCGCACCTCGGTCTCGGTCGAGACGAACGCCAGCGCCGCCTGGTTCCCACGCGTCGAGAGATGCCGGTCGATAGCGTTGTGGCAGAGATTGGTGCGGCCACCGACGAACCAGCGCGCGAACGGCGGGTTGCTGTAGTCGAGTACCTGGGAAAACGGTGTCTCCCAGTCGATCAGCGCGGCACGCTTGCGCCAGAACGCGTCGGGGTCGACCAGCGAGCGGCGATGCGTTGCGGCGTAGGAGGAAGCCGTGTCCATGATCAGTGTTGGTTCACAAGCCCGCGATGTCGGCGCCGACGCGGACCACGGTCCTGCCCCGCACCATACCTTTGAGAAACGCGTCGAAATGCGTGGGAAGGTCGACAAAGTCGATGGTCACCACCTTGGCCTGCGCTCGCGTCGGCCGCCACTCGTTGGCCAGCCGATCCCATAATTTTTGCCGCAGCGGCATCGGACACTCCGAGCTGTTCACGCCCAGAAGTTGTACGCCGCGAAGAATGAACGGCAGCACGGTGGTGTTCAGTCGCGCTTCGGCAGCAAGGCCGATGCTGGCAACGGTTCCACCCTGCTTCATGTTGGCCAGCATCCACGCGAGCACGTCGCCGCCTAAGTTGTCGACGGCGCCGGCCCAGGTCGCTTTTTCGAGCGGCCGGATCTTGGAGAGGTCGAGACTCTGGCGCAATACGATTTCGGCCGCGCCGAGCGACCGCAGGTAGTCGCTTTCCTTTTCCTTGCCGGTGAGTGCAACGACGTGATACCCCAACTTGGCCAGGATATCGATGGCGACGCTGCCGACACCACCCGTCGCACCGTTGACGATCACCGGGCCACTGCGCGGGGTCAGACCGTTGTGCTGCATGAGCTCGATGGCTTGCGCCGCGGTGAATCCCGCGGTCCCCAAGGTCATCGCCTCGAACGCGGTCATGTTGGGCGAGCGCCTCACCACCCAGTCGCCCGGAACCCGCACGTACTCCGAATAGCCGCCGTCGTGCGCGACGCCCAGATCGTAGGCATGCACGATCACCCTGTCGCCATGCTTGAATCGCGGGTCGGAGGACGTTTCGACCGTTCCCGCCATGTCGATGCCGGCAACAGTCGGATACTTGCGCATGATCTTGCCGGCGCCCTTATAGGAAAGTGCGTCCTTGTAGTTGATCGTTGAATACTTGGTTTTGACCACCACGTCGCCGGGGTCGAGCTCGTCGACCGTCATCTCGACGAAGCGGCTGGACACGTTGCTGTCGTCCTGAAAAGTACGGTATGCCTTGAACTTCTGCACTGGACATTCCTCCTCAGATTCCCGCAGTTATCCTCAGTTTCCTCTCATTTTGCTTCTGCTTCGCGGTCAGGACACGGCCTCGGCTACGGGGGTGCCTTCTCCAGCCTGATGCGGCAACGCCATGTATTCCCGGGTGCGCATTTCGATCAAGCGGCTGACGGTACGCGCAAAGTCCTGGCTGTTGGGTCCCTCCAGGTACAACTGCGTGACGGGAACCGCTGCCGAAAGCAGCAACTTTACCCGATGATCGTAGAGGACGTCGACGAGCCAGGTAAACCGTCTCGCCGCATTGCCCATGTCCGCGGACAAGCGGGGCACGTCGGACACGATGACCACCGCAAACCGGCGGGCGAGCTCCAGATAGTCGACCTGCGATCGCGGGCCCTCGCATAGCGTCGCAAAGCCGAACCAGACCACGCCCCCAGCACGCCGCTTGGCCTTCAGGCCACGCGCTTCGATGGTCAGACGCGGATTCTCGTCCGGGCCCGCCCGCATGCGATCGAACAGCACGGCAAGCTCGGCGTCCGCCGCGCCCGCGGGTGCGACGTAGTAGCACGACAGCTGCTCGAGCTCGCGAAGACGGTAGTCGGTTCCACCGTCGATCTCGATCACGTCGAGCCATTCCTTGAGCAGCGCGATCGTCGGCAACAGATTTTGCCGCTGCAGCCCGTTCGGGTAGAGATCGTCGGGATGGTAGTTGGACGTCATTACGAACACCACGCCGTGTTTGAACAGCGCGCCGAGAAGGCGTCCGAGTATCATCGCGTCGGCGACGTCCGAGACATGGAACTCGTCGAAGCAGACCAGGCGATGACGGCGAGCGATTCTGCCCGCCACGGCGGCCAGCGGATCGACGGCATGCTTCAGCGTACGAAGCTCGTCGTGGACACTTTTCATGAACGCGTGGAAGTGAACGCGAGTCTTGCGCCGCAAGGGCACCGCGGCATAGAACGCGTCCATCAGGAAGCTCTTGCCTCGGCCGACTCCTCCCCAAAGGTAAACGCCGCGCGGCGGAATCGGCGGATTGAACCAGCGCCTGAGAAGCGATCGCCGCGCCCGGACAAACTCCGCGAACTCGTCATGCAAGCGCTCCAATCTCCCGAGCGCCGCGACCTGTGACGCATCGAGCACGATGCCGCGCCGTTCAAGAACAGGCGCCAGGTAAGCGGAGAGCGCGCCCGATGTCGAGGCCCCGACATTGGGATCAGCGGAGTCGTTCATGAGGTCGGGACTACGGTCATGAACAACGGCTGAAAGTTCTAATCAGTAATTGAGCGAGCGCTTGTCGACCGCTAGCGCCGCTTCCTTGGTCGCTTCCGACAGCGAAGGATGGGCGTGACAGATTCTAGCGATGTCCTCGCTCGACGCTCCGAACTCCATCGCCACGACGCCCTCCGCGATCAGCTCGGAGACGAGCGGGCCGATCGCGTGCATGCCGAGCACGCGATCGGTTTTGGCGTCGGCGAGTATCTTGACAAAACCGCTGGTATCGCCGAGCGCGCGCGCTCGGCCATTGGCCATGAACGGAAACATTCCCGCACGGTAAGGCGTGCCGGCGTCCTTGAGCTGCTTTTCGGTTTGGCCCACCCAGGCGATCTCAGGCGAAGTGTAGATCACCCACGGTACGGTGTTGAAATCGACGTGTCCATGCTGGCCGGCGATACGCTCCGCAACCGCGACCGCCTCCTCCTCGGCCTTGTGCGCGAGCATCGGCCCGCGAACGACATCGCCGATAGCCCAGACATTGGCGAGGTTCGTCCGGCACTCTTCATCGACCGCGATGAAGCCGCGCTCGTCGAGCGCCAAACCGACCGCCTCGGCATTGAGTCCCGCGGTATGCGGCAAGCGGCCGATCGACACGATCAGCTTATCGAACGCCGCCGATTTCGGTTTTCCTTCGCCATCGGTGTACTCGACGGTGACTTTTTCTTTCACGCTGACGGTGCCGATCTTGACTCCAAGCTCGATGGAGAGTCCCTGCTTGGCAAAGAGTTTCCACGCTTCTTTGGCCACCTGCTCGTCGGCGCCGCCGAGAAACGCCGGCAGGGCCTCGAGCACGGTCACTTTCGCCCCGAGCCGGCGCCAGACGCTGCCCATCTCAAGGCCGACGACGCCGGCGCCGATCACACCCAGCGCTGGTGGAACCTCGGCCAGGGCGAGCGCCCCATCGTTGTCGAGAATGAGTCGATTGTCGAACGCGACGCCCGGCAGCGGACGCGGCGACGATCCGGTGGCGACGATGACGTGCTTGGCCGTCAGCGTCGGGTTGCCGCCGCCGGACACCTCGATCGTCCATCCTGCGGTGCCCGAGCCGCCGGCGAAGCGGGCGGAACCGCTGTAAAAGGCGATCTTGTTCTTCTTGAAAAGATAAAGAATGCCTTCGTTATTCTGGCGGACGACCTTTCCCTTCCGCGCCTGCATCTGCTGCAGATTAAGGCCGAGTCCCTTGATCTCGATACCGTGATCGGCAAACGCGTGTCCGGCGTGCTCGTAGTGTTCCGACGACTGCAGGAGCGCCTTGGAGGGAATGCAGCCCACGTTGGTGCAGGTACCGCCGGGCGCGGGTTTGCCATCGGCGGTCTTCCAATCGTCGACGCAGGCGGTCTTGAAGCCGAGCTGTGCAGCACGGATCGCGGCGGTATATCCACCGGGTCCGGCACCGATGACAACGACGTCGAACGCCTCGGGCATGCTAACGGTCCCTCTTACCCATCAATGATCGGCCGATCAGAGATCCAGAAGCATGCGCGCCGGATCTTCGAGCGCTTCCTTGATCGCCACCAGCGACAGCACGGCTTCGCGCCCGTCGATGATGCGATGGTCGTACGACTGCGCGAGGTAATTCATCGGCCGCACCACGACCTGTCCATTTTCGACCACCGCGCGGTCCTTGGTCGCGTGCACGCCGAGAATGGCCGACTGCGGGGGATTGATGATCGGCGTCGAGAGCATGGAGCCGAACACGCCGCCGTTCGAAATCGTATAGGTGCCTCCGGTCAGCTCTTCGACGGTGAGCTTGCCGTCCTGCGCCCGCTTGCCGAAGTCGGCGACCGCCTTTTCGATTTCGGCGATCGACATCAGGTCCGCATCGCGGAGGATGGGCACCACCAGGCCGCGCGGACTTCCTACGGCGATGCCAATGTCGAAATAGCCGTGATAGATGACGTCGGTGCCGTCGATCGACGCGTTGACCGCCGGAAATTTCTTCAAGGCGTGGACCGCGGCCTTGACGAAAAATCCCATGAACCCGAGCTTGACGCCGTGCTCTTTTTCGAAGCGCTCCTTGTAACGGCTGCGCAGCTCGATCACCGGACCCATATTCACTTCGTTGAAGGTCGTGAGAATGGCGGCCGTCGCCTGCGATTGCACCAGCCGCTCGGCAACTCGCTGCCGAAGGCGCGACATTTGAACGCGCTGCTCGGGACGCGCTCCTTGCGCCGGTTGAACAGGTGCCGGCCGGGCGCTTGGTTGAACAGAAGGAGACGAAGCGGGAACGGGTGCAGGCTTGGCGGCATCGGCCCTGGATTCGGCGGCAGCGATCACGTCGCCCTTGGTGATCCGTCCGCCGCGTCCGGTGCCGGGAACCTCGCCGGCACCGATATTCTGCTCGGCCATCATCTTGCGTGCCGCCGGCAACGCGGTAGGTTCGGGCGTCGCCGGGCCGGAGGGTGAAGCGCGCGCCGGCGCAGCGGCCGTTTTGATCGCGGCCTCGGCGGAAGCTTTCGCCGTCGGCGCCGCTGGTGCCGCCGCCGCTTCGGCGGCCTTGCCCTCGGTGTCGATCACCGCAATGACCTCCTGCGCAGTGACCGTTGACCCATCGGGCTTGCGAATCTCGACCAGAACGCCGGCATTGGGCGCGGGAAGCTCGAGCACCACCTTGTCGGTTTCGATGTCGATCAGATTCTCGTCGCGCTTGACCGGCTGTCCGGCTTGCTTGTGCCAACTGACGAGCGTCGCCTCGGTGACGGACTCCGGCAGAACCGGGACTTTGACCTCAACTCTCATCCGCTATCCTCTGTGCCTCGGCTTTCGCCACGGGACCACCGCGATTCGCATGCTTCGGTTCGTGCGGCCTCAGCTCTCTGTCACCATCTCGCCCGACGCAAGCTCGGCCGCAAATGCGTCCTCGACCAACTGCTTTTGCTGCTCGAGGTGCTTGGACAGGTAGCCGACCGCAGGTGACGCCGAAATCGGACGCCCGGCATAGGAAAGCAGCTGCGTGTCGGCGATATCGGCCCTGAGATAGGCGCGCAGACGGTACCAGGCGCTCTGATTCTGTGGCTCCTCCTGGCACCATACCACCTCCTTGGCGTTCGGATATTTGGCCACTTCCGCCTTGAAATCCGCGTGTGGAAACGGATACTGCTGCTCGAGACGGATGACAGCGATGTCAGTGATCTTATTCTCGCGCCGATACGCGAGCAGGTCGTAATACACCTTGCCGCTGCAGACAATGACCCGGCGAACGTTCTTCGCCTCCAGCGCAGCGCCATCGCCGATGACGGTGTGGAAGTGCCCCTGCGCGAGATCGTCGAGCGTCGACACCGCTTCCTTGTGCCGCAACAGGCTCTTCGGGCTCATGACGATCAGCGGCTTTCGGAAGTCGCGCACCATCTGTCGCCGCAGCAGATGGAAGATCTGCGCCGGCGTGGTCGGCACGCAAACCTGCATGTTGTGCTCGGCGCACAGTTGCAGATAGCGCTCCGGCCGCGCCGAGGAGTGCTCCGGCCCCTGCCCCTCGTAGCCGTGCGGCAACAGCAGGGTCAAGCCGCAGACGCGGCCCCACTTGACTTCGCCGGCGGCGATGAACTGGTCGATCACCACTTGGGCGCCGTTGGCGAAATCACCGAACTGCGCCTCCCACACCACCAGCTGGTTCGGCTCCGATGTCGAGTAACCATACTCGAAGCCAAGCACCGCCTCCTCGGAGAGCACCGAGTCGATCATTTCGAAGTCGGGCTGGCCTTCCTTGACATGCTGCAGCGGAATCCACGTTCCGGAATCCCACTTCTCGCGATTCTGGTCGTGCAGCACCGCATGGCGATGCGAAAACGTGCCGCGACCCGAATCCTGGCCGGAAAAGCGCACACCATAGCCCTCGTTGAGCAAGGCCGCGTAGGCGAGCGTTTCGCCCATACCCCAATCGAGCGGCAGCTCACCTTCGCCCATCGCCCGCCGATCGGCGATGACTTTTTCGACCCGCGGATGGAGCTTGAAGTCGGCGGGAATATCGGTGATTTTTCTGGTCAGCGCCTGCAGCACCTTCATCGGCACGGCGGTGGTGGCGCCGTCGGTCCAGTGCTTGCCGACGAATCTGGACCAGTCGACCGCGAACGGCGCCTTGTAATTCGAGAGGACGGTGGTATTGGTGTGGTAACCCTTGTCCATCGCCGCGCGATAGGTGTTGATCATCGCTTCCGACTCTTCCGGCTTGACTACGTTTGCCGCCTGGAGCCGCTCGGCATACAGCGCCCGCGTGCCAGGATGCTCGCGAATGCGCTTGTACATCAGCGGCTGGGTGATCATCGGCTCGTCGGCCTCGTTGTGCCCCTGCCTGCGGAAACAGACCAGGTCGATGAAAACGTCCTTGTGAAATTTGTAGCGATATTCCATCGCCACTTCCACTGCCAGGAGGCACGCTTCCGGGTCGTCGCCGTTGACGTGAAAGATAGGCGCCTCGACCATTTTCGCGACATCGGTGCAGTACAGCGTGCCGCGCGTGTCGCGCGGGTCGGACGTCGTGAAGCCGATCTGATTGTTGACCACGATGTGGATGGTGCCACCGGTCTTGTAGCCCCTCGTCTGCGACAGGTTGAGCGTCTCCTGCACCACTCCCTGGCCGGCGATGGCGGCGTCACCGTGGATCAGCACCGGGAGGACCTGGTCGCGCGTTGCATCCTTGCGCCGGTGCTGACGCGCGCGCACCGAGCCCTCCACTACCGGATCGACGATCTCGAGGTGCGAGGGATTGAACGCCAGCGTCAGATGCATTGGCCCCCCTGGGGTGACGACGTCGGACGAAAATCCCTGGTGATACTTGACGTCACCCGCTGAAAGGTCGCTGGCGTGCTTTCCTTCGAACTCGGCGAACAGGTCCTTGGGCATCTTGCCCAGGATATTGACCAGCACGTTGAGCCGCCCGCGATGCGCCATCCCGATGACGGTTTCCTGCACGCCGGCGGCGCCTGCCTTCTGGATCAGATGATCGAGCATGGGGATCATCGAGTCGCCGCCTTCGCCGGAAAATCGCTTCTGGCCGACGTATTTGGTGTGCAGATAGCGCTCCAGCGTCTCGGCGGCGGTAAGCCGCTCCAGGATATGCTTGCGAAACTCGGGAGGGTAATTCGGACAGGACCGCAGCGGCTCGAGGCGCTCCTGAATGAAGCGTTTCTGCGGCGTATCGGCCATGTACATGTACTCGGCGCCGAAGCTGCGGCAGTAGGTTTCCTGCAGCGCGGCGATCAGGTCGCGCAAGCGCATGCGGTCCGCGCCTGCGGGACCTCCTTTGAATGAGCCGATGTCGTACTCGGTATCGAGGTCGGCTTCGGTGAAGCCGTAGGTCTTGATGTCGAGATCGGCGATGTACGGCCGCTCGGCGCGCTTGAGCGGATCGATATCGGCCTGGAACAAGCCCAGCGTGCGGTACTTGCTGATCAGCCGCAGCACCAGCACCTGCTTGTGCATCGCCGCGGCATCGACCATGCCTCCGGCCAGCTTGCGATGTTTCGCAAGCTGGATGAAGGAGTCGATGACCGGTGCATGCGCGACGTCAGCCGCGCCGCCGCGGAGCGTATCGAAATAAGCTCGCCAATCGGCGCCGACCGCGGCGGGGTCGGCGAGATAGGTGTCGTACTGCTCCTCGATAAACGGCGCATTGCCGCCGAAAAGCGTGCTGCTGCTCTCCAATTCCTGCATCGTGCTCATGCTGTCACCTGCTATGTTGGGCCGGGCGCCGCATATCCAAGCTGGAACGGCGGTTTCTAGGGCGGTTTCTAGCGCTTCGCGAGCGGCGGCACGTCGCGGCGGACGGCGCCGGTATAGAGCTGACGCGGCCGCCCGATCTTCTGGTCGGGATCCGAGATCATCTCGTTCCACTGCGCGATCCAGCCTACGGTGCGTGCCAGCGCGAAGATCGCGGTGAACAGGCTGACCGGAATCCCGATCGCACGCTGAACGATGCCCGAATAGAAGTCGACGTTCGGATAAAGCTTGCGCTGGACGAAGTAATCGTCTTCGAGCGCGATCTTTTCCAGCGTCATGGCAAGCTTGAACAGGCGATCGTCGTGCAGGCCGAGCTCTTCCAGCACCTCGTAACAGGTTTCGCGCATGAGCTTGGCGCGCGGATCGTAGTTCTTGTAAACGCGATGACCGAAGCCCATCAGTTTCACGCCTGAATTCTTGTCCTTGGCGCGCTTGATGAAGTCGCCGATCTTCGAAACGTCGCCGATTCCCTCCAGCATATTCAGTGCCGCTTCGTTGGCGCCACCGTGTGCCGGGCCCCAGAGGCAGGCAATGCCGGCGGCGATGCAGGCGAAAGGGTTCGCTCCCGACGATCCGGCAAGTCGAACCGTGGAAGTCGAGGCGTTCTGCTCGTGGTCGGCGTGCAGGATGAAGATGCGGTCGAGTGCCCGCACCAGCACATCGTTGATTTTGTAATCCTCGCATGGCACCGAGAACATCATGCGCATGAAATTGGCCGTGTAGGCGAGCTCGTTGCGCGGGTAAACAAACGGCTGCCCCATGGTGTACTTGTAGCACGTCGCTACCAGCGTCGGCAGCTTGGCGATGAGGCGGATCGCCGACACCTCGCGATGGTGCGCGTCGGTGATGTCGAGCGAGTCGTGGTAGAACGCGGACAGCGATCCCACCACGCCAACCAGCATTGCCATCGGATGCGAATCGCGGCGGAAGCCGCGGAAAAACTGGTTCATCTGCTCGTGAACCATGGTGTGGTTGGTAACCAAGCTCACGAACTCGGACTTCTGCGTTGCGTTTGGCAGCTCGCCTTTGAGCAGCAGGTAGCAGACTTCCAGAAAGTCGCAATTCACCGCCAGCTGTTCGATCGGATAACCGCGATAGAGAAGCTCGCCCTTGTCGCCGTCGATATAGGTGATCGACGAGGTACAGGCGGCCGTCGACATGAAGCCGGGGTCGTAGGTAAAGTGGCCCGTCTTGCTGTACAGCGGCCGGATATCGACGACATCTGGGCCGATCGTTCCCGGCAGAATCGGAAAACTGATCGCAGGCGAGCCGTCACTGAAACTCAAGGTGGCGTTCTTGTCGGTCATGGCTTCAATCTCCCAGGGGCACTCGTTGTCGGGATGCGTAACGATATCGCTCGCACCCCGCGGATCCTCACGCGGCTCTCAAACGCTCGAGCAGCGGCATCACCGCTGCGTCGGCAGGCTCTTGGCGGCCCGACAGCATTTCCCACAAATCGTTGTCGCTCAACTGCAGGATCGATTCCAGCGCTGCAAGCTCGGCGTCGGTGATCTGGTCGCCGCGGCTGTCAAGAAAACGCGTCAGGATCAGATCGTTCTCGAGCATGCCGCGACGGCAGCGCCAGCGAAGTCGATTCAGTGCTGCCTGGTCCATGTCGCGCCAAGCGCCTGGTCACACTGCGCGCTTGACCAGCATCTCCCGGATCTTGCCAATCGCCCGCGTCGGATTGAGCCCCTTCGGGCAGACGTCGACGCAGTTCATGATCGTGTGGCAGCGAAACAACCGGTATGGATCTTCGAGATTGTCGAGCCGCTCGCTGGCCGCGTGATCGCGCGAGTCGGCGATGAAGCGGTATGCCTGCAGCAATCCTGCGGGCCCGACGAACTTGTCGGGATTCCACCAGAACGACGGGCAGGCCGTCGAGCAGCAGGCGCACAGGATGCACTCGTACAGACCGTCGAGCTCCTCGCGATCGGCGGGCGACTGCAGGCGCTCCTTTTCCGGTGGCGGGGTGTCGTTGACCAGATAAGGCTTGATCGAATGGTACTGCTTGAAGAACTGGCTCATGTCCACGATCAGATCGCGGATCACCGGCAAGCCCGGCAACGGGCGCAGCACGACCGGTTCCTTCAGCTCCTTCAGATTGGTGATGCATGCCAGACCGTTCTTGCCATTGATGTTCATTGCGTCGGAGCCGCACACGCCCTCGCGGCATGAGCGGCGAAACGACAAGGTGTCGTCCTGCGCCTTGACCCGGATGATCGCGTCGAGAAGCATTCGATCGTGCACGTCGAGCGTGACCTCGTAATCCTGCATGCGCGGCGCGGCATCCTTCTCGGGATCGTAGCGGTAGATGCTGAACTTCATCCGATGGGCTCCGGCAGTTAGTACGTGCGCGTCTTCGGCGGGAAGGCGTCGACGCTCAGCGGCTTCAGATTGACCGGCTTGTAATCGAGCCGATTGCCGTCGCGATACCACAATGTGTGTTTAAGCCACCCGGCGTCATCGCGGGCCGGATAGTCGCTGCGTGCCTGCGCGCCGCGACTCTCGCGCCGGGCTTCGGCGGAGACGATCGTAGCCTTGGCGGTCTCGATCAGGTTGTCGAGCTCCAGTGCTTCGACCCGTGCGGTGTTGAAGGTCTTGCTCTTGTCTTTGATCGAAACCCGCTTCACCCGCTCCTCGAGCGCGGCCACCTTCGCCACACCCTCGCTCAATAATTGCTGATTGCGAAACACCGCGCAATGCGCCTGCATCGTCTGCCGCAGGTCGTGCGCAACTTCCGCCACCTGTTCCCCGGAAGTCGACGCCTCGAGACGCGCGAGACGCGCCAGCGCCCCTTCGGCCGCGTTCGCCGGCAGCGGCTTGTAGGCTTTGCGTGCCAGTTGTTGATCGACGATGAAGTTGCCTGCGGCACGGCCAAAAACCAGCAAATCCAGAAGCGAGTTCGTGCCAAGGCGGTTGGCGCCGTGAACCGAGACGCAGGCGCATTCGCCAATCGCATAGAACCCGTCGATGACCGTGTTGGGATCGCCGTCGCGCGGCGCAACCACCTGCCCGTGAATATTGGTCGGAATGCCGCCCATCTGATAATGAATCGTGGGAACGACCGGGATCGGATCCCTGATCGGATCGACGTTGGCGAACTTGATCGCGATCTCGCGTATCGACGGCAACCGCTTCATGATCACCTCCGGGCCGAGATGATCGAGCTTGAGCAAAACATAATCCTTGTGCGGGCCGCAGCCCCGGCCTTCCTTGATCTCCTGGTCCATCGAGCGCGAGACGATGTCGCGCGACGCGAGGTCCTTGAGATTCGGCGCGTAGCGCTCCATGAAGCGCTCGCCGTTGGCGTTGAGCAGGATGCCGCCCTCGCCACGCACGCCCTCGGTGATCAGTACCCCCACGCCGGCGACCGCCGTCGGATGGAACTGCCAGAACTCCATGTCCTCCAGCGGAACGCCGGCGCGCGCGGCCATGCCAAGCCCGTCGCCGGTGTTGATGAAGGCGTTGGTGCTGTGGGCGAAAATGCGCCCGGCGCCGCCGGTCGCGAACAGCGTCGCCTTCGCCTGCAGGATCATGACCTCGCCGGTTTCCATCTCCAGCGCGGATATGCCCAGCACGTCGCCGTCCGCGTCCCGGATCAGATCGAGCGCCATCCATTCGACGAAGAACTGGGTGCGCGCGCGCACGTTGCGCTGGTAGAGCGTGTGCAACATCGCGTGGCCCGTGCGGTCGGCAGAGGCGCAGGCGCGCTGGATCGATTTCTCGCCGAAGTTCGCCGAGTGCCCGCCGAAGGGTCGCTGGTAGATGGTGCCGTCGGCATTGCGATCGAACGGCATACCGTAATGCTCGAGCTCGTAGACGACCTGCGGCGCCATCTTGCACATGTACTCGATCGCGTCCTGGTCGCCGAGCCAGTCGGAGCCTTTGATCGTGTCGTACATGTGCCACAGCCAGCTGTCTTCCGACATGTTGCCGAGCGACGCGCCGATGCCTCCCTGTGCCGCGACGGTATGCGATCGGGTCGGAAATACTTTCGACAATACGGCAACCGAGAGGCCTGCCTCCGACAGCTGCAACGATGCACGCATGCCCGCACCGCCGGCGCCGACCACGATCGCGTCGAATTTTCGAACCGGGAGCGAGCTCACGTCTGCCTTGTCGCCCAGAGGATTTGCGCGAGCCACGCGGCGTAGCCTACCAGAACCACGAACGTCGCCACCTCGAGCGCGAGTCTCAAGGCGGTTGGCTTGATGTAGTCCATCCAGATGTCGCGCATGCCGATCCAGGCGTGCCACAGGACTGCGAGGCCGAAGAGCAAGGTCGCTATCCGGAACGCGCCATTGGCGAACAGCGCTTGCCATAGCGCATAGTCGAAGCCGCCGTTGTAAAGCGCGACACCCAGCATTCCCAGCGTGTAGAGAATCATGACCAGCGCGGTCACGCGCTGGACGAGCCAGTCCTTCCAGCCGTAGTGCGCGCCGATCGTTTGGCGCAGCGGCCGGGTCACCACAGCCGCACCGCGATGATCAGTGTCAATACGAGACTCGCACCCAGGACCGCGACGCTCGATTGACGGGCGGGCGCCAAATCGTCGCCGATGTGCAGGTCTATCAGCAGGTAGCGTATCCCGGCGAAGAAATGATGCAGATACGCCCATAGCAATCCGATCAGAATGAGCTTGCACAGCGGATTGGCCAACATTGATCTCAGGCTCGCAAATCCATCCTCGGATTCAACACTCGCTTGCATGGCGAAAAGAACGACGGGAATGGCAAACAGAAACAGCGCCGCACCGCTGATGCGATGCAGGATCGAGACGATGCCGGGCAGCGGCAGCCGAATGCGTACCAGGTTGAGATAAACCGGTCGACGCTTGATCACAGGAGGATCGTTAACGGACATCGCTCTAGGAACGACATGGTTATGCTTCCGTTCTCCAACCTGTGCCCGCGACGTAGGACACGGCGGGAACGCGTGGTCGCGCTGGGTAAATTATACAGGCTTTCCGCGCCGGCTCGCCAGCGCTCGGGGCATCGAGCGGCGCGCCGACATCAGCCGAGCTTGCGTCTTTGATTGCTAACCGGTGAGCGAATGACGATTTAGCTCAGTTCGTTGACATAGGAATGATGCCGCGTGATGCAGAGCCCGCGCCGCCACTCCACTGGCCGGTCGCCATAAGTCCTGGTCACGCGGTCGACCGCAAGCAGCGGCTCGCCTGTCCGCACGCCAAGGATTGCGGCATTGATTGCATCGGCACTGACGGCCCGCAGCTTCTCCTGCGCCTTGAGCATCCGCACCCCGAACTGTGTTTCGAAAAAACTGTACATCGAGCCTCGGTAGGCATCGAGCTTGGTCTTGGTGAGCCCCTTGAACAGCGCGGCGGGCAGAACGATTTCGTCGAGCACGACCGGCTGACCTCCGTATTCGAGCACCCGGCGCAGGACGATCACGGTATCGCCGACCTTGAGCTCGAGCGACCGCGCGACTTCGGTCGAGGCCTTGCCTCGGCGAACGTCGAGCAGGCGGCTTGCCGGGTATTCGTCGCGACCGTCGTTGCGGCGAATGCGCAGAAACCGAAACAGCGACGTCTTCTCCTCGGTATGCGTCGACACGAACGTACCCTTGCCCTGGCGGCGAATAACGAGGCTTTGGGCGGCGAGCGCGTCGATGGCTTTGCGCACCGTTCCCTGGGAGACGCGAAAGCGCTGCGCGAGCGCCGTCTCGCTGGGGATAGCCTCGCCCGGTGGCCATTCGCCATCGTCGAGGCTGGCCACGAGGAGAGCCTTGATCTGCATGTACAGCGGCTGGAACGACGGCGGTTTGTTGCTCGCGGCAGTACGCATCGCGACCTCCTGCGGGCTTGGGCGGTAACCGGAAAGGCGGCGCAACCCCCTGGGTCGTCTTATATCATATGTCTTATATAAGAGTCGATTGACACTCCCCGGCAACCGCCCGTAAGATGGGCACCTTCGATTCGCCGTCGGCGCCGCGCATTTATCGCGGCCGTGGACGTCGCTTGTCGTCAGCAGCGGAAACCCGAACCTTGCCGCCAAGGAGTCCCAGATGAAAAAACCCGTTCGCGTGGCGGTGACTGGCGCCGCCGGTCAAATCGGTTACAGCCTTCTGTTCCGCATCGCCAACGGCGAGATGCTCGGGACCGACCAGCCGGTTTCGCTGCAACTGCTGGAACTGCCGATCGACAAGGCGCAGGCAGCGCTCAAGGGCGTCATGATGGAGGTCGAGGATTGCGCGTTTCCGCTTCTTTCGGGCATGGCCGGCACTGCGGATGCCAAAGTCGCGTTCAAAGACGCCGATATCGCGCTCCTGGTCGGCGCGCGACCGCGCGGCCCGGGCATGGAGCGGAAGGATCTTTTGCTCGAGAACGCGAAGATTTTCATCGAGCAAGGCAAGGCGCTCGATGCCGTGGCGAGCCGGGGCATCAAGGTGCTGGTGGTCGGAAACCCCGCCAATACCAACGCCTACATCGCCATGAAATCCGCGCCATCGCTGCCGAAAAAGAACTTCACCGCCATGTTGAGGCTCGACCACAACCGTGCGCTGTCGCAGCTCGCGGTCAAATCGGGCAAGCCGGTCGGATCGATCGAAAAGCTGATCGTGTGGGGCAATCATTCTCCGACGATGTATCCGGACTACCGCTTCGCCACGGTCGACGGACAACCGCTGAAAGCGCTGATCAACGATGAAGCCTGGAACCGCAACGTGTTTCTTCCGGCGGTAGGCAAGCGCGGTGCGGCGATCATCGAGGCACGCGGTCTTTCCTCTGCCGCATCGGCGGCCAACGCCGCGATCGGTCATGTCCACGACTGGATATTGGGCAGCGGTGGCAAGTGGGTCACGATGGGTGTGCCTTCCGACGGCAGCTACGGCATCCCGCAAGATGTGATGTATGGCGTGCCGGTCACGACCGTCGACGGCGAATACACGCGCGTCCAGGGCCTCGACATCGACGCCTTTTCACGCGAAAAGATGGATGCCACGCTCAAGGAACTCGAGGAAGAGCGCGCCGGCGTCGCATCGCTGCTCGGCTGATCCTTCACCTGGCATGAGCCTTTCCTCCCCCGGCGCGAAGTTTCGCGCGGCGCTGGCCGCCGAGAGGCCGCTGCAGGTGCCGGGCGCCATTTGCGCCTATCACGCCGTCCTCGCCGAGAAATCCGGTTATCGCGCGATCTACCTCTCCGGTGGCGGAGTCGCTGCCGGGTCGTTGGGCGTCCCCGATCTCGGCATTTCCGGCCTCGACGACGTGCTGACCGACGTGCGTCGCATTACCGATGCCTCTTCGTTGCCGCTTTTGGTCGACGTCGACACCGGCTTCGGGGCGTCCGCGTTCAACGTTGCCCGCACGGTCAAGTCATTGATCAAGTTCGGCGCAGCCGCGATGCATATCGAGGACCAGGTCGGCGCCAAGCGCTGCGGCCATCGACCGAACAAGGAGCTCGTCACCAGGGACGAGATGGTCGACAGGATCAAGGCCGCGGTCGACGCCAGGACCGACCCCGATTTCGTCGTCATGGCGCGAACCGACGCGTTGTCGGTCGAAGGCCTCGGCGCGGCGATCGACCGCGCGTCGGCCTACGTGGAAGCCGGCGCCGACATGATTTTCCCCGAGGCGATGACCGAGCTGTCGATGTACAGGCGTTTCGTCGACACGGCCAGGGTTCCCGTGCTCGCCAACATCACCGAGTTCGGCTCGACGCCACTTTTTACTATCGCCGAGCTGAAGAGCGCCGGCGTGGCGATCGCGCTCTATCCCTTATCCGCGTTCCGGGCAATGAACAAGGCTGCGCTCGACGTGTACACGACGTTGCGCCGAACCGGCACGCAAGCATCCATGCTCGACACCATGCAGACGCGCGCGGAGCTTTACGACTATCTTGGCTACCACGCGTACGAGTCGAAGCTCGATGCGCTGTTCGCAGGGCCGCCTCGTTGAAATCCGTTCGTTAGCTCAAGCGCTCGCCAACCGCTCCCGACACGCTTTCCACGACGAGGAATCCGATGTCCGAATCCGCCGCACCGGCAACCGGAACACCGAAAGCGAAGAAATCGGTCGCGCTTTCCGGCGTTACCGCCGGCAACACCGCGCTGTGCACGGTCGGACGCACCGGCAACGACCTGCACTATCGCGGCTACGACATCCTCGACATCGCCGATGTCTGCGAATTCGAGGAGATCGCCCATCTTCTGGTCCACGAAGAGCTGCCCACCGCCGCCGAGCTGGCTGCCTACAAGGCTCGTCTCAAGACCTTGCGCGCAGTGCCGCAGCCAATCCGCGAAATCCTGGAACGCATCCCCGCTGCGGCGCATCCCATGGACGTCATGCGGACCGCGGTTTCGGCGCTCGGCACCGTCGAGCCTGAGAGCGAGCGTCACGATGCCGAGGGTGCGCGCGCCATCGCCGACCGGCTGATGGCGTCGCTCGGATCGATGTTGCTGTATTGGCACCACTGGGTTCGCCATGGCAAGCGCGTCGAGGTCGAGACTGCCGACGATTCGATCGGCGGCCATTTTCTGCATCTCCTGCATGGCTCGCCGCCGCCGCCGCTCTGGATTCGCGCCATGGACACCTCGCTCAATCTGTACGCCGAGCACGAGTTCAACGCGTCCACCTTCACCGCGAGGGTCATCGCCGGAACGGGCTCCGACCTGTACTCCGCGGTTACCGGCGCGATCGGCGCGCTGCGCGGCCCGAAGCATGGGGGAGCCAACGAGTTTTCGTTCGAGGTCCAGCAGCGATACGCCACACCCGACGACGCGGAGCGCGACATTCGTCGGCGGGTCGAGGCGAAGGAAGTCATCATCGGTTTCGGCCATCCGGTGTACACCACCGGCGATCCGCGCAACCGCGCGATCAAGGAAATCGCGCGCAAATTGTCGCAGGAAGCCGGCGACATGAAGATGTTCGAGGTCGCCGAGCGCATCGAGCAGGTCATGTGGGATGCCAAGCGCATGTTCGCCAACCTGGACTGGTATTCGGCGGTGAGCTACCACATGATGGGCGTGCCCACGCAGATGTTCACGCCGCTGTTCGTGATCTCGCGCACCTCGGGCTGGTCCGCGCATGTGATCGAGCAGAGGAGCGACGGCAAGATCATCCGCCCATCGGCAAACTACATCGGCCCCGAAGACCAAAAGTTCGTACCGATTGCAGAACGCAAATAAAGTGGAACGTGCCATCGACCTCGACAGACGACAAGGTCGACCTTCGCCGGCCCGGGCGCGCGCGATGACCAGCGCCCTGGCACTTCCGAAAATCGCGCTCGACGACAGCGCCGTGCCCGGCTCGCGTTACACGGCCCTCGATGCCTGGCGCGGATTGGCAGCGCTCTCGGTAGTGTATGGGCATCAGACTGCGGGCCGTGTCGGCGCGTCGCTCTTCATCGCGTTTTATCTCGCGGTCGATTTTTTCTTCGTGCTCTCGGGCTTCGTGCTGGCGCATCGCTATTGGGACGAGCTGGTGCGCGATCGCAAGCCTTTCTTTCCGGTGGTCATCGCCCGCTTTGCCCGACTTTATCCCGCGCACGTATTGGTGCTCTTCGCGCTTCTGATCGGGTTCGGCATCGAGGCCATTCCTGCCTACCGCCCAGGCGCGCCGATGCTCGCGGCGTGGAGCGAGGCAATTCCTCCGTTCCCCGGAGGGCCGGGGCTATCGACATTCATTCTGAATCTGCTCTTGCTGCAAAACGTCGGTCTGACGCCCAGCGGACTCACCTGGAACGTCCCGAGCTGGTCGATCTCCGTGGAATTCTTCGGCTCGCTCGCCGTCCTCGGGCTGGTCGCGATCTGGCGGAAGCCGGGACTGCGTGTCGCGCTCGTCGCCGTTGCATGCGCCGGCTACGGTCTCGTCCTGGCGGTCAAGAACGGCGGCCTCGACGCGACGTATGAAACGCTCTGGCACATCGTCAATCTCGGTCTGGTTCGCGCTATTGCGGGTATCGCCGCCGGCGTTGTCTGCCTCCTACTGGTGCGAACGTATCTGGCCACACGGGCTCCCGGACCGCTGGTCGCGACACTGCTCGAGCTGCTGACTATCACCTGCGTGCTCTCGCTCATGATCCGTCCGCAATATCACGACGCGCGCGACGCCCTGTTTCCGTTCGCGGCGCTTGCCCTGGTCGCCGTTTTTTCGCTGCAAGCTGGCATGCTGAGCCGGATATTGAACTCCACTCCGCTGGTCTACCTGGGCAGCCTTTCCTACGCGATCTACCTCGTGCACTGGCCGCTGCTCTTCGTGATGCTGGAACAGCACGAGCTGCCACCGGGGCTCTATTACCTCGCCGTATTCGGCGCCGCGATACTCACCCATCATGTGGTCGAGGTGCCGGGCCGCCGCTTCATCATGCAATACGCGCAACACGCACCCAGCGCCTAGAGGCCATCCGCATGTCGAGCCCGATCTCCAATGTCCGCCCCAAACCCGACAAGGTGCTTGTCGACATCGCCGACTACGTGAGCGGCTACAAGGTCAGCAGCAAGGAAGCCTACGACACCGCGCGGTACTGCCTGCTGGACACCCTGGGATGCGGCCTGGAGGCGCTGTCCTATCCGGCGTGCACCAAGCTGCTGGGCCCGATCGTTCCGGGAACCATCGTCCCCAATGGCGCCAGGGTGCCGGGGACGCAGTTTCAGCTCGATCCGGTGCAAGCCGCATTCAATATCGGCACCATGATCCGCTGGCTCGATTTCAACGACACCTGGCTGGCTGCGGAGTGGGGTCACCCTTCCGACAACCTTGGCGGAATCCTCGCCGTCGCCGACTGGCTGTCGCGCAACGCCGTCGCCGCCGGCCGAAAGCCGCTGACCGTCAGAGATGTCCTCACGGCTATGATCAAGGCGCACGAGATTCAGGGCGTGATTGCGCTCGAGAACAGCTTCAATCGGGTCGGCCTGGATCACGTCGTGCTGGTCAAGGTCGCATCGACCGCGGTCGTCGGTCAGATGCTCGGCTTGTCGCGGGATGAAATCATCGACGCCCTGTCGCTCGCGTGGGTCGACGGACAGAGTCTTCGCACCTACCGCCATAGTCCGAACACGGGCTCGCGCAAGAGCTGGGCTGCGGGAGACGCGACCGCCCGCGCGGTTCGCCTGGCGCTGATGGTGGTCAAGGGCGAGATGGGCTACCCCTCGGTCCTGACCGCGAAGACATGGGGCTTCTACGACGTTTTGTTCAAGGGGCAGCCGTTCAAGTTCCAGCGTCCCTTCGGCAGCTACGTCATGGAGCACGTGCTGTTCAAGATCAGCTTTCCCGCCGAATTCCACGCCCAGACCGCGGTCGAATGTGCGATGGCGCTCCATCCCAAGGTCGTCGACAGGATCGCCGACATCAGCAAGATCACCCTGCGCACGCATGAATCGGCGATTCGCATCATCGACAAGAAGGGCCCGCTCGCCAATCCCGCCGATCGCGACCATTGCATCCAGTATATGGTGGCGGTGCCCTTGATCCACGGCCGCCTCACCGCCGCCGACTACGAAGACAACATCGCCAATGACCCCCGCATCGATCGCTTGCGCGATAAGATGGTGTGCGTCGAGGACAGGCAGTTCTCGAAGGATTATCTGGATCCCGACAAGCGCTCGATCGCCAACGCGATTACCATCGCGTTCAAGGATGGGAGCAAGTTGAAAGAAGTTGTGGTCGAGTACCCGATCGGCCATCGCCGCCGGCGCAAGGAAGGCATGCCCGTGCTGATCGAAAAATTCAGGACCAACCTGGCGCGACGGTTTCCGACCAGGCAGCAGCGCGCTATTCTCGAGCGCGCGCTCGATTCCGTAGCGCTGGACGCGACTGCGGTGCACGAATTCGTCGACCTGTTCGTGATCTGATTATCATCAAACCTGCCAGGAGCTTTAGATGATCGCCGGCCGAGTCTCAGTCCTTATCGTCTCCTTCGCCGGTTTGTGCGTCGCGGGTAGCGCCGCTTTTGACACTTTCGCGGCCGATCTTCCGGTGCTCAAGTCCGGTCTCTGGGAAGTCTCGCGCGTCAGCAACCAGCAGAGCGACAAGAAGCATCTCACCACGATGTGCCTCGACGACTCGGTGCAAGCCGAGATGCGGGAATTCAGCATGGGTGTGGCCAAGGAGATGTGCACGCAGAACGAGCGGCACGTCGAGGGAAATCGAATGACGGTCAGGGCCACCTGCAAACTTGGCCCGACGACCATGAAGACGGAGTCGGTGATGGTGTTCAGCGGGAATACCGCGTACCACACCGATTCCAGCGCGAGCTACGATCCGCCGTTCATGAACATGAGCGAGGCCAAATCGACCATCGACGGCAAGTGGACCGGTCCCTGCAAGCCAGGCCAGCTGCCGGGCGATATCGTCACCGAAACGGGAGAGACGATCAACATGAAGGCAATGATGAAGAAGTAACGCTTTAGTCGCGCGGATGTTCGAATACCACACGTCGGGAGCATAGTGAAAGCCAGGCCGCCAGCCCGCCTGGCCGATGCGCGGCGCAGCAAGATCAACGTCGAAAGGCACAATGATGAAGCACAACCTGTTCAATACCCTGCAGCAGTTTCGCACCGCATCCGGCGTTACCGGCCAATACTATTCGCTGCCGGCGCTGGAGCAGGCGGGCCTCGGGAAGATATCCCGACTGCCGGTGTCGATCCGCATCGTGCTGGAATCGGTGCTGCGCAACTGCGACGGCAAGAAAGTGACCGAGGAGCACATCCGCGAGCTAAGCGGGTGGAAGCCCGGTGTGGCGCGCACCGATGAGATTCCGTTTGTCGTCGCCCGGGTCGTGCTGCAGGACTTTACCGGCGTGCCTCTGCTGTGCGACCTGGCCGCGATGCGAGGGGTCGCGCAGCGCATGGGCAAAAATCCCAAGCTGATCGAGCCGCTGGTCCCCGTCGATCTGGTCGTCGATCACTCGGTGCAGGTCGACCACTACGGCGCGAAAGACTCGCTCGATCTCAATATGAAGATCGAATTCCAGCGCAATGCGGAGCGCTACAAATTCATGAAGTGGGGCATGCAGGCGTTCGACACTTTCAAGGTCGTACCCCCTGGGATAGGCATCGTGCACCAGGTCAACCTCGAATACCTCGCTCGCGGCGTGCATCAGAAGGAGGGTATCTATTACCCGGACTCGCTGGTGGGCACGGATTCGCACACCACCATGATCAACGGCATCGGCGTGGTCGCATGGGGTGTCGGAGGCATCGAAGCCGAAGCCGGCATGCTCGGCCAGCCGGTGTATTTCCTCACGCCCGATGTGGTCGGCGTCCATCTCAAGGGACGCTTGAGCGAAGGCGTCACTGCCACCGACCTGGTGCTCACCGTAACCGAGATGCTGCGCAAGGCGAAGGTCGTCGGCAAATTCGTCGAATACTTCGGCGAAGGTGCGGCGTCGCTCGCGGTGCCCGATCGCGCGACCATCGGCAACATGGCGCCCGAGTACGGTGCGACCATGGGCTTTTTCGCGGTCGATGACAAAACCATCGACTATCTGGTCAAGACCGGGCGCACGACGGCGGAGGTCGAGGCAGTCGAAGCGTACTTCCGCGCCCAGCAAATGTTCGGCACGCCCAAGGCCGGCAGCATCGATTATTCGCAGACGCTCGAGCTCGACCTCGCCACCGTGGTGGCGAGCCTCGCCGGCCCGAAGCGGCCGCAGGACAGGATCGAACTCCCGAAGATGAAGGATTCGTTCAATTCGCTGTTCTCCAAGCCGGTTTCGGAAAACGGTTTCAATCAATCGGCCGACAAGCTCTCGCGCCGCTATCCGACCAAGCTCACCGCGGCGCCGCGTCCGCCCGACGACAACGCGCTAAAGCTCCCGGGCGACGGCGGCCAACCGCAAAACCTGGTGGAAATGGTCAACAATCGCCCGACGCAGGATCGGGTGACGCCGACCGGCCCCAAGCCGGTCGACATCGGCAACGGTGACGTGCTTATCGCCGCCATCACCTCGTGCACCAACACGTCGAATCCAGGGGTGCTGCTCGCGGCAGGCCTGCTGGCGAAAAAGGCGGCCGCCAAGGGCCTCACCGTCCAGCGCCACATCAAGACCTCGCTCGCTCCCGGCTCTCGCGTGGTCACTGAGTACCTCACGCGGGCGGGCTTGCTCCCGGAGCTCGAAAAGCTCAACTTCTATCTCGCCGGCTATGGCTGCACGACGTGTATCGGCAATTCCGGGCCGCTCGATCCGTCGATCGAGGAGACGATCACCCAGAACGACCTGGTCTGCGCCGCGGTGCTGTCCGGCAATCGCAACTTCGAGGCCCGCATCCATCCCAACATCAAGGCGAATTTCCTGGCGTCGCCGCCGCTGGTCGTGGCGTATGCCATTGCCGGGCGCGCCAACATCGACCTCTCTACCGAGCCGCTCGGGACGGGGCGCGACGGCAAGGACGTCTATTTGCGCGACGTGTGGCCCACCTCCGAGGAAATCGGCGCGGTGATGCAGTACGCGACCGATCCTGCCACCTACCGCAGGCTCTACGGCGACTTCACCAAGGAAAATCCGCTGTGGAACGCGATCCCGACATCGACCGGCCAGGTTTATCCGTGGGATAAATCCACCTACATCGCCGAGCCTCCCTTCTTCGCCGGCTTTTCGATGCAACCGGCGCCGATGCCCGCTATTGGCGGTGCGCGCACGCTCGGCATTTTCGGCGACTCGGTTACCACCGACCACATCAGCCCGGCAGGCACGATCAAGCCGACTTCGCCCGCGGGGATCTACCTGCTCGAGCACGACGTCGGCGTTCCGGACTTCAACAGCTACGGTAGCCGCCGAGGCAATCACGAAGTGATGATGCGCGGCACCTTCGCCAATGTACGGATCAAGAATCTGATGTTGCCGGTCAAGGAAGGCGGGTCGCGGGTCGAGGGAGGATTCACCCTTCTGCAGCCCGAAGGCAAACAGATGCCGATCTACGACGCAGCCATGACCTATATCGCACGCGGCACGCCGACCATCGTGTTCGCCGGCGAGGAGTACGGGACAGGAAGCTCGCGCGACTGGGCAGCCAAGGGAACGCAGCTCCTCGGCGTCAAGGCGGTGATTGCGAAAAGCTTCGAGCGCATCCACCGCTCCAATCTGGTCGGCATGGGCGTCCTGCCGTGTCAATTCAAGGGCGCCGACAGCGTGACCTCGCTCGCGATCGACGGCACCGAGGAGTTCGACATCACCGGCCTCGACGCAGGCATCAAGCCGCAGATGGACGTCACGCTCGTTATCCGGCGCAAGGATGGCACCTCGAAACAGGTTCCGGTGCTGTTGCGCATCGATACGCCGATCGAGGTGGATTACTACCACCACGGCGGGATCCTGCCCTTCGTATTGCGGCAGCTGCTCGCGGCGTGACCGGCGTCGAGCGCGGGGCGCGGCACGGCTCTCCTGGCGTGCCGGTGGCGCATCCGTTCGCCCGCGCGCTGCCGTTGTTTCTGTTTGCGGGCTGGTGCTTCTCTTCGCTCGATACCACGGCGAAATACCTGGTCCGGGACCACTCGCTGTTCCTGGTCGTCTGGGCACGATACGCCGGCCAGATGCTGGTGGTGACACCGTTCGCCTGGCATCGCGCGGGGCCGGGTTTCTGGCGCACCAAGCGGCTTCCACTGCAGCTCGTGCGCTCGTCGATGTTGTTGATCGCCACCTTCTGCTTTTTTGGCGCGCTGCGCTACTTGCCGCTAGCAGAGGCCTCGGCGATCACCTTTCTGGCGCCAATCTTGATCGTGCTGCTGTCGGGACCTTTGCTCGGCGAGCGGCCGACGCTCGGGCGATGGATTGCATCGATCACCGGTTTCGTCGGCATCCTGATTCTGCTCCGGCCGGGCTCGTCGGTGTTTCATCCCGCGGCGCTGTTGCTGCTCATCACCGCGCTTACCAACGCGCTCTATCAGGTCCTGACGCGCAAACTGGTCGATGAGAGCGCGCACACCACGCTCTTCTACAGCGCGCTGGTAGGCACTGTCGTACTTTCGCTGGCGCTGCCATGGGGCATCGGTGACAACGCGATGACGTGGCGCGGCGGCGCGCTGCTCTTGTTACTGGGGATGTGTGCCGGGCTCGGCCATTGGTCGATGATCGGCGCCTATCTGCTGGCGCCGGCGTCGCTGCTCACGCCGTTCACCTACTTGCAAATGGTCTGGGCTGTGGGCTACGGCTACCTGATCTTCGACCAGCTTCCCGATCGCTGGTCCGCCCTCGGCATGACCGTGATCGTCGCCAGCGGTCTCTTGCTCGCGCTGCAGGAGCGGCAACGGGCGCGCTGGCCTAATCGGCAGTGAAACCGGAGCGCTTGACGATCGGTCCCCACTTCGCGTAATCGGCGGCGAGGATCCTGGTGAATTCAGCCGGCGTGGTGGTCGCCGGATCCATGCCGAGGCGACTGAGCTTGTCGGCGACGTCGGGTGATTGCAGCGCGCGATTGATGCCGCGATTCAGCGTGTCGACGATCGCTGGCGGCGTCTTCGCGGGCGCGAAGAATCCGAACCAGCCCGTCGCCTCGACGTTTTTCAGGCCCAGCTCGTTGAAGGTCGGCACTTCCGGCAATGCCGTCGAGCGCGTGGCGCCCGAGCTCGCCAATACCCGGATCTTCCCGGCGCGATGCAGCTCGGTCAGGTCGGCGATGGCGTCGATCGCGACCGGGACCTGGCCTCCGATCAAATCGTTGACGTACGCCGCCGATCCCTTGTACGCGACGTGCACCATGTCGACGCCGATCTCGCGGCTCAACATGACGCCGAAGAAATGCGGAAGGCTGCCGGCGCCCGATGTCGCGTATGCCGCCTTGTCCGGGTTCGCCTTGGCCCAAGCCACGAATTCCGGCCAGGTCCTGGCGCCGCTCGCCGGGCCGGCCGCGATCGCAAACTGAAAGGTCGCCCCCAGGGCGACCGGCGTGAAGTCGTTGAGCGCGTCATAGCTGATGCTCTTGTACGTGTGCGGCACCACCGCCATGGGTCCGATCGGCATCACCATGATGGTCGCACCGTCTGGCGTTGCATTCTTGACTACGTCGGCGGCGATACGTCCGACGGCGCCCGGCCGGTTGTCGACGATCACCGGCTGACCCAGCGTGTCCTTGAGCTTGTCGGCCACCACACGCGCGATGATGTCCGCCGTTCCACCGGCGGCGAAGCCGACCACGATGCGAACCGGTTTGTCGAACTTGTCCTGCGCGCTGGCGCCAGCACCGAAGCCGGCGAGCAGCGCAACCAGCAGTGCGCAAATGGCTACTCCGAATCTTGTCTGCATTGCTTTCCTTCGTTCTCGGCCGGAGCCGGCCCTGCCGTCGAATCTAGGAGCTCTTCACCGAAGCCTGACGCGCGATCCACCGCGTCAGCGGACGCCATTGCTCCCAGTCCTGCTCGGCGCGCGAGCGCGGCAGATCGAACACCGTCAAGCCGTCGCGCGCGCAGTGCACATATACCTGCGTCGCGCGCAGATGCGCGACCAGGGGAAACTCGAATGCGTTGAGAAATTCGTCCAGCTCGCCCGCGCTGTGGGTCCTCGGGTCGACGCGCATCGCTACCAACCCGATGGCGATCTCACCTTTCCTGACCGCTTTGTATTCGCGGATCTGATCCAGGAAATGTTGGGTCGCCGCCATGTCGAAAGCGCTGGGCGATACCGGCAGCAGCAATATGTCGGCGCGGCGAATGGCCTCGCGTAGACTTTCTCCGTGCAAGCCGGCAGGAGTGTCCATGACCAGCCAATGCGGGTTGTGCTCCCTGATTTCCTGCCGGTCCTCGTCGGGCGTCCAGGAAGCGATTGCCGGAAACAGCGGCGGACGCCGGGCAAGCCATTCGGTAGCCGAACGCAGCAGATCGAAATCGGCGAGCACGACGCGCTGCTTGCGTCCTGCGAGCCAGCCGGCCAGATTAGTCGCAAGCGTAGTCTTGCCGCTGCCGCCCTTCGGATTGGCCACCAGAATGGTCTGCATTGGAATCCCCCTTGGGGCGTAATTCTAGGGCCAAAAGGGGTCTGCCCCTACAAATCGGGGAGCACCGCCAGCAGGGGCTCGAGCGCCGCTGCTCCCAACTCGATGCTTCGCGCGCCGCTCCACCCCGTCTCCGGGTCGGGCAGATTGGCGTTGTCCTTGAACGGCAATTCCAGGGTCAAGGCGAGGCAGCCGAAGGTATGACCGACGTACTTCGAGGCCAGCGCCAGGTTGACCTTGGTGTCCTTGTCCGATGGGTACCCGTGCACATCCTGGAAGTCCGGGCTTGCGCTCTTGAACGCCGCAATGAAGGCTCGCTGCAGGTCTGCCTGCTTGGCCGAAAAGCCCGGCAAGCGCTCGCCGCCGTCGACGAATACATAGGGCAAGGCTTCGTCGCCGTGGACGTCGAGAAACGCGTCGACGCCGATTTTAGCGATCGCGGCGCGCACGTGCAGCACCTCGGGACTGCGCTCGGCGCTCGGCGCGAGCCACTCGCGATTGAGGTTCGCCCCCGCCGAATTGGTCCGCAGATTGCCGCGGACACCGCCATCCGGATTCATGTTGGGGACGATATACACGACCGCACGCGCGAGCAGCGCCCGCGCGACCGGGTCGCTGGCGTTCAGCAATCGCTCCAGCATGCCGTCGACAAACCATTCCGCCATGGTCTCGCCGGGGTGCTGACGTGCGATCACCCACAGTGCCCGCTTGTCCGCGCCGGGGGTGCCGACGGTGACGAGGTTCATGTCGCGGCCCTCGACGCTACTGCCGAGGTCGCTAACGCGGGCGAGCGGCGACGCGTCCGCTCGGCCGAGCAGATCGAGGTGTTGCTCCCACGAATACGGCTCGAAGTACGCGTAGTAAACCGAGTCGCGCTCCGGCACATGAGTGATTATGAGGCGCCCGCCTTCGAACGCGGTCGGAACGCGAAACCAATGCCGATGGTCGTACGACGCGACGGCGCGGTAATCCTTCCAGCCATCGACATAGGTACATTGGCCGGCGTTCTCGAAGACGATGCGACACGCCTGCCCGGCGCCGCCCTGCATGCGGAAATAGAACCATTGCCGAAACTCGGCGTTGGAATCGCAACGGACGTTAAGACGAATGTCGTCGCGCGAATTCGAATCGACGACTTCGATCGCGCCCGCGTCAAAGGCACTGCTGATTTTGATCATGGCGGGATTAGAAGATTCGGAGCGGAAACGCCGGCACCGGGAAGCGGCGCGGACACAGTACCTAGCGCCGTATGCTACCATCGCTGGCGCCGTGCACCATGGCTCGCGCGGAGTTCGCGGCTACCGGTGCGCGGCGCGAGCATGTGGATCTCGTCGCCGATCGGAACCCTGATGGACATCGCCCCTTCGCTTCCAGACGCTGCCGATCAGCCACGCGGCCCGGTCGTCGATGGGCGGCGCGAAGAGTTCGAAGCCAACAAGCTCAGAAAGCGCCTGCGGCGTCAGGTGGGCGAAGCCATCGGCGACTTCGCCATGATCGAAGCCGGCGACAGGGTGATGGTATGCATGTCAGGCGGCAAGGATAGCCATGGACTGCTGGACATCCTGCTGTCGCTCCAGAAGCGCGCGCCCCTTCGGTTTGAAATTATCGCGGTCAATCTCGACCAGAAGCAGCCGGATTTTCCCGCCGATGTGCTGCCCTCCTATCTTGCCGGGCGCGGTGTGCCGTTCCACATCGAGGAGCAGGATACCTACAGCGTCGTCAAGCGTGTCATCCCCGATGGCGGCACGATGTGCTCGTTGTGCTCGCGACTGCGCCGTGGCGTTCTTTATCGGGTGGCGAGCGAGCTTGGCGCCACCAAGATCGCGCTCGGCCATCATCGCGACGATATTCTCGCGACCTTCTTTCTCAATCTTTTTTTTGGCGGCAAGCTCAAGACCATGCCGCCCAAGCTAGCCTCCGACGACGGCAAGCACGTGGTCATTCGCCCGCTCGCCTACGTGCGCGAGCGCGACCTTGCCCGCTATGCGAAGGCGATGGCATTTCCGATCATCCCCTGCAACCTCTGTGGCTCGCAGGAACACCTTCAGCGCAAGCAGGTCGGCGCGATGCTGCGCGAATGGGAAAAGAAGCATCCGGGCAGGATCGAGACCGTGTTCAACGCGCTGTCGAACGTCGTGACGACTCACCTGCTCGATCGCAAGCTGCAGGACTTCGCCGCCGTTCGCGCCGCCGGCACACCACTGGCGGAGGGCGATATCGCATTCGACGACCCGTGCGTCGCCATCCCGGCTGCGCAGCGGATACGCTTCGATCGCGCCGAATAGCGGCGCAGGGCGAACTGGCCGGGCTGGTGGCAGTCAAAACGCCGTGACCGCGACTTATTTTTCCGCAACGAACATGCCACGCCGCCGGTGGATGGTCGGCGCGCTAGCGCTCTGCTTCGCAGCTGCGCTACCCGCGATCGCCGCGGAGGCGCCACCCGGGTCGCTCACCGGCGCCGCGTTGCTCCAAACGTTGCGGAGTGGCGGCCTGATCCTGTACTTCCGTCACACGTCGACAGACTTCGGACAAAACGACGATGCCATGAGCGGCTACGAGGACTGCGCGCGGCAGCGCAATCTGACCGATGGCGGACGCGATGAGGCGCGCCGCATCGGCGGCGCCATCAAGCGCCTGAACATTCCGATCGGCGACGTTCTGGCGAGCCCTTTCTGCCGGACGCGCGAAACCGCGCAACTGATCTTCGGCCGGGCGACGGTGGCGCCCGCCGTACGCGGCGGC
>DASXBW010000125.1:0-2915 GCA_036491495.1 Casimicrobiaceae bacterium
AGCTCCTGCAGGCGGCCGAGCAGAAAGCCGGTGTCGTGCGTCTCGTGAAAATCGGTTTCCTCCCACATTCCTGCGCTTCACAGCGATACCGCCGCAACTGGGACCGGGAGTTCGAATCCGGCTTGCTCCAGCGGGGAGTCAGGAACGAACTCCTCATCGACGCTGCACCATTGCGGGGTCGGCTTCACTGACGTGATCCGAGTATCCGCCCTCTACCGCGAATAGGTGTGCGCGGCCGCAGGGAAGCGGCCCTGGCGCACCTCCTCGGCATATTCGCGCGCTGGCGCCCGGATCTCGTCGCCCAGGGGCGATACTGCTTGACGAATTTCGGGGTGAACTCGGTGAAGAGGCTGAGCATGTCGTCGAGCACCAGGATCTGCCCGTCGCAGGCCGGCGAGCCGCCGATCCCGCCTTTGAGTTTTGCAGAGGGGCCTGCTCACGCGGCATCTACGACAACATGAAGACGGCGATCTTGTAAACGACACCGATGTCGACCCGTCCTGCGGTGATGTCGGCAAGCAGCCGCTGCAGAGCCGGCTGATCCATTGTCGCGCCGGAGAACCCGCCATTTCGCGATATTGACGGCGAGCAGCGTGCGGCGGCCGACCCGGTCGGAAAGCCACGGCCAGAAATAAAGCCCGGTGATGCTGAGGGTGAGCCAGACCTGAAAGCCAGTCCGGAAGGTTGGGATGTCGAGCGCAATCTCCTTGATGATTAGCGGCGAGATAAGCGCAAAGATCACCTCGTCCATGCCGTCGAAGCCCTATCCCAGGCCGTTGGCAAGGGCGATGTGCCAGTGCGTCCGGGTGACCTTCGAGCCATCCGCGACGGCGCGGTAGTTGGCGTATTGCAGTTGCCGCTTGCTCAAGCGGTCCGGTGGCCTCCATCAAAAGACCTGGTCCCGCCGTATCGATCGCGCTTGTCGTCCAGCCCCCGGAGGTGCGGCCGCCGTATGGTGGCGCGCTTGTTGTTGAGCCGGCATTGTGCGCATCTCGATATGCGCGCGCAAGGCGACGCTCCTATCGCGACGTGGCGGCGCATTACCGCCGCCGTCGAGACCCTGAAGTTCGCCACCGGTCGTGTGCCTCGTTGTACAGCGCGATCCCATCCAAACAACAAGCTCGTCGCCTCGATCGCAGAACCCGCGCCCACTCGCGCATCGCGCAAACCGGTTCAACGCAACCAAAGCAGGCGCGACAGTGTTCCGCTACGCGGACGATGCCGAGTTGCAGGGGAAGAAGCACCCAGAGCGGGGCTCGGGCCGTACCCGGCCCGACTTGCCCGTGAGCACGCTCGCGTGCCTGCTGCTCGGCGCCGCGATGGCCGGGCTCTACCATCTGCTTCCCCGCACGCGCCCGGGTCGCCCGTTCCGCGCCCCGCTGCTCGCCCTCGGCGGTTTCATCCTGGCCCAGGGCGGCTTGTCCGCCGCGATCGCGGGGCTCGGGCTGGTCCCTAAGGGCCCTTTCCACGACCTGCTGCAGCAACTGACCGATTACGACGGCGAGCGACCGGTCGTTCTTCTCATCGGGTCGAGCTTTACCGAAGCGGGGATCGACCCGGACGTGCTCGCCGAAGCGCTCGGCAGCTCCGGACGCGCTGCCACAGTTCAGCGCCTCGCGGTCGGCGGCGCGCCGCATCTCGAGCGGCTGCACTACCTCAAGGAGTACCTGGCCCGCGCCAAGCGAAAGCCGCAATTCGTGCTGTTCGAAATCGCCGGTGGCTACGACAGCGGTCCGTTGTACCAGGTTCACCGAATGCGCTTCAGCGACCGCATGGTCGCGATGATGGACGGGTCGAGCGCGTGGTGGGCATTACACTGGGTGGCGGGCGCCGATGGCCTGAGCCTCTTTCAGCGCTTGGGGCTGGGGAGCGAAATCCTCGGCCAGTTTGCCCTTCACGTCAGCCATATCGGGTTTTTGTGGAGCAGCGCACCGGTCCGCGAGACTGATACCACCTATGACAGCGGCGGGTCGCTGCCGGCGACGCGCTTCAGTGATAACGATACTGGCGAGCTGCTCGAGCAAGCAGCCGCCACGCGAGATCTGAAACCGGACTGGCCGGCGGACGTGCCGACGCGGTGGATGAGCGCCTTCCTGGCAGAAGAGATCGCGATATTGCGGCGCCACAGCGTCGAGCGGTTTGCCTTTTACTCGGTCCCGAGTATGCAGGGCGCGAACGTCGCCTATGCCCGCCGCTTCTGCGCCGCAATAACCAAGTTTGCCTGCATCATCGGCGAGGACCCCAATCTTCTTGCTGACTTGCGACACGGCGCCGACTGGCACGATTTCGACCACCTGCAAGGCGCCGCACGCGAGGTCTTCACGAGGTGGCTGGGCGACCGCCTTGGCGAAATGGGCGTGTGGCCATGAACTTCGTCTCGTTCGAGTTCGCGGTGTTTCTCGCCGTCGTCTACGTGCTGCACTGGAGCTGTCGCCACGCCGGAACCCGGACGTTGCTGCTGACGATCGCGAGCTACGCTTTCTACGCCGTCTGGAACTGGCGCTTCTGCTTTCTGATGCTGTTCGTCACGGTGAACGCGTTCGCCGCCGGCCAGATGCTCGCGCGCGCGGCGCGCCCCTGGCGAACGGCCGTGCTGGCGGCGAGCATCGGCATCGACCTCGCCGTCCTAGGTTTCTTCAAGTACTACGATTTCTTCCTGTCGAACGTCGCCGCGACGGTCGCCGATCTTGGCGTCGCCGCCCGCCTGCCGATGCTGCGAATTATTCTTCCGGTCGGCATCAGCTTCTACACATTTCACGCGATCAGCTACGTCATCGACGTGTACCGCGGCAAGGTCGAGCCCGAGCCGTCCTTCCTCAAAATCGCCTTTTATATCAGCTTCTTCCCGCAGCTGATCGCCGGGCCGATAGTGCGAGCGAGCTTCATCATGCCGCAAATCCGGCAGCCGCGGTCGT
>DASXBW010000126.1:0-9459 GCA_036491495.1 Casimicrobiaceae bacterium
TTCGATCTCCTGCCGGATGGCAATACCCATGACCTCCGTGTCACTGATTTCCAGCTTCCGCATAACGGCACCTCCAATGCGCTATGGAAGTACCGTTAGGGTAGCACAACTATGCGCCATTATTTACGTCGCTATGTATAGAAGCCGTACAGCCGGGCCGGATTGTCGACCAGAATGCGATGGCGGGTCGCGTCGTCGCCGGCCCATTCGAGCAACAAATCGAACAGCGACGTCGTGTCAGGAATGACACTGCGGCCGGGATGCGGCCAATTGCTCGCCCACACGCACCGCCCCGGCGCGGAGGCGACCAGCGCGCGGGCGAGCGTGGAGACGTCATCGTAGTGTGGCGGGCCTGTCTTCGAAGTCTCGTAAGGTGCGGACAGCTTGACCCAGGTGTTGCCGCCGTCGAGGAGCCTCAGCAAGGTCTGAAATCCCGGGTGATCGGTCGCAACCGGCTCCAGGAACTTGCCGTTATGGTCGATGACCAGCGGAACCGGCAATCCCGCAAATACCTCTTCATACTGCGCGAGGTCGCGGCCATCGAGCTGCATCTGAACGTGCCAGCCGAAGCCGCCGACGCGCGCCGCCATCGTTTCCAGTGTTTCCAGCGGCAGCATGCCGCCGGGAAGAAGATGGTAGCGGATGCCGCGAACACCGGCGCGGGTGAGCCGATCGAGCTCAGCATCGGTCGCGTCGGGTTCGACGATGGCGATCGCTCGCGCGCTTTCGCTTAAGCGGGCCAGGGCCTCGAGCATGCAGCGGTTGTCGAAGCCGTAGCCGTTCGGTTGCACGAGCACCATTCGCGACAAGCCGAGCGTTTTCTGCACCGCCAGATAGTCCTCCAGCGGCGCGTGCGGCGGCTTGAACACTGCCTGCGGCACCAGCGGATATCGATCTTCGTAGACATGCATGTGGCAATCGCAGGCGCCGGGCGGCGCCGCGAGTTTCGGTGGCTTCATCGGAAAAGAGTGTTAATGGGAGGCGGAAGGCGCAGCGAATGCCGAAAGATGACATTTCAGCGACGCGGCATCAAGTACAATTCACGCCGTAGAAATCGCGCGTCTTCCGTCGCAACTCGCGGGGCAACTCACTTGGCGAATCAGCGCGGGGTCGCCTCGCGACGTCCACCGAAATCAAATCGTGGGAGCAACGCATGGCCTCGGACCTCAAAGGAAAGGTCGTTCTCATCACCGGAGCGTCAACGGGCATTGGAGCCGCGGCCGCACGCGCATTTGCCAACTTGGGTAGTCGATTGCTGATCCATTACAACGCGAGCCGGGAGGCCGCCGAGTCCGTCGCCAGCGGCATCAGGGCGCTTGGCGGAGAGGCGCATCTGGTCGGCGGCGACGTGACGCAGACCGTGAACGTGAAGCGCATCGTTGCCGAGTCACTCGCCGCGTGCGGCAGGATCGATGTCCTGATCAACAACGCGGGCGGCATGATCGGCCGCACCAAGATAGACGACTATAGCGACGACTATCTGCGCCAGGTGCTGGCGCTCAACGTGACGCAGGTCGCGATGTTCATGCATGAGGTCGTTCCGGTGATGCGCAGGCAGGGGGGCGGCAACGTCATCAACGTCACTTCGATCGCCGCACGCCACGGCGGGGGTGGTGGCGCCATTATTTACGCGGGTGCCAAGGGCTTCATTTCGACCGCCACGCGGGGATGGGCCAAGGAAGTTGTCGGGGACAAGATCCGCGTCAACGCCATCTCACCGGGCGTCATCACGACGCCATTTCACGAACGCTACTCCAATGCCGAGCAACTCAAGGCGATGCAGGCCACCATCCCAATGAACCGGCTGGGAAGCGCGGACGAATGCGCCGGCACGTTCGTGTACCTTGCCTCGGATGAAATGAGCGGCTACGTCACCGGCCAAATCATCGAGGTCAACGGCGGCCAGTACATGCCGTAGCGCAGGCGTGCGGAGTCAGCACATCAGGTCGAGATCAAACGCTGCCAAGCAGCGGTGGCAACTCGGAGAGCGAGTCAAGCATCGCGTCGGGTTTCGGCCCATGTCGGTCCAGCGGAGCCCGATTGCGATTGATCCAGAACGAAGTGAAGCCGAACGCTTTGGCACCGATCGCGTCCCAGGCGTTCGCCGACACGAAACCGATCCGATTCGGCGGCAAGTTCAAGTGATCGACTGCGAGTTGATAAACGCGGGGGCTGGGTTTGTAAGTACCGGCGGCATCGACGGAAAGGATCACATCGAGATGACGGGCCACGCCGGTGGCGGCGGCCAACGGCTCGAGCATCGCGCGCGTGCCGTTGGAAAGGATCAAGCGCGGGCGAGGCCCCAGACGCGCCAGCGTCGGCGCGGCGTCGGCATACGCCGACAGGTCCAGATAGGAATCCAGCACACGGTGGCGAGCCGCGCCGGTGAGCGACAAGCCCAGGGCCTCCGCCGTGTAATCCAGCGCGTGCGCCGTCACGGCGGCGAAATCTTCGCGCCGCTGCTTCGGGCTCTGCATCAGACTCTGCAGCCAGGTATATTCAAGCTGTTTGGAGCGCCAGAGCTGCGACAACTCCGCGCCGCGGCCCGGAAACAGCCGCTCGATCATGGCCGCGACCGATTGCACATCGAACAGCGTTCCATACGCGTCGAAAACCAGCGCATCGATTAGAAAAACGGGCGTGGATTTTGCAATCATCGAGGCACCTCAGCGCGGATTTCCCCGCCATCCTATGCAAAAATTGGCGCGATGGGTGCAACCACGCAAACGCAGGCAAAAAAATAGGGGTTACACTTGCGTGTAACCCCTTGGTTCCATGGTGGGCGATACTGGTATCGAACCAGTGACCCCTGCCGTGTGAAGGCAGTGCTCTACCTCTGAGCTAACCGCCCCACGCGAACCCAGACAGGAGCGAGTATTTAAGCACGCGGCTCACTCGAGGGTCAAACCGACGTCTTCGTTTGTCGATGAGTGTCCAGGACAAAAACGGCCCCAATGCGGTGCGCAAAAGACTGTGCCATAGCTTATCTCCCCGTCCCGGCGGCGGGCTCTTTTTCCTAAGCTTCTAGACTCAAAAGCAAAAATTCAAGTGGCGCAAGTCTTGCTAAAAGACCCCCAATCACCACATTTTTCTTCCGTGTCCCGTCTCCATTACGATGAGATGTGCGCCGGCGACGGCTCGGTCCGTCCCCATTACCAGGGATTTGCCGACTGGCTGGACCGGACGCCGGCCGAAAAGATCGCCCAAAAACGCGAGGAAGCCGAGCGCGCCTTCCATCGCGTCGGTATCACCTTTGCGGTTTACGGAGAAGACGCCGGCACCGAACGCTTAATTCCCTTCGACATCGTCCCGCGCATCATTCACGCGGCGGAATGGCGGCTGCTCGAGCAGGGCCTGAAGCAGCGCGTAAAAGCGCTCAACCTTTTCCTGAGCGATATTTATCACGAACAAAGCATCCTGAAGGCGGCTGTAATACCCGCGGAACGGGTGCTTGGCAACTCGCAGTATCGGCGCGAAATGCTGGGCATACATGTGCCCGGCGGCATCTACGCGCATATCGCGGGCGTCGATGTGGTGCGTGTGGCGGAAGGGGAGTATTTCGTTCTGGAGGACAATCTCCGGGTGCCGTCGGGGGTTTCGTACATGCTCGAAAACCGCAAGATGATGATGCGGCTTTTCCCGGAGTTGTTCGCGCGCCAGGCGATCCGGCCGGTGGAGCATTACCCCGACATGCTGCTGGAAAACCTGCGTGGCGTCACGCCGGCGGGGGAGGACCAGCCCGAAGTCGCGTTGCTGACCCCGGGAGCGCACAACTCCGCCTATTTCGAGCACGCGTTTCTCGCCCAGCAGATGGGCGTCGAGCTGGTCGAAGGCCAGGATCTGGTCGTGCAGAACAACGCGGTTTTCATGCGCACCACGCGCGGTCCGAAGCGGGTGCACGTGGTCTACCGTCGGGTCGACGACGATTTTCTGGATCCGCTCGCGTTCAGGTCGGACTCGATGCTCGGCGTGCCAGGGTTGTTTGCAGCCTACCGGGCAGGCAAGGTAACGCTGGCCAACGCGATCGGCACCGGGGTCGCCGACGACAAATCGATCTATCCCTTCGTGCCCGAGATGATCCGTTTCTATCTGACCGAGGAGCCGATTCTCAACAACGTACCGACCTACCAGCTGCACAAGAAGGACGACCTGAGCTACTGCCTGGAACATCTCGCGGAACTGGTGGTCAAGGAGGTCCACGGCGCCGGCGGCTATGGCATGCTGGTCGGTCCGACCGCAAGCAGTGCCGAGTGCGACGCGTTTCGCGCCCGCATCCTGGCGCAACCTGAAAAATATATTGCGCAGCCGACCCTCGCACTCTCGACCTGTCCGACCTTTACTGCCTCGGGGCTCGCACCGCGACATATCGATCTTCGGCCCTACGTCCTTTCGGGCAAGACCGTCAATCTGGCGCCCGGAGGCCTGACGCGCGTCGCGCTGCGCGAAGGATCGCTGGTGGTCAACTCGTCGCAAGGCGGTGGAACCAAGGACACCTGGGTGATGGCCGGCTAGCGCCTTGCCGCGGAATCCGATGCTTTGCCGCACCGCCAACGAGTTGTACTGGATGGGCCGCCACATCGAACGGGCCGAAAACACGGCGCGCCTGCTCGATGTCACCTACCGGATGGCGTTGCTCCCGTACGAGGTGATCGAGCCCGGCCTGGCATGGGCCGAGCCCTGGGCGGTGCCGCTGATCACCTCCGGGCTCGCTACCGATTTCTACGAAAGCTATCAGCAGCTCTCGGCCGAAAACGTGCTGCGTTTCATGATCCTCGACGCGGCCAACACCTCGTCGATCTATTGCTGCCTGCGCGCCGCACGCGAGTCGGCACGCGCGGTGCGCGGCGCGATCACCTCGGAGATGTACGAGGACCTCAATTCGGCCTGGCTGGACATGCGCGTGTACGATTACAACCGCATCCAGTCGTCCGGTGTCTCGGAGTTTCTCGATTGGGTCAAGATGCGCTCGCACCTCTTTCGCGGCGTAACCTTCGGAACCATGCTTCGCGACGAGGCGTACCATTTCATCCGTCTTGGCACGCACATCGAGCGCGCCGACAACACTGCACGCATTCTCGACATCAAGTACCACACCTTGCTGCCCTCAGCCGCCGACGTCGGCGGCGCGGTCGACTATTACCAGTGGAGTGCGCTGCTGCGGTCGGTGTCGAGCTTCGAGTCGTATCGCAAGATCTACAGCGACGTGATTACACCGCGACGGGTGGCCGAGCTGCTGATCCTGCGCGAAGACATGCCACGATCGCTGCATTCGTGCGTGAATTTCATTCATGACACGCTCCAGGTACTGTGCGACGACAGCTCCAGAGAGATCGAACGCGTCGCCGGCGAATTGCACGCCAAGCTTCGCTACGGCCGCACCGACGAAATCATCAAGCTGGGCCTCCACGAATACCTCCTGGATTTCCTGGACAGCATCTCGGCGCTGGGAGCCGAGATCAACACCCATTTCTTGGTGCCGACCTAGCCAATGTTTCGGCGCTTAAAGCCCATTCTGGCGGTGCGAGCTGGCGTTCATGCAACGCAACGGACTCCGGCGCATAGTTGCGGTCACGCACGGGAATTCACGCGTACCCCCCGATCCGGTAGAATCGCGCCTCACTTGCACGCCGCTCACCGCTCATGACCTACTGCGTCGCCATGTCGCTCGATGCCGGAATGATCTTTGCTTCCGACTCGCGCACCAATGCCGGCGTCGACCAGGTCGGCAAATTCTCCAAGATGCGTGTCTTTGCTCGCGAGAGTGACAGGGTCGTCGTCACGCTTTCGTCCGGCAACCTGTCCATGACTCAAAGCGCGCTCAATATCCTCGAGCAGCGAGCGCGCTCCGGAGACAATCAACAGCAATTGTGGAATGCGACCTCGATGTTCGACGTGGCGCGGCTGGTCGGCGACGCGCTGCGCGAGGTCAAAACCCGGGACGGACCCTATCTGTTACAGAACAATATCGACTCTCACGCCAACTTCATCGTCGGCGGCCAGTTGCGCGGCGAGCCGCCGCGCCTGTTCGAGGTCTACAGCGAAGGTAATTTCATCGAGGCGACGCCGGACACCTGCTATTTCCAGATCGGCGAGAGCAAGTATGGAAAGCCGGTGATCGATCGGGTCGTTACCCGCGCGACCGGTCTTCAGGAGGCTACCAAGTGCACCATCGTGTCCTTCGATTCCACCATGCGCTCGAATATATCGGTGGGCTTGCCGATCGACCTTGCGGTCTACGAGACGGACTCGCTAAAACTGAAGCTGCAGAAGCGCATCGAAGAATCCGATCCCTACTTTAGGATGGTGCACACTCAATGGGGCGAAGGCCTGCGGAGGGTGTTTGCCGAGCTGCCCAATCCCGACTGGACCTGACTATCCGGCTCTCTTCTGCCATCGCGGCCCCACGTTCGACCTTCGGGCAACCGTCGCCTGCCACTTCTGACATGAACCGGGGAAACGCCGCATGGCCATCCGCGTAGCGCTCCGCCATCGCACGACCTACGCTTTCGATCGGCCGGTCAATGTGTCGCCGCACGAGATTCGGCTGCGGCCCGCGCCGCATTGCCGGACGCCCATCGTCGGTTACTCGCTGCAGATCGAGCCGGCGCAGCATTTCCTGAACTGGCAGCAGGACCCCTACGGCAACTGGGTGGCGCGTCTGGTCTTCCCGGAGCGGACCAGCAAGCTCGCAATCCTGGTGGATCTCGTCGCCGACATGACGGTCATCAACCCATTCGACTTTTTCGTCGAGCCCTACGCCGAAAACTTCCCATTCGTTTACGCGCCGGCGCTGGCGAAGGAATTGATTCCGTTCCTGGAAACCGCGCCGCTCGGGCCGCTGCTCGGGGAATGGCTGAAGAGCTTTCGCGCCTCGATCAGCCCGACCGAGAGTACCGTGCCCATGCTGGTGCGTCTGAACCAGCAGCTCCAGGACGAGATCCGCTATCTGGTCCGGATGGAGCCCGGGATACGGACCCCGGACGAAACACTGGAACAGGCGTGCGGGTCGTGCCGCGACACCGGTTGGCTGCTGGTCCAGATACTGCGGCACCTGGGCCTCGCCGCGCGTTTCGCATCGGGCTATCTGATTCAGCTGGTCGCGGATATCAAGTCGCTCGACGGGCCCGCCGGACCTGAGCGCGACTTCACCGACCTCCATGCCTGGGGCGAAGTGTATTTGCCGGGCGCGGGCTGGGTCGGGTTCGACCCGACCTCGGGACTCCTCGCCGGCGAGGGTCACATTCCTCTGGCGTGCACGGCCGACCCGGGCAATGCGGCGCCTGTCATCGGCGCGACCGATGTCTGCAACACGCAGTTCGACGTCGCAATGAGCGTCACCCGCATGCATGAGGACCCACGGGTCACCAAGCCCTACACCGGCGCGCAATGGTCGGCTATCGACGCCCTGGGTGAACAAGTCGACGCGGACTTGGAGACGCAGGATGTGCGGCTCACCCAGGGTGGCGAGCCGACGTTCGTGTCGATCGATGACATGGAAGGCGCGGAGTGGAATACCGCCGCCTTCGGCAAGAAAAAACGCGAGCTCGCGGAAGCGTTGCTGCATCGGCTAAGAGCGCGGTTCGCCCCCGGCGGTCTGGTCCACATCGGCCAGGGAAAGTGGTATCCCGGCGAGCCGCTGCCGCGCTGGGCGCTGGGAGTGCACTGGCGCGCCGACGGCGCACCCTTATGGAGCGACGACGCGCTGATCGCCGACACCCGGCGCGCAGGCAAGTCCGATCTGGCAGCGGCGCGCGACTTCAGCAATGCGCTCGCGGTCGCGCTGAGACTACCGTCCGAGTTCGTGCTCACCGCGTACGAGGATGTGCCGAGGCTGCTCAAGGATGAGGTTGCGCTGCCGGTGAACGCCGATCCGCTGCAGACCGATCTCTCCGATCCCGAAGAGCGGTCGCGGCTCGCCCGTCTGTTGCTGGTCGGACTGGACCGCCCGGCGGGGTTCGTGTTGCCGCTGAAGGCAGCAGCCGATGCCGATGCGCAGCAACGCGGTGAGGGCGTGGTTTGGGAAACGAGTCCCTGGCCGCTTCGCCGCGAGCGACTCTACGCAGTGGCAGGAGACTCCCCGCTCGGGCTGCGCTTGCCGCTTGAATCGTTGCCCAAGGTGCTGCCGGAAGAGACCGAGGTCGAGCCGCCGCTCGATCCGTTCGCGCCCAGGATTGCGCTCGCGCCTCGTGCGTCGCTGAAGTCATCGCCCGGACGCACGCGCGGCGGCAAACCGCGGGAAGTAATCAAGACCGCGCTCACCGTTCAGGTGCGCGAAGGCAATCTCTACGTCTTCATGCCGCCGCTCAAGCACGCCAGCGAGTACATCGCCTTGCTCGGTGCGATTGAGTTCGTCGCGAGCGCCATGCATGTCCCGGTAGCGATCGAGGGCTATGCACCGCCGCGCGATCCACGCTTGCGTGTGCTCGGCGTCACGCCGGATCCGGGCGTGATCGAAGTCAACGTTCATCCCGCCGCATCCTGGCGCGACCTGATGGCGACCACCAGCGTGCTCTACGAGGAAGCGCGCCAGGCCCGCCTCGGAACCGAAAAATTCATGCTCGACGGCCGCCATACCGGCACCGGCGGCGGCAACCACATCACCCTCGGAGGCGCCACCCCCGCCGACAGCCCGCTGCTGCGACGCCCTGACCTGCTGCAAAGCCTTGTTACCTACTGGCAGAACCATCCGGCCCTGTCGTATTTGTTCTCGGGCATGTTCATCGGTCCGACCAGCCAGGCGCCGCGCGTCGACGAGGCACGGGATGATCGCCTCTACGAGCTGGAAATCGCCTTTCAGCAACTGTCGAGCAAGCACAAGTTCAAGAAGGACGAGTCGCTGCCGTGGCTGGTCGATCGGACGCTGCGCCATCTGTTGACCGACCTCACCGGCAACACCCACCGCGCGGAGTTTTCGATCGACAAGCTCTACTCGCCCGACACTCCAACCGGACGCCTGGGCCTGCTCGAATTCCGCGGCTTCGAAATGCCTCCGCACGCGCAGATGAGCGCGGTGCAGATGCTGCTGCTGCGCTCCCTCGTGGCGCGGTTCTGGCGACAGCCCTATCGTGGCAAGCTGGTGCGTTGGGGAACGGCTCTGCATGATCGATGGCTGCTGCCGCACTTCGTGGTGGCGGACATGCACGACGTGGTCGAGGAGCTGAAGGCGTTCGGTTATCCGTTCGCGCGTGAATGGTTCGATCCCTTCGCCGAGTTCCGCTTCCCGCGCTTCGGCTCGGCAGACTACGACGGCGTCACGCTGGAGCTTCGCCAGGCGATCGAACCCTGGCATGTGCTGGGCGAGGAGGTTGCCGGGACCGGCACCGCGCGTTATGTCGACTCTTCGGTGGAGCGATTGCAGATCAAGGTATGCGGTATGACCTCCGGAAGGCATGTCGTGACCTGCAACGGGCGCCCGCTGCCGCTGACCGCGACCGGCGTCGCGCGGGAGTTCGTCGCCGG
>DASXBW010000127.1:0-72717 GCA_036491495.1 Casimicrobiaceae bacterium
TTTCATCAGCAGCGCCGCGCTCGACGATGTGCGCATGCGGATCAAGAACGACGACGCACGCGTTCAAGAGCTCAAGGCCACGGTGGAGACGGCCAAAATGCCGGCGAGACCGGACGAGATTCGCGCCGCGCAGGCGGATGCGGATGCGGCGCGGCAGGCGCTGGCGCAGGCAGATTGGCGGCTTTCGCAACGGGCCGTAATCGCACCTGCGAACGGTCGCGTGAGCGATACGTATTTCGTCGTGGGCGATTGGGTGCCTGCGGGCGCCGTGGTAGCGAGCCTGCTGCCTCCGGGCAACATCAAAATTCGATTTTTTGTCGCGGAACCCAAGCTCGGCGCCTTACGACCGGGGCAGGTGGTGCGATTCTCATGCGACGGATGCGGCGACGCCATGAGTGCCACCATCAGCTTTATTGCCGATCGCGCGGAGTTCACGCCGCCGGTCCTTTATTCCAAGGAAAACCGCACCAAGCTGGTGTACCTGGTGGAAGCCAAGCCGGAAGCGAGTGTCGCCATCCGGCTCAATCCCGGCCAGCCCATCGATGTCACCTTGCCAGGAGCACGGAGCTGACAATGGAGCCAGCGCACGCTCCCGAGGTGGTCATCGACGTGCGGGGCTTGAACAAGCATTTCGGCCACAACCACGCGGTCAGGGATCTCGCGCTTATGGTGCGGCGAGGAGAGATCTTCGGCTTCCTCGGCCCCAATGGAAGTGGCAAGACCACGTCGATTCGCATGCTTTGCGGATTGCTGACGCCGGACAGCGGCGAAGGGACGTGCCTCGGTTACGACATTCTGCGTCAGACCAAGGACATCAAGCGCCACGTCGGCTACATGACTCAGCGGTTTTCGTTCTGGGAGGATTTGACCCTGCGCGAGAACCTGAACTTCATCGCCCGCATGTACGGCATGAGCGAGCGCCGGCGCCACGTCGACGAGACTCTCGCCCGCCTGAAACTCACCCAACGCGGCAATCACCTTGCCGGCACGCTTTCGGGCGGCTGGAAGCAGCGTCTCGCGCTCGCCGCGTGTCTCTTGCACGCACCCGACTTGCTGTTGCTCGACGAGCCGACCGCCGGCGTCGATCCCAAGGCGCGCCGCGATTTCTGGGACGAGTTGCACACGCTGGCCGCACAGGGCATCACGGTCCTGGTCAGCACCCACTACATGGACGAAGCGGAACGCTGCCACAAGCTTGGCTACATCCTGAACGGCAGTTTGCTGGCTCAGGGGACCGCGAGCGAAGTCATCGCGAGCCAGGCGCTGGTCACGTGGGCGGTCGAGGGTGAGGACCTGCCTGCGCTCGCGGCGAAGCTGCGCACGCTGCCCGCGGTCGAGCAGGTCGCGTCGTTCGGCAACGTGCTGCACGTCACGGGACCGAATCGCGAGCGGCTGAAGGCGGCGTTGTCACCCATGATGGATGAGCCCGGGCGGCACTGGCGCGAGGTCGAGCCGGGCCTCGAGGATGTGTTCATCCATCTGATGCGCGATGCCGACCAGAAAGAGGAGCTGACTCAATGAGCCAGTGGTTCTCGTTTTCACGCTGGCTTGGCATCGTCGGCAAGGAATTCATTCAGCTCAAGCGCGATCGGCTGACCTTCGGCATGATCGTCGGCATTCCTGTGGTGCAGCTCGTCCTGTTCGGATTCGCGATCAACTCCGACCCCAAGCACTTGCCCACCGCCGCGCTGATCGCCGACCGGGGAGAGTTTTCGCGCAGCATTCTCGCGGGTCTCAAGAACAGCAGTTATTTCGAGTACATCGGCGAGGCGGCGAACGAGCAAGAAAGCGATCGCATGCTGGCCACGGGCGAAGCGCAGTTCGTGGTGACGATTCCGGCGGACTTTTCAAAGCGGCTGGTGCGCGGCGAGCGCCCGGCGTTGCTCCTGGAAGCGGACGCCACCGATCCCTCCGCCACCGGCAACGCGATCGCCGCGGTCAATCAGCTTGCGCAAACGGTGCTGGCGCACGATCTGACCGGCCCGCTGGCCCCCCTTGCCGGCAGCGCAGGCGCATTCGAGGTCCGCGTCCACGCACGCTACAACCCGGAAGCCATCACCCAATACAACATCGTGCCCGGGCTGATGGGAGTCATCCTGACCATGACCATGGTGATGATGACGGGGCTGGCAATCACGCGCGAGCGCGAACGCGGCACGATGGAGAACCTGCTCGCGACGCCGGCCACCGTGCTCGAGGTGATGACCGGCAAGATCGTTCCCTACGTGCTGATCGGCTTGATCCAGGTAACGCTGGTGCTGACGCTGGCGCGGCTCTTGTTCGGCGTGCCGATTCACGGCAGCCTCACGGTGCTCTATCTCGCGGTGCTGGTATTCATCGCCGCCAACCTGACCCTCGGGCTTACGTTCTCGTCGCTCGCGAAAAACCAGCTGCAGGCGATGCAGATGACGTTTTTCTTCTTCCTGCCCTCGATGCTGCTTTCAGGTTTCATGTTCCCGTTTCGCGGCATGCCGAACTGGGCCCAGGACATTGGTGAAGCACTGCCTCTGACTCATTTCCTGCGCGTGGTGCGGGGTGTGCTGCTCAAGGGCAACGGCTGGCCCGAGATCATTCCGGAAACATGGCCGATCGCGCTCTTCGGGCTGGTGGTCATCGCGATCGGTCTGCGGACGTTTCGCAGCACCCTGGATTGACTCGTCGCACTTTTTCGTGCCCTCCTACCTAGGCGCAAACTGAACCGATAGTCTTCCGAAGTCGCCAAACGCAACCACCAGCGGCGTGTCGAGAGGCACGTCGACCATGCCACAATACGACCCGGTGGTCACGACCTCTCCCGCGGTCAACCCGGCGCCGCGCGAGGCGAGGTGGTTGGCGAGCCAAACGAGCGGCCGCAGCGGATGGCCGTCGGGATGCTCGCCGTTGCGCACGAGCAGCTGGCGGTTCGGCGTGTCGATGGTGATACGGAATGCCGCCAGCGGCAGCGCCAGTCCGTCGACCACGACCGGACCGACAAACAGGCCCTGGTTGGCGATGCTGTCGGCAAGGAATTCGGGATAACTCACCGCTGCGGGATCGGCGTATCGCGGTCCGATCAGCTCGAGCACGGCACGCGTTTCGCGTATCCCCGCAAGCACCTCCGCATCGCTGTAGGGCGTGGCGCGCGACGGAAGATCGCGGCCGATGACAAAAGCGATCTCCGGCTCGATTCGAGCCTTTCCCTCGATCGGCAGAATCGCGCAGGGTGAATTCGAAGTGATGGTGGAGGTGAAAATAGGTGCCGCCGCGATCTCGCGCGCGGCGCTTGGCACCGAGCATTTCCAGCCGCCTATCGATGCACGCAAAAGCTCACGCACACGTTCTTGAATCGCCAATGCATCCGCGATATCGACCGGACGGCAGGCCTCGGGCAGGCGTTCACCGGGGCGACGCGAGGCGCGGGCGGCGACGAGATGGCGAGCAGCGGCATCGCGCATTTCAATGGTGAAGCGGGACATCAGGGCTCCTCATTCCAATTTCGACGACGGAAGCGATCAATGCTCCGTGCCGGCAAGGCAACCGTCAACGCAAACGTATGATGCTGAACACCGGGAGGATGATGCCGAGAACGCGCTGGAACACGCCCGCGCCTGGGGGTTACGGCCCACTACAGGATGTACTGCGACAAGTTTTCGTCCTTGACGATGCCGGCCAGCCGTTCGTCGACGTACGCAGCGTCGATGGAAATCGTTGCGCCCTGGAGCTTGGCCGCGTCAAAGGACACGTCATCGAGCAGCCGCTCCATGACTGTATAGAGTCTTCGCGCGCCGATATTCTCTTGTCGCTCGTTGACGGCGAACGCGATTTCAGCCAGCCGCCGTACACCTTCGGGCTGAAAATCGATATCGATGCGCTCGGTGGCGAGCAAGGCCTGGTACTGCCGCGTGAGGCAGGCGTCCGTCGCGGTGAGGATCTGCTCGAAGTCGGCAACCGAGAGCGAGGCGAGCTCGACGCGGATCGGGAAGCGTCCCTGCAATTCGGGAATCAGATCCGACGGTTTGGCGAAATGAAATGCGCCGCTGGCGATAAACAGGATATGATCGGTCTTGATCATGCCGTATTTGGTTGCCACCGACGTGCCCTCGACCAGAGGCAGCAAATCCCGTTGCACACCCTGCCGCGAAACATCGGCGCCTTGGGTGTCCTGCCGGCTGGCAATCTTGTCGATCTCGTCCAAGAATACGATGCCGTTCTGTTCGACGTTGGCCAGCGCCTTGGCCTTGAGGTCGTCGTCGCTGATCAGCTTGGCGGCTTCCTCGTCGATCAGCGCCTTGAGCGCGTCTACCACCCTGAGTTTCTTGAGCGTGCGCCGCCCACCGGACATGTGCTGAAACATGCCCTGGATCTGGCTGGTCAAGTCTTCCATGCCGGGCGGCGCGAGGATCTCCATCTGCGCCGGGAGCACCGTGACCTCGACATCGATCTCCTTGTGGTCGAGCTTGCCCTCGCGCAGCATCTTGCGGAATTTCTGGCGCGTCGCCGAATCGGTCGGCTGCATGTCGTCAAAGTTGACTTCCCGCGCCGGCGGCAGGAGCGCGTCGAGCACGCGCTCCTCCGCGGCGTCCGAAGCGCGGTCGCGAACCTTGCGCGTCTCGGCTTCGCGGGTCTGCTTGATCGCGGTTTCGGCGAGGTCGCGAATGATGGTATCGACGTCGCGGCCGACGTACCCGACCTCGGTGAACTTGGTTGCTTCGACCTTGATGAACGGAGCGTCGGCGAGCTTCGCCAGGCGGCGGGCGATCTCGGTTTTGCCGACGCCGGTCGGGCCGATCATCAGAATGTTTTTCGGCGTGATCTCCTGACGCAGCGGTTCGGCGACCTGTTGCCGCCGCCAGCGGTTCCTGAGCGCGATGGCGACCGCGCGCTTCGCGGCGTGCTGCCCGACAATGTGCTTGTCGAGCTCGTGAACAATCTCGGAGGGCGTCATGAACGACACTTGAATAGTGGCCTGTCAAGGTAAAACGGCCACCCCGATGAGGACGGCCGTTTCATTTTACAGCGTGCCTGTGGCGGATTCGCCGGCGGAGGGTCATGCTTCCCGCCGGGATGGCGATTTGTTGCCAGAACCCGGATCTCCTGCATCGGCTACTGCGATACGCACGTGAAGTTTGCCGCGACGTTTGGGTCCCCAGCCCCTACATACTTCGGCCAAGTCGGGTACTCACAGAGAGGACGAGTACGCCCTTTGGTGGCCGCGTTCGTATCAGAAACGATCTGGGCCGGGGGAGCAATGCCTCGCTCCGCCCAGTCTTCAAGCGCTTTAACGGAATCCCATGCGGTTGCGAAGGCCCCGAACACGTGCCCTTGCCCAGGGATTTCATAGAAGCGCGCGAAGCTCTTTACCTTTTCCGGCCCCATGGCAGCTATAAGCCGGTTCCAATAATCTTCGGTCGAGCGGGTACTCACCAACGCATCGCCCGTGCCATGTGCGATAAGAAGTTTACCGCCTTTGCTTTGGAACCCGGAAAAATCGGTGTTGAAGATATTCTGGATCCGCGTGAGAAAGGTGATGCGCTGCAGGTAGACACCGGGATTCTGAGGGTCCAGCGTTAGCGCGTTGTAGCCGGGATCCCGGGTTACGAAGAATCTCACCCATTGTTCCCAGAATGCAGCCCAAAACGGCTGAGTCAGGATCGACGGGTTGCCGGGCGAGTTGACCGGTGGCGTGGTGCCCAAATTGAGCAGACCGCGAGTGTCGGCACCCGCAAACACATTGAAGCCAGGATACTGTGTCTCGCCGCTGGCCAGCGGATAGCTGAATGTGATTGGAGTGTTGTAGGCATTGAAGGCGGCGATCTGCGGATCCGACAGGCAGCTATCGCCGGTGTCCGCGCCCGCCGGACACCGCAGCGTCATGGGGTCGAACTTGCAAGCAGCCACGTTGCTGATGAGACCGTCCCGGACTCCATCCAAACCGTCGCACGCAGCGATGGTCGCGTCGTACAGCAATTTCTTCTTGTTTTCGTTCGGGTAGGCTCCGGGTGCAGCGAACGCTCTGGATAGCCTGCCGAACTGAAGGTCCAGCGTTGCGGCGTTCCACGCCGGATAAAGAGAGACGGCGCCATCCCAATCCTGAGGCCAGCGTTGGGTCACCGCAAGCGCTTCTCGTCCACCTGTCGAGTGACCAACGAAATAACGTCTGGTGGGACTCTGACCGTACCGCTTGATCGCAACGAAGATGGCGGCATCGCGTGTTTTCTTGAGCGCTTCGACTGCGAAGTTATTGAGCGCTTCGTCGTTTAGCGCGAACGATCCGTCTCGGACGCCCGCAGCATTGGCTTGATGGCCGCTGTCCCCTGCGAATGTCGCGTAGCCTTGACCGAGCGGCACCGGTTTATCGACCGGCCCCAGAAATACATTGCCGGTCGCGGCAGGTATGGAACCGTCGTAACCGCCTCCGCCGAACATCATGGCTTTTGTGTTCCAGGTCGTTGGCAGATTGAGCTGGAACCTGATGTCGAATGCCGAAGGATCGATCGGACGAATCACCGCCAAAACCTTGCAGTACTCGCCGACCACGGTTGGAGCGCTTCCCGAGGGGCCGACGAGCTCGGTTGCCGTCACGAGGCCGCCGCTGGTTGGAAGGCCGATGCTTGCGGCCGGGATGTTGACGCCGCTGAGCTGGGCGCAAGATGACCGCGCGTCAGGTGCAGCAGGTGCAGTAGGACGAGAGGAATTGTCGATCCCAACGCAAGCTGCGATGAACGTAACGACAAGAATGCTCAGGAGGATACGAAGCGAACCTGGCAAAGAGGTCATGCGGATTTACTCCTGCTGGCGTCGACGAACAATGCGCGATCGAGACTCTGGGATGAGCGGGACCCGGAAGCGCCACAACGATAGCGAACTTCGAGCGATTGGCATAGCGAATCGAGGAACTCGATGCAAGCGACGAGGGCTCGCGTAGTCCGTGCCCATGGGCGAAGTTTGGCAAGGCGTGGGCGTTCGCTTATGATGCGATGCTTCGACGGTGCTACTGCGCCAGTATCGTTTGTCGCCGTTTTCAAGGGGGTCCCATGCAACATCTGATGCTCGTCTCTGCGGTCGGTGCGCTCGTCCTTTGCTCCACGCTGCCGGCGTACGCTCAGTCCGCCGCCGCGCGTCTCGAACCGACCAAGGGCAACGCCACGGCCGGCACCGTTACCTTTACGCAAAAGGGCGACAAGGTTGCCATCGAGGCGAAGGTTTCCGGATTGACCCCGGGTGGGCACGGCTTTCACATCCACGAAAAAGGCGATTGCAGCTCGGGAGACGGGATGAGCGCAGGCGGCCATTTCAATCCGACGGGTAAGCCGCACGGTAACCCCAGCGCTCCGGACCATCATACCGGCGACATGCCGATGCTCGTTGCCGATGCTTCGGGCAATGCGTCATTGTCGATGGAGCTTGGGGGGATGACGGTCGGCAGCGGCGTCACGGACATCGTCGGCAAGGCGGTCATCGTGCACAAGGACCCGGACGACTACACGACGCAGCCGACCGGAAACTCGGGCGGGCGCGTCGCGTGCGGCTTGATCGCCAAGAACTGATGCGATTTTCCGTCGTGGCTGCCCGTCGCGTATCGGCGGGGCTGGGCTGGCTTGGCCTATTGACCGTGCTCGCAAGCTGCAGCACGCCGGGGACGCCGAGCTGGACCTTTGCCGACATCATGCCCAAGAGCGGCCCTGGCGCGGTCGCCCGGTTGTCGCCGAAGAACAGCAGCTCGGTCCGCGGCACCGTAACGTTCGTGCAGCGCGGGGACAAGGTCGTGGTCGCCGCGGTCATACACGACCTCACGCCCGGGCCGCACAGCATGTATATCCACGAAGTGGGCAACTGCAGCTCTCCGAACGCGGCAAGTGCCGGCAAGGTGTGGGCGCTGGTCGGGGCGGCGCCCGGAAGAGCACGCAGCGGTAACCTGCCGGAGCTGGTGGCGGGCACCGAGGGAAACGCCAACGTCGTGGCCGACCTGCGAGGGATCACGGTGGGTGACGGCAGCCCGCTCGACATCGTCGGCCATGCGGTCGTGGTCCACAGCGGCCTCGATCCCGATCCTCGACCCGAGTTCGGCGTTCGAAACGGCTGGCTCGCCTGCGGTGTCATCGAACGACAATAAGCGCCAACGAGGCGGGGCCAACGAGCGCCGATGAAAGCGTCGATGAAAACGCCGGCGACCTGGCAGCGGTCGAAACGCGCACTCGCGATGGTGCGGCGAACGCGAAAGCATTGAGCAAACCATGGGGTTTCTAAGCGATCGCAGGATTCTGATCACCGGGCTGCTCTCCAGCCGCTCGATCGCCTACGGCATCGCGCAGGCGTGCAAGCGAGAAGGCGCGACGCTCGCCTTCACCTACGTCAACGAAGACCTGTATGAGCGCGTGCGAAAGCTCGCGCTGGAGTTCGGCAGCACGCCGGTTCTGCGCTGCGACGTTACGCGCGACGACGATATCGCCGCATTGTTCGAGTCCCTGCGCAGCGAATGGGGTGGGCTCGACGGTTTGCTGCACGCGATCGCATTTGCGCCACGCGAAGCGCTTGCCGGCGATTACCTCAACGGACTGTCGCGCGAAGCGTTCGCGGTCGCCCACGACGTCAGCTCTTACAGCATGGCAGCGTTGGCCAAGGGGGCGCGTCCGTTGATGCAGAAGCGCCACGCTGCGATGGTGACGCTGACCTATCTGGGCGCGGTGCGTGCCATGCCCAATTACAACGTCATGGGTCTGGCCAAGGCGAGCCTCGAGGCCAACGTGCGTTACCTCGCGCAATGCCTCGGTCCCGAGGGCATCCGCGTCAACGGCATTTCCGCCGGGCCGATCAAGACACTCGCCGCGGCGGGCATCGCCGGCTTTTCCAAGCTTCTGCACTTTGTCGAAAAGACCGCACCCCTGCGGCGCAATGTGACCATCGACGAGGTAGGCAACGTGGCCGCGTTTCTACTTTCCGACCTCTCCAGCGCCATTACCGGCGAAATTACCTATGTCGATTGCGGATTTTCGACGGTCGCCGCAGGCATGGGCGACGAGTAACGGCGCGATACTCCGCTGCGTTTGGTCCTTGCCCGGATCCGCCATCGTCCGGCTGTACGGCGACCTGGCAGTGACCGGAACAATAGGATGACGCCGCCCACCGGACGCTTTGACGCCGTCATCATCGGCGGGGGCCACAATGGGCTCGTATGCGCCTGCTATCTGGCCAGGGCAGGCTTGTCGGTGGCGGTTTTCGAGCGTCGTGCGATCGTCGGTGGCGCGGCGGTGACCGAAGAATTCCATCCCGGATTTCGAAACTCCACCGCCAGCTACACCGTCAGCCTGCTTCATCCACGGGTGCTGCGCGATCTGCGGCTCGCCGAACACGGACTTCGAATCGTCGAGCGCCCGCTGTCGAACTTCCTTCCCCTGTCGGCGCAGAGTTATCTGAAGGTCGGCGGCCGAAGTCCGGATGGCAACTCGGTTGGCGACTCAGTTGGAAACCACGCGGCGACAGAAGCCGAGGTCGCGCGATTCTCGGCCCGGGACGCGGATATCCTTCCGAAGTATTACGCGATGCTCGATCGCGTCGCGGATGTGCTGCGCGCATTGCTGCTCGAGACTCCGCCCAATGTGGGCGGCGGCATTCATGATTTCTTTCAGACCTGGAAGGTTGGCGGACGCCTCAAGCGTCTGGGCATGGCCGAGCGTCGCGATGTGCTGGACCTATTCACCAAGAGCGCCGGTGAGATCCTCGATCGCTGGTTCGAGTCCGAACCGATCAAGGCCGCGTTGGGCTTCGATTCGATCGTCGGCAATTTCGCCAGCCCTTATACGCCCGGCTCGGGCTACGTGCTGTTGCATCACGTGTTCGGCGAGGTCAACGGCAAGCGCGGGCAATGGGGTCATGCGCTCGGCGGCATGGGAGCCATTACGCAAGCGATGGCGGCGGAGGCGATTGCGCGCGGCGTGACGCTTTACACCGACTCCCCGGTGTCGCGAGTGCTGAGCGCAAACGGTCGCGTCTACGGCATTGCGCTTGTGGACGGAACGGAAGTGTTGTCCGAGCGCGTCATCGCCAACGTCAATCCCAAGCTCCTGTATCTGCAACTCGTCGATCCGGCCGCGCTCGACAGCGACTTCCTGCGGCGGATCGAGGCTTATCGCTGCGTCTCGGGCACCTTTCGCATGAATGTCGCGCTCGCCGCGTTGCCCGATTTCACCTGTCTTCGCGGCGACGGAGCGCACCTCAGGTCAGGCATCATCATTGCGCCGTCGCTCGCCTACATGGAGCGCGCCTATTTCGACGCGCGCCTGACCGGATGGTCGCGTGAGCCCATTATCGAGATGCTCATTCCATCGCTGGTCGACTCGTCGCTTGCTCCGGAGGGCAAGCATGTGGCGAGTCTTTTTTGCCAGCACGCGAATCCGGAATTGCCTGGCGGCGCATCGTGGAACACGATGAAACAGGAAGTCGAAGCGCTGATGATTGCCACCGTCAATCGTCATGCGCCCAATTTTGCCGCGAGCGTCATCGCCCGGCACGCACTGTCGCCTCTCGACCTGGAGCGCGAGTTCGGGTTGATCGGAGGCGATATCTTCCACGGCTCGCTCGCACTGGACCAGCTGTTCTCGGCGCGACCGGTTCTCGGCCATGGTCACTATCGCGGGCCGCTGAAGGGCTTGTACATGTGCGGCGCGGGCACTCATCCGGGAGGCGGGGTCACTGGCGTGCCCGGGCACAACGCGGCGCGGGAAATTCTTCGCGACGCGCGGCGACGAATGGAATCGTAGCGCGCTGTGAGCAGCGCGCCAGCCGGCGACGCTAGACATCGCATGCGTCGAAAGCGCGCAAAGAGCCGGCCGGATTCACTCGGCGCCATGGTCGACCATCCGCCGCACGCGAGGTTAATTCGCAGGCAGCGGTCATTCGAATAAGTCGAAGTCAGCCGATAAGCCGGGTTCTGTTACGGGGCGCGCTTGTCAGCGCACCCTATGGCCGTCATTCGTCTAGGCGTCGCGTTGCCGCGACGCTCGAGCCACCTACCCGCGGACTTGGCGAGCAGCCTGGGGTTGAATCTTGTCGTCCGCTTACTTGGTGTTGCTCCGGATGGAGGTTGCCGCGTTTCACCCGCTCCGGACCTGGCTTAACGCCAGACCGGGGCGACTCGTCTCTGTGGCCCTGTTCCTCGCCTTCGACGACCGCTCGCGCGATCGTCTTATTGCGGCTGGGCGTTACCCAGCATCCTGCTCTGCGGAGCCCGGACTTTCCTCTCCCCGCACTGGTTTTCACCGGCGGGCAGCGACGGTCTGGCTGGCTTCGGACGCGAATGGTAGCACGGCGCGAGCGTTCCATTTTCGCGGCCGGACGCCGTCACTACACTACGCGTCTAGGCGCCAGCGCATCGTTTCTCCGGCGCGCAGAGGCACCAAGCTGTGCTCGCCGAACGGGTACGATGCCGGAACGACCCACGCTTCGCGCATGAGCGTGATGGTGGCGCTATTGCGCGGCAGGCCATAGAAATCCGCGCCGTGAAAGCTCGCGAACGCTTCGAGCCGTTCGAGCGCGCCGGCGCGATCGAATGCTTCCGCGTAGAGCTCGATGGCGGCGGGCGCGGAATAGCATCCGGCGCAGCCACATGCGCTTTCCTTCGCATTTCGCTCATGCGGCGCGGAATCGGTTCCGAGAAAATACTTCGGGCTTCCGCTGGTCGCCGCGCGCATCAGGGACAGTCGATGCGCCTCGCGTTTCAGGACCGGCATGCAATAGAGATGCGGCCGCATGCCGCCGACGAGGAGGGCATTTCGAGACCATGAAAGATGTTGCGGCGTGATCGTCGCGGCGACGTTGGCGCCTGCTGCGTCGATGAAATCCGCCGCTTCCGTCGTCGTCACGTGCTCGAAAACGATTTTCAGCGCTGGAAAATCTCGCACGATCCGCGAAAGCTGCCGATCAACGAATATGCGCTCGCGATCGAAAATGTCGACGTCGGGGTCGGTGACCTCGCCATGCACCAGGAGCGGCAGACCGTGTTTCTCCATGGCCGCGAGAGCCGCGTACAACTCGCCTAAGTCGGTGACGCCGGAATCCGAATGCGTGGTTGCGCCCGCGGGGTAGTACTTGGCGCCGATGACGAATCCCGACGCGCGCGCCCGGACAATTTCCTCCGCGGGCGTGCCGTCGGTCAGGTAGAGCGTCATCAGTGGCGCGAAAGTGGATCCCGCAGGCAGCGCCGCAAGAATGCGATCGCGGTACGCCGCGGCTGCCGCCACCGTGGTCACGGGGGGCGTGAGATTTGGCATCACGACGGCGCGAGCGAACGTCCTCGCCGTCGCGCCGACGACCGAGCGCATCATCTCGCCGTCGCGCAGGTGAAGGTGCCAATCGTCCGGGCGGGTAATCGTGAGGGTCATTGAAACATCACGGAAAAGTCACGCAAACTGCTTGTTTTTTCGCATTATACGGGGCGCACGGAGGGCGCCGCCCGCCGTATCGGCGCTCGAGGGCCGGCTCTTTTGCGCGTTACCTGCTGCGTCGCCGGTGGGCGTTGCTCGGCGCCGATGGCTTGCGTCGAGCCATTCGAGATATAATGCGCGGTTTGATGCTGCGGGCGTCGGTTCAATCTTCGGACCGGCGCTAAAGAACGGCGAAGTGAGCCGGCCCGCGGTTTCGCCCAGCACCGCCGAAAAGCGTCGTTGGAATTCAACAGGAAAACTCGTTGCAGGAAGGTGATCGCGTGGCAACCAAAAGTGTAGCGACCAAGAATGTCACGGCCAAAGGCATCGGCGGCAAAACCGCCGGAGCCAAGACCGTGCCGGCGAAGAGTCCCGCGAAAAAGGTTAAGGACCAGAAGGAACTGAGCGAGCAGGATCTTTTGAAAGCGCCTGACAAGGAATACATGAACGAAGCGCAACTCGCGTTTTTCAAGCAGCGCCTGCTCGAGCTTCGCGCGCAGCTTCTCACCAATGCCGACGACACCGGCCAGCATCTACGCGAGAACGAGGTCACCACCGACCCGTCGGATCGCGCCACGCTTGAAGAGGAATACACGCTCGAACTGCGGACCCGCGATCGCGAGCGCAAACTGCTTAAGAAAGTCGAAAAGTCTCTGAAGATGATCGACGACGGGAGCTACGGTTACTGCGAGGAAACCGGCGAGCCCATCGGCGTTCCGCGGCTGTTGGCGCGACCGACCGCGACGTTGTCACTCGAGGCGCAGGAACGGCGGGAGCGGGTTCAGAGGCTCTACGGCGATTAGAGTTCGAGCCCGCGGGCGCACCCAAAATGCACCGAGAAGCACCAAAACAATGGCCCGGCAAGTTGCCGGGCCATTGTTTTGGTGGACGCTCGTGCGCCGCAACTTGGCGCCCTACAACCCGAAGATCCCGCGGTGGGACCAGCCTGCCGCCATAAAAAACAACATCGGAATCGACAACATGGTGTTAACGCGCGAGGTCAGAAACGCGACCCGGCGCGCTTTGACTTTCTCCTCGTCCGTCGCGGGCTTGAGCCCGAGAATCTTTTGCTGGTTGGGCCAGATGAGCGCCCACACGTTGATCAACATGATGGTCCCGAGCCAGGCACCCACGCCGATGCCCGCCATGCCTTTCGAGAGTGTGAAAGCGTTGACAAACTGATTGCCGAGCAAGGCAGCGCCGGCCAGCCAGGTGACGACCGCCGACCAACGAAAGAACAGCAGCGCGCGTGGTGCGACGTGCTTGGTGATGCCCCCCGCGGTGCCATCCGCAGCCGCGGCCTTGAGCGCGGCGACCTGCACGAAATTGAAGTAATACAGAAGGCCGATCCACATCACGCCGGCCATAAAGTGCAACCATCGAGCTATCGCGGGAACCCAATCCATGGCGGCAATCCTTTAGGTAAGAATGCTCTTAACGACAAAGTAAAGGATCGCGGTCAGCAGCACTCCGCAGATCACGGTTCCCCAAAGAGAATCGAGCGGGTTCTTCATGATTTCCTCCTGTCTGCGCCGCCATCCGGCGGAGACCGGGTGGGCGAAACTTTGACATCGTTCTAGTGTCGTTGAAATTGTAAGGGCATGCAACAACCGGTTCATGGCCCTGACTCGGTGGTGCGGCGAAAACGACTTTGACGCGATTCAGAGCTCCGTTGGCGACGCGCCTGTTTGTAGACTTTACCGGTTCTACCCGGAACTCAAGGAGAATTCACCATGGCACAACCATTCACGCTGCCGCCGCTTCCGTTTGCGGAAGGCGCGCTGGCGCCCGTTATTTCGGCGCAAACCATCGGCTTCCATTACGGCAAACACCACAAGACGTATGTCGATACGCTCAACAAGCTGGTCGCGGGGACGCAGTTCGAGGGGCAGTCGCTGGAGGGGATCATAAAGGCCACGGCAGGGAAGCCGGACAAGAGCGGCATCTTCAACAACGCCTCGCAAGCGTGGAATCACGCGTTCTACTGGAACTCGCTGAAGCCCAAGGGGGGCGGTGCAGCTCGCGGCAGTCTCGCGCAGAAAATCGACGCTGCCTTCGGTAGTTATGACAAGTTCAAAGCGGAGTTTGCCGACGCCGCGGTGACGCAATTCGGCAGCGGTTGGGCGTGGCTGGTCGCGGACGCCGGCACCCTCAAGGTGGTGAAAACCGGCAATGCCGAGGACCCGATCACCAAGGGCCAGACGCCGTTACTGACCATCGATGTCTGGGAGCACGCGTATTACCTCGATTACCAGAATCGGCGGCCCGACCATGTCAAGGCCGTGATCGACAAACTCCTCAACTGGGATTTTGCTGCCGAAAATCTGGAAAAAGCGCACAGCGTTGCCACGGCTTAGCGCGCCTGACCGGCCACCTCGGCTTGTTGCCGGTTGGCTATCGGAACATAATTGGCCCCTTTGATCGTGGAAGCCGATGGCGGTCGCAATGGCGTTCAATCTGTTCCCCAAGCCACCGATCAAGGGTAAGCCGCGCGAGGCCAAGTCTCCGGAACCAAAAGCCAAGCCGGACCCGAGAGCCAGACCTGTCACGCGGCCGGTATCGGCACGTGATCTCGCGGCTACGGCCAAGACGCGGCCGGCCGGGGGGGCTCAGCACGGTTCGGATGAAACGGGTGCCCGAGAGCGCGAAATCACCTTGACCGGGCCTCACAGCATGATCGAGTGGAGTCCGGTATCGACCAAGAAGATACTGGTCTCCGAGGCCAATCCCGGTTTGTGCGCGGACCTCGAAAATGCCGCGCTTCATTACGCCAATGGGCAAGCGTCGCAGGCGCGCGAGGTGCTCGAGCTCGGCATCATCAGCGACGACGACACCAGGAACTCGCCGCTGGCTTGGCTCGCGCTGTTCGACCTGTTGCAGCGCGCGAACGATAAAGCCGCATTCGACCAACTTGCGCTGCGCTATGTGGTGGCGTTCGAGCGCTCGGCACCGGCGTGGGAAGACCGTGGCGGAAGCCTACCTTTGGGGGCGCGGCCGGTCGCCGGCGGCTACGTCGGATTGACCGGTAAATTGACGGGGGCGCACGCCCAGCAGATCGCCGGCATGCTGGCGTCCTCGCTGAAGCAGCCGCAGTTGCGGCTCGACTTAGGCTCGATCACCGGTGCCGACGATGCCGGCGCCAAGCTGCTGGCCAACGCTCTCGCGCAGTTGCGCAAGCGCCATTACCCGTTGGTTCTGCAGCATCCCGAAAAAATACGCCGCGCCCTCGAGCAATCGGCGACCCAGGGTCGTGGCGCCGCAGAGGGCTACTGGATCCTGCTGCTGGAACTGCTTCAGTGGCAGCACGAACACGCGCTGTTCGAAGACCGCGCAATCGAATTCGCGGTGGCGTTTGAAGTATCGCCTCCATCCTGGGAGCCGCCGCCGGATACTGCGCTTGCTGCGGCGGAGGCCGAGGAGTCCGCCGCGCGCGGCGCCACGCCGGAAAATGCGGATCAGCTCTATTGGCAGGGAACGCTTACCGGCTCGTCGGACCCGCAACTGGGCAAGTTCATCGTCTTTCGCGAGGGTCGCCATACCATTCCTATTGACATGACCGCGGTCGACCGCATGGACTTTGTCTGTGCCGGTGCTTTTTCCAACGCGATCGTCCGCGCGGAATCGCAACGAAAGGGTGTGCAGATCATCGGAGCGTCACCGATCATCCGCGCGCTGTTGTTGCTTATCGGCATATCGCCGCGGCACTTCGTCAAGAGGTCGCAGTAAGCGGGCGGATTTGGCGCGGCATCTAAGGCCAGCGTTATCGCGCCACGCAGGACATACCCGCCAAGCGCTTGCGCGGCCGGTCTTTGATCGCCACGCGTGGTTGAGCTGACGCCTTCGCTGCCCCATCGCCCTCGAACTTCGTCCTTATCCGGTCATGGAAATCTTTCACGGCACTACCATATTGTCGGTTCGGCGCGGTGCCAGCGTGGCGCTCGGCGGCGATGGCCAGGTAACGCTCGGCAACGTTGTCGTGAAGTCGACAGCGCGCAAAGTACGCCGGCTCTTCAACGATCGAGTGCTGGCGGGTTTTGCCGGCGCCACCGCGGATGCCTTCACGCTGTTCGAGCGCTTCGAGGCGAAGCTCGACAAGCATCAGGGTCAATTGCAGCGTGCGGCGGTGGAACTGGCCAAGGACTGGCGCTCCGACCGAATTTTGCGCCGCCTCGAAGCCATGCTGGCCGTCGCCGATAACACTTCTTCGCTGGTCATCACCGGCACCGGCGACGTTCTCGAGCCCGAGCACGGGATCGTCGCGATCGGCTCGGGAGGTGCGTATGCGCAGGCAGCGGCGCGCGCGTTGCTCAGTCACACCGAGCTTTCCGCGGCCGATATCGTCAAGCAGGCATTGACCATTGCCGGCGAGATCTGCATATACACCAATCAGAACCATGTCATCGAGGTACTCGACTGATGCCGGGCGGCACGCGGGACTATGACGTCGCCGTCCTCGGCGCCGGCCTGGTCGGCTTGTCGCTCGCCGCATCGCTGGCGCGCGCCGGGATGCGGGTGGCGATTGTCGATCGATCGAGCGTCGATACTTCGAACGTCGATGCGGCCGCCGATTCCCCGACCGACGAGGATTGGGATGCGCGCGTCTATGCGGTGAGCCCGGGCAGCGTCGCGTTCCTCAACGACATCGGCGCGTGGCAGCGGCTGCGAGAGAATCGTCTCGCTCCGATCGAATCGATGGACGTTCGCGGCGATGCGGGTGGCAAGCTTACCTTCTCGGCGCATGAGCTCGGCGAGAGGGCCCTCGCGTGGATCGTCGAGAACCGCGAGCTTCAGGCCGCGCTCGTCGCCAGTGTTCGCGATACGCCGGGGATCGACATCCTGGCGCCGCTAACGCCGGCGAGCGTCGCATGGAGCGCCGGTGCGGCGGAGTTGTGCTTCGATGGCGGCGACGCGCTGTCGACGCGATTGATTGTGGGGGCAGATGGTGTGCGATCGTGGACGCGCGCGCAGGCCGGCATGCATCAGGATCCGAGGCCGTATTCTCAGACCGCGATAGTGGCCAATTTCGCGAGCGAGCTGGCCCATCGCGGTCGCGCGTTCCAGTGGTTCTTGTCTGACGGCGGCGTGCTCGCGTGGCTTCCCCTTCCGGGTCGTCGGATCTCGATGGTGTGGTCGGCGCCGGAACCGCTGGCCGATGAATTGCTGGCGCTCGAAGGCGGCGCCTTGTCGGAACGGGTCGCGTTGGCGGGCGAGCGAGCGTTGGGCGCGCTGACGACGATCACCGCGTCGGCGTCCTTTCCTTTGTCCTTGCTCCGGTTGCGGTCGGTGATCGCACAACGCTTGGCGCTGGTGGGCGACGCGGCGCACGGCGTACATCCCCTGGCGGGCCAGGGGGTCAACCTCGGCTTCGGCGATGCCGCGGCGCTCAGCACGATATTGGCCAACCGCGGCGCCGTCCGCGATCCCGGGTCGTCGTTGTTGCTTCAGCGCTATGCAAGGCGTCGTCTCGAGCCGGTGTTGGCGATGCAGGGCGTCACCGATGGATTGGTACGCCTGTTCGGCAGCCGATCCCCCTGGATCGGGGCACTGCGCAATCGCGGCATGAGCCTTGTTGGCACCCTCGGGCCGCTGAAGAGACTGCTGGCGCAACCAGCGCTGCGGTAAACTGTCCAATCGCCACCGATGTATCCGGAGTCGTCGTAATGCGAATCATTTTGCGTCAAGTATCAACCGCCTGCCTTTTGGTGGTGCTTGCATTGCCGGTGTCGGCCCAGGACGGGAAGTCGGACGCCGCCGGCAGGGAGCTTGCCGCGGTGAAGCAGGCGCTGGAGGCGAAATTTCCCGGTGCGCCGATCAGCAACGTTTCCAGATCACCCTATTTCGGGCTTTTCGAGGCGCAGCTCGACGATCGCATGTTGTACACCGACAGCAAGGTGAATTATGTGATTGTCGGCTCGGTCTACGATACCGCGACCCGAACCAATCTTACCGAGCAGCGCATGAAGCGGATGAACCGCATCGCGTGGGATTCCCTGCCGCTGGAGCTCGCGATCAAGAAGGTGAAGGGCGACGGCTCACGCAAGCTGGCGATCTTTTCCGATGCTGATTGTCCGTATTGCAAGCGCCTCGAGGCCGAGATGAAGGGCCTCGACAACGTGACTATCTATACATTTCTGTTTCCGATCGATCAGTTGCACCCGGACTCGGCGCGCAAGTCGGCGATGATCTGGTGCTCGCCCGACAGGATCAAGGCGTGGGACGAATGGTTCGACTCGGGCAAGCTGCCCGACAACGCGGGCGACTGCGCGACGCCGATCGCGCAAACCGCGCTTCTCGGCCAGAAGTACCACGTCAACGCGACGCCGACGCTGGTATTCGCGGATGGCTCGATCACTCCCGGCGCGCTCCCGCTGGACCGGCTCGAAGTCGAAATGAACCAGGCCGCGGCGGAGCTCAAAAAGCTTCCAACCGCGCGGAAGTAATGTAAGAGCAGGCGCGCAAGAACGCGATTCCGATAGCGCAAACGGACTCCAAATGGCGATACTCGATTTCATTAAAAAACAGTTCATCGACATCATCGAGTGGACTGACGATTCGCGCGACACGCTTTCCTATCGCTTTCCGGACGAAGACAAGGAAATCAAGCGCGGCGCACAGCTCATCGTGCGCGAATCGCAGGTTGCGCAATTCGTCTATCTCGGTCAGTTCGGCGACACCTTCGGGCCGGGAAAATACGACCTGGTCACCGACAACATTCCGATTCTCTCCGATCTGAAGGGCTGGAAGTACGGGTTGGAGTCGCCTTTCAAGGCCGACGTTTATTACGTCATCACCCGCGTTTTCACCGGTAACAAGTGGGGCACCGCAAATCCGATCATGATGCGCGACCAGGACTTCGGCATCGTGCGCATGAGGGCGTACGGGATCTTCGATTTCAAGGTGGTCGACCCGAAGCTGTTTCTGAAGGAGGTCGCCGGCACCGACGATCATTTCAGGCTCGACGAGTTCAGCGACACCATGCGCTCGCGTATCGTCAGCGTGTTTTCCGAGGCGCTGGCGCAGTCGAAGATTCCGGCGCTCGATGTTGCGGCGCGCTATGGCGAGTTAGGCGAAGCGCTACGGCCGCTGATCAACCCGCAGATGATTTCGAAATACGGCATCGAAGTGCAAAGCTTCATTGTCGAAAACGTATCGGTGCCGGCGGAGGTCGAGCAAGCGATCGACAAGCGCTCCAGCATGGCCGCGGTGGGAAACTTGAACGACTACGTCAAGTTCCAGCTGGCGCAGGGTCTGGCTGCGCCGGGTGGAGGGGGTGGAGGGGGTCTCGCCGGCGTCGGAGCCGAAATGGCGGTTGGCATGGCGATGGCGCAGCAAATGATGAATCAGCCTGGCGGCATCATGGGCGCGCAGGCAACACCCGGCGTCTCCGGCCCGGCTGCCGCGCCACCACCGGCGGCTGCACTCGACTTGATGACGCCGGCCCAGGTCGCGGAACTGTTGGGGGTTGCCGAATCCGACGTGGTCGCGAGTCTCGACTCGGGCGACCTCAAGGGCAAGAAAATCGGTAGCCAGTGGCGCGTTACCAAGACCGCGGTCGACCAATTCCTCCATTCTTAGTACACCGGGAGCTACCGTGCGCATGACCCGCCGGCGGGCGTTGCTCGTCGTTCTCGCTTGTTGCCTTTCCGCGACCGGCATCGGCTCGGCATTGGCGCAGGATCCGCGAGCAACGGCCGCGCAAAAAGAGGCGCGCAGCTGGCTCGAGCTGACCGATCGCGGCGATGCTCTCGCGAGCTGGAAAGCCGCGGGTAAACAGTTCCAGAACGCGATCAGTGCCGACAACTGGGCCGACTCGCTCAAGCAGGTGCGGCCTCCGCTGGGCGCGATCGTCGAACGCACCCAGCTATCGACTCAATTCACGACGAGTTTTCCGGGCGCCCCTGTCGGTGACTACGCGCTGCTGGTGTTTCGCTCCAGCTTCGCCACGAAAATCGACAGTCGCGAGACCGTAACGCTGGAGCATGAAGCCGACGGCACCTGGCGCGTGATCGGCTACTTGATACGCTGACGCCGAGAGCGGTAGAGCTGTCGCGCAGCACCGATTTGCCTGCCGGTCTGGCGATCAAATCAGGCTATCATCAGCGCCCATGGCCGAGGAACTAGCCCGAGAGAAATTCGCCTGTCCCGCGTGTGGAGCGGAGGCGATCTGGAATCCTGCCAGGCAAGCGCTGGTCTGCCCGTTCTGCGGCACGACCTCGCCGGCGAAGCTCGACGCCGATACCGGCGGGATTATCGAGCACGATCTTGTGACCGCGCTGCGCGGCATCACCGACGACAAGCGTGGCTGGCAAGCCGAAAAGCGTTACGTCAAGTGCCAGAGCTGTCAGGCGATTTCGGTGCTCGATCCGCAACGGCAGGCGCAGCGTTGCGACTTCTGTGGATCGGCGCAGCTCGTCCCCTACGAGCAGACCAAGGACGCGTTCCGGCCTGAGAGCCTGCTGCCGTTCAAGGTGACCGAGGATAAAGCGCGCGACGGTATCCGCGCCTGGTACGGCAGGTTGTGGCTGGCCCCGAACAAGCTCAAGCGCTCGGCGCTCACCGACACGGTCAAAGGCATCTACCTGCCGTACTGGACCTTCGATGCCAAGGTCGACGCGGCGTGGACCGCCGAGGCGGGGTTCTACTATTACACGACCGAATCGTATACCGATAGCAGCGGACGCTCGCAGACGCGGCAGGTTCAGCATGTGCGATGGGAGAGCGCGTCGGGTCGGCTCCAGCATTTCTTTGATGACGATCTGATCTGCGCGTCGGTGGGCGTGCATGCGCCACTGCTGCGCGGAATCGAGCCATTTCCGACGGCGGAGCTCAAACCCTACGACGCGGGCTATGTTGCGGGGTGGGTCGTCGAGCGATATCAGATCGACCTAGTCGCGGCCGCGAAGGCCGCGCGCGACGATATGGACGCCAAGCTCCGTCAGATGTGCGCCGCGCAGGTTCCGGGTGACACCTACCGCAATCTCGATGTCCGCGCCAACTATTCGGGCCAGACCTTCAAGCACATTCTGGCGCCGGTATGGTTGCTCAGCTATCATTTCGGCGCCAAAGCGTTTCAGGCAGTCATGAATGGCTTCACCGGGAACGTCGCCGGCGAGTATCCCAAGAGCTGGGTCAAGGTCACCTTGCTCGTGCTTGCCGTCATTATTGTTCTGATCATCGCGCTCTCGCTTGGCAGCCATCGCTGACGCGCGTGGAACGCCTGCAACGCGAATGAAAACAGCTATTGTCACCGGCGTGTCGCGCGGTTTGGGCGAAGCGCTGGCCCACGCACTGCTGGCAGGCGGCTTCGCGGTGACCGGCATCGGCCGCACAAGCGGCGCGGCTCTGAATGGAGCCCATTATCGATTCGTAGCCTGCGACCTCGCGGACACGAGCGACATCGACACCGCGTTGACGCCGGCGTTTCGCGCAATCGCCGACGCACGGCCGGAGTTCTTGTGCCTGATCAATAACGCCGCGACGGCGGCCCCGGTCGGGACGATCGGCTCGCTCGGCAGCGGAGCATTGACGTCATCGATGGCCGTAAACCTGGTCGCGCCCGTCGCGGTCGCGAATCTCTTCTGCCGCGTGTTTGTTGGACAAATGCGCGGACAGGCGCGCGCGCAGGTCCAACGAATCATCAATGTCTCATCCGGCGCAGCGGATTCGCCGCTTCCCGGTGGCGGTCCCTATTCAATCGCCAAGGCGGGGCTCGAGATGCTGACGCGACAACTCGCCGCCGAACACGACGCGGCGACGTTTCGCGCAATCACGGTGCGCCCCGGCGTGATCGACACCGACATGCAGACGTTCATGCGCTCGCAAACGAAGGAAATCTTGCCGAGCATCGATCTGTTCCAAGGATTCCACCGCGAACATCGCCTGGTCGCGCCTGAAACGGTCGCGGCAAAGATCGTCGACAAGCTCGTCCTAAGCGACGTCGAGCAGGGCCGCACGTACAACTACCGCGAGCTCTAAAAACGGAGCAACTTCGCGGCGCGCATCGCATCGCCTCCGGTGCACGGATGGCGTAGCGTTTCGCTCCGCTGAGGAGGTTGGTGAGCGTGTCGTCGAGGTCGAAGATCAGGTGGCGCGCGTCGTTCACTGCTGCCGCGGCCACGGACCGATTCGGTAGTCGAGAAGGCTGCCCCCCGCTCCCGCTTCCCACGTGAGGCAGTAGACTTCCTTGCGATCGGCGGCGAAATCGCCTGCTTCCGATGTCGTAGCGTCGCGGGAAATGGGCATGATCACCGCGTTGTCCTCGTGGAACTGGACATTGAACGCCACCGGGAGGCGCGCCTCGAATCGATAGCCGATACGCTCGCCGGGCTCGAGCACAATGCATTCCTCGGTCGTGGCATACGGCGCAAGCTCGAGACCGAACACGGCTTTGGGCTCCAGCAGCCGGCCGGGCGCGGAAGCGCAACCGGCCGTCATGGCGATCCAGAACGCCACGCCCTGAATTGCACAAAGTCGGATAGGCACTTAGTTGAGCGCGGTCTTCCTGCGCCTGCGACCGATACGCCAGTCTTCCACCAGGAGTGCCCAGCGCTCATGGTCCCGCCAGCGACCGGCAATCTTGACGTAACGGCGGGAGTAGCCCTCGCGGGTGAAGCCTCCGCGGCGCACCAGAGAGATCGACCGCTTGTTCGCCGGCTGGACGTTGACCTCGATTCGATGCAGCCGCAAGGCGCCAAATCCTACGCGCAGCGCGAGCGCGAGTCCTTCGCTCATGTAGCCCTGGCCTGCATGTTCGGCGAATCCATAGTACCCAAGGTAAGCGCTTTGAAACGCACCGCGGACAATCTCGCTGAAGTTGAATACACCGACCGGCGCATTGTCTTCTCGTCGGCAAACCAGCAGGCCCACGTACGTTGCATGCCTGGAGTTGCGTGATCCCGGGCCGGAAAAGCGGCGCACATAGCTCGCGAAGCGGGACGGCGTCGACGGCGGCTCGACCCAAAGCCTGTGCAGGCGCTTGCTCGATTCGACGGCAGTCAGGAATGGCGAGGCGTCGCGCTGAACGGGCCGGCGCAGGTAAACGAGCGTGCCCCGGGCGAGCACTGTGCGAGTCGCTGGCATAATGTCCGTGAACGAATTCTAACAAGCGGGAGCCGCGCATCGATGAGCAAATGGGTACAAGGTCGGGTGGCAGGCAAACGGCAATGGTCCGAAAGACTGTTCTCGCTGCAGGTTTCGGCGCCCGAAGTCGGATTCGTCGCGGGACAATTCGCGCGCCTTGCACTGCCCGCACCTGAAGGCTCCAAGGAACCGATGCTCGGGCGCCCGTATTCGTTCGTCAACGCACCCCAGGACGCCCCGCACGAGTTCTACTTCAACGTGCTGCCCGAAGGTCCACTTTCGCCGAGGCTTGCCGCTCTCAATCCGGGCGAGCCGGTGTGGCTGCTCGATCGTGCCAATGGTTTTTTCAGCATGCCGGAGGTACCGTCCGCCGCGGCGCTATGGTGCCTCGCGACCGGCACTGGCCTCGGGCCCTTCCTGTCGATTCTGCGTACCGCCGATCCCTGGGAGAAATTCGAGCGCGTGGTCCTGGTCCATGCGGTGCGATACTCGCGGGACCTGTCCTATGCCGATGAGATCGCCCGGGTCGCGGCTGCTCAAACCGGACGCTTCACCTTCATTCCCTTTGTCAGCCGGGAACCCCACCACGGTGCACTACAAGGTCGGATTCCAGGCGCTCTTGGCGATGGGCGGCTGGAAGCGTGGGCCGGGGTGCCGCTTACCGCTGAAAACGCCCATGCCATGTTATGCGGCAACCCGGAAATGGTGCGCGAAACGCAAACCGTGCTCGAGGGACGCGGCATGCGGCGGCATCGCCGCCGCGAACCCGGCCATTTCACGCTGGAAACCTACTGGTGACCCAAATGCGTTAGAGCGAGGCTCTCTCATTGATCCTTGGGCGACGCCTTGCGTTAGCGAGCACCCGCTCTCGCTAAACCTAAGGTGCACTGGGCAGCGGGTGCAACCGCGCGTTTGGCCAAGGGCCGACCCGGCAAAGTATCAGCCTTTGACCTCGATCAGCTCCACGTCGAAAATCAGCGTCGCATTGGGTGGAATGACCCCGCCCGCGCCGCGTTCGCCATAGCCCATGTCGGGCGGAATGATAAGCGTCCGCTGCCCGCCGACCTTCATCCCCTGCACGCCTTCTTCCCAGCCACGGATGACGCGCCCTTCGCCTAGGAGGAAACCAAAAGGAACATTGCGGTCGCGCGATGAGTCAAATTTGGCGCCTTTTTGGCTTGTTGCCGGATCATAGAGCCACCCCGTGTAGTGAACAATCACGGCCTTACCCTTGACAGCTTCGGCGCCGGAGCCCACCTTGACATCGATCTTTTGCAATTCTTTCCCCTTGGCATCTAATTTGCTTGAAATGGGTGCGGGAGGAGATCCGGATGGTTGGGAGTACGCCGGATTGCCGGGCCCCAGGCAAGCGGCGGCGCTCAAAAGTGCCACCAGGAAGGTCCGGCGGGAAACTGCTTTCATCGTCATTTTGACCTCGCGCATCGACACCGCGCCAGCGGAGCACGCGGGGTCCGGTTTGAGAGACGCGAATGGTACCCTAATCCGCGGAAGGTTTTTGCGCTGGAGGCAGTTTTGGGCTATAAGTTTGGACTCGTTCGTTTCCGAACGAGTCTGTGTTCCATAGCGTCACAACGACCACGGTTTCTGGCGTGCGTCACGGACCCACCCACCGCCGACAGTCAGCACCGAAGAAAGCGATGTTCGCATTTCTAACACCGCAGGCGAAAGATTTGTCCGACCCACTGCAGAACGCCAAGGCAGCGGCAGCATGGTTGCGTCAGCTTCCGTCGCTGGACGTGATCGGCAGGCAACAGCAGGTCATCGCCGTTCTCGACGCCATGCGCAAGGCGCAACGCGCCCCGGATTTGAACCGCATCAACGCCATCCAATTCGTCGATGCGGCACTGGGCGCCGACCGGCGCCAGTTGATCAAGCAATACATCGAAAATTCCGAGAGCGCGCCCAAGCTGGCGGATCGAATCTGGCAGGCTTTGTTCGAGATGAGCCAGTCCTTCACGCTGGCGTACCAGTCCGCCCTCGAGACCGCGGCGCACCAGGCCGACAACGCACGCTGGAAAGCGGCGCTTCCGTTGCTGTTCGTGCGGCTGGTCCATTTTCATGGCACCGATGCAAAACTGCGCGTGTTCAAGTACGAGCGCTGGATCCCCGCCAAGTGGATCGAATTGCACGGTACCTACCTGCGCGCGTGTGAGACGCAGTGCGACCGGCAGCCGATGGCGCTCCCGGCGGCCGGCCCCAATGCGCAGCCGTGGACGGTCGAACAGGAATATCTCTACGTGTTGCTGGTTCACCAGCTCAATACCGGCAACTTGAGCCCGACCGAGATCGACTGGGCGAGCTCGCAGCTGCGGGCATGGAGCCGGCGCCTGTCGCTGGAGCAGATTCCGAAGTCGATGGAAGGCTTTTTCGTCGATCTCGCGGGCCGCGAGGGGATCGTGCGTCGCACCGGCAACGACCGGGGCTCGATGCTGCGCTATCTGGACACGACGCCTTTAGCGGAGGGTATGGACCGCGCAATCAACGCGCTCCGCGATGCGGAAATGACCGATCAGGGTCCGATTGCGGCGATCAACCAGCAGCGGCTCGGCGTCCTGCGCAAGATTCAGCCGGCGCTGGCGCCTACGTTTCACTCTGAGCTGCGCCGCGATCCGCGGATCGCGGTGGCGGTCTCAGCGCGGGTGCGCATCGGACTCCCGCGCATCTGTGTCGATATCAGCGCCAAGGCTGAAGACGCTTCGGCCGAAACGAGCACCGAGCAGATCGAGGTCTTTCCAGTCGCCGGCGCGCCTCGTCCCAAGCGCAAGGCGATGGTCGAGGACGACTCGCTCGCCGCCAGTCTGTCCTCGTGGAGCGATCCGATGTGGGAGGTCAAGGATCGCAGCGTCGCCGGCCTGAGAATCGCGGCGACCGGAGGCATCGGCCAGAGTCTGACGCTCGGCGCGCTGGTCGCGGTAAGACAGTCCGACGTCGACGGCTGGTTGCTCGGTGTGGTGCGCCGCCTCAACAAGGTTTCGAACGACGAGGTCGAAGCCGGTGTCAATATCATCGCCGAGCGCATGGTCGCGGTCACGCTGTCGGCGAAGCGCCGTCCGAACGAGGAGATGGGCTACGTCGTCAACGGCATGGACATGTCGACCATGGGCGAGCGATTCGGGGGACTGTATCTTCCGCCTCCCTCGCGACCGGACAAGCCGCTGGCGATGAAAACGGTCATCGTGCCGACGTCTGAATACGCCGAAGGGCGCAACGTCATCCTGACCACCACCCATTCGGTGTACACCGTTTCGCTGCGGCACTTGGTCGAGCAGCGTCCCGACTGGAGCTGGGCGACGATTCAAATCGTCGAAAAGAAGTCGCGCGAGGGCTAGTGTACTGAGTCAGAAATTCGCTCGATAGGGCGAGCGCGTTGTCAATCGAGAGGGCGGAATCTCAGCGTCAGGCTGCGTTGCCACAGGTCTGGCGTTTCCGGCCTCGGTAGCGGCGAGGATTTAATGATCGCGCGCTGCACTGCCTCGTCGTAGGCTCGTACTCCGCTGGGTTTTCGCAACGTTGCGTCGATGATTTCGCCCGTGGGCAATTGCACCACGTCGAAAATTGCCTCCGGGTTGCCGGGGATGTCCGGTGGCAGGTTAACGTTACCCCTAATCTTTGCCTGAATGCTCCGGATGTAGGCGTCGTTTGCTTTGCTCCGCGAAGCTTCCAGCGCCTGCTTCGCCATTAGCCGTTCACGCTCTGCCTGCGCCTTGAGCGCTTCGGATTCGCGCGTCTGCCGATCGCGGACCTCGGCCAGGCGCTTTTCCTCCTGCTTCTTCTGTTCCGCGTCGCGCTTGTCGGCTTCGCGCTTCTCGATGTCCTTCTTTTCTTTCTCCTCCTTTTGCCTGCGTTCGCGCTCCTGCTTTTCCTTCAGCGCAATGTCCGCCTTGGTCGGCTGGGGAGGCTCGACCTTGGGCGCAGGCTTCGGCGGCTCCGGTGTCGGCTCCGGTGGCGGCTTGGGCGGCTCGGGTGGAGGCTTAGGCGCTTCCTGCACAGGCTTCGGCGGGATCTTTTCCGGAGCATAGAGCTCGACGCTCACCGTTTCGGGCTTGGGGTTCTGCCAGGTGACGCTGAAGATCAGGAAGACGATGAAACCGAGGTGAACTGCAACCGCGAGGATGGCCGCGATCCACTTCCCGGTCGACCAGCGCGTGGCCGTTCGCGACGGAGGCATCGCCGGTCAGGTCTGCGGACGCGCCATCAGGCCGACCTTACGCACATTGTTCGTCTGCAGCATGTCGAGCACGCCCATCACCGCTTTGTAAGGCACGTCGCCGTCGGCGTAGATCACCACCGCCTGTTCGGGATTCTTCGCCTGGCGGTCGACTATTCGAGCCACCAGCACGTCGCGAGCAACGGCGGATGGCGGCGCAGCGCCCTCCTGCAAGGTGATCGATAGATCGCGCTTGACGTAGATCTTCAGCGGCGAGATCGGCGTCGTGAGCTTGCTGCCAACGCTCGGCAACTGCATCTCGCCCGGAGTGATCAGCGGCGCGGTGACCATGAAGATCACCAGCAGCACCAGCATCACGTCGATATACGGAACGACGTTGATCTGGTTGATCGATTTGCGGGGGCGGCGCATGTCAGGGCTGGTTCCGGAAAATCATCCCTGCCGCTGCAGTATGTTCGAGAATTCTTCAATGAATGTCTCGAATCGCGTGGCCAGACGATCGACATCGTGGGTGTAGCGGTTATAGGCGACGACCGCCGGGATCGCCGCGAACAGGCCGATGGCGGTCGCGATCAGCGCCTCCGCGATGCCAGGCGCGACCTGCGCCAGCGTCGCCTGACTTACGTTGGAGAGGCCCCGAAACGCGTTCATGATGCCCCACACGGTGCCGAACAGCCCGATGTAGGGGCTCACCGAGCCGACGGTCGCCAGCCCGGCGAGGTTGGCCTCGAGGGCGTCGATCTCGCGCTGGTAGGACGCCCGCATCGCGCGCCGTGCGCTATCCATGGTCGCGGCCGACGAGGTCCCTTGTTTGCGGTGCTTGGCGAATTCGCGAAAGCCTGCCGAGAAGATGCGCTCAAGCGCCGCGTTTTCGCGACTCTGGGTCGAGCGCTGGAAGAGGGCGTTCAGGTCACCGCCTTTCCAGAATTCGTCCTCGAAGGCGTCGGTCTTCGCCGCCGCGCGTTTGAGCGCGAACATCTTGAGAAAGATCTGCCACCATGACCAGAGCGAAAGCAGCAGCAGCAGGAGCATCACGGCCTGCACTACCACGCTGGCGTGGGCGACCATGGAAACGAACGACAGATCGGGGTGCAGGTTCAACTCGGGGTCTCTTCGTGGTAAATGCGGACGCTGCGGAAGGAGGGTTGTGTCGCCGCCGCTTTCACTCGGGGAACAGCTGGCCGGCTGCGGCCGGAGGAACGATTCCGAAGTGGCGGTACGCGAGCGGCGTCGCGATGCGGCCGCGATTGGTCCGCTGCAGGAATCCCTGCTGGATGAGAAACGGCTCGAGCACGTCCTCGATGGTATCGCGCTCCTCGCCGATTGCCGCCGCCAGATTGTCGATGCCGACCGGACCACCACCGAACTTGTCGAGCACGCATTGCAGAAGCTTGCGGTCCATGACATCGAGACCCGAACCGTCGACGTCGAGCATCTTCAGGGCCGCATCGGCCACCGGCCGCGTGACATGTCCGGCGGCGCGCACCTCGGCAAAATCCCGCACCCGACGCAGAAGCCGGTTGGCGATGCGCGGCGTTCCGCGCGAGCGCCGCGCGATCTCGACCGCGCCCTCGGGTTCGATCGCGATCTCGAGCAGCTTCGCCGAGCGCGTAACGATGCGCGTGAGCTCCTCGGTGGAGTAGAACTCGAGCCGGGCAACAATCCCGAAGCGGTCGCGCAGCGGGTTGGTCAGCATGCCCGCGCGCGTGGTCGCGCCGACCAGCGTGAACGGCTGCAGATCGAGCTTGACGCTGCGGGCGCTGGGTCCCTCGCCGATCATGATGTCGATCTTGAAATCCTCGAGCGCGGGATACAGAATTTCTTCGACGACCGGCGACAGCCGATGGATCTCGTCGATGAACAGCACGTCGTTCGGTTCCAGGTTGGTGAGCAAGGCAGCGAGGTCGCCGGCGCGCTCCAGCACCGGGCCGGAAGTCTGGCGCAGGTTGACACCGAGCTCGTGCGCGATGATATGAGAGAGCGTCGTCTTGCCGAGTCCCGGCGGACCGAACAGCAGCACGTGGTCCAGCGACTCTTTGCGCTTTTTCGCGGCCTCGATGAAGATCGAGAACTGGCCGCGGATTTTTTCCTGGCCGATATATTCTTCGAGCGCGCGCGGCCGCAGCGTGCGGTCGAGCACTTCTTCCTGCGGGTTCACCGTCGCGGCGGCGACCAGGCGGTCAGCTTCGATCATCGGCCTATTATGCCTTCGCCAGCAGCTTGAGCGCCTGCCGGATGCCGTCGGCAAGCGCGACGCCATCGGGCAGCTGTTTGACCGCGTTCACCGCTTCCTTGTCGCTGTAACCCAGGGAAATCAACGCGTGCAGGACGTCGGACGCAACCGGTGCGGGACGATGAATACCGACCGCAGTGGTGAGGTCGGCGCCGAGCTTGTCCTTGAGCTCCAGCAGGAGGCGCTCGGCAGTTTTTTTGCCGATCCCGGGTATCTTGGTGAGACGGCCCGACTCCTGCATCGTGACCGCCTGCGCGAGCTCGGCGACGGACAGGCCTGACAAGACCGAGAGCGCGATGCGCGCGCCGATGCCGCTGATCTTGATCAGCTGCCGGAACGCGCGACGCTCGTTTTCCGATCCGAAGCCGAAGAGGAGGTGTGCGTCCTCGCGCACGACAAGATGGGTGAACAGGACGACATTCTCGCCGACGCTCGGCAAGTTGTAGAACGTGCTCATCGGCACGTCGATTTCGTACGCGACGCCTTGGACGTCGAGGAGAATCTGCGGCGGGTTCTTCTCGACCAGCGTCCCGGAAAGGCGGCCTATCATAGGATCCTGCCGCGCCGCACTCGATAACCCTTCCGGCGCAAACCGCCCATGCCCTCGCTTCCGTGCGCGTGGCAGATAGCGCACGCGAGCGCATCCGCCGCGTCAGCGGCCGGCGCCGCGGGCAGCGCGAGCAGGCGCATTACCATTGCCTGCACCTGCTGCTTGGCCGCCTTGCCATGGCCCACGACGGCCTGCTTGACCTGCAGGGCCGTGTATTCGGAAACCGGCAAGTGGGCGAGAACGGCCGCCGAAATGGCGGCGCCGCGCGCCTGGCCGAGTAGCAGCGTCGAGTGCGGGTTGACGCTTACGAAAACCTTCTCGACCGCGACCTCGCTCGGTTGGTGGGCGACGATGACGCTTGCCAGGTCACGCAGGATCAGCTCCAGCCGCTCGGGCAATTCGCCCTGGGCATTGCGGATGCAGCCGCTCGCCACGTACTGCAACTTGGCCCCGGAAGCGACGATGACGCCGAACCCGGTGACGCGAAGGCCCGGATCGATGCCGAGGATGCGGCGTATGGTCAAACGGATCGCATCCTGTGTAGGCGTCGCGCGTTCATGCGTTTTCGATGGCCGCAGTTGTGTAGACATCCTGGACGTCGTCGATCGCCTCGAGCGCATCGAGCAGCTTTTGCATTCTGGCCGCGTCGTCGCCGCTGATTTCGACTTCCGTGATCGGCTTCATCGTGACCTCGGCGAACTCGGGTTCGAGCTTCGCCTTCGCCAGAGCGTCCTTTACGAGAACGAAATCGTTCGGCGCCGTGATGACCTCGATCGAGCCGTCATCGTGATTGATCACGTCATCGGCCCCTGCTTCGAGCGCCGCATCCATCAGCTTGTTCTCGTCGGTCCCGGGCGCGAAGACAAGCTGGCCGCAACGCATGAACAGAAACGCGACCGAGCCGTCGGTCCCGAGATTGCCGCCGTATTTGGAAAATGCATGACGGACATCGGCGACCGTTCGAACGCGATTGTCGGTCAGGCAGTCGACGATCACCGCGGCGCCGTTGATGCCGTAGCCTTCGTAGCGCACTTCGTCGTAGTTGATGCCTTCGAGCTCGCCGGCGCCGCGTTTGGCGGCGCGATCCACGGTGTCCTTCGGCATGTTGTTGGCCGCTGCCTTGTCCACCGCGAGTCTCAACCGCGGGTTGGTCGAAACATCGCTGCCACCGAGCTTGGCCGAGACCGTAATCTCCCGGATGAGGCGGGTGAAGATCTTGCCGCGCTTGGCGTCAGTCGCGGCCTTCTTGTGCTTGATATTCGCCCACTTGCTGTGGCCTGCCATGACGGAACACGTTCGATGAAGATGGCGGGAATTATAGCGCCGTGAGCAGCGAGTCAGGTCCCGTTCGCGAAGCGAATGGGGTGCGAGCGCCCGCGAATCGGCGCGGCCGGCGACACTGGACGTCTCATTTTGCGAATAGCGTGCGATGAGCCGGCGCGGCGCTCGCCGCCGCTCAGACGAGCCCGTGCTGTTTGAGGAATTGCGCAAGGACCTTCAAGCGAACGACGCTGTCGCTGACCTCGAGCATGCTTTGCTTGATCGCCAGCGGCAGCGGAAGCAATTCGGCAAGCCGGTAGCCGACCCAGGACGCATCGTCCAGCGCGAGCTGCGCCGAAAAATTCTCGGGCCCCGCGCGGTCTATCATCAGCTCGAGCAGGCCGGCGAGAGGCGCGAACGCTTCCGGAAGCTTCACTGCCGGCTCCGGTGGCAGCAGCGTCACCTGAGCGACGACGAGGCCATCGTCGGCAACGCTGCTCGATTGCACCTGAAATCGCGTGCCGCCCTCCGTCTTCAGATGCAATATGCCGAGTTGCGGCATGTCCCAGGAGACAATCCGCGCCTGCGTTCCGATGTGGGCGAAAGCTATCGGTGCGCCGGCGACAGCCTGATCGCGCTGTGCAACCTCCTGGCCGTGGGTGAGAAGGCATACGCCGAATGGCTGCTCATCCTTGAGGCACGTCTTGGTCATGTCGATGTATCGCTGCTCGAATACCTTGAGCGGCAGCACCCGTCCGGGGAACAGGACGGTCTTCAGCGGAAACAGCGGCAGCGTGGCCGGCGCACGCGGACCGGCGCGAAGGAAGGGAAACATTTGTGGCATCCGGCCTGTGATCGCAAGCTTCAGGCACGCTCGATAAAAGGCGGTCCGGGACCGATGGCGCCCCAGCGCGGGCCGAGCGCATGGCTAACGCCTAGCTGGTCGAGAATCCGGGCGACGACAAAATCGACCAGCTCGTCGATGGACTGTGGATGGCCGTAGAAGCCCGGAGAAGGCGGAAGGATCACCGCGCCGGCGCGGGCAAGCTTGAGCATGTTTTCGAGATGGATCGCCGAAAGTGGCGTCTCGCGTGGAACGAGCACCAGCGGCCGGCGCTCCTTGAGCATCACGTCGGCGGCGCGCTCGATCAGGTTGTCCGCAAGCCCTGCCGCGACCGCGCCCAGTGTGCCGAGGCTGCACGGGCAGATCGCCATGGCGTCCGCGGGGTTCGATCCTGATGCGACCGGTGACATCCAATCCTCGCGTCCGAATACGGTGAGCTGATCCGGGCCGGCGCCGAAGCGTTCGGCGAGCTGCGCCGCGGCTGCCGCCGGTTGGGCGGGCAGCGTGAGCGTGAGCTCCTGTTTGGCGACGATCTGCGCAGCGCTCGAGTAGAGCAAGAACACGCGCACCTTCGCCGCGAGCAGGCACTCGAGCAGGCGCATGCCGTAGGGCATGCCGGACGCGCCGGTCCACGCAAGCGTGACAGTCTCGGGGCGATTCATTCGTCGGATTCCAGTAGGGTGTGGCTCGCCGGCGATTATGGGAGCTCGCGATGGCGAGTGAGCACCTGAGAGCGGTCCATGAACGCACGTGCGAGGCGCTCGGCCAGATAGACGGAACGATGCTGGCCCCCGGTGCAGCCGATCGCGACGGTGAGGTAGTTGCGATTGTCGCGCGCGTAATCGGGCAACCAGCTGGAGACGAAATGATGGATGTCGGCGTACATCCGCTCGACTTCCGGATGCCGCTCGAGATACTCGACGACCGCGGCATCCTTGCCGGATTTCGGCGCCAGCAGCGGCTCGTAATGCGGATTGGGCAGACAGCGCACATCGAACACCAGATCGGCATCGAGCGGAACGCCATGCTTATAGCCGAAGGACTGGAACAGCACGGTCAGCCGCGACGGGTCGACGCTGACGAAATCCTTGATCCAGGAGCGCAGCGCCGCCGCCGACAGGTCGCTGGTATCGATGCTGTAGCCGAGCGTGCGGACCTCCGCCAGGCGTTCGCGCTCGAACTCGATCGCCTCGGTCAGCGTGCGATCGTCGCTGGAAAATGGGTGCCGGCGCCGGGTTTCCGAAAAGCGCTTGACCAGCGTATCGGTCTTCGCGTCGAGATACAGAAAACGAACCGTCCAGCCTTTGGTGCGCGCATCATCGATGGCGCTGGAAAGTCTGTCGAGCCCTGGCTCGGTCTTCACATCGAGTACGATCGCGACCCGATCCTGCCCGGTAGTCTTCAGTTGCGCGAGCAGTGCGGACAGTTGCGAAAGCGGAAGATTCGAGACCGCGTAATAGCCGCTGTCTTCGAGCGCGGCGATCGCAACGCTCTTGCCGGAGCCCGATACGCCACCGATCAGCAGCAGGTCCATCGTCGTTTAAGTCGCAGTCCGTGCACTTCGGGAAGCGTCGTCAACGCCGGCCGTGGCTCGCCTGCGGCCAGCGTGGCCGTCATCGCCGGTCGACGGCGTCAGATGCCGTCTTCCATCAATTTTTGCTGGCGCTCGATGAATTCCTTGGTGCTGTCGATGCCGCGCTGGTTGAGCACGAAGTTACGCACCGCCGCCTCGACCAGCACCGCAAGGTTGCGACCGGCCGCGACGGGAATAGTCACCTTGCGAATGGGGACGGCAAGAATTTCCTGGTAGGTCGCGCTGACCTGAAGGCGGTCGAGCTCAGAGAATTGCTCGTTGCTGTGGTCCTCGAGATGGACCATGAGCTTGAGCAGCTTGCGCGGACGCACCGCCGTCTCACCGAAAATGGTGCGGATGTTGAGCACGCCGATACCGCGCACCTCGAGAAAGTCCTTCAGCACGGCGGGGCAACGGCCTTCCAGCGTGTCGGGAGAGATGCGGTACAGCTCGACGATATCGTCGGCGACCAGGCCGTTGCCGCGGGAGATGAGCTCCAGCGCCAGCTCGCTCTTGCCGATCGCCGAAGCGCCGGTGATGAGAACGCCCATTTCCAGAACGTCGAGGAAGACGCCGTGCAGCGAAGTCGATTCGGCGAGCACGCGCGACAGATAGAGGCGTATCACATCGACCAGGTGCGGCGACGGCTGCGGCGAGGTCAACAAGGCGACGTCGTGCTTGTTGCATTCTTCCTGCAGGTGCGGCGGCACTTCCTCGCCGTTGGCAACGATGATCGCCACCAGCTCGGTGGTGAACAGCCGCGAGATCGAGGCCTGGAGAGCATCTTCCGGCAGCGCGCGCAAGTGCGCGGCCTCCGCCGCGCCGATGATCTGGACGCGGAACGGATGGATGAAATTCATGTGCCCGACCTGCCCGATGGTCGGTTTCAGCGCCGCTTCGCCGGTCAGGATGCGCATCCCGCCCTGACGACCCGCGATCCACTCGAGCCCGAGACGCTCGTGGTTGTCCTCGAAAACGCGTTCGAAGCTCACGTGCCGCATGGCGCGGGCTTCGTTCATCGCTGCGCCGGGGTCCAGGTCGAGAATGCGCGATGGATGCCGGTCGCGTCGGTCGCGGTGGCCACCTGGTCGCGAAAAGTCCTTTCACTGAACATCTGCGCAAGCTCGGACAGAAGCTCCAGATGCTCCTCGGTCGCCTGCTCCGGCACCAGCAGCACGAACACCTGCTCGACGGGCTTGCCGTCGGGCGAGTCGAAAGGAATCGGCTGCAGCGGTCGGACAAACGCTCCGAGCGCGCGCGCAAGGCCCTTGATCCGCCCGTGGGGAATGGCGATGCCCTGGCCCAGGCCGGTCGACCCGAGACGCTCGCGCGCGAAAAGGCTCTCGAAGACGACCGAGCGCGCGATCTGCGCATGGTTCTCGAACAACTGGCCGATCTGCTCGAACAGCCGCTTCTTGCTCGTCGCCTCCACGTCGAGCGCGATATTCGACTCGGGCAGGAGATCCGCGATGTGGGTCATCGGTGGTGTGAGACGAATGAAGGGGCAAACCGACTATATTGCACCGGAAGCTTCAAACCGATACCCCGGACTCTCGCGCCGCGCTCGACTTCGGCGGCCCGGGGAATTATACGCTAGCGCGAACGGGTCTTGCGCGTGACAGGCGCTTCGGCGGCGCGCTTGATCGCTGCCGGCTCGTGCCGGCTGCCGTTGCGCTTTTCCTTGTGCCGCAGCACCTGCCGGTCGAGCTTGTCGGCGAGCGCGTCGATCGCCGCGTACATGTCGGGCTCGACGCATTCGGCGTGGATTTCCTTGCCACGAATGTGAAGATTGGCGGTGATCTGTTGCCTGAGCTTGTCGACCGACAGGACGACGTTTACGTCGATCACATGGTCAAAGTGGCGCGTCACGCGCTCGAGTTTCGATGTTACGTATTCGCGAATGGCGGGGGTGATCAACAGGTGATGGCCGGTCAGGTTTAGATTCATTCAACGCTCCGTGGTGGCGGTGTCTGATCTACATGAATGAGCTACACAATGATCTACACAAATGAGCTACATCGTCTTGCGCAGATTGACTGGCGGTATTTGCAGCGCTTCGCGGTATTTCGCGATCGTGCGCCGCGCGACGACGATCCCCTGATCGCCGAGGAGGTCCGCAATGCGGCTGTCGGTGAGCGGTGTGTTGCGGTCCTCAGCCGCAATGAGCTGCTTGATCAGGGCGCGAATCGCAGTCGCGGACGCGGCGCCGCCGGTATCGGTCGCGACGTGGCTGCCGAAAAAATACTTGAGCTCGTAAGTTCCGCGCGCGGTGAGCATGTATTTCTGCGTGGTTACGCGTGAGATCGTCGATTCGTGCAGGCTGAGAATTTCGGCAATCTCCCGCAGCACCATTGGCCGCATCGCCACGTCACCATGGTCGAAAAAATGCCGCTGGCGGTCGACAATCGCCTGCGATACTCGCAGGATGGTTTCGAATCGCTGCTGGACGTTGCGAATCAGCCATTTCGCCTCCTGCAGCTGCGCCGCGAGCTGCTGGTTCGACGAATCGCGATTGCGGGTGAGGATGTCGGCATAGATCCGATTCAGCCGCAGCTTGGGCATCGCGGCATCGTTGAGCGCCGCGATCCATTTGCCCCTTACCTTTCGTACGACCACGTCCGGGATGACATAGTTCGCTTCGGTCCTGGAAAATTCGGCGCCGGGGCGTGGATTGAGACTTGTGATCAGCGCGCGCACGCCGCGCAGCTCTGCGTCGTCGATATGGAGCAGGCGTTTCAGTTTGCCGAAGTCACGCGCGGCGAGCAACGGCAGATGCTGCTCCACCAATTTCATCGCCTCCGCCCGAAATGGCGTCGTGGCAGGCCTCGCTTTCAACTGCAAGCCCAGACACTCTGCAGCGTCGCGGGCGCCGACCCCGGCGGGCTCCATGTTCTGCAGGCGGCGCAGGCCGATGGAAAGCTCGTCGGCTTCGATACCGAGCTCGTCCGGGAACAATTCCACCAGCTCGTCCAACGAAGTCTGCAGGTAGCCGTCCTCGTCCAGTGCGTCGATCAGCGCCGATACGATCTGCCGATCGCGAAGGGGAAGGTTACAAAGCGCGAGCTGCGCGTTGAGGTGATCGCGCAGCGAGCAGGTCGCCACTTGCTGCGGAGAGAAATTCTCGTCGTCGTCGTCGCCCGAGGCCGAACCCCAATCGCCGTCGCCGCCGGCATTGGCCAGCAGATCGAAGTCGCCCGACGACCGCTCGTCCCGATCGTCACTGGCCGACGACTCGGTACTCACGGTCGCGGTGCTGGCTTCCATCGAAAACTCTGGCGGCGGCGCCGGCGTCTCGTCCTCGTCGGCTTTTTCCAGCAGCGGATTTTCCTGCAGCAGGCGCTCGACTTCGGCGTTGAGCTCGAGCGTCGAAAGCTGCAGCAGGCGGATCGACTGCTGCAGTTGCGGAGTGAGCGTTAAATGTTGTGAAAGCTTGAGCTGGAGGGTTGGCTTCATGGTCATGCACTCGCAGCCAACATCAAAGCCGGAAATGCTCCCCTAAATAGACCTTTCTCACGCTTTCATTATAGACAATTTCGTCCGGCGTTCCGGATGCAAGCACCCGGCCTTCATTAATGATGTAGGCGCGGTCGCAAATACCGAGCGTTTCCCGCACGTTATGGTCGGTGATCATGACGCCAATCTCGCGTTCCTTGAGGAAACCGATGATCTTCTGGATGTCGAGCACCGCGAGAGGGTCGATGCCCGCGAACGGCTCATCGAGCAGTATGAACCTTGGCCGGGTTGCCAGGGCCCTGGCGATTTCGACCCGCCTGCGTTCGCCGCCGGAGAGGCTGACCGCGGAGGCGTCGCGAAGATGCGAGATCGACAGGTCTTCGAGCAGGGCGTCGAGCCGATTGGCGATTTCGTCACCATCGACCCCCTGAAGCTCGAGGATGGCCTGGACATTCTCCGCGACGGAGAGTTTTCTGAATATCGACGCTTCCTGCGGCAAATACGACAGCCCTAGCCGCGCTCGCACGTGAATCGGCATCCGGGTCAGGTCGTCGCCGTCGAGTTCGATGGTCCCGCCATCGGTCGCAACAAGGCCGACGATCATGTAAAAGCAGGTCGTCTTGCCCGCGCCGTTGGGACCGAGGAGACCGATCACTTCTCCGCTTCCCACGGAGAGCGACACATCGTGTACGACAATGCGTGACTTGTAGCGCTTGTTAAGCTTGGCGACCGAAAGCGTGCTGGCCGGCGCCGTCACTTGGCAGCCTCCGGCTTCAGCGACGTATCGGGCTTGAGCGGGACTGGTTCGTTGGATTTCTGAGGCGCGTCCTTGCTCTCCTTCGAGTCCTTGGCTTCCTTTGTATCCTTTGCGTCCTTGCCTTCTTTCGGTTGCGGCAGAAATACGCCGCGGACGCGGGGACCGAGTGGGGCTTCGCCGGCCGCGGGTGGCTTGCTGTCAGGGCGGCCTTCGGCTTTATAGACGTTGGTCTCCGCGTTGTACAAGATGTAGTTGCTGCGGAGCTCGTCGCCGGTTCTCTTCAGCAGCGCACGATCGAACAGCTCGACGATGCGCTTGGTGCCGTCGTAGACGATGCGCTGTGCGTAGCCTTCATAGTAATCGTCGGCACCGTCGCGCTTTTCTCGAAAGCTGACCGGGTTGCCAGTCGCTGTCGCCGATACCGAGTTGTCCGGATTCTGATGGAACTGGATCCGGTCGGCGTGGATCGTGAGCGTCCCTTGGGTAATGACGACGTTGCCGATCAAATCGCTGATCTTGGTATCGGTGTTGCCGCCCAGCGAGTCACCCTGAAAGTTGATCGGCTTGTCACGATCTGCCTTCTCTGCGAAGGCGGCTGGGACATGACACACGAATGCGCATAGCAATGCGCAGAGCGATCGCAGGATGGGGCGCACGAAAGACGGGGGGTGGGGCATCACGCTACTTGTTCGGCTGCAACTGCCCGCTGACGCGGGACTTGAACTTGAAGGTCTTGGCCTTGTTGTCGAATTCCATTCCTGTTGCATTGATTATCCCACGAGGGTCCGAGATCGTCACCGGCTTGTCGGTTTCGATCTTATCCTCCTTTGGCAGGACGTGAAGGTACTCGCTGGTCACGACGACGGGGCCTTTGTCGCGCTCTCCCGCCGCCGCTTCGCGGATGCCCTTGACGTTGCCGGTGAAGTACGCGTTTTGCTGGTCGCCGGTGATCATGCCGCGATCGGCGGTGATGCTCACCGGCGGCTTACCGGGTTCGCTGAAGGTGATCAGCGGAGCCTCGAATTCGGTGGTGTCGTTGTCAGGGAAATGGCGCGCAATCCTGGCCGTAATCGATTGCCGGACGTTGCCCTCTGGGTCGAGGCTTACGGCCCTGAAATCCTCGATGTACAGGTCGGTATCGTGGCGGCCGGAGCCATCGAACGCTGCGCCGCCGGGTTGCACCTGAGCGTTCAGCCAATAGGTCAATGCCGCGAAAGCTCCGAGGAGAAAAACGGGAGACCACGCATTCAGCCGGTCCAGCCAGGCGCGGCCGCCAGTCATGATTCGAACTGCGCGATCCGTTGGGCGAGATCGCCGCGCGCACCGAGGATGAGCTCGCACACTTCTCGCACCGCACCGGCGCCTCCGTCCGCGCGGGTGATGTAATGCGCCCGCCGCTTGACCGCCTCGGGCGCGTGCGGCACCGTCGTACTCAATCCGCAACGCAGGAGCACCGGCAGATCGGGGAGATCGTCGCCGATGTGCGCGCACTCCTCGACGGCCATGCCGAGCTCCGCGCGCAGGCGCTCCCATGGTGCAAGCTTGTTCTCCGCGCCGAGGACCACGTGGGCGACGGAAAGATGTTTCGCACGCTTGGTCACCGCGGGCGCCGAGCTGCCCGTGATCCATGCGACGACAATGCCGGCCTCGTGCAACATCTTCAGGCCGAGCCCATCGAGCGTCGAAAATGCCTTCATTTCACTGCCATCATCGGCGTAGTACAGTTTGCCGTCGGTCAGGACGCCATCGACATCGCAGGAAAGCATTCGCACCGCGCGCGCACGCGCCAGGAGGTCGGGCGTGGTCATCGCGCGTTCCAGCGGCGCGTCATACCACTTTCGCCCGGAAAAGGTCGTGCAGGTGCAGTGCGCCGACCAATCGCCGCTCATCGTCGACAATCAAAAGCTGGCTGACTTTCGGCGGAGCTTCCATCAGCTCGACGCAGTCGATCGCCAGTCGGTCGGGGCCGATGGTGCGTGGATTCGCGGTCATCAGCTCGGCGACATTTGCAGTGCTGAAATCGCGAATCCTTGGAACGCATCGTCTCAGGTCGCCGTCGGTGAATATGCCGGCGACGCGACCATCCTGATCGATGACCGCGGTCATTCCCATGCCTTTGCCGCTCATCTCCACGATCGCATCCGCAAAGCTGGCCGTCAGTGGCACCATCGGCAGCGCGACGCCGGTGCGCATGACGTCTCGAACATGGGTAAGGAGCTTGCGGCCGAGCGAGCCGCCGGGGTGCGAGCGCGCGAAGTCCTCCACCGAAAAGCCGCGCGCGTCGAGCAAAGTGAGCGCGAGTGCGTCGCCAAGCGCAAGCGCGGCGGTGGTGCTCGCGGTCGGCGCCAGCCCGAGCGGACAGGCCTCGGTGTCGACGCTGGCGTCGAGATGCACATCCGCGGCGAATGCGAGCGACGACTGCTCGTTGCCGGTGAGCGCGATCAATTTGGCTCCCTGGCGCTTGAAATGCGGGACCAGGGACACCAGCTCGTCGGTCTCACCCGAGTTCGAAAGCAGCAGCACGATGTCGTCGGCGGTGATCATGCCGAGATCACCGTGATTCGCTTCGGCCGCATGCACGAAAAACGCCGGCGTGCCGGTCGACGCGAGCGTCGCGGCGAGCTTGCGCGCGATATGGCCCGATTTGCCGATGCCGGTAACGACCACGCGGCCGCGGCATTCGAACAGCGCGCGGGCGGCGGCGAGAAATGCGGCGCCGAGGCGCCCTTCGAGCGCGCGGATGGCCGCGGCTTCCGTCGCCAGCACGTCCCGAGCGAGCTTGAGGACGCGCTCGGCCTCGATGCCGACAGCGGGCACCGGCTCGGCTGCACGGATCGGCGCGGACATGCGATCAAGTATAGCCCAACCCCCACCGGGCCCGCTCCGGCGCTGTGCTACATTCGCATCAGGACTTCGGTGCGCTGACGATTCCTGATGCCACAGACACTGCAGCTCATTTTGTTGCTGCTGGCGGCGGCCGTCGTCGTGGTCGTTGCCTGTCGTCTTCTTCGCCTTCCGCCGATCCTCGGCTATCTGGTCGTTGGCATTGCAGTCGGCCCGCATGCGTTCGCCTGGGTGCCCGACAACGCCGATGTCCGCGATCTTGCCGAGTTCGGCATCGTGTTCCTCATGTTCTCCATCGGCCTCGAGTTCAGCTTGCCTCAGCTGAAGGCGATGCGCCGCGCGGTGTTCGGACTGGGCTTGGCGCAGGTAGCGATTACGACGGTCGCGGCCATGATCGTGTCGCATCTCCTGGGCTACCGGTGGCTCGCGGGACTTGCGCTTGGCGGCGCCGTGGCGATGAGCTCGACCGCAATCGTATCCAAGATGCTTGCCGAGCGCACCGAGCTCAACACCGCGCACGGCCGCGACGCGCTGGGCATACTTCTGTTCCAGGATCTAGCGGTCGTGGCGTTCCTGATCGCAATCCCGACACTCGCCGAAGACGCCGCCGATCTCTGGACGACCCTGGCGTTGGCCGGCATCAAAGCCGCCCTGGCGCTGGCGGTGATCCTTTTTTTCGGTCAAGGACCGATCCGAGCCTGGTTTCATCTCGTCGCGCGACAGCGCTCGTCCGAGCTTTTCATGCTCAACATTCTGCTGGTCACCCTCGGTTTGGCGTCGCTCACTCAAATCGCGGGTCTTTCGTTTGCACTCGGTGCGTTTCTTGCCGGGATGCTGATCGCGGAGACCGAATATCGCTACCAGGTCGAGGAGGACATCAAGCCGTTTCGCGACGTGCTCCTGGGACTGTTTTTCGTCACTGTCGGCATGTATCTCGATCTCACCGTGGTCGGGCACTATTTCGGCTGGGTGTGCTTGTTGCTATTGGGCCCCGTGCTGGCAAAGCTCGCGCTGATCGTGCTGTTGGCGAGAGTCTTCGGCGCGCCGCTCGGCACCGCGCTGCGAACCGGTTTCTATCTCGCGGAAGCCGGCGAGTTCGCCATCGTGTTGCTGGCCGTGTCGACCGACCTGGGCATCATCGATAGAACGCTGTCGCAGCTGGTGCTGGCGGCCATGGTGCTTTCGATGTTGTCGGCGCCGTTCCTGATCCAGTTCGCCGAGCCTCTTGCGCGCCGCTTGACCGCCAACGACTGGCTCACGCGCGCGACCCAGCTCACCAACATTGCGGCGCGAACACTGGCTCGCCAGGAACACGTGATCATCTGCGGTTATGGACGCAGCGGGCAGAACCTCGCGCGCCTGCTGGAAGCCGAGGAGATCTCCTTTCTCGCGCTCGATTCCGATCCGCAACGCGTGCGCGAGGCAGCGGCAGACGGTGGCAGCGTGGTCTATGGCGACGCAGGACGCCGCGAGGCACTGATGGCCGCCGGCCTCTCCAAGGCGCGCGCGGTCGTGGTGACCTTTGCCGACACGCCGACCGCGCTCAAGATTCTGCACCACGTCCATGAAGCGCGGCCCGAGGTACCGGTGATCGTGCGCACGCTGGACGACACCGAGCTCGACTTGCTGCTGAAGGCGGGCGCCGCCGAAGTCGTGCCTGAAGTCCTCGAGGGCAGCCTGATGCTCGCGTCGCATTCCTTGCTTCTGGTGGGCGTGCCGCTCAACCGCGTGCTGCTGCGCATTCGCACCATCCGCGAGGAACGCTACAGCCTTTTCCGCGGTTTCTTTCACGGTGCGACCGACACCGCGGACGCCGCGGAGAACGTTCAACCACGCCTGCACTCGGTGCGACTGACCGAGCGCTCGTCCGCCGTTGGCAAGGCGTTCGGCGAAATCGCGCTCGGCGACAGTGTCGAGGTGACCGGGGTGCGCCGCCGCGGCGCGCGATCGGAAGTGCCGCAACCGCAGTACCGCTTCGAAGCCGGCGACATCCTGGTGCTACTCGGCCGCCCCGAGGATCTTGCGTCGGCGGAGAAAACCCTGTTGCGAGGCTGATCTCGAAACCGTCCGGTCGTTGTTGGGTGGGGGTGAACCCGCTACAATCAACGTCCTTGCGGAACGGTTCATCAAGAAAATGCCGGTTGCAACCGCCGCGGCATCGCATGCCGCGCTGTCCCCGACGCGCCGACTCGATCCTGCTGCGGCGGCGATCGAGCTCGTCGATGTGCATTTTGCCTACGACCGGCGCGAGATCCTGAAGGGCATCACGATGGCGGTACCTCGCGGCAAGATCGTCGCGATCATGGGTGCCAGCGGCAGCGGCAAGACAACCATCCTGCGACTCATCGGCGGGCAGCTGAAGCCCGCCTCGGGCAAGGTGCTCGTGGGCGGTCAATCGGTGCCCGACCTCGAGCCTGACGCGTTGTACACGTTGCGGCGCCGCTGCGGGATGCTGTTCCAGTTCGGTGCGCTGTTCACCGACATGAGCGTATTCGAGAACATCGCGTTTCCGATGCGCGAGCACACCGAGCTGCCCGAGGAGATCATTCGTGACCTCGTGCTGATGAAGCTTCACGCGGTCGGCCTCCGCGGCGCCGCGCAGCTGATGCCCTCCGAGCTGTCGGGAGGCATGGCTCGCCGCGTCGCTCTGGCGCGCGCGATCGCGCTCGATCCGATGCTGGTAATGTACGACGAGCCATTCGCCGGGCTCGATCCGATTTCGCTTGGCATCGTAGGCCAGTTGATACGGCGTCTTAACGATGCGCTCGGCATCACGTCGGTGGTCGTGACCCACGACGTATACGAATCCCTGAAGATGGTCGACTACCTGTATTTCGTATCCGAAGGAACGATTGTCGCCAGCGGCACGGCCGAGGAGGTTCGCGCGTCGACCGATCCTTACGTTCGCCAGTTCGTCGACGGCGCGCCCGACGGCCCGGTGGCGTTTCATTATCCGGCGCCGTCCTATCGCGACTCGCTTTTCGCCGATGTCGACGCCTGATGGCCATTGAAGCGCTAGACGACCTGGGGCACGGCCTGCGCCGCCTCGGCGGCGCGGTGACGGGCGGCATCGCCTGGCTGGGCTACGCGGCACGCTTCATGGTCGCCATCATCTGGCACTCGCCGGCGGCGTTCCGGCGCTTGCATCTGACGCTGCGCGAGATTTATTTCTCGGGGGTGCTGTCGCTGGTGATCATTTTAACGTCGGGCCTGTTCGTTGGGATGGTGCTGTCGCTGCAAGGTTATGAAGTGCTGGTCCGTTACGGTGCCGACGAGCAGCTGGGGATTCTGGTGGCGCTGTCGCTGGTCAAGGAACTCGGACCGGTGCTGGCAGGTCTCTTGTTCGCCAGCCGGGCTGGTTCCGCAATCACCGCCGAGATCGGTTTGATGAAGGCGACCGAGCAGCTTTCGGCGATGGAAATGATGGCGGTCGATCCGATTGCGCGGGTGGTGGCACCCCGCTTCTGGGCCGGCGTCATCTCGATGCCGCTGCTGGCCGCGCTCTTTTCCGCGTTGGGCATCTTCGGCGCCTACCTCATCGGCGTCCGGATCCTCGGCGTCGACGCCGGGGCGTTCTGGGGACAGATGCAGGCCGGCGTCAACGTGTGGCCCGACGTGACTAACGGCATTATCAAAAGCCTGGTATTCGGCACCGCCGTGTCGCTGATCGCGGTGCTCGATGGCTATGACGCGAAGCCGACCGCGGAAGGCGTTTCCAGCGCGACCACGCGCACCGTCGTGGTGTCCTCGCTGGCGATCCTCGCGCTCGACTTCGTGTTGACTGTGTTCATGTTCAGGGGAATGGGCTCGTGAATCGTTCCACGATCGATCTCTGGGTCGGCATTTTCGTCGCCATCGGGTTTGGCGCAATTCTCTTCCTGGCGTTGAAGGTGGGAAACCTGCTTACGCTGGACCGGACGCCGGGCTATCATCTGCAAGCGAGCTTCGACAATATCGGCGGCCTCAAGCTGCGTGCGCCGGTCAAGGCCGCGGGCGTGATCGTGGGCCGCGTCGAGTCCGTCCGGCTCGACCCCAAGAATTATGAAGCGCTCGTCGGCATGCGCATCGATCGCGACGTGTTATTCACCAGGGACACCATCGCGTCGATCAACACCTCCGGCCTGCTCGGCGAGGTGTATATCGGGCTCGACGCCGGCGGCGATACGGTGATGCTCAAGGATGGAGAACAGATCAAAAAGACGCAGTCCGCGGTGGTAATCGAGAAGTTGATCGGACAGTTTCTCTTCGACAAGGCATCCGACGCAGGAGCGAAGAAATGAACTCACTGAATCGCACAATCGCACCCGCGCTCGCTGTCTGCGCGGTAGTGCTCGCCGGCTGTGCCGCGGCACCATCGAAGGTCGACCCGCTAGAGCCATGGAACCGGGCGATGTACTCGGTGCACACGGCTGTCGACGATGCCGTCATCAAGCCTGTCGCCAAGGCGTACGTCCAGATCTGGCCGGAGCCGGTACGCACCGCCGTGTCGAATTTTTTCGGCAACATCGATGACCTTTTTACCGGCGTCAACGACGCGCTGCAGGGCAACGGTGATCGCGCCGGAGACGCCTTCGGCCGGGTGCTGCTGAACTCGACGTTCGGGCTGGCAGGTATCTTCGACCTCGCGTCGATGATGGGCATTACCAAGGACCACAACGATTTCGGCCTGACCTTCGGCAAGTGGGGCGCGCCCAACGGGGCCTATCTTTTCGTTCCCCTGTTTGGTCCGACAACCGTTCGCGACGGCACTGGATGGCTGGTGCGGATCTACACCACTCCGATCGGATATATCAGCGACGTGGCCGTTCGCAATTCACTTTGGGCGGTTGGATACCTCGACACTCGCGCGCAATTGCTGCAGGGCGAAGAAGTGCTCGACACCGCCGCCCTCGACAAGTACCGCTTCCTGCGCAATGCCTACTTGAAGAACAGGCGCTACCAGCTCTACGAGGGCAAGCCGCCACCGGAGCCCGAGGAAGAATGACGCCGCGATGTTGCGCGGCGCTCTGATGCCGGCCGGCAAAGGGCTCTGACCGTAGTCAAATCGCAGAACCGAGCCCCGTTTATGCTGTCCATGCGTTCCCAAGCTATGAATACGAAGAGGACCACCATGCTACGCACGCTGCTGTCGACCCTGATCATGCTGCCGCTCGCGCTGTCGGCGAACCCCGCATTGGCGCAGGAAGCGCCCGACGCTTTGGTCAAGCGCGTGGCCGAGGACGTGCTTTCCACGATCCGTTCCGACAAGGACCTGCAGGCCGGCAATCAGGCCAAAGTCAAGCAACTGATCGAAACCAAGCTCGCGCCCCATTTCGACTTCGCGCGCATCACCGCATTGGCGGTGGGCCGCAACTGGCGGAGCGCCACCCCGGAGCAGCAACAGCAACTCACGGACCAGTTTCGTACGCTGCTGGTACGCACCTATTCGGGAGCGTTGACGGGCTACCGCGACAACACCATGGACTACAAGCCGCTGCGCATGAACCCCGGCGATAGCGAAGTCATCGTTCGCACCGAAGTGCGTCGTCCCGGACAGGCGCCGGTGCAGATCGACTACAACATGGAAAAGACGCCGGAGGGTTGGAAGGCCTATGACATTGTGGTTGCCGGCGTGAGCCTGGTGACCAATTACCGCGATGAGTTCAACGACATCGTCAGGAGCTCCGGCATCGAGGGCCTGATCAAGGCGCTCGACGCGAAAAACAAGGGCCCGGCGCCGCCGCCGGCTCCAAAGTGAGCGAAGTCACGCCCGCGTTGCAGGTGGAGGGCGATCGTTGGATGCCCGCCGGTTCGCTCACCATGGATTCCGTTGCGACGGTCCTCGCCGTCAGCGGCGAAGCGGTGCTACCCGCGACCGGTGTCATCGATCTCGAACGTGTCGAAGCGGTCGACTCGGCGAGCGTTGCACTTTTGCTCGCCTGGAGGCGCCGCGCGGCGGCCGAAGGCAAGCCACTTACGTTTGCTCATCTCCCGCCAAGCCTGGCTTCGCTGGCGCAGCTCTACGGCGTCGAGGACCTCCTGGCCGCGGAACCGAACTGATTTCGTACCTGACTTCGCACCTCGGTTGGCACCCGACTTGGCATCTCAGTTCACAACTGACATCGCGCCTGAGTTCGCACCTGACTTCGCGCCTCGGTTTCCACCTGGCTCCGCACCTGCGTGAGCGCTCGAACCGGATCGCTTTGCCGCCGTCCTTGCCTTAATGGGCGCCGCGGTCGAAATCGTCGATGTCGCGCGCCGTTTCGGCGCCGTGCAGGCGCTCTCCGGCGTCGATCTCGTGGTCGAGGAGGGCGAATTCTTCGGCTTGCTCGGTCCCAACGGCGCGGGCAAGACGACGCTGATCTCGATTGTCGCCGGGCTTACCCGCGCTGACCGGGGGACTGCGCGCGTGCTCGGTCACGACGTGGTGACCGATTATCGCCGGGCGCGGAGGCTCCTCGGAGTGGTGCCGCAGGAACTGGTGTTCGATCCGTTTTTCACCGTTCGCGAAACGCTCAGGATCCAGTCGGGCTACTTCGGTCTGCGCAACAACGATGCCTGGATCGACGAGATCCTGCATCACCTCGACTTGGCCTCGAAGGCCGATGCCAACATGCGCGCGCTTTCTGGCGGCATGAAGCGCCGGGTCCTCGTCGGACAAGCATTGGTGCACAAGCCGCCAGTGATCGTTCTCGACGAGCCCACCGCGGGTGTCGACGTCGAGCTGCGCCAAAGCCTGTGGGGATTCATCCGCAAGCTCAACCGCGACGGGCACACGATCATCCTCACCACGCACTATCTGGAGGAGGCCGAAGCCTTGTGCGGCAGGATCGCGATGCTCAAGGCCGGAAAAGTTGTCGCGCTCGACACCACGCAGAACCTGCTGTCCAGTTTCGCGGGCCTGACCGTGCGACTCACGGCCGATGCCTTGCCCGATGCATGGCGCGAGCGCGTCCTGAGGCACGAAGGCGCGAGCTACCTGTTGTCGCTGACCAGTTACGCGGAGCTCGAGAGCCTGCTCTCGGCTTTGCGTGAGCACGGTGTCGCGATCGCCGAGCTCGCGCTGCAGGAGGCCGATCTGGAGCAGGTCTTTCTCAGAATCATGAAGCGCGCCGCTTGAACATAAAATTGAATGCGAAACTGAGCACGGAAGTGAGCACGAAACTCAACGCGACGGAACTGAGCGCGAGCCTGACGATGGAGCCGATCCGGCACCGCTCGGGCTGGCAGACGCTGCTCTACAAGGAGTTGCTGCGATTCTGGAAGGTCAGCTTTCAGACCATCCTCGCGCCGGTGCTGACGTCGCTTTTGTACCTGCTGATTTTTTCGCATGTGCTGGAGTCGCACGTTTCGGTGTTCGACGGCCGGGTCCGCTACACGGCATTTCTCATCCCCGGTCTGGTCATGATGTCGGTGCTGCAGAACGCGTTCGCCAACAGCTCCTCCTCGTTGATCCAGTCCAAGATCACGGGCAATCTGATCTTCGTGCTGCTCCCGCCCTTGTCGCCTCTCGATCTGTTCGGGGCATACGTCGTCGGAGCGATGGTGCGCGGCATCTCGGTCGGACTCGGCGTATTCCTCGTCACGCTGTGGTTCGCGCCGATCGAACCGGCGCACCCGTTGTGGGCGCTTGCATTTGCCCTCCTCGGCAGCATGATTCTCGGCGTGCTGGGGCTGCTCGCCGGCATCTGGGCCGACAAGTTCGACCAGCTCGCCGCATTCCAGAATTTCCTGATCATGCCGCTGACGTTTTTGTCAGGTGTTTTCTATTCCATCCATACGCTGCCGCCGTTCTGGCAACGGCTGTCGCATTTCAATCCGTTCTTCTATATGATCGACGGCTTTCGCTACGGCTTTTTCGGGCTTTCCGATATCGAGCCGGGCTTAAGCCTCGCGGTGATTGCCGTGTCGTGCGCTGCTTTGAGCGCGTGGACGCTTTGGGTGCTCAAGCGCGGCTATAAGTTACGACTCTGAGTATGGCTCTGAGCACGCCGCTGAATGCGGCGTCGAGCACAACTAGGCAAAGCACCAAGCAGTGATCTCTGGAGTAAGTCGTGGTCACCCCGGAATACATCGAACGCGCAATTCAAGCCGGGCTCGCCTGCGAGCATGTCGAGGTTGCCGGCGACGGTCAGCACTTCCAAGCCGTGATCGTAAGCGCCGCCTTCGCGGGCCTGCCCAAGGTCAAGCAGCACCAGCTCGTCTACCGCGCACTCGGTGACAGGATGCGTGAGGAAATCCACGCGCTGTCGATGCAGACGCTGACGCCGGCGCAGTGGTCCGCGCTGGGACCTCCCCACTAGTGGAAAAACTCTCGATCGAGGGCGGGGTCGCGCTCAAGGGTGAGATTTCCATTTCCGGCGCGAAAAACGCAGCGCTGCCGATTCTGTGCGCCGCGCTGCTCACGCCAGAACCGCTCACGCTCGACAACCTGCCGCAGCTGAACGACGTTCGCACCATGCGCTCGCTGCTCTCGCAGATGGGCGTGCGGATGGAAGCGCACGACGGGGCGCTGACGCTGTCGGCCAGGCAGGTGGACTGGCCGCTGGCGCCGTACGAGATGGTGAAGACCATGCGGGCGTCGATTCTGGCGCTCGGGCCGCTGCTCGCGCGATGCGGCGAGGCGCGCGTATCGCTGCCCGGAGGATGCGCCATCGGGCTGCGCCCGGTCGACCAGCACATCAAGGGTTTGCAGGCGATGGGCGCCGAGATCGATCTCGACCATGGCTACATCGACGCCAAAGCGGCGCGTCTGACCGGTGTGCGCTTTGTGTTCGACCTCATCACGGTGACCGGCACTGAGAATCTGATGATGGCAGCGACCCTGGCGTCGGGGACGACGGTTCTGGAAAACGCGGCGCGTGAGCCGGAAATCGGCGACCTCGCCGACTGCCTCATCGCGATGGGTGCGAGGATCACCGGTGCCGGCAGTGACCGCATCGTCATCGAGGGTGTCGAGACGCTGCATGGTGCGCGACACGCGGTCATGCCCGACCGAATCGAGACGGGCACCTTTCTCGCGGCGGCGGCAGCCGCCGGCGGCGACACCTCACTCACCGGCGTGCGCCCGGACACGCTCGAGGCCGTGATCGATAAGCTGATCGAGGCCGGCGCCGAGATCGTCACCGAGCCGACGCGAATATGCATCAAGCGCCAGCGTGGCTCCCAGCCGCTCAAGTCGGTGGCGCTGCGAACGATGCCTTATCCGGGATTCCCTACCGACATGCAGGCGCAGTTAATGGCGCCGATGACCATCGCCGACGACACCGCGGTCATTACCGAGACCATTTTCGAAAACCGCATGATGCACGTGCAGGAGTTGAAGCGTCTCGGCGCGGACATCGAGGTCGAAGGCAATACGGCGATCGTCAAGGGCGTGCGTGCGCTCACCGGCGCCACGGTCATGGCGACCGATCTGCGCGCATCCGCTTGCCTGGTCATCGCCGGCCTGATCGCCGAAGGGGAGACGGTGATCGATCGCGTCTATCACCTCGATCGCGGTTACGAGCGGATCGACGAAAAGCTCTCCGCGCTCGGCGCGCGCATCCATCGCCTCGCGTAGGGCGCGCATCGCGTCGGCGTGCTCGCCTGCGGCTGCTAGAATGCGCGTTTGCGAAGCGCTCATGGCCATGCTTACTATCGCGCTGTCCAAGGGTCGCATCTTCGACGAGACCTTGCCGCTGTTCGCCGCGGCGGGCATTGCTCCGGCGGAGGATCCTGAAACCTCGCGCAAGCTCATCATCGGCAGTAACCGCTCCGACGTTCGCTTCATCGTCGTCCGCGCGTCCGATGTCCCGACCTACGTTCAGCGCGGCGCCGCCGATCTGGGCGTCGCCGGCAAGGATGTGCTTCTGGAGCACGGTGGGGAGGGCCTGTATCAACCGGTCGATCTCGGCATCGGCCGCTGCCGGATGGTGGTCGCCGCCAAAGCCGGCTTCGACTACGCAGGTGCGCTCAAGCGTGGGGCGCGCCTTTCCGTCGCGACCAAGTACGTTATGACGGCGCGCGAGCATTTCGCGGCCAAGGGCATGCATGTCGACCTGATCAGGCTCTACGGATCGATGGAGCTCGCGCCGCTGGTGGGACTTGCCGATGCCATCGTCGATCTGGTCAGCAGCGGCAATACGCTCAAGGCCAACGATCTGGTCGCGGTGGAAGATATTATGGCGATCAGCGCGCGACTGATCGTCAATCCGGCGTCGCTCAAGCTCAAGCGCGACACGGTCCAGCCCTTGCTGGACGCCATCGCCCGCAGCGCACCGAGCGCACCAGGCACCGCGGACGCAGCCAGCGTCGCCAGCGTACGTAGTAGGTCCTGACCTCCGTGAGCGAGATGCGCCGTCTCGATTCGTCGGCCGCGGACTTTGCCGCGGCGCTTGGGCGGCTGACGGCGGTCAACACCGCCCAGGACGAGGCAATCGACGCCTCGGTCGCTAATATCATCGTCGATGTGCGGGCGCGCGGCGACGCCGCCGTGCTCGAATACACTGCCTTGTTCGACCGCATCAAGGCACCCTCGGTGGCCGCGCTGGAGCTTCGACCCGTCGCATTCGAAGCCGCGTTCAATGCTCTGGATGCGAAGCAACGTGATGCGCTGGTTGCCGCAGCCGAGCGCGTACGGATCTACCATCGGCATCAGCGCGTTGAATCGTGGTCGTACACCGAAGCCGACGGCACACGTCTCGGTCAGCAGGTCACACCGCTGGAACGCGTAGGCATCTATGTGCCGGGCGGCAAGGCGGCCTATCCATCGTCGGTGCTCATGAACGCGCTGCCGGCGCAGGTCGCCGGCGTGCGTGAGATCGTGATGGTCGTGCCGACGCCGAACGGCGCTCAAAGCCCGCTGGTGCTGGCCGCGGCGCACATCGCCGGGGTTACGCGGGCGTTCACCATCGGCGGCGCGCAGGCGATCGCCGCGCTTGCCTATGGCACCGCGACCATTCCGGCCGTCGACAAGATCGTGGGACCGGGCAATGCCTACGTCGCGGCGGCGAAGCGCAGGGTGTTCGGCGCGGTCGGTATCGACATGGTCGCCGGCCCTTCCGAGATCATCGTCATCGCCGACGGCAGCGCCAATCCGGACTGGATTGCCATGGATCTGTTTTCCCAGGCCGAACACGACGAAGCCGCGCGTGCCATCCTGCTCTCGCCCGAGCCTGAGCTGATCGACGCAGTGGCGAGAAGTATGACGCGCCAGCTTCCAGCGATGTCACGCAAGGGGATCATCTCGGCATCGCTCGCCAGCCGCGGCGCCCTGGTGCGGGTGCGCGATCTCGCCGAGGCCTGTGCCATCGCGAACGAGCTTGCCCCGGAGCATCTCGAGCTCGCGGTCGCCAAGCCGGAGGATTTGGTCGCCGAGATACATAATGCAGGCGCGATCTTCGTCGGCCATTTCAGCTCCGAGGCGGTAGGCGACTACTGCGCGGGACCGAACCACGTGCTGCCGACCGCCCGCAGCGCCCGCTTTTCGTCGCCGCTGGGCGTGTACGATTTCCAGAAACGCACCAGCGTGATTGCGGTTTCGCGTCAGGGTGCGCAAAGGCTCGGCCGCCTGGCCTCGACGCTTGCCCGCGGCGAAGGCCTGCCGGCGCACGCGGCGAGCGCCGAGTATCGTCTCGATAAGTAAAACGAGTGGCCTGTAACGCCCAATTCGATACTGTCTGGCTTGCGCTCCACGCCGATCGCCGCGTTGCCGCAGCTTGCAAGGGGAGCTACCGTTGCTTCGCTGCGGCGCCGTGCGCTTGGCGCGGATCGCCGCGCCATACCGCTGCGCTCAGTACCGAATCGGACGTTACAGGCCACTAGAGAGGAAGCCATGGCCAATATTTACGCGATGTACAAGCATCCGGCCGATGCGGCAGCTTTCGACCGGTACTACTACGGTGTGCACGTCCCTTTGGCGAAGACTATTCCCGGGCTGGAGGCGTACCAGGTGACGCGTGGAACGATTGCCAGCGTAGGTGGCGGTTCGGCGCCGTATCACTTGATCGCCACCTTGACTTTTTCGTCGCTGGCCGCGATCAATGCCGCGCTGGTTTCGCCGCAAGGTCAGGCGATCGCGGCGGATTTGGGCAATTTCGCCACCGGCGGCGTCGACCTGTACATCGCCGATACGGACACGATATGACCGATAGCGGGCGCGCGCTTCTGGCTCAAGAGACCGTTGCCCGCGTCGTTCGACCCGAGATTTGCGCGCTTTCCGCCTACGCCGTAGCCAAACCCGGCCCTGCGTGGGTCAAGCTCGACGCGATGGAGAACCCCTATCCACTGCCGGACGCGGTGAAGGCGCGGTTGTCCGACGCGCTCGCGCGGGTTGCCATCAACCGCTATCCCGATGCGAGTGGCGAAGGAGCAAAGCGCGCGCTGCGCTCCGCTTTGGGGATTCCTGAAGATGCGGGACTCTTGCTCGGCAACGGTTCCGATGAGTTGATCCAGATCATCGTCGCGGCGGTTGCTAGGCCCGGGGCCGTGGTGCTCGCACCCGACCCCTCGTTCGTGATGTATCGCATGGATGCGCTCTACGCGTCGACGCGCTTTGTAGGCGTGCCGCTCAACCCGGATTTCAGCCTCGACCGCGACGCGATCCTGGCGGCGATCGAGCGGGAATCTCCGGCAGTGATCTTTCTGGCCTATCCGAACAATCCCACCGGCAATCTTTTTGCCGATGCCGATCTCGAAGCCATCATCGAAGCGTCGCCGGGATTGGTGGTGATCGATGAGGCGTACTACGCGTTTGCCGATGCGAGCTTTCTGGCCCGCGTGCCCAAGCGCTCTAATCTCCTGGTTCTGCGTACCCTGTCGAAAGTCGGCATGGCCGGCATCCGGCTGGGCTATGCGGTCGCTGCGCCGGCGTGGATCGCGGAACTGAACAAAGTCCGGCAGCCGTATAATGTGAACGCGCTGACGCAAGCCGCAATCGAGGCACTGCTTTTCGAGACGGGTTGGATTGCCGAGCAGGCGGCGGCGATTCGCGCCGAACGCACCCGGCTGGAATCGGCGTTGGCGCGATTGCCGGGCGTCCGCGTCTATCCGACGCAGACCAATTTCGTGCTGGCGCGCGTGACCGACGCGAACAGAATTTTCGATGGCCTCAAGGCGCGACGCATCTTGATCAAGAATCTGAATGGCTGGCATCCGCTGCTGGCAAACTGTCTGCGAATGACCGTGGGTAAGCCGGAGGAGAACGACTTGCTGCTTGTGGCGCTGGCCGAGCTCGAGCCTTCAAAATGACCATTCCGTTGAAAGCGGCGGCAACAGGCGCGGCGCGCACGGCGCGCATCGACCGCGTCACGCGCGAGACTTCGATCAGCGTCGAGGTGAATCTGGATGGCACCGGGCGCGCCGAGCTTGCCACCGGCGTGCCGTTTCTCGACCACATGCTCGATCAGGTTGCCCGCCACGGGATGCTCGACCTCATCGTTTCGGCGAAGGGCGATCTGCACATCGACGGTCATCACACGGTCGAAGACGTCGGCATCACCTTCGGTCAGGCCGTCAAGCAGGCTCTCGGCGACAAGGCCGGGTTGACGCGTTACGGCTACGCTTATGTGCCGCTGGACGAAGCGCTGTCCCGGGTCGTGGTCGATCTCTCCGGCCGTCCGGGGCTGGAATACCACGTTTCGTTCACGCGACCGATGATCGGGGCCTTCGATGTCGATCTGACGCACGAGTTCTTCCAGGGATTCGTCAATCACGCGCTGGCGACGCTCCATATCGACAATCTTCGCGGCGACAACGCGCACCATCAGGCGGAGACGGTATTCAAGGCCTTTGCGCGCGCGCTGAGGATGGCAGTCGAGCTCGACCCTCGCGGCGGAGGCAAGGTGCCGTCGACCAAGGGTGCCTTATAGGGATCAGGCATCAGGGATCAGGAATCAGCATTCAGGGAAGAACAACACTCTTCCCATTAGCCGCGGTGCCCTGAAACCCGATCTCTGATTCCTGATTCTTGATTCCTGATGCCTGACATCGCCGTCGTCGACTATGGAACGGGCAACCTGCGCTCGGTCGCCAAGGCGTTGCTGCACGTCGCGCCCGAGCGCACCATCATGGTGAGCTCAGATCCGGCGACGATACGCGGCGCGAAGCGTGTGGTGCTGCCGGGCCAGAGCGCGATGCCCGACTGCATGCGCGCCCTCGACCAGAGCGGCCTGCGGGAAGTGGTCATGGAAGTAGTCCGCGACCGCCCGTTTCTGGGCATCTGTCTCGGGCTGCAGATGTTGTTCGACAGCAGCGAGGAAGGACCCACTTCGTGTCTTGGTGTCCTGCCGGGTGGTGTCGTTCGGTTCCGCGACGAAGAAATGCACGATCCTGGGGGCCACCGGCTCAAGGTCCCGCACATGGGTTGGAGCCCGGTGGCTCAAAAGGAGGGCCATCCCTTGTGGCATGGCGTCGCCGATCACACAAGATTCTATTTTGCGCACAGCTATTACCCGGTGCCGGTTGACCCGGGGCTGACCGCCGCCTCGGTCGACTACCCAGCGGCGTTTACTTGCGCGATTGCAAGCGCTAATATCTTTGCCGTGCAGTTCCATCCCGAGAAGAGCCACAGCGCCGGTCTCCAGTTGCTTGCCAACTTCGTCACCTGGGACGGCCGCGTCTGATTCTATCCGCGCATTACCCACGGTGGCGTCTAAAGCAGTCGCACACCCGCCGACATGCAGATCATTCCCGCAATCGATATCAAGGATGGTAACTGCGTCCGCCTGAAGCAAGGTGAGATGCAGTCCGCCACCGTATTTTCCGAGGATCCGGCCGCGATGGCCCGCCATTGGCTCGATCTCGGCGCCGAAAGGCTGCATCTTGTCGATCTCAATGGTGCGTTTGCCGGCAAGCCCAAAAATGAGATGGCGATCCGCGAGGTCGTCAGCGTTATCGGCGAGGAGATCCCCATACAGCTGGGCGGTGGCATACGCGATCTCGACACCATCGAGCGCTATCTCGACGACGGGATCACGTTCGTAATCATCGGCACCGCCGCGGTGAAGAATCCGGGTTTTTTGCACGACGCGTGCTATGCATTTCCCGGGCACATCATCGTCGGGCTCGATGCGCGTGAAGGCAAGGTGGCGACGGACGGCTGGTCGAAGATGACCGGGCACGACGTGGTCGATCTGGCCAAAAAATTCGAGGATTACGGCGTCGAAGCGCTGATCTACACCGATATCGGACGCGACGGCATGCTCACCGGCATCAATATCGAAGCCACCGCCAAGCTGGCGCGCGAGCTCAGGATCCCGGTAATCGCCAGCGGCGGAATCAACAGCTTGAAGGACATCAAGGAGCTCGCGAGCTTCGAAAGCGAAGGCGTCCTCGGCGCCATTGCCGGGCGCTCGCTCTACGAGGGTACGCTCGATTTCAAGGCCGCACTCAGGGCCGCCAAGGGCAAGTAAAGGCAAGTAAGGCAAATAGCGGCGGATGTATCCGGCCGCGGCGTGCGAAACAATTCGCACCGATTATCCATGGGTCTCGCCAAGCGCATCATTCCCTGCCTCGACGTCGCCGAAGGCCGCGTCGTCAAAGGCGTCAATTTCATAAATTTGCGCGATGCCGGCGACCCGGTCGAAGTCGCGCGGCGCTACGACAGCCAAGGTGCCGACGAGCTCGCCTTCCTCGATATCCGGGCAAGCGTGGAGACGCGCGGGCTGCTCTACGAGATGATCGGTGCGGTGGCCGACCAGGTGTTCATTCCTCTGACAGTCGGAGGAGGCGTGAGTCACGTCGATGACATCCGCGCGCTGCTCAATGCCGGTGCCGACAAGGTGAGCATCAATACGGCGGGCGTGAACAATCCGGCGCTCATCGAGCAAGCGGCCGCACGCTACGGCGCACAGTGCATCGTCGCCGCCATCGACGCCAAGGCGATCGCGCCGGGTCGCTGGGAGGTCTATACGCACGGCGGCCGGACCGCGACCGGCCGGGACGCCGTTCTCTGGGCACGCGAAGCGGTAAGGCTCGGCGCGGGCGAAATCCTGCTCACCAGCATGGATCGCGATGGCGCGCGCAGCGGTTTCGATCTTGGTCTCACCCGCGCGGTCGCGGACGCGGTCGACGTGCCGGTGATCGCGTCGGGAGGCGTGGGCGGCCTGCAGGACCTGGTGGATGGCATCGTGATCGGCGGCGCCGACGCAGTGCTCGCCGCGTCGATCTTCCACTATGGCGAATTCACGGTCAGCCAAGCCAAGAACGCCATGAGCGCGGCTGGCATTGAAGTCAGGGATTGATGAGGATGACCACAATGGCTGGCCGCTCCCGCAAGTCGCTCGTCGTCCCCGCCCCGATTCAAGCATTCGAGGGCAGGCTTGAGCGGGGACCCAGCGGCGTTCGTCAAAGACACTGGATTCCGTCCCCGCTTTCGCGGGACTAAAGGCCGCGGGAATGACGATATAAGGGAACGGGGCGTCGCGGGCGTTTGTGATGCTGGCTAGCGCGCACAACGTCGACAGAACCCACGAACATCCTTGCGTGGCGTCGACGCTGACGAATCCGAAAGGCAACGATGAGCGACTGGCTCGATACGGTAGTCTGGAATGCCGACGGCCTGGTGCCCGCCATCGCCCAGGAAGTGAGCGGCACGGTGCTGACGCTGGCGTGGATGGACCGCGAGGCGCTTTCGCGCACCGCGGCAACCGGCCTTGCGCATTACTGGTCGCGCTCGCGCCGCCGGCTCTGGCAGAAGGGCGAAAGCTCGGGTCATTTTCAAAGAGTCCGCGAAATTCGCCTCGATTGCGATAACGACGCGATTTTGCTGATCGTCGAACAAGAAGGTGGGATTGCCTGTCATACCGGCCGGCACCGGTGCTTTTTCCAGCGGCTCGACAACGGTGCCTGGCGCACGGTCGAACCCGTCATCAAGGACCCGAAAGTCATCTATGGCCAGACATGACGATATTTTGCAGCGCGTTGCGACGACGATAGGAGAGCACCGCAACGTCGATCCCGTGAAGTCCTATGTTGCGACACTTTTCGCCAAAGGCGAGGACGCGATCATCAAGAAGATCGGAGAGGAGGCTACCGAGGCGGTGATGGCCGCCAAGGATGGTGATAAGATCCGGTTAACAGCCGAGATCGCGGACCTCTGGTTCCATTGTCTGATATTGCTGGAGCGCCATGGCTTGGGACCGGAAGACGTGCTCGTGGAGCTCGAGCGGCGCGAGGGAGTGTCCGGCCTCGAAGAAAAAGCGTCGCGCAGTTGACGCGAGACAAGCGACCGGCAGCCGCGCCCGGCTTTCCTGGCGCGACGATTTCGCGGCAATAGGCTCGCGAGGCTCGCGATAACCGGCAACGTAATGGACGACTGCATATTCTGCAAGATTGTGCGTGGCGAGGTGCCGTCGAAGAAGGTCTACGAGGACGACGAGGTTCTCGGGTTCCAGGACATTCGACCGCTTGCGCCGGTGCATTTCATGCTGGTGCCTAAAAAGCACATCGCGTCGCTGGCCGAGGCGGCGGCGGAGGATGCCGGCGTGCTCGGGCGGATGCTGACGCTCTCCGGCAAGCTTGCGCGCGAGCAGGGCTCGCCGGACGGTTTCCGTACCATCATCAATTCCGGGCGTATCGGCCGGCAGGACGTGATGCATTTGCACATGCATGTCATCGGCGGCCCGGAACCGCTGGGCGCAATGATGCCCAAATCCAATGTTTGAAGGAGATCCAACATGGGCGGACTGAGCATTTGGCACTGGCTGATCGTGCTGCTGGTCGTCGTCTTGATATTCGGCACCAAGAAGCTGCGCAACATCGGACAGGATCTCGGCGGCGCCGTAAAGGGATTCAAGGAAGGAATGAAGAGCCAGGACGGCGAACCCGTTCCTCCGGGTGCGGACGCTTCCACGGCGCAATCTTCGGCCCAGCTGGGCGGCAAGACCATCGAGGGCGAGGTCACCAAGGAAACCTCGACCAAGGTCTAAAGCTTCGCAGCGCGCGCCCCGCAGCCTCCTGCGCGAGGCGGCAATCTTAATTGTGTTCGAGCCGTGTTCGACATAGCATTCAGCGAAATCCTCGTCATCGCCGTGGTGGCCCTGGTGGTGATCGGCCCCGAGCGCTTGCCGAAGGTAGCGAGGACGCTCGGCCATATGTTCGGACGCCTGCAGCGCTATGTGAACGAAGTCAAGGCCGACATCAACCGCGAGATGGAGCTCGACGAGCTGCGCAAGTTGCAAAGCGAGGTGCAAAGCGCGGCACGGGATCTCGAATCCTCGATGACGAACGCCGCGCGCGAGGTCGAAAGCGGCGTGCGGTCGGTCGAAACCCAGTTGAACGAAGCCGGCAACCCTTCCGCGGCTACCGCTGGCAGCGTTCCCGAGGCAGAGGTCGGGGCGGCTGCTCGCGCAGATCAACTGCCTGCGGTGTCGACCGATACGACGACCTCGCCGTCGCCGGTACAGGCTGCTGCCGCCGAGCCGCCGCGCCAGGCCGCGCTGCCGGGCTTCGATCGTATCTGACGTTCCTTGGGTTCGCGGCGCGAGCTACCCGGCGCGGGGCCCCGCGTAGCGGGGATCGACGGGGAATTGCGAGTCGACGCTGGCGGCCGATCCGCGACGCTTCTCACTCGCGAGTGGGTTCGGGAGGCCGTGTCGCTAGCTGCCGACTCAGCGGGTCGAGGAGGCAAGCTCGCCTGCGAGCTTAACCTGCGCGCGCTACAATGATCGCGGCGCCGCGCAAGGCAAATCGCGCGGTCCTCGCCGGGAGCCTCTGCCGTCAGCGCCGAAGCAGCTCCGGTAATTCCTGGTCTACCGATGAGCGATCAAACACCCGGCCCAGAAGGTACGCAAGACACGTTCATCTCGCATCTGATCGAGCTCAGAAGCCGGCTGATGCGCTCGATCATCGCGATCGTGATTGTCTTGCTCTGCCTGTTCCCGTGGGCAAAAAACATCTATGCGTTGCTGGCGGCGCCGCTGCTCAAGGCCCTGCCAAGCGGCGGAACCATGATCGCCACCGATGTCACCGGTACTTTTCTGGTGCCGTTGAAGGTCACCTTGATGGCAGCTTTTCTGATTGCGCTGCCGTACGTGCTGTTTCAGATGTGGGCTTTTGTCGCCCCCGGGCTCTATCACCATGAAAAACGTCTCGCGATACCGGTGATCGTGTCGAGCGTGGTGTTTTTCGCGTTCGGAATGGCCTTCGCCTATTTTGCCGTGTTCCCGATCGCCTTCGGTTTCTTCGCCAACTACGCGCCCGCGGGCGTGCAGATGATGACCGACATCGACAAATATCTTTCCTTCGTGCTTACCATGTTTATCGCCTTCGGCATCACCTTTGAGGTACCGGTGGTGGTCATCGTGCTGGTGCGGCTTGGTGTGGTCAGCCTGGAGAAGCTGCGTTCGATTCGTGGTTACGTGATCGTCGGTGCGTTCGTAGTCGGCGCGGTGTTCACTCCGCCGGATATCCTGTCGCAGGTAATGCTGGCAGTGCCGCTCTGGCTGCTCTACGAGCTTGGGCTACTGTGCGCCCGGTTCATATCGGTGCCCAAGAGCGACAAGGAAGGCGAAGCCGCTGCATAGCACTTCGGTCGTCCCCGCGAAAGGCGGAAATCCGCCGCATCGCAATTCGGTCGTCCCCGCGAAAGCGGAGACCCAGCGGCGTTCGTCCAAAAGACACTGGATTCCCACGTTCGCGGGAACGACGATATTGGGGATTCCGGCGTCAGGAGTTTCGTGACGTCTTCTTTGCAAAGCCGCTAAGACGCGCGCGCTTTGGGACGCTTGCCGACGGTAACTTCCAGGTCGATCGGCCTCTTTTCCCGCAGCACCCGGAGCTTGGCCTGACTGCCCGGCGTCAGCGCCGCGATCTGCGACAGCAAAGCTGTCACGTCGTGCGTCGGTTTGCCGTCGATCTCCTGCACCACGTCGCGCGCGAGCATGCCCGCGCGATCGGCGGGACCGCTCTTCATCACGCCTCGGATCAGAACTCCGTCGCTGTTGGCAAGCGTCAGCGCGGAAGCGAGCTCAGCGGTCAGCTCTTGCGGCTCGATACCGAGCCACCCGCGCGTGACTTCACCGTCCCGGATAATCTGCTCGAGCACGCTTTTCGCCAGCGAGACGGGGATGGCGAAGCCGATGCCCTGCGAGCCGCCGCTTTGCGAGAAGATGGCGCTGTTGATGCCGATCAGATTGCCGCCGCTGTCGACCAGCGCGCCGCCGGAATTACCCGGATTCACCGCGGCGTCGGTCTGAATGAAATCCTCGAAACGGTTGATGCCCAGGTGGTTGCGGCCGAGCGCGCTGATGATTCCGTGAGTGACCGTGTTGCCGAATCCGAACGGGCTGCCTATCGCCAGTACCGTGTCGCCGACCTGCACCGAGTCGAGCGTGCCGAAAGTGATCGCGGGCAGACCGCTGACGTCCGCCTTCAGCACCGCCAGATCGGATTCGGGGTCGCTGCCGCGCACCCTCGCGCGCAAGCGCCGGCCATCGGACAGCACGATCTGGATGTCGTCGGCTTCCTCGATCACGTGATTGTTGGTCAGCACATAACCTTCGCTGCTGACGATGACCCCTGATCCGAGACTATTGGCGCGCCGCGTTTCTTGATCGCCCAAGCCCGGGAAGAAGCGACGAAAGACCGGATCGTCCATCAGCGGACGCCGCTGGCGGACTTCCTTGCTGGTGAAGACGTTGACGACCGACGGCATGGCCCTCTTGGCCGCATCGGCCAAGCTGTCGATCTTGACGGCGGCGACGGCGACTGGGGTTTCCTGCATGAGCACGACATTGCTCCTGCCGGTGTAGCGGGCGAGCAGGTCCGGCCGCAGCGTGGTGACGACGAAGAGCACTGCGAGACAGATGGTCGCGACCTGCGCGAACAGTAGCCAAAATCGTCGAAGCACAATAGAGCCGGTCAACAGCGAAAGGGATAGAGATTGCGATTATAAACGTCCGCTGCCGCAACGCAGCACGAGCCGCGGAACGCGGGTCGCCGCTGAAAACAAGCTCCAGCGCTAACTCACTGTTTTTTTGTGTCTTTCCGGCACATTTTTGAACAAAGGCTTTCGGCGCAGGGGCCAAATCATTTATACTCGCGCGTTTTCTTTAGATATGCCTCGAAGGGCCGGTGTCATGTCAGAGGATGGGAATATTAATAACAAGAAGCGCCGCTTCCTGATCGGCGCCACGACGGTGGTAGGCGGTATCGGGGCGGCGGCGGCGGCCGTTCCTTTCGGCATGAGCTTCTGGCCGAGCGAACGCGCAAAAGCCGCCGGTGCACCCGTCGAGCAGGACATCAGCAAGCTCGAGCCGGGCCAGCAGATCAGAGTCGAATGGCGCGGTAAGGTCGTGTGGATCATCAATCGCACGCCGGCGATGCTGGCCACGCTCCCCAAGCTCGACGACCGGGTGGCCGACCCCAAGTCAGACGTCGATCACCAGCCTCCCTATGCGAAAAACGAGAACCGCTCCAGAAAGCCCGAGATCTTCGTCGCGGTGGGCATCTGCACCCACCTTGGCTGCTCGCCGACTTTTCGACCGGAAGTGGCCCCAGCGGACCTGGGCCCTGATTGGCTGGGCGGCTTTTTCTGCCCGTGTCACCAATCCAAGTTCGATCTTGCCGGGCGTGTCTACAAGGGTGTGCCCGCGCCGACCAATCTCATCATTCCGCCGTACCGTTTCGTCACCGACACCACGATCGTGATCGGCGAAGACGAAATCAAGAAGGCTTGAGTCTGGCGCACCGATGCAAAAAATTCTGAACTGGATCGACGACCGTTTCCCGCTGACCGTGTTGTGGAAATCGCAGGTCTCGGAATATTACGCGCCGAAGAATTTCAACTTCTGGTATTTCTTCGGCTCGCTGGCGCTGGTGGTGCTGGTGATGCAGATCCTCACCGGGATTTTCCTCACTATGAGCTACAAGGCCGATGCGGCCAAGGCCTTCGAGTCGGTCGAATACATCATGCGCGACGTTGCGGGCGGGTGGTTCATCCGTTACGCGCATTCGACCGGCGCGACGGCTTTTTTCATGGTCGTCTATCTGCACATGTTTCGGGCGCTCCTTTACGGCAGCTATCGCCGGCCGCGTGAGTTGTTGTGGATCGTCGGCTGCTTTATCTACCTCGCGCTGATGGCCGAAGCGTTCTTCGGCTACCTGCTACCGTGGGGCCAGATGTCGTACTGGGGGGCGCAGGTGATCGTCAACCTGTTCTCGGCCGTGCCCGTCATCGGCGACGACCTGGGAATCTGGATCCGTGGCGACTATACGATCTCGGATGTGACCCTGAACCGCTTCTTTGCCTTTCACGTGATTGCGGTGCCGCTGGTGCTGCTGATCCTGGTCGTCGTGCATCTGATGGCGCTGCACGAAGTCGGCTCCAACAATCCGGACGGCGTCGAGATCAAGGACCAGATCGACCCGGTGACCGGGCACCCGGTCGACGGCATTCCTTTCCATCCGTATTACACCGTCAAGGATATTGTCGGTACCGTCGTGTTCCTGATCTTTTTCTCGATCGTGGTGTTCTTCTGGCCCGACGGCGGCGGCTACTTTCTCGAAGCCAACAACTTCATCCCGGCTAACCCGTTGCAGACTCCCGACCACATCGCGCCGGTGTGGTACTTCACGCCGTACTACGCCATGTTGCGGGCGGTGCCGTCGTTCTTGAACTCGCAATTCTGGGGCGTGCTGGTGATGGGCGCCGCGGTGGTGATGCTGTTTTTCCTGCCGTGGCTCGATCGCGGCAAGGTCAAGTCGATCCGTTATCGCGGTTCGCTGTACAAGGGATGGCTGGCCGCGTTTGTGATCAGCTTCCTGATTCTTGGCTATCTTGGCGTCGTGCCGGTGACGGTGTGGGGCCAGTTCGGCGAAAAGACTCCGGTGCTGGCCACCGCTGACAGGGCGACCGTTGTCGCCCGCGTCCTGACCGTCGTCTACTTCTTGTTTTTCATCCTCATGCCCTGGTATACGGCGCGGGACAAGACAAAACCGGTGCCGGAAAGGGTGACCGGATAAATGAAGCCGATGCGTGCGCTGTTGGGTTTCATCATGCTCGCGGCGGCGCTCACCGTTTCGGCGGAGGAGTCCGGACTGCGCCTGGAGCCGGCGCCGGCAAAGCGCCTGGATGTGGAGTCGCTGCAAAGGGGTGCGCGCAACTTCGTCAACTACTGCCTCAACTGCCACAGCGCCCAGTACATGCGTTACAACCGCCTGATGGATTTGTCGATCGGCGAGGCGGAGATTCGCGACAACTTGATGTTCGCGACCGACAAGATAGGCTCGACCATGATCGTCGCCATGTCCAAGGCCGACGCGGCCGCATGGTTCGGCACCGCGCCGCCGGACCTGTCGGTGGAAGCCCGCATACGCGGGAAGGACTGGCTCTACAATTATCTGCTCGCCTTCTATCGAGACGAGAAGACGGTGACCGGGTGGAACAATCTCGTTTTCAACAACGTGAGCATGCCTCACGTGCTTTGGCAGCTCTCCGGCGTTCAAAGGCTGGTCGAGACCGAGTACGAAGATGAAGGAAAGGCCGAGGCGGCAGTCATCGACAAGGGCCTTTCATTGGCCGAGCGAATCAACGACCACAAGTACATCGTCAAGACACTTGCGCAGGAAGCGCCCGGAACGATGCGGCCGGTGGAGTACCAGGCCTTCGTCGCCGATCTGGTGAATTATCTGGATTACATCGGCGAGCCGGCGCGAAACGAGCGAATCAAAATTGGTATCGGGGTCCTGGTCTATCTCGGCATACTGCTGGTATTTGCCTACGCACTGAAACGCGCTTATTGGAAAGACGTTCACTGACATCAGTGTCCGCTGCAAGGAACCGCCGGGGGCAGGAGCCACGTTCCTGCCCCTTGCATTTGGGTGCGCCCGAACAAGGCCCGCCACGGGAGAAAAATGATGATGACACTCTATTCCGGGACTACCGACCCGTTCAGTCAACGCTGCCGCATCGTATTGCACGAAAAAGGGATGGACTTTCAGATCATCGATGTCGATCTCGACCACAAGCCAGAGGACCTGGCGGTGATGAATCCTTACAACCAGGTGCCGGTGTTGGTCGAGCGGGACCTGGTCTTGCACGAATCCAACATCATCAACGAATACATCGACGAGCGTTTCCCTCATCCGCAGCTGATGCCCGCCGACCCGGTCATGCGTGCGCGAGCGAGGCTGTTCCTGCACCGCTTCGAGAAAGAGCTCTTTTCGCACATCGACACGCTCGAAGGGAACAACCAGCGGCAACTCGAAAAGGCGCGTGGGCTGGTCCGCGACAGCCTGATGCAGATCGCGCCGGTGTTCGCCAAGCACAAATACATGCTTGGCGAAGAGTTCTCGATGCTCGACGTCGCGATCACGCCGCTGCTGTGGCGCCTCGATTATTACGGCATCCAGTTGCCCAAGCCGGCGGCGCCGCTGATGAAATACGCCGAGCGCCTGTTCTCGCGGCCGGCGTTTATCGAGGCGTTGACCAGTGCCGAGCGCGGGATGCGCAAGTGACGAATCCGTCCAAGAGCGGGCCGAACGGCGGCCCGCTCTTGGTTACGGATTCGTCATCCCCGCGAAAGCGGGGATCCAGTGTCGTTATCTGCCGCCCGGTCGTTTGCGCCGGCGGCGCCCTGTAGTATCCTTTCTCCCATGTCTGAGCAATCCGCCAAGCCTTACCTCATCCGCGCGATCTGCGAGTGGTGCGCCGATAACGGGTTGACACCGTATATCGCCGTCAAGGTCAGCGGCCAGACGCGGGTGCCCGCGGCATTCGTGAAGAACGGCGAGATCGTGCTCAACATCAGCCGTGGCGCGACGCGTCGGCTGACGATCGACAACGAATGGGTGCAGTTCACCGCGCGCTTCAGCGGCACCTCGCAGGAAGTCGCCGTGCCGGTCTCGCAGATCGCTGGCGTCTTTGCCAAGGAGTCGGGTTATGGGTTCGCGTTCACGGTGCCATCGGACCCGGTGACCTCGCTTCACGCAGCAACCGCGCCGATCGAGCCGTCGGACGGCGACGCCACGACTGCGGATAAGAAGCCACGCGCGCGGCCCAAGCATCTTCAAGTTATAAAATAGCCCGCTTCACCGAGTCTCACGCGCCGGCATAGCTCAGTTGGTAGAGCAGCGGTTTTGTAAACCGTTGGTCGTGGGTTCGATTCCTACTGCCGGCACCAATCCCTATGTGATCCTGCGAGGTAGCAACTCCTCACTCATTTTCACCCCCTGTGCCGTATTTGTGCCATCGTTTTCGACCGCAATCGCACGTACGGCGCCAAGGCGTTCCACGGTCGAAGCGTTCATCGGCAAGGGTGCTGACCCACCGGCTCACCTCTTGGTTACGCCTCTTGGCTATTTCTCCGGCATGGCTGAAGAATGGTGGCTTGTAATTAACCATTCCGAACCGTTCCAGCGATAGGTGTAGGTGTAGCGTCCGCTAACCTTTGCCCCTGTTTTGGCAAACGTGAAGGTGTAAAGACCTGCATCAACTGCAGTGTTGCAACCAAGCTCAACGGTTCGCAAGTCAATCTTGCCGGAAGGGCCGTCCTCCAAGAAATGATGAAAGTAATCCTCTTTCTCGGCAGGCGTGAGACGCGGCTTGTTTGAAACGGTGGGCAAGAGGATTGAACGCTCCGCATAGTTGGCGACCACCTTGTGCGGATCACCTGTCTGCAGCGACTGATTCCAGCGGTCAAACAGCGACGCGATTTCCGCTTCGGTAGTTGCCTTGCAACTCTCCATGCGTGCGCCTTGCGCAGCGGTCTGCGCTACCTGGTTTGATTGACATCCGACAAGAGCAGTAGTAATCAAAAACAAACTGACGGACTTCATCTTCATAAAGCGCTCCTATTATTGCAGGTGGAAGAATATCGAGGCGCAGCTAAAACCAGGAAACCTAAGCGACCGGAACATTGCGTCAATCGGCCATCGACCGACGGATCGCATGTCTAATATCTTTCAAAATCATCGCCATGTTCTCCATTGGTGCCGCCTAAAAGTATCCGGCGCGAGGGATAGGCTACGCGGACCACTCGCAACCGTCTATAACCGATAAGGTCTGGCTGCCGCCGTGAGGCGGCGCCAAGCTCGGTCTGCCGCATTCACGTTCCAGTCCCCCGCCGGATGGGTCGGATGAGGTTGTGCGGTCTACGCCGTGCGCTTCGCTGCCGCAGTGTTCTAATCTGCCGCTGCTCTTGAACTTGGCGTGTTGCAGACCTGATTATTTTGGTTGAGTGCGGTTCAAGCTGACGGAGCGCGGCGCTATACTAATTGACCTTGTCCGATGAATGAGACAAGGATACCGGCCTGCGTCAACTGCGCCCGGCGACGATGGGAATGGGAGTTGTCCTCACAAACCCACGGGCGTACGCCCAACGAGGAGACATCTGAATGAAGACGAAGACAAGGTTCACGCACACCGTACGCACTGTGTTGCGAACGAGTGCCGTGTGGATAGGCGGCACGCTCGGCATGTGCGGCGCCGCCCATGCGGTTGATTGCGGCAGCCTGATATCGGTCACCTCCGATTCATCGACGATGACGGCGGCCGACTCCATCACCCCGCCCGCCACGATTGGCGGGGCTGCAGTAACGGTGCCGTTCTGCCGCGTTCAGGGGACGGCGAGGCCGACTTCGGACTCCGAGATCAAATTCGAAGTTTGGCTACCGCCGACGGTCGGCGCGTGGACCGGCCGCATGAAGGTCAACGGAACGGGCGGATATGCAGGTGCTACGCCTTACGCCCGGCTGGCCCAGGACGTTGGCGACGGCTTTGTCAGTGCGGGCAGCAACATGGGCCATGACGGAGGTGAATCGGCGACCTGGACGCTCGGTCACCCCGAGAAGGTCAAGGACTGGGGCCTGCGCGCGCACTTTTATGTCGCTACTGCGGCCAAGACACTTGCCAACGCGTTCTACGGGCAGCCCGTCGCCCATTCCTATTTCGAAGGCTGCTCCAACGGCGGACGCCAGGCGTTGATGATGGCGCAAAACTATCCGACGCTGTTTGACGGCATCGCCGCCGGCGCGCCATCGAATTTCTATCCTGATGTGCTGATGTGGCTGCTGTGGTCGGGCGTGCACCAAACGCCGGTATTCGGGCAGCCGGCAGTCGTGAGCCCGGCGAAGCGCACCGCGATCACCCAGCGCGTCCTGCAGGCTTGCGACGCCATCGATGGCCTGGTGGATGGACAGATCACCAACCCGCGCGCATGCGTTTTCAATATCGACTCGATGGGCCCTGCCGGTGATGGCACGCTGACAGCCGCAGAACTCGCGGTGGCGAAGGCGATGTACGCCGGCACCACCAGCGAAAGCGGACAACAGCGCTATACCGGCGCCAAGTTCGGCGGCGAGGCAGACTGGGATCCCAACTTCGCGGACAACGGAGGTTACGGGCCGTTCATCGGCCATTATGTGTACGGCGTGTTGAGCCCGCCGTTCGACTGGCGTCGTGACGTCAATTTCTCGACTGTCTACGACCAGACCAAAGCAGCGGTGACTCCTATCACGGCCGCGCCGAGTCCTGACCTTACGGCATTCAAGAATCACGGCGGTAAGCTGATCCAGTTCGCCGGATGGAACGACTCGGTTGTGCCGCCCGATGGCTCGGTGAACTACTACCATTCGCTGGCGCTCTTCGAGAAGCTGCACACGCTGCCGAGCCCGACTGTCGACGCGCTGGTGAACAACCTGACGCCGCAAGATGTTGCGACGACGGCCCAATTCCTGGGTGACCGGGTGCGGCAATACCATCGGCTGTTCCTGCTGCCCGCTGTGGCCCATTGCGGCGGAAGCACCGGCCCCAGCTCGATCGGCGGTGGTATGCCGGAGCCGCCCGCGGCCTTTCGCGATGCGGACCATCACGTTGTGAGCGCCGTGATCAAGTGGGTCGAACAGGGCGTCGCGCCCGAACGGATCATCGCGACCCGATTCAGCGGCAGTACGCTCACGTTGTCACGACCCGTGTGCCCCTACCCTGCGCAAGCGGTCTACAACGGGTCGGGTGACATCAACGTGGCGTCCAACTTCACCTGCGCGCCACAAATCGAGTCGGCAAGCAGCATTGGTCCAGGCGACATCATCGAGATCAAGAACTCGCTTACGCAGCGTGCGCTCGAGCTGCCCAATCGCTAGCAACTCGAACGTTGTTCAGAAGAAACCGTCCTGTCGACGCGGCGCTCAAGGCGCGCGCGCCGCGTCGACTGGTGCTCGATAGACAACGCAATGATATGCATCAGGAGAAACAATTGAAAACTTTCGCCGTGGTCATTGTGTCGGTTTTCAATCTGCTCGTTTTCGGGAACGCCTGCGCGCACGGCGACCACCCGTCGGAGCACGGAGGAGTCGTGGGTCGGGGGGACGACGCGATTGTGGTCGAATTCGTCATGGAGAAGGGAACCATCAACGTGTACGTCCACGACGAAGCAGGCAAGCCGCTTGCGACCAAGAACGTTACCGGAACATTGACTGTTATCGCTCCCCAGCGCCCTGCACAGGAGGTGAAGTTGGTCCGGGCTGACGACCACAAGTTTACGGCGCCGGGCATTAAGCCGGCTCCGGGAGACAGGTTGAGAGCGCACATTAAGCTTTCCACCGGCGAGGAGTTCGAGTCAGTTGCGTTGTTCACCGAGTAAGTCGGATCTATCCCCCTTCTGTCGCCGCGTCCTTCTGCCCGACCACCCAGGCGCACTGGCGACTAGCTCCCGTGACTGAGGAAGGAGCCGATAGAGAAGGTATGTATTGCCGAAAAGCGGATTGAATACTTCGTTCTGCAGGAGGGCTTCGTAGCCGGGTCGACGACCTACTTGGTAATGCGGGTGGGGCGACTTGATCGCGCCAAACTCATTGCGATGTGTTTCACGAGGCACTCCGCAAGTTAGGCACGCATCGATTACGGTTCGAGCGCTAATACTCCACAGCGTAGCGACAAAAAGGCGCGCCGTAACGGCGCGCCTCGTCGTTTAGCCTGAAGCGTTCCGTTTACGGACGTCACACGCAGCAGGCTGCCAAAAAAAACCGGCTCGACGCATTGCACGTCGAGCCGGCCCATTGTGCTTGAAGCGGGGCTTCCGGATTCAGCTCTAAAGGCCTCGCTGCCCCGGCGCTGGTTCGTCCCTCTTCCCCGTTCGCATCGTTAGTTGATGGGTGGACAGGTGGTACCCGTAGTGGGGATCGACGCCGGGCATCCGAACAGCTGCAGGATATCCATGCCCGCGCCGTTGCGGTCGACGATATAGATCAAGCCACGATTGTCGATCTCGACGTTGTTGGTCATATAGGCGCCATTGGGCGTGTTGGCGTTGGCTTCCGTAACGTAGAACGCCACTTGCGTCGGGGTATACGGCTCGCGGATGTCAAAGACGCGCACGCCGCCGTTGAACCACGCGACGGCCGTCAGCTTGCTGTCGTACGGGTTGCTCATGTTCTCCTCGGTGGAGTGGGTGCCGAAGCGTACGGCGCGGGTGCAATAATTGCCGCGCGGATATCGTTCGCCGAAGCGTGGATCGACATACAGCGTCCCGAGCCCCATCGGGCCCTGATACGGGTCGTGCTCAACGCGGGTGCCCGGCGGCGCGGTCATCGAGTTTTCGACGGTCACGTCGAGGACGAAGCCCACGTGCGGCGCATCGGTGCAGCGGCCATTGGCGGTATTGGCGGTCGCTTCCGAAGTAATCACCACGATGTCGCGCGTCAGGAACTCGCTGAATCTCGCGAAGCTTGCCGGCTGCAATGTGAAGTACGGCCTCGACGTATGGCCGCCTTGCTCGGGCGACATCGTGTAGTACCCGACGGTCGGCGAGTTCGGTCCGATCAATTCCGACTCGAGCGGATTGTCCGCGTTATTCGTCCCCGGCGTAGCGCCTGGCCCCGGAACCCATGTGCCGCCGTATGCTGCCGGAAGCAGCTTCTTGCGGTCGATGATGGTAATCACGCCGTCGTCGCCCACACCCCATGCCGCGTAGATGCGGTTGCCGATGATGTCGTTCGGGCCGGCGCCACGCGCCAACCTCTGCGACGCCCTCGGATGCTCGAACCCGGAGATCGGACCGTGCAGCGAATTGGGAATTGTTCCCGTCCCGGTCGGCTGTCCGCCCGGCAGACCGAAGGTGCGGATGTAGACCGGTGGCAGTCCGTTGTGCGGATTACTCCAATCGTAGATAACCATTGCCTGCGACTGCCGCCATAGCGGCGTGCCCGCCGGCGTTTGGGTAGCGTCCTTGCTGCCCGGCATGTATGCGATGCCGGTGCTGCACTCCCACCAGTCCTTGTGCGTCGAGCGAATGCCCGTGAGGGCCTTAAGACGCACAGGCGCTGAGACATTGGTGACATCCCATTGCTCATACCCTGAGGAGTCACCGCCCTGAACGCTGCGGAACATATAGACGCTGAGCGCCCGCCCGCCAGGCAGTACGGAACCCAGGCACATGCGCACCATCGTCGACTGGCCTCCAGGCGTCGCCGGAATGTGGAACTTCTCGACCGGGTTCGTCGGATCGGTGACGTCGATGATCATCGTCCCGTTGGCCTCGCATGGTGAACCGGGCTGCAGCGGATTCGGCAGGGTGCCGGCGGGGCAGCCCCCCGCGGGCACCGGAATGGTGTTGTGCAGGCCCGCGAACATTATCCAGCGCCCATCGGGATACTGGATGACGTTCGGCTGATAAGAGGAGCGACCCTGCAAGTCCGTGTGCCCCAATCGATTGATGTTTTTCCGCTCGGCGCTTTGGCTGATTTGCGCCTGAGCGCTTCCGGCGACCAATGCGAGCGCAACGGCGCCTGACAGCGCCGCGAGCTGCAGTTTGCTGCTTCGAAAAAGTGACGCGTACATTTACTCCTCCTTTAGTGACTTCTTACCGCTTACAAAAAGGACCTACGACGTAACGGAGGATCGACGACCCCTTACCGTTGTACTTCCAACACGTGGTGCTGGTGATCGAATTGCACGGACCTGCCGTCCGCGTAGCGCCAGATCGAAACGGGGCCGCCTTCGGCAGGCTCGTCTGCAACCACCTCCTCCGGCTCGCCCAGGAGCGCCCTTACTTCGTCGGAGCTCATGCCGATGCGGAGCTCGCCTGTATAGGTTGATTTGACGGTCGATGCAACGTGAACGGTCGATGCAACGTTAACGGGCGATGCAACGTTAACGGGCGTCGCCTTCGGCTTTGCCTGGCTCGCAGCGGGAGGCATCGATGTCGTCTTGGCGGCCTGCGGATTCAATGGCACCCAACCGATCGAGTCGAACTCGCATGGGAAATTCTGGTACAGCGCGGTCGCGTCCTTGGCGACGCATTTGAATATCTCCGCGGAGGCCGGCGGCGCGTAACAAAACGCCGGGACGAGAATCAACCCGATGAACGCGCGACTACACGTGTCGCGTAATGGATGGGGCACGTAGTTCCCCCTTCGCACGACCGGCCTTGTCACCCGCCATTACATTCGCGCTCAATGCGAGTGTGGCGAGTGCGCCGGAAATAGATAACAACAACTGCGCGCGGGCAGAGCAAAGCCACTTCATGGAGAGATCTTCCGCATGAAGAAATCCTCTCGAGAGATGGCCCGTTCCATGATTCACCGCGTGGTCTTACATTGCGCCCACGTCCTCCGCGCCAATGCCGCACGGTAACGATAG
>DASXBW010000128.1:0-2130 GCA_036491495.1 Casimicrobiaceae bacterium
ATCTTCGGTTGCACGAGCGCGTTGATTCGTTCGGCTGCCCACAGCAGCGCGGCTCGTGCTGTACCGTGAAGCGCCAGCTGATACCGGCGGTAGAGCAAGGCATGACTGAGCCGCGCGAACTGACCCTTGATGAAGCGTCCCGTAAAAAAGCCGAAGCGGCCAAGCGTTCCGAAGGCGTTGTAGTCGCTCAGCGCTACCAACGCGCCGAAATCGCGGAAGCGGAAGGACGGCAGTGGCTTACCCTCTTGCAGCCATGCCGGCAGATGGCGTATCAGATGCAACGCCTGCTGGTTCGCGACCTGGGCCGTCGGTGGCAAAGACCGATCCGCGCCTTCCGGCATGAAAGTGGCGCAATCGCCCAATGCAAAGATCGATGGGTCGTTCCTGGCGAGCAGGTTTCCCCGTACCACGACCTGGCCGGCGCGATTGAGCTCCAGTCCGCTCTTGTCGAGCGTAGTGGACGCGCGCACGCCTGCTGCCCAGACCTTCAGCGCCGCCGGGATTCGTTCACCGCCGTCGAGCAGGAATCCGTGCGCGTCGGCGGCCACGACGCGCACTCCTGTACGCACGTCCACGCCAAGCGCGCGAAGCTGCGCGGCGGCCGAAGTGGAGACCGCGTCAGGGAATGCTCCCAGAATGCGCGACGCGCTTTCGAGAAGAGTCACCCGCAACCGACGGCGAATGTCGACTTCGCCATAACCCGCCGCGAACTCGACCATGCGGCTCAGCTCGGCGGCCAGTTCGACGCCGGTGGCGCCACCACCGACGATGGCGATGTCGATGGTCCGATTCTGAAACACGCTGCGCGCTACGTGCGTACGTAGTCGCGCATTGAATGTGTCAGCTTGGTCCTGGCTGTCGATGAAGTGACAATGCTCGGCAACCCCTGGCGTCCCGAAATCGTTCGCGCGACTGCCGAACGCGAGGATGAGTACGTCGTACTCCAGCTCACGCGCGCCCGCGATCGCTTCGCCTGCACCCTGCATTGGCGCGAGACGCACGCGCTTGGTAGTCCGGTCGATCGCGTCGAGCTGTCCCGGAACGTATTCGAAGCGATGGGCCCGTGCATGCAGCAGATATTGCACCTGCTGCTGATGGACATTCCAGGTACCGGCCGCAAACGTATGCAGCATCGGCTTCCACACATGGGTCCAGCTGCGGTCGACCAATGTGACTCGGCCTCGCATGCGGGCGACACGTTGTCCGAGGCGCGTGGCCAACAGCAGCCCGGCAACGCCGCCACCGACGATGACGATGCGCGGGGTATTGCATGGAGGAAGCTTCATAAGTGAGTGAGCCTCAACGAGGTCGTTCCACGATTCTCGGGTCCGCGAGCGAGTCTCGTGCGCAAACCCTCGATGGCGCTTGTCCCGCGCTGGGGCCGTCACGCTGCCGCTGGGGCCCTTGCAAGATCACGGCAAGGCCTCGCACAACTGCGCTTTTGCATCCTGGCATCCATCCGTGCAAGTGACCTTGCCGTACGAGTCCCTGGTGACATTGCCGCCGGGTCTCGTCGAGCACAGCAAGCGGCCTGTGTCGTCCGCCGCGCAATAGCCAACGCCGCACAGCACGTTTCCGTACTGGTCGCGCAGCACGCCGGCGCCTGGTTTCGCACAGTGCAGTTTGCCGTTGGAGTCCATCAGGCAGTCGCCTCTTCCGCAATAGAGCGTTCCGTAATTGTCACGGACGCAGTCGGCGGCGAGGACAGGCGAAGTGACACCAAGGGTCAAAGCACAGGCTACAACTAAGCGAGAGATCATGGCATCTCCAATGCGGCGAGCCCGGAGGGCATGTGCCGCGGTTGATTTAACGGGAACTGCGATTTCGATCATCGGCACGAGCTCATCCTTAGATCCGATAGATGTGGCCGTCCGCGATTCGCACACGGTCGCCCACCCGCAGGTTGAGATCGCGCGTCTCTTCGACGATCAGCGAGCTTCCGGACTCCAGCTTCACCGTCACCCTGTAGCGCGAGCCCTGCGCCTTGTTCTTCTCGATCTGGTTGCCGATCACCGCGCCGCCGATCGTGCCGGCGATGGTCGCCGCCGTATTCCCGCGACCGCTGCCGATCTGATGACCAATGACGCCTCCGGCGATGCCGCCGAGCACCGTTCCGGCGTTGATCGGCTG
>DASXBW010000129.1:0-13336 GCA_036491495.1 Casimicrobiaceae bacterium
GACGCCTGTTGACGTGCGCAAGGGCAAGGAGAACGCGGCCACGCTGCGTGCCAATGGAACCGGCCCCTTCATCCTGAAGACGCGGGAACCTGGCGTGCGCACCGTTTTCGCGCCGTTCCCGGGCTACTGGGACAAGGTCGAGAGCAATATCACCGAAGCCACCTTCACTCCGATCAAAAACGACGCGACGCGGGTCGCCGCGCTGATCTCGGGCGACATCGACATGATGGAGCCAGCGCCGCTGCAGGACATCGAGAAGCTGAAGGCCGACCCGAATCTGAAAGTGCTGCAGGGCCCGGAGTTGCGCACTATTTTTCTCGGCATGGATCAATCACGCGACGAGCTTCTGTTCTCGAATGTGAAGGGCAAGAACCCATTCAAGGACAAGCGCGTGCGTCAGGCGTTTTACCAAGCGATCGATATCGAGGCGATCAAGACCCGCATCATGCGCGGCGCGGCGACCCCCACCAATCTGATGGTCGCGCCGGGAATCAAGGGGTTCGTGCCGGAGATGAACAAACGTCTGCCGCACGACGCGGCTGCCGCGAAAAAGCTGCTCGCTGACGCTGGTTATCCCGAGGGCTTCGAGGTCGGCATGAATTGTCCCAACGACCGTTACGTCAACGATTCGGCGATTTGTCAGGCGATTACGGCGATGGTGGCGCAAATCGGTATCAAGGTGAACCTGATGGCGGAGACCAAGGTCACGTATTTCCCGAAGATCCTCTCGCGCAACACTTCGTTCTACATGCTGGGATGGACGCCGGATTCCTACGATGCCCAGAACGCGCTCTTCGCGCTGATCATGACTCCGTCCCCGGCCGGGCAGGGGCTTTTCAACCTGGGGACCTACTCCAACAAGCGCGTCGATGAGCTGAGCGCCCAGATTGCCAGCGAGCTCGATCAGACCAAGCGCAACGCGATGATCGCCGAAGCATTCAAGATCCACAGCGATGACATCGGCCACATTCCGCTTCATCAGCAGGCTCTGGCCTGGGCGATGAAAAAGAATGTCGAGCTGGTGCAGCTTGCCGACAACTTCAATCTACTCAAGTGGGTCGTCATCAAGTGACGCAGCTGTCCAAGAGCGCAAGGCGCAGCCGCAGCGCGATTGGATACAGCTGCGTCATCGCCGCGAAAGCGGGGATCCAGTGTCTTTCGCACCAACGACGCTGGGTTCCGGCTTGCGCGGGAACGACGACGGAGGGTGCTTTCGCGGGAACGACGATTTTCAGTCGGCTCGCGCAAATCTTAGGATGACAACCACCATCGCACCTGAACGTCGCCTGGCCCGCTGGTGGGGCAGCGACCTGGCGTACAACTTTCGCCACTCGCCGGTCGCCGTCGTGTCAGCGGTGGTGCTCGTCATCTGTCTTGGGGCGGCGTTCTTCGCGCCGTGGGTCGCGCCGCACAATCCGTTCGACCTGGCGACGCTGAACCTGATGGACGCGCTGACGCCTCCGCACGGCATCGCCGGCGCCCGGCCGGAATATCTGCTCGGTACCGACGATCAGGGCCGCGATCTTTTGTCGGCCATCATGTTCGGAGCGCGAATATCGTTGCTCGTCGGTCTCGCTTCGGTGATATTCGCCATGCTGCTGGGGGTGAGCCTGGGCCTGATCGCCGGATATGTCGGCGGCAAGCTCGACGCCGTCATCATGCGCATCGCCGACGTTCAGCTCTCCTTTCCGGCCATCCTGATCGCTTTGCTGATCGACGGCGTGGCCCGCGCGGTGCTGCCTCGCGATGCGCACGGCCCGGTTGCGTTGTTCGTGTTGATCTTTGCGATTGGCATTTCCAACTGGGTGCAATATGCGCGGACCGTTCGCGGCTCGACCATGGTGGAGAAGAACAAGGATTACGTCCACGCCGCGCGCGTGATCGGCATCCGACCGTTGGGCATCATGCGGCGGCATCTGCTGCCGAATGTGATGGGACCGGTGCTGGTGCTCGCGACGATCAATATTGCGACCGCGATCATCACCGAAGCGACGCTCTCTTTCCTCGGCATTGGCGTGCCGCCGACGCAGCCTTCGCTCGGAACGCTGATTCGCGTCGGCAATGATTTTCTTTTTTCGGGCGAGTGGTGGATCACGGTCTTCCCGGGCGCCGCCCTGGTCATCATGGTGCTGGCGATCAATCTGCTGGGCGACTGGCTGCGCGACGCGCTCAATCCGAGGCTGCAATAGTCGCCGAGGCGGACATTGCGGGCCGCAAGGTCGCCGCCGCGCGCAAATGACGCGAGGTCGCGCTCGCCTGGTCCGTCCGACGACCGCGTGAAGTCCACCGATCCGCTGCTGGTCGTCGAGCATCTCCGTGTGGAGTTTCCCACGCGCCGCGGGACGCTGACCGCGGTGGACGATGTCTCGCTGTCGATCGCGGCGGGCGAGGTGCTTGGCGTCGTGGGCGAATCCGGCGCCGGGAAGTCGCTCACCGGCGCCGCCATCATCGGCCTGATCGATCCTCCCGGGCGCATCGCGGGCGGGGAGATTCGTCTTGCCGGGCGCCGCATCGACAACCTGTCGCAGGAAGCGTTGCGGCGCATTCGCGGCCGAGAAATCGGCGCGGTGTTCCAGGACCCGCTGACGTCGCTTAACCCGCTTTACACCGTCGGGCGGCAACTTGTCGAAACCATCACCACCCACCTCGACCTGGGGCAGAAGGCCGCGCGGGACCGCGCCTTGAGCCTGTTGAACGAAGTCGGGATCTCGGCAGCCGAGCGGCGCATCGATCATTATCCGCATCAGTTCTCCGGCGGCATGCGACAGCGGGTGGTGATTGCGCTGGCACTGGCGGCGAAGCCAAAGCTCATCATCGCCGACGAGCCGACGACCGCGCTCGACGTGTCCATCCAGGCACAGATCATCGCGCTGCTCAAGCGCTTGTGTCGCGACCACGATACCGCGGTGATGCTGATCACGCACGACATGGGCGTGATCGCCGAGACCGCGGACCGTGTCGCGGTCATGTACGCGGGGCGCGTGGCTGAGATCGGCCCGGTCGCGGACGTGATTCACCGGCCGCAGCATCCCTATACCGCCGGTTTGATGGGATCGATTCCGTCGATCGTCGCCGAGCGTGAACAGCTTGCGCAGATCGATGGGACGATGCCGCGGCTGACGGCGATACCGAGCGGATGCGCGTTCAATCCGCGCTGCCCGCAGGTATTCGACCGCTGCCGGCGCGAGCGCCCCGACCTGCTGCCGGCCGACAGCACGCTGGCCGCGTGCTGGCTGCATGCGCGCGACGTGATCAGCGTCCAATGAGCAGCCATCCAGTACCCAACGAGCGTGCGATGAGCGTTCCGCTGGTCGAGCTGATCGACGTCGCGCGCTATTTCGATGTCTCCGCGCCGTGGCTCAACCGCGTCATCGAGCGCAAGCCGCGGCAGATTCTGCGCGCCGTCGACGGCGTGAGCTTCGCCATTGAAAAAGGCGAGACGCTGGGCCTGGTGGGCGAATCCGGTTGTGGCAAGTCGACCGTGGCCCGGCTCATCGTCGGCTTGTACCGCCCCACGCGCGGCGAAATCCGCTATGCCGGCCGCGTTGTCGACTTCGCCGATCCGGAGCTCGCGCTGCGGCGGACGATGCAGATGATCTTTCAGGATCCCTACGCGAGCCTCAATCCGCGCTGGAGGGTAAAGGACATCGTCGCCGAACCGATCCGCGCTCACGGACTCGCCCAGACGCCAGCGGCATTGGCGGCCAAGGTCGTCGCGCTGCTGGAGCAGGTCGGCCTTGCCGGTGCCGATGGGGCGAAATATCCCCACCAGTTTTCGGGCGGACAGCGACAACGCATTTCCATCGCCCGCGCGCTGGCGACCGATCCGGCCTTTCTGATCTGCGATGAGCCGACGTCCGCGCTCGACGTCTCCGTCCAGGCCCAGGTACTGAACCTGATGCGCCGCCTGCAGCACGAGCTGGGGCTCACCTATCTCTTCATCTCGCACAACCTGGCGGTCGTTCATCACATCGCCGATCGCGTCGGCGTCATGTATCTCGGCCGCGTCGTCGAGTTCGCGCCGACGCGGCAGTTGTTCGCCTCGCCACAGCATCCGTACACGCGCATGCTGCTGGCCGCGGTACCCGATCTGGCGATGACCGGCGTACCGCGCACCGCGGTCGGCGGCGAAGTGCCTAATCCACTCGATCCCCCTAGCGGGTGCGCCTTCCATCCTCGTTGTCCCTACGCCAACGAACGCTGCCGGAGTGAAACGCCGCTGCTGAAATCGGTCCCGCTAGCGGAACCGGGCGAGGGCCAGGTCGCGTGTCACGCAGTCGAGGAAGGGCGCCTCGCGCCGGTTGCGTTGGCGGTGCCCTGAACGGCTTGGGCGCCTCGTGAATCGGTTATAATTCGTTTCTTTTGAACGGCATCGCCTCGCCTTCGGCGCTTGCCCCAGAAAATCCGGGTTGTCTCCAGCGAATCGCCTCTTCGAGGCGCGTCGCGTTTGTCCAGAAGAATTCGAATTGCGCCTTACTCAGATCAAGCTGGCCGGTTTCAAGTCATTCGTCGATCCGACGATCATCGCCACCCCCGGTCAACTCGTCGGTATCGTCGGTCCCAACGGTTGCGGCAAGTCCAACGTCATCGATGCGGTGCGCTGGGTCCTCGGCGAATCGAGAGCCTCGGCGTTGCGAGGCGAGTCGATGCAGGACGTGATCTTCAATGGGGCAGGGGACCGGGCGCCGGTAGGTCGCGCCTCGGTCGAGCTGTTCTTCGACAATAGCGAGGGCAGGATCGGCGGCCAGTGGGGCCAGTACGCCGAGCTTTCGATCAAGCGCGTCCTCTCCCGCGATGGCGACTCGACGTACTACATCAATAACATTCCGGTCCGTCGGCGCGACATCCACGATCTCTTCCTGGGCACCGGCCTGGGCCCGCGCGCCTACGCCATCATCGAGCAGGGCATGATCTCGCGGGTGATCGAGGCCAAACCGGAAGAGCTGAGGATATTTCTGGAGGAGGCCGCCGGCGTTTCCAAATACAAGGAGCGGCGCAAGGAAACGGAGGCGCGCTTGAGCGACGCTCGGGAAAATCTGGCCCGCGTGGAAGACATCCGCACCGAGCTCGGCGCGCAGCTCGCCAAACTCGATGCCCAAGCCAAGGTCGCCACCGAATATCGAGACCTGGAGGCGCGGCTCAAGCAATCGCAGCACATGATGTGGTTCGCCAAGCAGCAGGACGCCGTGCGCTTGCGCGAAAAGCACGCCAACGACATCGCCAATCTCAGCGGCGGGTTCGAAGCGCTCCAGGCTGAGCTTCGCGCCGCGGAGGCGCGCCTGGAGGCTCTTCGTGCCGACCACTATCGTGCCGGCGACGAGCTGCACGCCAAGCAGGGCGCGTTCTACGCCGCGAATGCGGAGGTGACGCGCCTCGAGCAGCAACTTCAGTTCGCACGCGAGAACGAAGGCAGGCTCGCGCAGCAGGTCGAGCAGATCACCGCTCAGGTGGCCGCGTTTACCCTCCAGCTGGAGGCGACTGCGCAGGATTCGCGGTTGGCGGAGCGCGATCTCGAGGCGGCGATCTCCACTCGCGACGTTACCCGCGAGGAGGAACGCGCCGCGGCCGCCGCGCTGCCGGCGCTCGAGCAGTCGGTCGCCGAAGCATCGCGGCTGATGGTCGAGATTCAGCAGCGCATGAACGAAATCGAGCAGACGATTCGCGTCGGAGACACGCGCCGGGAGAATGCCGCCAGGGTGCTCTCGGCGCTTGGCGGACGGCGCGAGAGGCTGGATGCCGAAGCGCGCGAGCTTGCACTGCCGGTGAGCGACCCGATCGCTGCCGTCGCCGAACAGCTCGAGCAGGAAAATGCCGATCTGGCCGGACGGGAGACCGCGCTGGCCGAATTGAACGCCGTCGTCCAGTCGCTTCAGGAGCGGCATCGCGCCGCTGGCGACACCTGGCAACAGGTCAGCAGCGCGCTGTCCGATCGCGAGGCGCGCTCCGCGGCGCTCGCCGAGTTGCAGGGCAAGATCGACAGCGGCAAGGATTCCGCCGCGTGGCTGGCCGGCAAGGAGCTGCAAAAAGCGCCCCGGCTGTGGCAACAGCTCGACATCGAGCGCGGGTGGGAAGATGCGCTGGAGGCCGTGTTGCGCGAGCGCTTGAACGCCCTCGAGTTGCCCTCGCTCGACGCAGCACTGTCCTGGATCGATCCGGGTGTGGCACTTCCCGGTCGTGTCGCGGCGTACGCGCCGGCGACCGAGAACGTGCCATCGAAGCCGCCTTTCGACGCCTTGCTGGCGAAGGTCAAGACCTCGCGTAGCGAGCTGTCGCGGGTGTTGATCGACTGGCTCGATGATGTCCGCTGCCGCGACGATCTCGAAAGCGCCTTGCGCGACCGCGCGGCGCTGGGACCCGGCGAGAGCTTCGTTACCTTGGCTGGACACATCGTCAGCGCCGACGCGGTCAGTTTTTTTGCGCCGGACAGCGAGCTGCACGGCGTGATCGCGCGCCAGCGCGAACTCGCCGAACTCGCGCAGGCCATCGTCATCGCACGCGCCGACACCGCGCTCGCGGCGAGCGCCCGCACCGCCGCTGAAAACGATCTCAAAGCACGCCAGCAGGAGTACCACGCCGAAAGCATGGCCTTGTCTTCGCAGCAGCGACGCTGCCATGATCTCGAGCTGGAGCTGATGCAGTTGCGGCAGGCGGCCGAGACCGCGCAAAAGCGTCGCGCCCAGATCGCCGATGAGCTCGCGGCGCTGGTCCGCGACGAGGCCAGTGAGCGCGAATCGCTGGCGGCAACCGATGTCGAGGTCAACGCCAGCAGGCGGCAATTGGCGGATGCGACGCAGCAACAGGAAAACTCGCGCCACGCGCGGGACGAAGCGGAGGCCGCGCTGGCCACGGGACGTGAGCGGGCCAGGCTCGCCGAACGCGCGGCGCAGGAGGCGGGCTTCGCCGAACGATCGTGCCGCGAGCGCATTGCCGAGCTGGTCCGCCGCTACGAGGGCATTGAGTCGCAAATCGCGCAGCAGCAGGCGCTGGTCGCGCAGGTCGCCGACGAGCGGCGACAGATCGACTGGAGCCCGGTGGAAGCCTCGCTTCAGGCTCAGCTCGCTTCGCGGGCAGGCGCGGAGCAGGCGCTGGCGGCGGCACGCGACCGACAGGAGTCGCTCGCCTCTGAGATGCGGCTGGCCGATGAAGCGCGGCTCACCATCGACCAGCGGCTCGATCCGGCGCGCGCGCGGATCGACGAGATGCGGCTCAAGGAACAGGCCGCGGCGTTGTCGCAGGAGATGTACACGCAGCAACTCGACGAGGCGCACGCCGATCTTGGCAGCCTTCCTGAGCAGCTCAAGGCGTGGGGAAGGGCGAGTACGCTGCCGGGCGAAATCGAGCGTCTCACGCAGGTCATAGCGGCGCTCGGTCCGGTCAACCTCGCCGCGCTGGACGAGCTCGCGCAGACCGCGGAGCGCAAACAGTATCTGGATGCTCAGGCGCAGGATCTGACCGAGGCAATGACCACGCTACAAAGCGCGATCCGTCAGATCGACCGCGAATCGCGCGAGCTTCTGCAGCAGACCTTCGATGCCGTCAACGTCAACTTCGGCAGATTGTTTCCGACCCTTTTCGGCGGCGGACAGGCGAGGCTGGTCTTGAGCGGCGAGGAAATCCTCGATTCCGGCGTGCAGGTCATCGCTCAGCCCCCCGGAAAGCGCAATACGTCGATTCATCTGCTCTCCGGCGGCGAGAAGTCGCTGACGGCGATCGCGCTGGTCTTTGCGCTGTTCCAGCTCAACCCGGCGCCGTTCTGCCTGCTGGACGAAGTCGACGCGCCGCTCGACGATCCAAATACCGATCGATTCTGCGCGCTGGTGCGTACGATGGCCGAGGTGACGCAGTTTCTGTTCATCAGCCACAACAAGATCACCATGGAAATGGCGAATCAACTGGTAGGGATCACGATGCCCGATCCGGGCGTCTCGCGCGTCGTCGCGGTAGACATCGCCGAGGCGCTGGAGCTCGCCGAAACCACGGCGTCTTAACAGGCCCTAATCCGATGTCTGGAATGAACCCCTTGTTCCTCGGCCTCATCGCCGCCGGTATCCTGCTCGTCGCCGGCGTGCTGATCTACAATTGGCTGCAGGAGCGCCGGGTGCGCCGCCGGATAGAGGCCGCGTTCCGCAAGGACGGCACCGCGCAAGGCGTGGCGCAGGGTCCGGGAAGAATCGAGCCGATGTTGAGCGCCGATGACTCGGAGTCTTCCCAAAGCGTCGCCATCGAGATGGCGCCGGAAGACGACGCGTCGCTGCTCTCGCATGCCGCTGACGAGATCGGGGACCAATCGCCGTCGCCGGTCGTGCCAGCGACCAAAGCCGAACGCGTCGGGCTCGCGCCCGATCCGGATATCGAGTGCATCGCCTTACTTCAGCCGGCGCAGGCCGCTTCCACTGCGGCAATCGCTTCGGCGCGGTCAGCAGACGCGGACGGCGCGAAACCGGTGCGCTGGCTTGGTCGGCGCGGGGTCGGCACGCCCTGGCAACTTATTGACGGAACGACCCAAGGCCCATGGCACGAAGTCGCCGCGTGCCTGCTGCTCGCGAACCGCTCCGGTTCGGTGTCGCGCGCGGAGCTCGATGCCTTTCAGGGCATGGTTTCCGGGGTTGCCGCGGCTTTGGGAGCGGCGAATGCGAGGATCGATCCTGCTGCGGAAGCCGATCGTGCCGAGGCGCTCGACCGCTTTTGTGCCGATCTCGATGTCCAGATCGGGCTCACCATCCTCAAGAGCGAATTGGGCCAGATCGCGGGAACGCGCTTGCGCGGGGTGGCCGAAGCGGCGGGATTTCGGATCAACGCGGCAGGGCATTTCGAGCACGCGCAGGAGGAGACCGGCGCGGCGCTGTACACGCTGCAGAATTACAAGCAGGAGCCTTTCAGCATCGAGAGTCTGCGCCGGATGACGACGCCGGGCGTGGTGTTCGTGCTCGACGTCCCCCGGGTTGCCGATCCGGTCCGGGTTTTCGATCAGATGCGCATGGTCGCCAAGCGCATGACGCAGACCCTCGAAGGCGTTCTGGTCGATGACAATCGGCGCCCGATCACCGACACCTCGCTGGCCGCGATTCGCGCCCAGGTGCAGGTCACGGCCACCGCCTTGCGCGAGGCGCACATCGATCCGGGCGGTCCGCGGGCGTTGCGCTTGTTCGGTTAGAACCGAGGCTGAAATTCGTGGCCACGACCACGGTCCCGGCGAAGATCGCACAGCGCGCGGCGAAGCTTCGCACCGATATCGATGCGCACAACTATCGCTATTACGTCGAGGACACGCCGGCGGTAAGCGACGCGGAATACGACAGCCTGTTCCGGGAGCTGGAGGCGATCGAGCGCGATTATCCGGCGCTTGCGACGCCCGACTCGCCCACCCAGCGCGTCGGCGGTCAGCCGGCGACCGAATTCGATCCTGTCACCCACCGCGTACCGATGCTGTCGCTCAATAACGCATTCGCGGACGAGGAGGCCGAGGCCTTCGATCGACGCGTTCGTACGACGCTTGGCGTCGAGCGGATGGATTATGCGGTCGAGCCAAAGTTCGACGGCCTCGCGGTCAGCCTCGTCTACGAGCGAGGGCATTTCACGCTCGGCGCGACGCGTGGCGACGGCTACACCGGCGAAAACGTCACTGCCAACCTGAGGACCGTGCGGGCGATACCGATGCGGCTGCCCGCGGATGCGCCGCCTCTGCTCGAAGTCCGCGGCGAGATCCTCATGCTCAAGCGCGATTTCGCCGCGCTTAATGCGGCGCAGGGCGCGGCCGGAGAAAAGCTATTCGTCAATCCGCGCAACGCCGCGGCAGGCGCGCTGCGCCAGCTCGATTCGGCAATCACGGCTTCGCGCCGGCTGGCCTTTTTCGCCTACGGCGTGGGCGCCGTCGAGTGGGGCGCCGTCAAGCGGCCCGCGACGCAGGACGCGCTGCTCAAGCTGCTTACCGCGCTACGGCTTCCGATCGCATCGCAGCGCTCGGTCGTCCGCGGCCTCGAAGGGCTGCTCGGTTACTACCGCGCCATCGGCAACCAGCGTGACAAGTTGCCGTTCCAGATCGATGGCGTCGTCTACAAGGTCAATCAGTTCGAGCACCAGGAACGCCTGGGCTTCGTCTCCAGGGCGCCGCGCTTCGCGCTGGCGCACAAGTTTCCGGCGGAGGAGCTGCCGACCGAGGTCCTGGCGATCAACGTCCAGGTCGGGCGCACCGGCGCGCTGACGCCGGTGGCGCGGTTGAAGCCGGTATTCGTCGGCGGCGTGACGGTGGTCAGCGCCACCCTGCACAACGAAGACGAGGTGCGGCGCAAGGACGTGCGCGTCGGCGACACGGTCATCGTTCGCCGCGCGGGCGACGTGATACCCGAAGTGGTGCGGGTTCTGCCCGAGAGCCGGCAGCCGAATGCGCCGCAGTTCGTGCTGCCCGAGCGCTGCCCGGAATGCGGCTCCAAGGTGGTTCGCCTGCCCGACGAGGCAATCGCGCGCTGCTCCGGAGGCCTGGTATGCCCGGCGCAGCGCAAGCAGGCCCTGCTTCACTTTGCCAGCCGACGCGCAATGGATATCGAAGGGCTCGGCGGCAAGCTGGTCGATCAACTGGTCGACGCGGGACTGGTGCACACCCCGGCCGATATCTACAAGCTCGACGTTGCCACCCTGGCCGCCCTGGAGCGGATGGCCGACAAATCCGCGGCCAACGTCGTCGCCGCAATTAACAAAAGCCGCGCCACGACGCTTACGCGGTTTATTTATGCGCTGGGCATCCGTCACGTGGGCGAGACCACCGCGGCGGACCTCGCGCAGCACTTCGGGACGCTCGACGCGCTGCTGGTCGCCGACGAACAGGCGCTGCTCGAGGTGCGAGACGTCGGTCCGGTGCTGGTTCAGAGCATCCTGCAGTTTCTAGCCGAGGCGCATAACCGGAAGGTGATTGCCGATTTGCGCTCTGCCGGGGTACATTGGACCGAGACGGCACCTCGGAGAGCACGTGCCGGCAAGTTGACGGGCTTGACCTTCGTGCTCACGGGCACGCTGCCGACGCTTACACGCGACGACGCCAAGGCGCTGATCGAGGAGCATGGCGGCAAGGTCGCCGGCAGCGTGTCGAAGAAGACCTCGTATGTCGTCGCCGGCGCCGAGGCCGGCAGCAAGCTCGACAAGGGCGGCGAGCTCGGCGTGCCAGTGCTGGATGAACAACAATTGAAGGCAATGGTCACCAACGGACGAATCAAGTGACGACGCTGACACCGACTGCGCTCGCTCGGCCTTGCCAAGCTTCCAATGAGGGCGAACGGAAATTCCGTGCGTGCCTTCCGACCGACGACAAGGATCCCGATGGCAATCGCTAGAGTGACCAAGGCGGTGTTCCCGGTCGCGGGTCTGGGCACCCGCTTTCTGCCTGTCACCAAGGCGAGCCCCAAGGAAATGCTGCCAGTGGTCGACAAACCGCTGATCCAGTACGCCGTCGAGGAAGCCGCCGCCGCCGGTATCACCGACATGATTTTCATCACCGGGCGCAACAAGCGCGCGATCGAAGATCATTTCGACAAGGCCTATGAGCTGGAGACGGAGCTCGCGGCGCGGCACAAGACCGCGCTCCTGGAAGCGGTGCAGGCGGCCACGCCGCACGGCATCAACTGCATCTACATACGCCAGACGGAAGCACTCGGCCTCGGCCATGCGGTGCTCTGCGCCGAGCCAGTCATCAACGACGAGCCGTTTGCGGTCTTTCTGGCTGACGACCTGATCGATGCCACGGTACCGGTGATGCGGCAGATGACCGACATCGCCGAGCGCGAGCAATACTCGGTGATCGGCGTCATGACGGTGGCGGAGAATGAAGTCGGGAGTTACGGCGTGGTCGAGACCGAGGCGATGGCCAGTCGGGTCAGCCGTGTTTCCCGCATCATCGAAAAGCCCAAGCCCGGGTTGACCCGATCGCGGCTCGCCGTCGTGGGACGCTACATTCTCACCCCGCGCATTTTTCATCATTTGCGCACCATCTCGGCCGGTGCGGGCGGTGAAATTCAGTTGACCGACGGCATCTCGCGCCTGCTCGACGATGAAAAGGTACTGGCGTACGAATTCGAAGGGCGCCGTTACGACTGCGGCAACAAGCTCGGATATCTGGAGGCGACCGTCGAGCTGGGAGTCAAGCACGCGGAAGTCGGGGCGAGCTTTTCCAACTTCCTCAAGCGTCGACAATGACGCTCAACGAGCTTCGCTACATCGTCGCGGTGGCACAGGAAAAAAACTTTGGCCGTGCCGCGCAGCGCTGCTTCATCAGCCAGCCGGCGCTGTCAGTGGCGATTCAGAAGCTGGAGGAAGAGCTGCAAACGCAGCTCTTCGAGCGCGGAAAGAGCGAGATCACGGTGACGCCGGTCGGCGAGCGCATCGTCGAGCAGGCCCACAAGGTGCTGGAAGAAGCGGCGCGCATCCGCGATATCGCGCAAGCCGGCCGCAACCAGCTTGCGGGTCTGTTCCGGCTGGGCGCGATCTATACGGTAGCACCGTATCTGCTGCCCGATCTTGTCCCTGCGCTTAACGCGCTGGCACCGGACATGCCGCTGGAAATCGAGGAAAACATCACCGAGCAGCTCGAGGCTGCGCTGAAGACCGGCCGCATCGACGCAGCGATCATCGCGCTGCCCTTTCAGCCGCCGGGCATCGCCACCGAATTCCTCTACGAGGAGCCATTCCAGGTCGTGGTGCCGCAGCGTCATCCGTGGGCTAAACGGAAGACGATCGAACCCTCCGAGTTGGCCGGCGAGCACGCGATTCTGCTCAACGTCGGTCACTGCTTTCGTGACCAGGTGCTCGAAAGCTGCCCGGAACTCAACCGCGGCGACGCGCCGGTGACACGCAGCAATTCGCTGGAGACCATCCGCAACATGGTGGCGTCCGGCTTGGGCATTTCCGTCCTGCCGCGCGATGCATTGACGCCGAAATACCATAGCCGGCTGGTGGTGCCGGTGCCATTCGCCAAGCCAGTGCCATCGCGGCGCATCGCCCTCGCCTATCGCAAGAGCTTTCCGCGGCCCGCGGCAATCGAGGCCATTCGCGAGGCCGTCGCCGCCTGCCGCGGCACCAAGCTGAAGGTGCGATCGGCCGCTTAAGGTTGCATCGGTCGCTGCCATGCGCCAATGTGCTTCAGTCGGAGATTCACTCGATAGTTCGGGGCGAGATCCGCTCTTTTATCTTCGGACCCTCCGACTCGGTACTATACATAACGACTTAAGTAATGGCGCATAATCGTGCCAACTGCCGATTCGGCTTTGCCCAAAGCGCGAAGCGTTCGCACACCGCGTCCACGACATCGTCGAGGGTTGGGAAGTGCCGATTGTGGGTGGCCAATCGGCGG
>DASXBW010000130.1:0-15053 GCA_036491495.1 Casimicrobiaceae bacterium
TTGCTGGAAGCGACGAACGGCGGCACGTTGGTTATCCAATCGACCGTCAACAACGCCAACGGCAACATCACGGTCGGCGACAACACCAGCACCGTGCGGTTGGCCGGGGCGACGATTCAGGGCGGAACGCTGAACAACACGCTCGGCGGGACCTTGACGAGCGTCGGCAACGCCATCCTCGACGGCGGCACCGTTGCGGGCGCGGTGACCCTCAACGGGATGTTGCTGACCGACCACGCCAACACCTTGATCCGCGGGACGATCACCAACCACGGCACGCTCCAGGTGAACGGCGGCGGCGGTGCCGACGGGAGTCTGTCCGTCAACAGCAACACGTTGACGCTGAACGGCGGCGGCACCGTGAACCTGACCACGGCGTCCGGCGGTGGCAACGCCTCGCTCACAGGCAACGGCTACACGCTGACCAATGTCGACAACACCATCCAGGGCACCGGGATTGTCGGGAGCGGCGGGACGCTGATCAACGGCGGCACGGTCAATGCCAATAGCTCGGCCGGGATCGGCACGCTGACTTTGCCTGGCGGCGGCCTGACGAACAACGGCACCTTCGCTGCCAGCAACGGCGGCATACTAACAGCCACCGTGCCGTTCACCAACACCGGCTTGGTCAATGCGATCAGCGGCACGATCAACGCTAATCAAGGGTTCACCGGCACGACCGGGACCGCGCGGATCGATGCGGCGGGGACGCTGACGATCGGCGCCAACAGCACCGTGGGCACGCTGACGAACAATGGAACGACACCGGCCGCTCTCACCCTCGGCACCAACAACATCACCGTCTCCACAGCTTATAACAACGCCAACTTCGGCACCGGAAACAGCTTCAACAACCACGCCAACGTCAGCGGGACCGGCCAGATCCTCGCTGCAGGCGACGTCGCGCAGGCGATCAGCGGTGCGGCGGTTACCAACGGGACCACGACCACACCGACGCTGACGCTGACGATCGGCAACGTGCATGTGGGGGCGGCGACCTCATTCAACTATCAGATCGGCAACACCGGCACGTCGGGCCCGAGCTTGTTAGGGGCGATTCAAACCGCGGTGAACGGCGGCAACATCACCGATTCTCGGCTGAGCGGATCGGGAGTGACCGCGGGCAACTGGGGACCGCTGGCTCTAGGTTCTAGCACCGGCAATCTTGCGGTGACCTACACGGCGGCCACGGCTGGAGCGCAGTCGGCCCTCAGCGGTCAAGCGGTGCACATCGCGAACAACTTCGACAATGTCGCCGGTCAGACGATGAACATTGTTCTCGGTGCCGGCGCGGCGGCGTACAACCTCGCGGCGGGCAACGCGACACCGTCTCCGGCAACGATCGCCAATCAGCGCGTCGGCGGGACCAATAGTCAAGCGCTGACCGTCGCCAACACCGCGCCCGCCGGGTCGTTCACCGAGGTGCTGAACGCGAGTTTTGGCGCCAACACCAGGTCGGCAACCAACAACGCTGGCTCCATCACCGGAGGTCTCGGCGCTGGAGGCGTACCCGGTGGAAGCTCCAACAATACGGCGATGAGCGTGGGCGTGGATACTAGCGCGTCCGGCGCACGGACCGGCACGGTGACCGTCAACTACGTCTCCAACGGCACCGGCACCAGCGGTCTGGGGAACACGAGCGTGGGCGCGCAAACGATCACCGTGTCGGGCAACGTCTACCAGGCGGCGATCGGCCAGCTCAACAGCCCGACCAGCCTCAACTTCGGCACGGTGCAGGTCGGGCAGAACGTGTCGCAGGGATTGAGCATATCCAACATAGCCACGGGAGCCGCCGGCTTCGTCGAAGATCTCGGCGCGGCCTTCGGTGTTTCATCGGGAACCGGAGCGAACCGGATCAGTGGGACGGGATCGATCGGCTCGCTGCTGGCGGGCGCCACCAACAACAGCAGCATGGTGGTGCATGTCGACACCGGCTCGGCGGGCTCCGTCAATGGCGCCATCGCGATCAACTACACCACCAACGGTACCGTGAACGGCGTCAGCAACGGGCTCGGCTCTGCGTCGGCCGGATCGAGTTCCTTTGGCGTGATCGGTACGATCGCTGCCAACGTCGTCGACCAGGCGATTCCGGTGATCAATAATCCAACCATCAATCTGGGTAACGTGCGCATCAATAACACGTCCCCGACGGCCTTCGTCAGCGTGACGAATCAGGCGACAGGCAACCCGCAGGCGGCGCTCAATGCCAGCATCACCGGCAATGCGCCGATCACCGCCTCGGGCTCGTTCAATCTCCTCTCACCGGGAAGCACGAACAACTCGAGCCTGCAGGTCGGGATGAACACTTCGGCCGCCGGACACATTGCCGGCACGGCAACGGTAGCCTTCGTGTCCGATGCCAGCAACATCGGCAACTGCTCGCCCAATTGCCAGCTGAATCTTCCCTCGCAAAACGTCAACGTGTCGGGCAACGTGTATCGCCTCGCCAATCCGCAGCAGAACACCAGCGCATTGACGCTGGCAGGGCGTGTCGGCGGGGTTGGCGACACGAGCCATCTGACCGGTGCCGTGAGCATCACCAACAGTTCACCGGACGCGTTTACCGAAGGCTTGAACGTCACGCGCGGAACGCTGGCCAGCACGCCCGCGGGCGGCTTTACCGGCTCGGGGAGCGTGAGCAACCTCGCGGCGCAAGGCACCAGCAGCGCGATCCAGGTGAGTCTCAACACCGGGACGTCGGCGACGTTTACCGGCAGCCAGGCGCTCAATTTCGTGTCCACGGGCGCCGGCACGACAGGTGCCCCGGATCTCGGCGTTGGCACGGGAAGCGTTGCGCTTACCGGGCATGTCTACACGCCCGCGGTCGCGCAGGTGAACACGGCGCAACCGATCAATCTGGGGATCGTGCATGTCGTTGACCCCGCGCCACAGGCGAATGTGTCGGTCACCAACGCGGCGAACGGTGCGCTCAATGATTCCCTGCTCATGAGCTTCACCTCGGCGAGCAGCGGGTTTACGGGCAGCGGGAACCTGGGAGCCAACGGGCTCGCCGCGGGGGAAACGAATGGAACGGGCCTGCACGTGGCGATGAATACCGGCACGGCGGGCATCTTCGGCGGCAGCGTGATCTTCGGCGCGTCCAGCCACGACAGCGAGCTGGCGGATCTCGAGCTCAATGCCGTGAATGTGGGCGTGATGGGGCAAGTCAACAATTTCGCCCAGTCTGCATTCGTGTTCGGTTCCGGTGCCGGGAGCTTCTCGCACACGGGCTCGACCTATACGCTCGACTTCGGCACCCAGTTTCAAGGCTCGGGCGTATTGTTGAGCTCGCTTTTCGCCGGCAACGGCGCTCCCGGGCCAGCTGATCTTTTGAACGGAACATTCCAGTTCCTGGATCCGCTCGATTTCAGTGAGACTGGATTCAATCCGTTCTTCGACCTCACTGCTCAGCAGTTCACCGCAGGGCCGCTCGGGCTCGCCTTCAACACCGCCAACCTCGGGAGCTCCATCGACACCATCGTGCTCCACGGCATCGGGCACAACGCGAGCGGCTACTCTGCGGCCGTGGGCGACATCACGCTCGTGATCGAAGGCAATGTCGTGAGGCGAAGCAACACGGTACCCGAGCCAGGCACCCTCGGCTTGGCCGCGCTGGCGATGGCGATGCTGGCGTATCGCGTACGTCGAGGAAGCGGCCGATCGTCCGTCACCAGCCATTGAATGCTTAGCACGGCGGGCCGCCCTGCGGCGGTCTGCCGCGCCGGCTCTACCCGGGCCATGTGGTCCCGCGGCAATGACTCCGCTACAATCGGCCCCCGCGAATCGCAATCCGAGGACGGAAGTGCTCAAGCCTTGGCAGTTCTGGAGCCTGACTCTGGTTGCCGCAGTTGCGGTGGCATTGACTGCGACTAACATTGTGCTCTACGGCCAGAACCGCGACCTGCAGACCGAAATCGCAGGACGCGCGCAATACGTGCAACAGAGCGCGCAGCTCGAGACGCTGTTTCAGGAAATCATCAAGGCGCTGGCCGATTTGTCGGTGCGCACCAAGGATAGTGCGCTGGCCGACCTGCTCGCACGGCGCGGCTTCACGGTAACGGTGACACCGCCGGTCGCCCCGAGCGCCGCGGCTGGCGCTGCCGTACCAGGTCAGGGCGAGGCTCGGAAAAGTGCCAAGGACAAATGACACCATGCCGCCCGAAGAACCGCCGTGGCACCGTACGTTGCAGCGAAGCCCCTTCCTTCCGCTGCTGCTGCTGGCGTTCGCGGTCGCGGGCTGGTCCTGCTTTCAAGCCGCGCAGCTCCTGAAGGAGCGGGACAACATGCGCGCAACCATCGCCGCACAGGAGAAGAATGTTCAGGATTCCAAGAAACTGCGTGACACATTGGACACCGTCGCGCGCGAGACGGCACAGCTTGCGGAGGGCGGCAATCAGAACGCCAAGCTGATTGTCGACGAGCTGCGAAAGCGCGGGGTCACCATCAATCTGAATCCAGTACCGAGTCCACCGCCGGCGACCGGCAAGTAGCTTAGGAAGCTAACGAGCGCGTTCTGCCGCGGGCGCCGGGCCTGCTCGATGCTCGCGCCGCTACTCGCTATTCCTCGTCGATCCCACCGATTCGCGTCGGGTCTCCCGGTGGGTGGCTCGCGCCGCTAACTTCACCACCTCCTCGGTTTGGCCAAAGAGGATTTTCGGGGTGAGCCTCAGTTACCAACTGAGCACGACAAAGCAGATGGGACCCGCAGCAGCTTTGCATTAATTCGATTTCAGCCTGATCCGCATCACCTTCTTGTCGTATTCGGCTTCGGTCGCCATGGTGATTTCCCTGCCCTGGGCGGCAAACACGCGCCCGCCGCTGTGGCGACACGCATTTCGCTCGTATTGGCAGGGGCCCATTTCGGGGTGCTTGAGGCAAAGACCAGCCACTTTCGGCGAGAATTCGATGACCGTTTGCTGGCGCTGGCCGGCGGCTTCAGTGACGCACACGTATTGCGCGTTGGCCGGCAGCACGATCGCGGGCGCGGGAGCGGGAACCAGGACCCCGAGGGGCGTCTCGGGCGGTGCGGGTATCGGCGTTTCGGGAAGCGGACGCCGGATAACCGAAGCACTTGCCCGATCTTCGGGCGGCGTCACCGGCAACGGTGCTTTGGCAGTCTCCTGTGCGCAGCCCCCGACGAGAAGCAGCATGACGCCACCAACAAAGGCGGCCCTCGCCGTGAGGGTCTGCCGCGGCGAGCGGCGCGGTAGCGGCTGCGACGACGGGTACGACGGTGTTCGGCCTTGGGGCTTTTTAGCCATGTGAAGCCTCCCGTCGCTGCGGATCGGGCCTGCCGCCGTCGGCGGGGCCCAGGGAATTCTTGTGGCGCTCCCTCCGTAGGGCAACGGCTGCGGCGCCCGGGTTCCCGTTCTGCCCCAGGATGCGCAGGGTTCGGCCCGAAAAAGCGTTTTGGCCCGAAAAAGCGTCATTCGGAGCCGATTGGGACCGGGGCACGCTCGCCGCGGGCCCGCAGGCCCGCCGCGCAATTCGCGGCAAGTGCGCCAACCCCCTTCAAATCGGGCCGGTTTTTAGCTATAATCCCGACAGCGGTAAAAGATAAGAAATGGGCTCGACAGCCCATTTTTTTTTGCTTTTTAGGTTTTCGATTTTGACGCACACAGCGTGAATCTGAGCGAGATACTGGAGCGCACCGTGCCCCCTTTGGGCTATGAGCTGGTCGATTGGGACCAGTCGCCGAGGAGCGGATTGGTGCGCGTCTTCATCGACAAGCCGCAAGGGGTCGATGTCGAGGATTGCGCTAGGGTTTCGACTCACCTCACGCACCTGTTCGCGGTTGAGAATATTTTGTACGAACGGCTGGAAGTCTCTTCACCCGGACTCGACCGTGCGCTCAAGAAAGCCGCGGATTTCGCTCGCTTTGCGGGCGAGGAAGTGAAGCTGACGCTACGTGAAAGCGTAGACAACGCGAGGCGAATGAAGGGCGTGCTGCGCGGCCTCGACGGTGACGCGGTGGTTTTGGAAACAGAAACGGGCAGACGCGCAATACCCCTTGCCAACATCGACAAGGCGCGGCTGGTGCCGAGAATAGAGTGGAGAAGCACAAAATGAAAAAACGCGCGAGCGGTGCCGAGGAAAAAGTGGCGAAAGAGAAGGTGACGAAAGGCAAAGCGAAGCAACCCGTGCCCGCTCCCGATGCTAAAGCGGAGAAGCACAGGATGAATCGCGAGCTGCTGTTGCTCGTCGACGCGCTGGCGCGCGAAAAGAATGTCCCCAAGGACATCGTGTTCACGGCGCTGGAGTCGGCGCTCGCGTCCGCCACCAAGAAGCGCTTCACGCAGGACATCGACGCCAGGGTGTCGATCGATCGCGAGACCGGCGATTATGAGTCGTTTCGCCGTTGGACCGTGGTGCCCGACGAGGAGCACGAGGAGCCGGCGCACCAGATCGCGATCACCGACGCTGCCGAACGCGATCCCGAGTTGGAGATCGGCGACGTGGTCGAGGAGCCGCTGGAGCCGGTGGATTTCGGTCGCATCGGCGCGCAGGCGGCGAAACAGGTCATCGTGCAGAAGATTCGCGACGCCGAGCGCGAGCAGATCCTCAACGATTTTCTCGAGCGCAAGGACAACCTGCTGACCGGGACCGTCAAGCGCATCGAGCGCGGCAACGTGATCATCGAATCGGGCCGCATCGAGGGCATGATTGCGCGCGACCAGATCATTCCGAAGGAGAATCTTCGGGTGGGCGATCGCATTCGCGCCTACGTGATCAAGATCGAGCCGCAGGCACGCGGCCCGCAGCTCATGCTGTCGCGCATCACGCCGGACCTGCTGGTCCGGCTGTTCGAGCTCGAAGTTCCTGAAATCGAAGAAGGCCTGATCGAGATCAAGGCGGCCGCCCGCGATCCGGGCGTGCGGGCGAAGATCGCGGTCAAGTCGAACGATCCGCGGCTGGATCCGCAGGGAACGTGTATCGGCATGCGCGGCTCGCGCGTTACCGCGGTCACCAACGAGCTTGCCGGCGAGCGCGTCGACATCGTTCTGTTCTCGGAGGATCCCGCGAAGCTGGTCATCAACGCGCTCGCGCCGGCCGAGATCTCGAGCATCGTGGTCGACGAGGAGCGGCACAGCATGGATGTCGTCGTCGACGAGGAGAATCTGGCGATGGCGATCGGCCGCAGCGGCCAGAACGTTCGCCTCGCTTCCGAGCTTACGGGTTGGGAGATCAACCTGATGGGCGTCGAGGAATCGCAGCAAAAGCAGCAGCAGGAAAGCGAAAAGATCCGCGCGCTGTACATCGACAAGCTCGACGTCGACCAGGAGGTGGCCGACATCCTGATCCAGGAAGGCTTTTCGACGCTGGAGGAAATCGCCTACGTGCCGCTGAACGAAATGCTGGAGATCGATGCCTTCGACGAGGACACCGTCAACGAGCTGCGCAGCCGCGCTCGCAACGCGCTCCTGACCGAGGCCATCGTGCGCGAGGAGTCGGTCGAGAACGTATCCGAGGATCTTCTCGGGTTGGAAGGGATGGATTCCGAAACCGCGGGATTGCTCGCCGAAAAGGGCATCACCAATCGCGAGGCGCTGGCGGACCTCGCAGTCGACGAGCTCGTCGAGCTGACGGCGATTCCCGCCGAGCGCGCGCAGGATTTGATCATGAAGGCGCGCGCTCACTGGTTTGAAGATGCGGAGCACGCGGAGTAGGCGGCTTAGGTAAGGCACCTAGCCCCAGCACCGCAGGAGAGACACAATGGCTTTGACGACGATAGAGCAATTCGCAACCGAAATGAAAATCCCCTCGGGGGCGCTGCTGGAGCAGCTCGCCGCGGCGGGTGTTGCCGGCAAGAAGCAGGGCGACAAGCTCTCCGAGCAGGACAAGACTCGGCTGCTGGACTATTTGCGCAAGCAGCACGGCGGCCTGGAAGCGAAGAAAAAGATCACCCTGACGCGGAAATCGACGACCGAGATCAAGGCTGCCGACAGCGCTGGACGCGCGCGCACGATCCAGGTCGAGGTGCGCAAGAAGCGCGTTTTCGTCAAGCGTGACGGCGCCGATGCCGCGCCTGCAGCCGAGGAAGCGGCGCCGGCGCAGCCGGTCATTACCGCCGCCGAAATCGCGGCGCGTGAGGAAGAGTCGCGCAAGGCAGCGGTGCTGATGGCGAAGCAGCAGGAAGACGCGCAGCAAAAGCAGGAACAGGCGAAAACTCGCAAGACGAAAAAAGAAAAAGATGCCGAGGAGGCTGCCGCCAAGATAACGGCGAAGGCAGCCGAGGAAGCCGCTGCCGCGGCAAAAGCTGCGCAAGCTGTCGCTCCCGTCGCCGAAGCCAAGCCTGCCGCGAAGGCGAAAGAGGGCACGCTGCACAAGCCCGTTTCGAAGCCGGGCGCCAAGAAGGACAAAACCTCGAGGAAACCCTCCGCGACCGCATTTCAGGAAGAGGCCGCGCGTCGGCGCGCCCTCAAGCTTCGCGGCGGGGACGTCACCGGCGGCGCAGGTTGGAAGCAGCCGAAGACTGGCAAGCAGCGCCACGAGGATGGCGAGGAGCATGAAGAAGCCGAGCAGGCTGCCGCGCCGGAGCCGGTCATCCGCGAAATCTCGGTGCCGGAAACGATCACCGTGGCCGACCTCGCGCGAAAAATGTCGGTGAAGGCGGCGGAAATCATCAAGACCATGATGAAGCTGGGCACGATGGTCACGATCAATCAGAGCATCGATCAGGAAACGGCGATGATCATTGTCGAGGAAATGGGTCACAAGGCGATCGCCGCCAAACTCGACGACCCGGATTCCTTGCTTGCCGAAAGCGCGCAGGCAACTTCCGCGGTCGCCCTGCCGCGTCCTCCGGTGGTGACGGTCATGGGACACGTCGACCATGGCAAGACGTCGCTGCTCGACACCATTCGTCGCACCCGCGTGGCGAGCGGCGAAGCCGGTGGCATCACTCAGCACATCGGCGCCTACCACGTCGAGACGGCTAAGGGTGTGATCACGTTTCTGGACACACCGGGCCATGAGGCGTTTACCGCCATGCGTGCCCGCGGCGCCAAGGTAACCGATATCGTGGTGCTGGTGGTCGCCGCCGACGACGGCGTCATGCCGCAGACCAAGGAGGCCATCGCGCACGCCAAGGCCGGCAACGTTCCGATCGTTGTCGCCATCAACAAGATCGACAAGCCGGAGGCGAATCCCGATCGCGTGAAGCAGGAGCTCGTTGCGGAGAGCGTGCTGCCGGAAGAGTACGGCGGCGACGTGCAGTTCGTGCAGGTGTCGGCAAAGACTGGCAAGGGACTCGACAATCTGCTCGACGCGATACTGCTGCAGGCAGAGGTGCTCGAGCTCAAGGCGCCGAAGGACGCGCCGGCCAAGGGCATCGTCATCGAATCCCGTTTGGACAAGGGCAAGGGACCGGTGGCGACCATACTTGTGCATTCCGGAACGCTCAAGCGCGGGGACATCGTTCTCGCCGGCGCGGTCTTCGGCCGCGTGCGCGCCATGACCGATGAAGCAGGCAAGTCGGTGAGCTCGGCCGGCCCGGCGATTCCCGTCGAGATTCAGGGCCTCTCCGACGTGCCGCTGGCTGGCGAGGAGGTGATGGTTCTCGGCGACGAGCGCAAGGCGCGCGAGATCGCGCTCTTCCGGCAGGGCAAGTTCCGCGACGTCAAGCTTGCCAAGCAGCAGGCGGCAAAACTGGAGAACATGTTCGAGCAGCTCGCCGAAAGCGAGATCAAGTCTCTGGCGCTCATCGTCAAAGCCGACGTGCAGGGAAGCTACGAAGCGCTGGCAAATGCACTGTCGAAATTGTCGACCGACGAAGTGAAGGTCAACATCGTGCACGCCGCCGTCGGCGGCATCACCGAGTCCGACGTCAACCTGGCACTCGCGTCCAAGGCCGTCATCATCGGCTTCAACACCCGGGCTGACGTTGCCGCGCGCAAGCTGGCCGCGCATTCGGGCGTGGACATCCGTTACTACACCATCATCTACGAAGCCGTCGACGAGGTGAAGGCGGCGCTCTCCGGCATGCTCACACCCGAGAAAAAAGAGAGCCAACTCGGCTTGGTCGAAGTGCGCGAGGTCTACAAGATCTCCAAGGTCGGCACCGTCGCCGGTTGCTACGTACTTGAGGGAGTGGTCCGCCGCGGCGCGAAGGTCAGGTTGCTGCGCGATAGCATCGTCGTCTTCGACGGCGAGCTCGATTCGCTCAAGCGCTTCAAGGACGACGTGCGCGAAGTCAAGGCGGGGTTCGAGTGTGGCTTGTCGTTGAAGAACTACAACGAGATCGAAAAGGGCGATCAGCTCGAAGTCTACGAGATCGTGGAAGTGTCGCGAAGCTTGTAGGCCGGCTGCAGGACGCATGTGGAAGTAGGGCGATGAAAAAGAACTCACAGCGCGCGCAACGTGTCGGCGATCAGATCCAGCGCGAGCTTGCCGACCTGCTGCGCCTCCACGTCAAGGATCCTCGGATCGGCATGGTCACGGTCACCGCGGTCGAAGTGTCGCCCGACCTCTCGCACGCCAAGATTTTTTTCACGCATCTCGCCGGCAAGGAGCATGCGGCGACCGCGGTCGCGGCCCTGCAGCATTCGGCAGGATATCTGCGCACCGAGCTCGCGCACCGGTTCAAGCTCTATTCGGTGCCGCAGCTTCATTTCGTTTATGACGACTCCATCGAATCGGGGCTTCGCCTGTCCAAGCTGATCGACGACGCTGTCGCCGAAGACCGCAAGCACCCCAGCTAGTGGCCTGTAACGCCCAATTCGATACTGTCTGGCTCAGTTGCCAAGTGAGGCTCCACGCCGATCGCTGCGTTGCCGCAGCTCGCAAGGGGAATCACCCTTGCTTCGCTGCAGCGCCTCATTTGCCAACTGAGGCTCGGCGCGGATCGCCGCGCCATACCGCTGCGCTCGGTACCGAATCGGACGTCACAGGCCACTAATGCGCGGTTCCAGACCGGCGCCGCTTTTGCGCCGCCGCGTCGACGGCGTCCTGCTCCTGGACAAGCCCGTCGGGTTGTCGTCCAACGCCGCATTGCAGCAGACCAAGCGCCGGTTTCGCGCCGAAAAGGCGGGGCACACCGGAACGCTCGATCCGCTGGCAAGCGGCTTGTTGCCGATCTGTTTCGGTGAAGCGACCAAGTTCGCGCACATGTTGCTGGATGCCGACAAGACCTATGCCGCGACCGTTCGCCTCGGCACGACTACGACGACAGGCGATGCCGAAGGCGAGGTGCTGCAAACGCGCGATGTGGCGGTTACCACGCAGGAAGTCGAGGCGATCCTGCCGCGCTTCATCGGGCGCATCACCCAAATTCCTCCCCGCCATTCCGCCCTCAAGTATCAGGGCCGCAATTATTACGAATATGCTCGCGAGGGCGTCGAGATTCCGCGCCCGGGGCGCGGAGTCGTCATACACTCGATGACGCTGGACGCGTATGCATCTCCCGACCTGTCACTGACGATTCGTTGCGGCAAGGGAACCTACGTCCGCGTCCTGGCTGAAGACATCGGTTTGGCGCTTGGCTGCGGCGCGCATCTGGCGGCGCTGCGCAGGCTCGAGACCGGCGGGTTACGCTTGAGCGCGAGCTACACGCTGGAGACGCTGGCGGGCTTGAGCGACGACGAATGCGACGCGCGCCTCCTTCCCCCGGACGCGTTGGTCGCGCCGCTGCCCAGAATCGATCTCGAGCCCTTCGAGGCGCTGCGATTCGTGCAAGGCCAGTCGGTGGCGCGAGCCGGGCTTCCCGATGCCACTTATCGCGTCTACATGGCCGAAGGATTTGTCGGCATTGCGGTTGCCGCCGCAGGAACCGTGCGGCCGCGAAGACTGACCGTTGGCGGGGCTTCCACCGCGGCTTCCGACAGCGCGCGTCCACCTGTCGAATCGCTTGAATCCTAAGCACTTTTCAAGTTACAATTCCGCTCTTTCGCGAAAGTTGGAGTACCACAGCATGGCAGTCACGGTTCAAGACAAGGCGAAGGTCATCGCCGAGCATCAGCGCGCAACCGGCGACACCGGGTCGCCCGAGGTTCAGGTCGCGTTGTTGACCGCGCGCATCAATGGCCTCAATGATCATTTCAAGAGCAATGTCAAAGACCATCACTCGCGGCGCGGTCTGCTGCGGATGGTGTCGCGGCGGCGCAAGCTGCTCGACTATTTGAAGACGCGCAATACCGACAGCTACCGCGTGCTGATCGAGAAGCTGGGGCTGCGCAAGTAGCGGCCGCAAGCTTGCAGCGCTTATGTATGCCTTCCGCATCCTCAAGCGGCGACTATCGATCGACTCGTATGTTTTCAACTCCTTTTGGCTGGCGTGTCAGATAAGCCAGCGACTCTGCTGACAATCAAGGTATCAATGGCCGCGCCTCGGGTGACAGCTGAGGTAGCAACTGAGGTGACACCTCAGACGGCCATTGCTGCTTTCGGACCTCGAGGATAAACGTGCCAACCGCAACCAAGAAATCGATACCTTATGGCCAGCACACGCTGACGCTGGAAACCGGCGAGATCGCTCGCCAAGCAGGCGGCGCCGTGCTGGTAAGCCTTGGCGACAGCGTGGTTCTGGTGACCGCCGTCGCCGCCAAGAAGGCCAAACCGGGGCAGGACTTTTTCCCGTTGACGGTCGACTATCAGGAAAAGACTTACGCCGCCGGACGCATTCCCGGGGGCTTTTTCAAGCGCGAGGGCCGGCCGTCGGAAAAGGAAACGCTGACCTGCCGCCTGATCGATCGTCCGATCCGGCCTTTATTTCCCGAGGGCTTCTACAACGAGGTGCAGGTGGTCGCGACCGTGATGTCGGTCGACCCGGAAATCGATCCCGATATCCCGGCCTTGATCGGCGCTTCGGCGGCCATAGCGTTGTCCGGGATGCCGTTTGACGGTCCGATCGGCGCCGCGCGCGTCGGTTACATCGACGACCAGTACGTCCTTAATCCGAGCAAGACCGAGCTGATGACAAGCTCCAAGCTCGATCTCGTCGTCGCAGGCACCGAGGCCGCGGTATTGATGGTCGAATCGGAAGCGAAGGAACTGCCCGAGGAAGTGATGCTCGGCGCGGTGGTGTTCGGCCACCAGCAGCAGCAGGCGGTGATTAACCTGATTCACGAGCTGGTCGAGGAAGCCGGCAAGCCGCTCTGGGACTGGAAGGCTGAGCCGAAGGACCAGGCGCTGGTCGACAAGGTGACTCAGTTGGCGGAAAGCGATCTTCGCGCCGCGTATGGGTTGCATCAGAAGCAGGCGCGTCAACAGCGACTGAAGGAAGTCGCGGCGAAGGTCGAGGCGGAATGCATTCCCGCCGACGCGCCACCGGGCTACGCGAACCAAGTCAGAAATTTCCTCTTCGATCTCGAGGCGAAGCACGTTCGTAACGACATCCTGTCCGGAGAGCCGCGCATCGACGGCCGCGACACGCGCACCGTGCGCCCGATCTCGATTCGCACCGGCTTGCTGCCACGCACGCACGGCTCCGCGCTCTTCACGCGTGGCGAAACGCAAGCGATGGTCGTGGCGACGCTGGGCACGGCGCGCGACGAGCAGATCATCGACGCTTTGATGGGCGAGTATCGCGAGCGTTTCATGTTCCACTACAACATGCCGCCGTATGCCACCGGTGAAACCGGCCGCGTCGGCAGCCCGAAGCGACGCGAAATCGGTCATGGAAGGCTCGCCAAGCGGGCTTTGATCGCCGTGCTGCCGACCGCCGACGAGTTCGCGTACTCGATTCGTGTCGTCTCCGAGATCACCGAATCCAACGGCAGCTCTTCCATGGCGTCGGTCTGCGGCGCGAGCCTCGCATTGATGGACGCCGGCGTTCCGCTCAAGGCTCACGTCGCCGGCATCGCGATGGGGCTGATCAAGGACGGCAACCGTTTCGCGGTGCTCTCCGACATCCTCGGCGACGAGGATCATCTCGGCGACATGGATTTCAAGGTTGCCGGAACCGACCGCGGCGTCACCGCGCTGCAGATGGACATCAAGATCCAGGGCATCACCAAGGAGATCATGGCGGTCGCGCTGTCGCAGGCGAAAGAAGGCCGCCTGCACATCCTGCATCACATGCAGGAAGCGATGCCGCATGCACGCACCGAGATTTCGCAGCACGCTCCGCGGATGATGACATTCAAGATCAACCCGGAGAAGATCCGCGACGTGATCGGCAAGGGCGGCGCGACGATCCGCGCGCTCACCGAGGAAACGGGAACGACGATCGACATCGGCGAGGACGGAACGATCACGATCGCCTCGACCGACGCCGACAAGGCGGCGCACGCGAGGAAGCGCATCGAGGAGATCACGGCGGAGGTCGAGGTCGGCAAGATCTACGAAGGGCCGGTCACCAAGATCCTCGACTTCGGCGCGCTCGTGAACCTGCTGCCCGGCAAGGACGGCCTGCTCCACATCAGCCAGATCGCGAACCAGCGCGTCGAGAAGGTCAGCGACTACCTGAAGGAAGGCCAGATCGTTCGCGTCAAGGTCCTCGAGACCGACGACAAGGGCCGCGTCAAGCTGTCGATGAAGGCGCTGCTCGACCGCGATGCGCCGCCGCGCGAGTACGCCGCTCCCGTGGCGCACGAGTGACGCCCGCGGGGCAATCGTGAAAGCGATCGAGATCTCGGCGCCCGGTCCGGCCGACGTCCTGCGGCCGGTCGAGCGCCCCGACCCGAAGCCCGGTGCCGGCGAGGCGCTGATCCGGGTCGCCGCGTCGGGAGTCAACCGGCCCGACGTGCTGCAGCGAAAGGGCCTCTATCCGGTGCCGCCCGGCGCTTCCGACATCCCGGGGCTCGAAGTCGCGGGGACGATCGTCGAGGGCGATCGCGAGGCCCTCGCGGCGGCCGGGCTCGCCATCGGCGCGCGCGTCTGCGCGCTGGTGGCCGGCGGCGGCTATGCCGAGCTCTGCGTCGCGCCGATCGGCCAGTGCCTGCCGAGCCCGGGCAAGCTGAGCGACGTCGAGTCGGCGAGCCTGCCCGAGACCTTCTTCACCGTCTGGTCGAACGTGTTCGACCGCGCGCACCTCGAGCGCGGCGAGACGCTCCTCGTGCACGGCGGCTCGAGCGGCATCGGCGTCACCGCGATCCAGCTCGCGAAGGCGTGGGGCG